>CAJBBX010000001.1 GCA_903951425.1 uncultured Chthonomonas sp.
CGATCTTCTCGACCGCGTGCAGAGCGACGCTCTTCGGTCACCGATGACAACACCCCGGATGGTGCGCGAACTGCAGAACCGTCTCGAACGGACATAGCCCAGCCACGCTGTCACGACACGCCGGCGGCAATCGAGGCGTGCCGATGCTGCTGCGGCGGCGGGCCACACCGCCAAACGAGCCGGTCTGTCGGGACTGTGGCGTGTGGGCGGGTATCCTGCGGGCGGGTCTCACGCCGGCTCCTACGAGCGGCAGCGGCACCCAGGGAGACGATGCCATGACAGCCAGAGCCAGCTTTGCCCTCCGCGGCCGCAACCCGGACGTGCTGACCTGCATCGCGAACCTCTCCAACGACGAGGTCTTCACGCCCCCCGAGTTTGCCAACCGGATGCTCGACACGCTGGCGGAAGCCTGGGCCGCCGACCATGGCGGGGCCGACCTCTGGGCCGAGAGATCGGTCCGTTTCATCGACCCCTGCGCGAAATCGGGCGTCTTCCTCCGGGAGATCACGCGCCGCCTCACGCACGGGCTGGCCGCCACCATGCCGAACCTAGAGGAGCGCGTCGGCCACATCCTCACCCAGCAGGTCTTCGGCATCGGCATCACGCAGATGACGAGCCTGCTGGCGCGCGGGAGCCTCTACTGCTCCAAGCACGCCCAGGGGGAGCACTCCATCGCCCGGGGTTTCGCCACCGACGACGGCAACATCTGGTTCCACCGCACCGAGCACACATGGGACGGCAGCAAGTGCAGCTACTGCGGCGCGAGCCGGGAGGTGCTGTACCGCGGCGAAGGACTGGAGTCCCACGCCTATGCGTTCATCCACACCAACGACATCAAGGCGCGACTTGCCGAGGTCTTTGGAGGCGATATGCAGTTTGACGTGATCATCGGCAACCCGCCGTGCCAGCTGGACGACGGTGGCGGCGGCGGCGGCGCTTCTGCGACACCCATCTACAATCTCTTCGTTGAGGCAGCCCTTTCTCTCGAGCCACGGTATGCCGTGATGATCACTCCATCAAGGTGGTTCGCCGGAGGCAAAGGCCTGGACGAGTTTCGAGATCAGATGTTGAGAGATCATCACCTCGTCAAGCTTATTGATCTCCCATCTCTGTACGACGTGTTCCCTGGCGTGAAGATCCGCGGAGGGCTCTCCTACTGGTTGTGGGCCCGCGACCACGATGGTGGTTGCGAGGTGGTTACCATGGGGGGGACCGAGGTCGTCGGCAAGCCTGTGGTTCGGAACCTCGATGCGTACGACGTCCTTGTACGACGCAATGAGGCTGTCCGCATTCCTGATAAGGTTACCCAGCACCGCGTTAACGGCCGCTCTGAGGCAAGCCTTGGCGATCAGGTCTCAGCCCGAAAGCCCTTCGGCCTTACCAACCAGCGGGGAGAGCGGACACCGACCGGGCTCAGGGACCCGGTGCTGGTGTATGGTAATCAGAGCACGTCCGACCTCAACCGTTCGGTTATCACGAGCAACCTCGGTGGGTCGACCGCTGGAAGGTGTTGCTGGTTAAGGCCCATGGGACAAGTGGTCGCGACGACGTGACGATCCTAGGCGAGCCCGTTGTGGCAGCGCCGGGAACGGCAGCAACGGAGACCTATCTGGTCATCGGGGTCTGTGCCTCGGAACTCGAGGCCCAGCGGCTGGCGGCGTACATGCGCACCCGGTTTGTTAGGTTCCTCGTGTCGCTCAGGAAAATCACACAAAATATAACCAGGGATTCCTATCGGTTTGTGCCGATACTGCCAATGGATCGCATTTGGACGGATGCCGATTTATACGCACGCTACGGTATCACGGCAGACCAGGTTGCATTCATCGAGGCCATGATCGCAGAGCGGCCCCGCGATGAGGCCCACGAGGCAGGCCCCGACACCGATGCCTAGAACCATCGCCGACATCCTGGCGCCCCGGCCGGAAGCTCGTCCCCGCGTCTACGCCTACTCCATCGGCGATGAGGCGCATTCGGGCCTCCTGAAGGTGGGCCAGACAACGCGCGATGTGCGGCAGAGGGTCGCCGAGCAACTGAAGACCGCCGCCATCAAGCGGTACACGATCGTGCTGGACGAGCCGGCCGAGCGCGAGGACGGCACGCTCTTCAGCGACCACGACGTGCGCGCGGCGCTGGCGCGGAAGGGATTGGAGAACGCCGAACTGGAGTGGATGCGCTGCACGGCCGACGACGTGCGGACGGTGCTCACCGAGCTTCGTACGGGGCGGCGGTTCGGCGGCACACACCATGCCACCTTCGCCATGCGCCGCGAACAGGCCGAGGCCGTGGAGCTGACCTGCGCCTACTACCGGTCGCGGTGGGCCGAGGACAAGGCGGCAGTCCCGCGCTTCCTATGGAACGCGAAGATGCGCTTCGGCAAGACCTTTGCCGCCTACCAACTGGCGAAGGCGCTGGGGGCCATGCGCATCGTCGTCGTCACCTTTAAGCCCGCCGTCGAGGATGCCTGGCAGACCGACCTGGAGTCGCATGTCGACTTCGACGGGTGGCAGTACCTCTCCCGCGCCAACGACCGCGACCCGCTGGATGTCGACAGAGGCAAGCCGCTCGTCTGCTTCGGCTCCTTCCAGGACCTGCTGGGACGCGACGCCTCCGGGGGCATCAAGGCCAAGAACGAGTGGCTGCACACGATCAACTGGGACCTTGTGGTCTTCGACGAGTACCACTTCGGCGCCTGGCGCGAGACGGCCAGGGAGCTTTTCGAGGGCGAAGAGGAGTCGGTGGCCCGTAAGGAGACGAACCTTGAGTACGCCGCCGGCTTGCAGGGCGTGAACGATGACCTGAGCGTGCTCTCCGAGCGGGACGCCCTGTTCCTTCCCATCACGACCCGAGCGTACCTCTACCTCTCCGGGACGCCCTTCCGCGCGCTGGCAACGGGCGAGTTCATCGAGGAGCAGATCTTCAACTGGACATACACCGACGAGCAGCGCGCCAAGGAGACCTACGCCGACCGGCACCCCGACAAACCGAATCCCTACGGCGCCTTGCCGCAGATGCGGCTGCTGACCTACCAGATGCCGGATGAGCTGCTGGCGGTGGCGAGCGCCGGTGAGTTTGATGAGTTGGATCTGAACGCCTTCTTCGAGGCCAAGCGCGCAGGACCGGCGGCGCGGTTCACGCACGCCGACGACGTACAGAAGTGGCTCGACGTCATCCGGGGCCAGTATGCGCCAAGGGCCGTTGAGAGCCTGGTGACGGGCACGCGGCCGCCGTTCCCCTACTCGGACGTGCGGCTGCTACCCCACCTGCAGCACTCACTGTGGTTCCTGCCCAACGTGGCGGCCTGCCGCGCGATGGCGCACCTGCTGGGCGGGCGGCACAACAACTTCTGGCACGCCTACCAGGTGGTGGTTGCCGCCGGCGCCTCCGCAGGCATCGGGTTGGACGCGCTGCCGCCGGTGCGCAAGGCCATCGGGGGCGGCTTCGAGACCAAGACCATCACGCTCTCCTGCGGGAAGCTGACCACCGGCATCACCGTGCCGCAGTGGTCGTCGATCCTAATGCTGCGCAACCTTAAGTCGCCGGAGACCTACTTCCAGGCCGCGTTCCGGGTGCAGTCGCCCTGGTCCATCAGGAACCCCAACGGCGACGATCCGAACGCCGAAGAGGTGCTGAAGCCGGCCTGCTTCGTCTTCGACTTCGCGCCCACGCGGGCGTTGCGGCAGCTGTCGGAGTACGGCATCGGCCTATCGCCCAACGAGCCGAACCCGGAGACGGCGGTTCGCGACCTCGTCTCGTTCCTGCCCGTGCTGGCCTATGACGGCGCGAACATGACGCAGATCGACGCGGGCGGCATCCTCGATATCGCCATGTCGGGCACCTCCGCCACGCTGCTCTCTCGCAAGTGGGAGAGCGCGCTGCTCGTCAACGTCGACAACGACACCCTGCGGCGCATCATGGAGAATGCCGATGCCATGGCCGCCGTCGGGCGCATCGAGGGTTGGCGGGCGCTGGGCGACAACATCATCGAGACCATCATCAACAAGAGCAATAGGGTCAAGGATCTGAAGAAGAAGGTGAAGAACGAAGGGTTAACGAAAGACCAGAAGCGCGAACTGACGGAAGAGGAAAAGGAGTTCAAATCCAAGCGCAAGCAGGTCCAGGAGAAGCTCATCAAGTTCGCGACGCGGATCCCTGCGTTCATGTACCTGACCGACTTCCGCGAGAACACGCTGCAGGACGTCATCACCAGGCTTGAGCCGGACCTGTTCTACGCGGTCACCGGCCTGACGGTGCGGGACTTCCACCTGCTCGTGCAACTGCGCGTCTTCAACACCGAGCAGATGAACCAGGCCGTGTTTGCATTCAGGCGGTACGAAGACGCCTCGCTTCGGTACACGGGGATCGACAGCCACCCGGGGCTTACCCATTACGGGCTCTACGACACGGTGGTAGCAAGAGAGTAGGACCGGCCTCGCAGTGACGCGCGGCAGGCGGCGCGTGTCTTTGAGGCGGCCCATAGGGCAAGCGCGAAACCCAAGAGGCAATTCCGTTCCGAGCGTTCCACACAACTAAGACGTTCGTCCCCGACCAGGCCTACCCCGCGCCCCGGGCCATCCACCAAGAGAGCCGCCCCAGGCACGCCCCCCAACGACAGCGCCACCCAGACCGTTCCTTGACCTGAGGGATGTCCGGAGGATATACTGGAGGCAGTTCTTCTGCCCTGCATGCTGGGGGCGGTACCGATCAACGGGAAGAGGAACTGCTCGTGCGGGAATAGCTCAGTGGTAGAGCATCTGCTTCCCAAGCAGAGGGTCGCGGGTTCGAGTCCCGTTTCCCGCTCCATTTTCGGTCAGGCGCATGTGTGACGGGCGCGATGAGCGTCGTTGCGTCTCGGCCGACCAGGTCGGCGTTGCCCACCTGCTTCCTTCGCGCCACCCACGATGCGATCTCACGACAGGCGGCTGGGTCCCGAGCCTGCCGATCCTCCCTCTACACCGCGCTTGATCTCCCCCACGGTCGCGTCGAGCCTTGGTGGGTCGGCATCCGTGGCATAGCTCATGGTGTGGATCGATAGTCGGGGCAGATCGACCTTCACCCGCAGCCGAATGAGTGGGTACGGATCGCCTCTGCGAACCGCGCATGCCAGATAGCTGACCTTCCCCGAGTAGCGGTGGAGCTTAACGACATTGGCGGTCTCCACCTCCCCCAGCACCGCCCTTGCACACCCCTCAAAGGCGCGCAACAGCGGGGCCAACCGCGGCACATCCACATGCCGCACCAACAACTCGTTGTCAACCAGCGCCCCGAATGACGAGGCAGTACACGCGGCCACGGCTGGAGCCGGTGGCATCCGGTACCATAACGCAGTGAATAAGCCACCACGGCAGGCAGACAATGCGGATGGTGCCTGTCTCAAACCGCGTTCAGCCGTGGAGCAGGAGACGCCCTGATGCCGGCAGCCGCGCCATATCGGACCGAGGAACGGTTCGTAGACCTGTTCGCCGATGTTTTCGGCCCGGCGGCTGCGGGGCTACTCGTGGAGCAACGCGACTACGTCGACATCGAGGGACGGGACCGACGGATCGATTTCGCCCTCGAGACGCTCCTCAGCCGGTACGCGATCGAAATCGATGGTGA
>CAJBBX010000002.1 GCA_903951425.1 uncultured Chthonomonas sp.
GGTGCCGCCGTCGCCGGTATTGGAGTGTCCGCGCCCCGGCCCCTGCTCGTACACGTAGCCGCAGCCTGTCACATCGATGGACCCGCCGAGGTCGACCGTCAGGTTCCGGCCGACGTTGATGCTCAGACCAATGCCGTCGTTCCCGGGGCAGGTGACGGCGCCCCCGGTGCGGACCGTCAGGTCGCGGGTCGCCAAGGGCTCATCCACACAGCGGAATACCACCGTGGCAGAGGAGACAAACCAATCGGCGCCGGCAATGGAGAGCGCCGGATGGAGGGTGGTTCCTGCCACGCCACCGTTGTCAAATGTCACGGTCTGCTGTACCGTTGTCGTGTTCTGGGCAAAGACCGTGCCTGGGCCCCCGCTGGCCGTCACGCCGTTGAGGGTCCAGCGTCCGCCGCGGGCCGAGAACGATCCGGTGAACGCAGTCGAGCCCCAGTAGAGGGCAACGCGGCCGCCGCCGCCGCCCAGGGCCTGCCAGCCGTCGCCTGTACTCGTCCCGCCGCCATCAGCTCGGATGACCCCGCTACCGGCAAGCGAGCCGACATGCATCAAGACGGATCCGCCGGCGCCGCCGCCCGCCTTGTAGGCGGCGCCTCCGTCTGCCGAGACGGCGCCGTCCACAGTGGCGGTTCCCGTCACATCCATCGACAGCCGTCCGCCGCCTGCGCCGCCGTTGAACTGGTTGCCGTTGTTGGAGCCGCCTCCGCTACCCGGGACAACCGGCTCGGTGATGGATCCATAGGCCCACCACTCCCAGTTGCCGGAGCCTGTGCCGCCGTGGGTGCCGCCGTCGCCGGTGTTGTAGTGGCCACGCCCCGGGCCCTGCTGATAGGGGTAGCCGGCGCCGGTGGCGGTGAGCTCTCCGCCCGCCTCGACCAGCAAATCTCGGGTGACCATGACGAGCAATCCGGAACCGTCATTGGCCGGGCAAGTGACCGTGGCGCCGGAGCGTACGGTGAGGTCGCGAGCCTGGACGGCGGAGGACGAGCAGTCGAAGACCATCACCGTGGGCGCTGCCACAGTCAGGTCCGTCGTGGGTAGGTTCGCCGCCCGGTGCCTCGTCGGGCCGACCAGCCCGCTGTTATCGAAGGTCAGTGTCTCGGTTGACGTACCGGTATCCTTGACGTAGCAGCTACCGGGCCCGCCATGCGAGTTCACGCCACTGCCGCCGCGCGCTTGGGTCGACCCGCTGAAGGTGCTGGAGCCGACATAGACGGCCACTCGGCCGCCCCCGCCGCCGTGGGCGGGCCAGCCATCGGCGCTACCGGCTGCGCCGCCGTTGGCGGCAATGGCGCCGCTACCCGACATCGTGCCTGCCTCGATCCAGATGCTCCCGCCGGCCCCGCCTCCCGACTTCCAGCCGTCCGCGCCGCGCGCCAAAGCCTGGCCATCCAGCGTGAGCATTCCGCCCACCTGCGTATGGATGCTGCCGCCGCCCATGCCTCCCCAGAACTGCTCGCCGTTGTTGCACCCGCCGCCGCTACCGTGGTCGGTCGGGCTTGTGACGGAGCCGTACGCCCAGGCGCCGTTGCCGCCGCCCGATCCGCCATGGGTCCCGCCCACGCCTGTGTTGGACGCGCCCGCGCCGGGTCCAGAATGGTGCAGGTAGCCGGAAGAGCTCACATCAATGCGGCTCCCCGGCTCAATGGAAACGTTGCCGCTGACACCCAGGAGGAGAGTGCCGGTTCCGGCCCGGACGACGCCATTGCCGCGCACCAGCAGGCTGCGGTAGTTGGTGAACCCCGATGTGCAGTCGATGGTCAGCGTGCAGTGGGTGACGATGACGTCCTCACCGGCGAACTGATGCGACTCGATACCGTGGTCCGTGAGGAACTCGACCGCCTGCGCCCTTCCCGTACCGAGGCTGAACAGGACGGCCAGCGCCGCCACCGCACACCTGCGCGTGCGTCCCCTAACGTGCATGTAAACCATCACTGGCTCTCCTTGGAATTACAGGACACGGGCTGATCAGGATCGGCCCTTCGGCGAGACGCTGTATGCCACAGCATCAGTGTGCCGGTGCCGGTCAGAACCACGGTTGGCCCCGGCCCGGTGCGGCTCCGGTGACGGTGTCAGCGGGCGCCCGCAAGGTGGGTCTAGTGGTCGTGTTACCAATTCGTTAGGTATAGGCCGGTCTCCAGCCGGCCTCCGCCGTATAGTTCCATGCAAATCGGCTATCTCCTCTTACGATTTGAGGCAGTCCAAGAGTCACACGGGCCAGATCAGAGGCGCTCCTGTTCGCCCGGTATCGGGCGACGACAGGAGCGAGACCCGGAATTCGCCCGCGGTGCGTGGAGGCATACGAGTCATGGGCTAGAATTAGGCCAAGTTGATCTTGGATGGGCCGCTACAAGGCCCTGGAGGGTGGAGCGTGATGGGTGACAAGCCGGCGATCATGGGTGTGGACGTGGGTGCGACGGGCATCAAGGGAACGCTCTTCTCCCCGACGTTCGAGATCATCGCCGACCTGGGACGGCGGCCCACCCAGGCCGACCTGGGCCCCGACCAGGCCATCGGCAAGATGGTTGCCATGCTGCTCGAGGCGCGCCCGAAGTGGGACGGGCACAAGCTTGCGCTCTGGGGCGGCAACATCCCTGGCCCGGCGCGCTACGGAGAGGGGCGTATCCTCCGCTCGCCGAACCTGGGACCCACGTGGGATGACTTCGGCTTCACGGACGCCCTCTGCGCCGCGCTCAACGATGCCCTCGGCTACTCCGTGCCCGGTACGGTAGCCAACGACGTGGCCGCGGCCGCGTTCGGCGAGCAGCGGTTCGGCGCGGGCGGCGGGACGAAGTCGGTCTACCTGGCCGCCGTGGGCGGCGGCGTAGGCGGCGGATTCGCCGATGCATCGGGCCTCTACAAGGGCGCCCGGCACGTCTGCCAGAACCACATCGGCCACGTCTACGTGGTCGATCCCACGCTCCCGTATGCTCCCCTCTGTGGTTGCGGCAAGCGCGGGCATATGGAGGCGTTCACATCGTTCACGTCCATGTTCCGGGCCGTGGATGACGCGCTGGCGAAGAACGTGGCGACGAGCCTCAAGGGCGAGTGGGCGACGACCGACAACAAAGGTAAGTCGCTCATGGATGCGGCCAAGGCGGGCGACGCAGTGGCGCGGCAGATCCTGGAAGTGAGCGCGCGCTATCTGGCCATCGCGCTGCACAACGCGGCCATGGAATTCGAGCCGGACATTCTGGCGGTGGGCGGAGGCGTGACCTACTACGAAACCTACATCGGCATCGTGGCGCGGGAGGTCGACTCTCTCTTTCCGGAGACATGGACGGTGCTACGCGAGGAGACGGAGGTGGTCTTCGCCCACCTCAAGAACAACGCCGGGCGCGTAGGCGGCGCCGCGCTGGCCATGGAGAAGGCGGGGATGCCGTTGCCGGCATCGCTGCCGGCAGCAACACTGAACGCGGACTAAGGCTACCTGCGCTCGATGACCAGGGCCTGTGCGGGGGCTGCAACCTTGAGCAGTTCCCCGGTCCTGGCGTCGCACCAGAACTTGTTCGCGATGGGCGCCGCATCGACCACGACGCACTCCACGCGCTTGCCTGCCACCGTGATCGTCTCGGTCTTCGGCTGGGCCGTGAGGGTCAGCTTCATGGTCTGGAGCGCGCTGGCGGCGAAGATCGACGCCGTGGCCACCTTTCCCGCCTGCGGCCGTACCGTCTGGGTGGTGAAGGACATGAGCGTGATCAGGTTGTTCAGCTGAAGCGTCTCTGATCCGCCGAGCGCCGCATCGCGGGTGATGCTCTGACCTCCCACGGTGATGCGCGCGGTGGCCTTCTTGCCCGCGAAGGTGTAGGCGGCGCGCTGCTTGGAGCCTGCGGCGTCGGCCTCGAGCGCCAGCGCGATGGGGGTGCCGTTTGCCGCAATGGTGAACGTGCCGGACATCGTCACGGCCACCGCAGCCCCCTGCGACGGGACACGCAAGTCCAGCGCGAACTTCCAGTCCGACTGCCCCGGCCGCACCGCCACGCACTGCGCGGTCTGGGACCCCATCTCCTTGCCGTTGGCCGTGAAGCCCCACCGCTCAGAGGCGCCCTTCCGGGCGATCACTCCGCCCGCCTGCGCTGTCGCCGCCGGTTGCGAAGTCATTGCAGCCAACGCAGCGACTGCCAACCACACCGAATCTCGAGCCATAGTCCTTACCTTTCCAGCCCGCCTACCAGTCGCCGGAGTGGAAGCTGGTGGCCGGGTTCGGCCGCACCTTGGCCGCGTCCTTCGTGATGTCGCGGCAGCCCCGGACCACGCGCTTGGCCTCTGCCGCAGTCAGCTCGCCGCCAGGGGCGCGCACAGTCCTGCCCAGCCGGGCCATGCCCTCGGCGGCCGCGGCGGCCACGGGGAAGGCGATACGGCGGAGGCCCTGGCCGGCAGGCGCGGCGATGTAGCTCTCGTCGTGCAAGAGGCGATCCAGCGGCTGGATGAGGTCGCGGTCGGCCGCCATGCCCAGCGCCAGCGCTGCCGCGGCCCGGACCCGGTGCTGCTTGTCGCGGGCGGATTCGAGGACCAGGTCGATGAGGCGGGCGCGGATTACAGCGCTCAGCTCGAACTCGGCAGGCTCGAAGAGGAGCGATGCCGGCGCCGCAAGCTGCCCATCGCGGTTCAGCAGCATCCCCAGCGCCGCCACGCCGCGGCTACGGAGGTACCCATCATCGGCCGAGGCGAGGGCTGTGAGGATCCCCGCCTGGCGCGGCTTGGCGCGGCGCACCATGGCATCGGCGGCGCCGTACTTGCGGGCGCTGAGCAGGACCAGGTCGTTCGGGGCCGCCAGCACGCCGGCCAGCGCCTCATCGAAGCTGTCGCCATACTTCGCCAGGTGCGCCACGGCGGCCGCATAGGCCTCACGGGCGTCGGCGGGCGGCTCCAGCACCAGCGAGAGGGCCAGCGAGGCGGTCAGGCGCTCGTCGGAACCCTCCGCGGCCTCACGGAAGGCGGCGGCGCGGGCCTCGGCCGGCGCGTATGCCTGCTTCTTTTTCTCGCCCACGATGAGCGGCGATCCGCCGAGCAGGGGGCGCCGGGCCAGACCGGCGACCACCGCGGCCAGCGAGGTCTCATCGCTCAGCTTGTCGCCCCGCCAGCCGATACGGTCCTCGGCGCCGGCGAGCTCCGACCTGAAGAGCGTCCGGAGGTCGGGCGCGGATATCGACGCGGACGCGACCGACATCATCACAAGGGCCGCCAGGGAGGCCCGTACTGCATTCATCATGGGTTGTGTCCTGTTCGGGTTCGATCGCCACGGGGGCGTAGTAGTAGACGGAGTCGGAGCCTGCCTCGTGCCATGAACCCTTTCGTCAGTGCAGTCGTCTACACTACCACAAGCAATGCATCCAGTGTGTCCGAGGGTGTCTCACACGCAACGCCGGCGCGACCGGTCGCGCCGGACGGCAGGAGCGGCGCCGCTCCCGCCCGAGAGGGAGGCAAACGCATGGCCGTCGAGGATGCCCACTTCACACGCACCATCCAGCGTGAGCTGGGGAGGCGTTATGTGGACGCGAGCCTGGTCGATGTGCGCGTCATGCACGGCATCTGCTACGTGCGAGGGACCATGCGCTGCCTGCGCAGCCATCCCAACGTGGACCTCACCAAGGAGTCGGAGACCATCCGTAAGATGATCCGCCAGAAGGGCTTCATCCGCGAGGTGATCTGGGAGGTCGACCTCCGGAACTGACGCCGACAAGGGCGATGCAGGCGGCTACTGGGCCGTAACCGTAATCGCGCCGAGGCGGTACCTGCGGGCGCCGTCATCGTTCGCCAGCGGCAGCGCGATCACCGGCGTCCCGTCGCGTCGTCCCACCGATACGAAGACGTCATAGCGCCCGGGTTTCACGACCGGCGCCACCTCGCCCACGGAAGCCCGGAACAGGCGCCGTGTCTCCCGCGCCTTGCCCGGCTCCGCCGTCTCCAGGCTCCGGAGGTCCAGCCCCTCGTCCACGAGCAGGGCCACGATGCCGCCCTTCTCGTCCTTCAGCGTCAGCGCGCCGAACCCGCCAGGATAGCAGGGAGCCACGCCCGCGTTGGCCCACGTCAGGGCGGAGGGGAATGGCTTGCCTGCCGTGACCGACGCCGGCCACTCCGCCTGGCGCAGCTGCAGCCGATATCCCATGCGTCTGTTGATGGCATCGATGATCGGCCGGTTCGCCTCAAGCAGCACCCGAGGCCACCAGTGGATGGACATGTAGCTGGCGTGGTAGGCCTCCACGGACTTGAGCAGCAGCGTGCCGTCGCCCCAGGCCCCGCGCTCCTTGGAGGGGCCGTAGTGCTCGTGCTCCAGGATGACCGGTAGCGTGGGCCAGAAGGCCTGCGCCAGGTCGGCGTGGTACCAACTGTTGGGCGGGCCGCCCACGCAGACGCTGTCATCGCGGAGCGAGACGCCCTTGGAGAGCGCGTAGTCGGTCTCAGGCAGGTGGAGGCCGGGCTTGTTGTGCCCCGCCACATCGTCGCTGATGCATAGCAGCGTCCGCGGGAAGTGCTTCACGTGGAGGTCGATGTGCTTCCGGACGTCGACCGCCGCCTTCGGCTCGGGGACCATGCTGCTCATGAACGTGTGCCCCTCGCCCCAGAGGCCGTAGGTGCCCACGTCGACAAAGGCCACGTTGGGGTTGCCGTCGTACCGCGCCGCCATGGCGGACAGGAAGGCCTCGAGCTTCTGGAGGAAGACCGGGTCGCCGAAGTCGGGGTCGGTCCACGCGCCGTTCGGTAGCGGGCCTTTGCCAAACTCATAGCGGACCGACTTGGCGCCAGCCTTGTATACCCATTCCGGCACCGGGTTGGGCATCCAGTTCTCGGAGCAGGTGATGCGGAACGCCACGCGCTTGCCCTTGGCGATCCAGCGCTGAGCGGGCGTGTCAAGAATGGCCCAGTTGAAGCGGTCCTCTTCCGGCTGGATGTAGGACCAGGGCACGCGCAGGTAGACCGTGGAGAGGCCGGGGAAGTCGTCGACGGTGTCGGACGGCTCCAACTGCGAACCGTAGTTGGTGGGGACGTTGGAGTAGTAGTGCATGGTCCACCCCATGTCCGGGTTCACCAGCGCCGCGCCCGTATCGGCGGGCCGCACCACCACGTCACCGCCCTGCGCTACCACGCCCAAGAGCGCTGCAACCATCGCCAACGCAGCGATCAGACCCACTCTCCACCTCCCGCCGGCGGCGCCGGTCAGTCCTGCAGCTTCAGGTCGGCCAGGCTCTTGGCGGTCAGTACCGTCTGCGCCAGCTCGGTAAGCCGTCTGGAGTCGGTGATGCGGTCCAATCGGGCCTTGACGTCGGTCGGCGGCGACGGGAACCGGGCCTCTATGAGGCTCAAGATGATGCTCCGCTTGCCATCCAGATGGCCGACCGCATGGCCCTTCCGGATGCCCTGCGCGATGCCCTGCGCGATGCCCCTCTCGATTCCCTTCTCAATGCCTCTTGCCTCAAACTCGTTCACCATCTCTCGCACCTCCTCTGCGCCTGTGTACGTGATGAGGCGGTTCATCTCCGCCTCCTGCTCCGGGTTCAGGTGCAGGTACTCACCAACCATATGTACGAGTATGTCGCGCCGCGCCGCGTCGATCGGGCCGCGGGCGATGCGGTGCAGAACCTGCAGCTTATGCATGGCGCGGCTCAGCCTGCCTGGTCGCATCACCGAGCTGACGGCGGCGCCGAAGATTGGCTCTGCCTTCAGGAACCGCGCTGCGGCAAAGCTCGGCAGCGAGATCGCCCAGTAGGTCTGCGTGGCGTACGTCATGCCGAACACCCGGTCCACGTAGCGCTCCCGTGCCAGCCCGGCGCGGCCCTTCACAAGGTAGAGCACAATGGGCACCACCGGCTTCCGGTGCCGCAGCCGCAGCAGGTGGTAGTACTCCCACATTCGCTGGGCCATCTCCGCGTCGCGGCGGCCCTGAATCTCCACATGGACCAGAATGAGTGCCGGTTCGCCCGTGCGGCTTCGCACCTCCGCCACCAGGTCTGCCTCCCGGCGCAGTCCCTTCGGCAGATCGGTGAAGGTCTCCTTGTCCTGAAACCGCACGGTCTCCAGGTCGAGGCGCTCCGCCACATCCGGTAGGAAGAGACGCAAGAAGTCCGGCATGAACTCCCGCAGCAGGTCCTTCCACAATTGGTCTTGGTCCACGCCACCACTCCTTCAGGCCAACTCGGCGCCGCCAGGGCATTGTACTCGCGCGCGGGTTTGAAGGCAAGCGGCGGGACGGGCGGTACCATGAAGCATCGGGCGCCGCAGGGACGGATGCGGGCGGCGTGACCGCAAGGAGGCATGCCATGAGTGACCTTTCGCGTCGGACCTTCATTGGAGCGGCCGCCGCCGTCGGCGCAGGGCTGGCCGGCGACGCCCTGCCCGGACCCGCGGCGCGTGGTGCAGGTCGAGCCGTGGGCGCCAATGACAAGCTGGTGCTGGGCCTCATCGGCTGCGGGGGCATGGGTGCGCACAACATGCGCGTCCTCATGGAGAAGCCCGAGGTCGAGGTGGCGGCCCTCTGCGACGTGGACGAGGCCCGCATGCCCGGCGACATCAAGAACGTCACCGAGAAGTACGGCAAGGCGCCCACGATCTACCGGGATTACCGGAAGATGCTGGAGCGGAAGGACATCGACGCCGTCATCATCGGCACGCCGGACCACTGGCACGCCCTGAACCTGATCCACGCCGTGGAAGCGGGCAAGGACGCCTACTGCGAGAAGCCTATCTCCCACAGCATCGTCGAGGCCAAGTCCATGGCCGCCGCCGTGAAGCGCTACGGCCGCATTGTGCAGGTGGGGACCTGGCAGCGGAGCACGCCGGAGTTCACCAACGCCGTGGCCTACGTCCGCGCGGGGAAGCTGGGAAAGATCGTCTTGGCCCGCGCCTGGAAGACCGACCCCTTCGCCGTTGGCAACGTGGCGCCCACTACGCCGCCCACCGGGCTGGACTACGACTTCTGGACCGGCCCCGCCGCCATGCTCCCCTACGCGCCCAACCATGTCCACGGCAACTGGCGCTGGTTCCTCAACTACGGCTCCGGCATGACCGGAGACTGGGGCGTCCACATGATGGACATCGCCCTCCTGGGCCTCAGCGAGGATACTGACCTTGCCATGCCCACCGAGGTGACCAGCTGTGGAGGCCGCCTGGCCTATCCCACCGATGACCGCACCGCGCCCGACACCGTCCAGACCCTCATGCGCTTCGCCAAGCCCGATGTGGTGCTCCACTGGCAGACCGGGCGCGACTTCCCCGGTAGGCCCGACCACGGCACCGAGTTCGTAAGCGCCGACGGCAAGACGCTCCGCGTCTGGCGCGGCGGCTGGCATGTCATGGACCCCTCCGGCGAGCTGATCCCGCCCGAGCGCGTCGAGCCGACCAACGACCACTGGCAAAACTGGCTCGACTGCGTGAAGAGCCGTGAGCAGCCCCGGTCGCACCTGGCCTCCATGGCCCAGACCACCATCGTCTGTCATCTGGCCAACTGCTCCCTGCTGGCAGGCGCCACCGTGCGGTGGGACAAGGCGAAGAACGATATCACCGGCCGCGCGGGCAAGGAGACCCTCTGCTACTCGCGCGAGTACCGAAAGCCCTGGAAGCTGCCCATCTACAAGTAGGCCCGGACCGGAGAAGACCGCACCATGACCTGCAGCCCCCTCGCCGCCGTCCTCGCGGCGGCAGCAGCCCTTCTGGCCGCCTGCGCCGTCGCGCAGCCTGCCGCAAAACCGGTAGCCTGGAAGCTCGACGAGCGCCTCCTCACGCCCTTCTGGCGCACATCGGCTATGCGCGGCGAGAGCGTGCTTTTCGTGCGGGAAGGCGCCTCCGAGCCGCCGTCTGCGCCGCTGATCTTCGCCCCCACGCGCATCCTGTCGGTCGTGAGCAACTCCGGCCTCGTCACCTACGAGGCGGGGCGCGACTACCTCTGGGACGCCGCCCGAGGCCGCCTCACGCTGCCCGAAGGCTCGCGCGTCCCCTGCGCAAGCCCGGCGCAGCTCCGCCGCAAGCCCGGTACGCAGATGTTCAACCTCACCCACCGCGACGGCGGCGATGAAATCCTCTTCGGCGCCTCCACCGAGTACCTCGACATGCAGGTCACGGTCACCTACGACCATCGGCGGTCGGCCTGGCCCGCGCCCCGGCTGGCCGGGAGCCTGCCGAAGACCCAGGAGCGCCTCAAACAGCGCCGCCCACTGGCCGTCGCCGTCCTGGGTGACAGCATCTCCACCGGCTGCAACTGCTCGGGCTGGGCCAACGTGCCGCCGCACCAGCCGCCCTGGCAGGAGCTCGTGCGTCTGGCACTGGAGCGCCGGTGCCGCGCCGCCGTGACGTTGGCCAACTTCGCCGTCGGCGGTACCGACACAACCTGGGGCCTCGGCGAGATCGGCAAGGTGGCCGACGCGCAGCCCGACCTCGTCATCCTGGCCTTCGGCATGAACGACGCCGCCGGGCGCGAGGCCCCGGACTTCGCCGCCAACATCCGCAGGATGGTCGAATCGGTCCGCGCCCGCCGCCCCGAGGCCGAGTTCATCCTCGTCGCCCCCATGCTGGGCAACCCGGACTGGACCGCGCTCCGCCACGACCGCTTCCCGCAGTACTGCGACGCCCTCGCCAGCCTCTGCGCACCGGGCATTGCACTGGCGGACGTGACGTCGGTCTGGGCCGAGTTCCACAAGCGCAAGCGCGACTTCGACCTGACCGGCAACGGAGTGAACCACCCCAACGACTTCGGTCACCGCGTCTACGCGCAGGTGGTGCTGGGGTCCTTCGGGAGGTAGGCACAGCTGCGGGAGGGGCGAAGGCGGGCGCATCAGGCGGCTGGCGGCCCAGGCTTCTATTTGGGCGGGTCCGTGACGGTCTGACGACATGGGCGGACTGACAGCCCTCACGATGGCCCCGCGGCCGGGGTGCCGGCGGGTCCGCCCTCGCCGCGCGGGGTATCGTGGATGGGGTGCGGCCCGCTCGGGCTGCGGGAGGTGGGGTATGCGGTTCGGCGCGGCGTTGGCGGTCTTGGCGGTCTTGGCGGCGTTGGCGGCAGGGCCGGCCTGCTTGGCGGATCAGGGTCTCGGCAAGCCTGCCATGCAGCGGCGCTGGCTTTTTGTCTGGCGCGATATAAACGATCCGAAGGAGGTCGACCGCGTCATCGCCCGCCTGCCCGCCGCCCATCGCGCGGGATACAACGGCGTGGCGCTCTCGGCCAACGTGGCTCCTGACCGCGCCGCGGCCCTGCGTCAGGCCGCCAAGCTGAACGGCATCGACCTCGTCGCCATCGTCATGGGCAACTCCCGCGACCGCAACAACATGGAGGGCGTGCCCGTGCGGGATGCGCTCTACCTGGTGAAGGAGGGCGTGGCCAGGCTGGAGCAGGACAACCCGACCCGCGTAGCCAACGGCGGATTCGAGGCCGAGGCCGGCGATCGTGCCGTGGGCTGGGGCTGGCAGGACGATGAGGGCGTCACCACCTTCATCGACCGGGAGGTCATGCGCTCGGGCCGCAGTTCGCTGCGCATGGAGGCCATCGGCAAGAACCAGTACCGCCACTGCCGCGTCAGCCAGCCCGTGAAGCTCCAGCCGCGCCGCCAGTACCACGTCTCCGTCTGGGTCAAGACCGAGGACCTCGCCCCGGCCGACCCGGAGATCAAGCTCCTCACCAGGGATGGGGCGTCGCTCAGCTTCCAGACCTTCCGCGTTGATCGGACCCAGGACTGGAAGTGCTACGACATCGTCTTCAACAGCTTCGACGCGACGGAGGCCAACCTCTACCTGGGCAGTTGGGGCGGCAAAGAGGGCAAGCTCTGGTGGGATGACCTGGCCATCGAGGAGATCGGCCTGGTCAACGTGCTGCGGCGGCCGGGATGCCCCGTGGCCGTGCGCGGCGAGGGCGGCACGGCGTACGAGGAGGGGCGCGACTTCCAGCGCATCGTGGACCCCGTCCTGCACCCCTGGATCGCCTACCACGAGCAGCCGCCCATCCGACTGGCCGCGGGCACGCGCATCCGCGAGGGCGAGAGGCTCCGCGTGAGCTGGTACCACTCGATTGTCGTCTACGAGGACCGCCTGAACAGCTGCCTCAGCGAGCCGGCCATCTTCGAGGAGTGGCGCCGAGAGGTGAAGGCCGCCGACGCGCTGCTCCACCCGGCGGCGTTCCTCATGTCGCATGACGAGATCCGGGTCATCAACCAGTGCGCGCTCTGCCGGGGCCGTAACCTGACGCCGGGTCAGATACTGGCAGACAACGTGCGCAAGGCGGCGGCCATCATCCGACAGGCCCGGCCCGACGCCGGCATCTGGGTCTGGAACGACATGTTCGACCCCATGCACAACGCCGTGGAGAAGTTCTACGCCGTGAACGGCACGCTGGCCGGAAGCTGGAAGGGGCTGGACAAGGACGTGGGCATCGTGAACTGGCATGGCGGGCTGGAGGGCAAGAACTGCCGCTTCTTCGCCGATCTGGGCCTGAAGCAGATCCTCTCGGGCTACTACGACGGCGACGACGACGGTGCGGCGATCACGCGGTGGAAGGCTGCCACGAGGGACATCCCCGGCATCGTCGGCGCCATGTACACCACCTGGGAGGACAAGTACGGCGCGATGGAGGCCTGGGCGAAGGCGGCCTGGGGAGGCGGCGGCGAACAGTGAACCACAACAGGCCCTGTGCGGCAACGGTCCGGCGGGCATGAGCGGGCTGAATGAACGGAACTGCGCCGAGGTAATCTGCGCGGTCACACTGCAGGACTGGCAACCGCTGTTCGCCCTGATCCCGGCGATTGAGGCTGCAGTGGTGTCTGGCGAACGGGATGGCGGCGGCTCGTCCCAAGATCACACGCCCGACCTCGCCATGGGTACCCAGGAGTCCCTGGTATCGCAGTTCATCACCATTGTATACGATATACCGATCATGATCGGGTTTGACTGGGCGCGATGGGACGCAGGGCGCGCCATGGTGGCCGGCGGGTTGTTCGACTACGATAGCGTCGACTTGGTGACCAAGTGCAAGCTGATTAGCGCGATCGTAAGAAATGACCGGTTCTGCGATGGGGCTTTAGCCAGTTCGTTTGCATCTGGCATTATGTACAAGATAATCAGATCGATTGAGGACGAAGTGCGCGGTCGTGGCGGGGCGAAGGCGGCCTGGGGAGGCGGCGGTTAGCGGGGCTCCGGCCTTCGGGCGGCGGTGCGCGCCATCTCGTCGCGCATCAGGACCAGCAGGGCGTCGACCAGCACGCGCTGCTCCTCGGTGGGTTTCCGCTCCGGCGGCGCGAGCCTGGGATTGCGCAGGGCGTCCAGCGCTTTCAGCGTCACCACGCGCCCGCCGCGCGGGTAGGTCGCGACGCGGTTGCCGCTCTCGTCGCTGACCCTCGGCTCTCCCAGCCGGGCAGCCAGCGTGCGTGCAAGGCTTCCCGGCGCCTTAGCGCGCCCTAGGATAACCAGGGGCCTGCCGCGTCGCAGGTGATTTACCACCGCGTCCGCCGCCGCCTCGGGCAGTATGTAGCCGTCATGCGCGAAGAGGATCAGGTCCGGCGCCTCGGGCAGGTCGGCGGCGGCGAAGAGTGGCACGTGGCGGCCCAGAGCGGCGAAGAGGTTGAAGAGGCCCGTCCGCCCGCTGTTGCCCCAGAGCGAGGCCCGGTACTCCTCGTACGCCGCCACTCGCGGGCCGATCGCCCGGGTGAAGGCTACCGGGGCGGCATACCGCGGCTCCCTGCATAGCCAGGCCATGGCGTTCAGCCAGAGGCGGCCGTTGTCGGCGTAGCGGAAGTAGGGGTCGCCGAGCATGTTCTGGTCGGCCGCCACCACGATTCGGCCCTTCCCCAGCGTCCTCGCTGCCACCACGCCCAGGGGGCCGTTGCGCTCGCCGGGGTCCTGCTTCCAGTTACCGTAGTGGCCAGGGGTGTCGCCCTCGCCGAACGGGTGCGAGGTCCACTGGTCGCCCCATGCCCGCGCTGTTGTGCGGGCGACGGCCCAGCGGTCGTCCACCGTGCCGCCTGTCTGCAGCGCGATGGCCCGAAGCCCCTCCGTGACCGGGTGCCTGGGGAAGTCCACCGCGACAAACCAGCCGTTACCCGCGCCCAGCGTCAGCGGGCCGCGCTCGGCGGCCGTCTCGGTGGTCACCCGTATGCCCAGCTCCTCCATCAGCGGCGCGAGCTTGTGGGCGTGGTAGTAGCAGTTGCTGTGGTCCGTGATGATGAACAGGCCGCCGCCTCGGAGTACGAAGCGCTTGATGGACGCGATCTCCGCGACGCCGAAGGCGGGCAGGTCCGCCGAGACGAGGTTGATGAACAGCGCCCGCACCCCCGCCAACCGCGCGTCGTCGATGTGGCCGGAGGTGGCCTCCTGCGCGCGGATGCCCTGCGACTCCAACGCGCGGAAGGCACGGCGTAGCCCGTAGGCCGTGTGATAGGAGAAGGGGTCGTGGTCCGGGCCGAGCCGCAGGAAGTTGTGCGCGTGGATGCTGTCGACGAGGACCCGCACAGGCGCCGACGGCTTCGGGCGGCCTGCCGGCGCGAGCAGGAGGATGGCGGCAAGGGCGAATGAAACCATGCGATCCGCTCCCGGTGCGGCGCATCTGCCGGGCCGCACGGTGCTATTGTAACGTATCAGCCGGTGTCGGCACACACCGGTGCATGGAGGCGATATGCGAGCGCTTGTATTCGACGGAGCGGTCAGGCTCACCGAGGAGTGGGCGGAGCCGCAGTTGATGCCGGGATGGGCCGTGGTGCGCGTGGGGCTCTGCGGCGTCTGCCGCACCGACCTGGAGATCGCCCAGGGGTACATGGGCTACCGGGGCGCCATGGGCCATGAGTTCGTCGGTGTGGTTGAGCAGTGTGAGGATGCCGATTGGATCGGCAAGCGCGTGGTGGGCGAGATCAACGCGGCGTGCGGCGATTGCGACTGGTGCCGCCGGGGCCTCCAGCGCCACTGCCCCGGCCGGACCGTGCTGGGCATCGTGAGCCATGACGGCTGCATGGCGGAGCGCTGCGCCCTGCCCGTGGAGAACCTGCACGAGGTCCCCGAAGGCATGGCCGACGAGCAGGCCGTCTTCTGTGAGCCCGTCTCGGCCGGGTTCGAGATGCTGGAGCAGGTCGATGTGGCCCGCAAGGACCGCTGCATCGTCCTGGGCGACGGCAAGCTGGGCATTCTATGCTCCTGGGCGCTGGCCACGGCCTCCAGCGACGTCACGCTCTGCGGCCACCACCCGCACAAGCTAACCGTGGCCGACTGGGGCGGCGTACGGTCGCAGATGGGCTCCGACAGCATCACCGACTGCGCGGACATCGTGGTCGAGGCCACGGGCTCGGTCTCAGGTCTCGCCGAGGCCCTGCGCCTCTGCAAGCCCCGCGGCGTGCTGATCCTGAAGTCCACCATCGCCGCCGACTCGGCCCTCAACCTGGCGCCGCTGGTTGTGAACGAGATCACCGTGGTCGGTTCCCGCTGCGGGCCCTTCGGCAGGGGGCTCCGCGAGATGGCCACGCACCGCTTCCCGGTGGAGCGGCTGATCACGGCCCGCTACGACCTATCGCAGGGGCTGCAGGCCTTCCAACGAGCCCGGCAACGCGATGCGCTGAAGGTGCTGGTTCGATGCTCGTGATCGGCGCCGCGGCCATGCAGGGGTTTGCCGCGCTACTTGCCTGCCTCTGCGCATCGGCCGCGCCGGCCGCCGTCGATGCTCCCGTATGGCCCGGCAAGGGCTGGTCATGGAGAAGCCCCGAGGAGCTGGGCCTGAGCCGCGCCAAGCTCGACACCCTGCGCGATCTGGTCGGAGGGCGGGGATGCGTGGTGCGCGGCGGCTGCATGGCCTACTCCTGGGGCGACCAGTCGCAGAGCGCCGACGTGGCCTCAGCCGTGAAGCCCGTCATCAGCACGCTGCTGCTCATGGCCGTTCAGGAGGGCAAGCTCCGCGGCGCCGATGCGCCCGTGGCCGACTTCGAGCCCGGCCTGCGCTCGCTCAACGCCGGCAAGGACGCCCGCATCACCTGGCGCCACCTGGCCTCGCAGACCTCGGGCTACGGGCTCGCCGAGGCGCCCGGCGCCGCATGGGCCTACAACGACAGCGCGCTGGCCCTCTACTTCGACACGCTCATGCGGAAGGTGTTCGCCGTGCCCGCCGACGAGGTCCTCCGGCCTCGGCTCGCGGAGCCGCTGGGCTTCGAGGACCGCTGCACCTTCTCGGCCTTCGGCCGGGAGGACCGCCTCGGACGGCTGGCGATCTCGGTGCGCGACTTCGCCCGCTTCGGCCTCTTCATCCTGCGCGGCGGCAAGTGGCAGGGCAGGCAGCTGCTGCGCCCGTCTCTGCTTCGAATGTCGCTGGAGAGCCCCGTCCCCGCCGCGCTTCCGCGGTCGGCCGGCATCGAGGCGCCCATGCTGCCCGGCCAACGCTCCCTGGGCGGCGGCAAGAACCAGACCCCCACGGGGCCGGGCTGTTACAGCTTCAACTGGTGGATCAACCGCACGGACGCCGCGGGTCACCGCCTCTACCGCGACCTTCCGCCCGACCTGGTCCTGGCATCCGGCCATGGCGGTGTGCGGAACCTTTGGATCGTCCCGAGCCTCGACCTCATCGTCAGTTGGAACGACGCCGACGTGCGCGACCACGACGACTCGCCGTCTAACCCCAACACACGGGCCAACCAGGCCGCCCGGCTCATCGCACAGTCCGTGGTGGGTCCTGTCGCCACGCCCGCCGCACCGCAGCGCACGCGCGTCTCCATTCAGGGCGGCCAGTGGCGGATCAACGGCGCGACGACCTACCTCAGCGCCCCGGCCCAGGGGCTTCTGCTCAATGTCCGCATGGTGAACGCCACCTACGAGGACCGAAACAGGCCCGGATGGGAGCGAGAGGCCGAGGCCAACACCGACGCCTTCATCGCGAAGGTCCCTGAATACGTGGCTACCGGCGTGCGCGCCATCACCCTCAACCTGCAGGGCGGTGCGCCGGGCTATGAGGGCGCCCACAACTCCGCCTACGAGCCCGACGGCACGCTGCGTCGGGAGTACCTGGGCCGCGTGGAGCGCGTGATCGAGGCCTGCGACCGGGCCGGAGCCGCGGTCATCCTCGGCTGCTTCTACCAGCGGCAGGATCAGCGCCTCCGTGACGAAGCAGCTGTGCGCCGCGCCGTCGTCGAGGTCGCCCGCCGGCTCAAGCGCCTCGGGCGCGGCAACGTGCTGCTGGAGATCGCCAACGAGTACGGCCACAGCGGCTTCGACCACCCGATCCTCCGCTCGGCAGATGGGCAGGTCGAGCTGATGCAGGCCGCACGGGCCGCCTGTCCCGGCCTACTCGTCTCCACCAGCGGGCAGGGCGACGGCGCTCTGGGCGAGCGGGTGGCGCGTGCGTCGGACTTCATCCTCATCCATCTGAACGGCACGCCCGCATCGGCCATCCCGTCGAAGGTGCGGCCGCTGCTTCGCTTCGGCAAGCCGGTGGTCTGCAACGAGGACCAGAAAGTGGGCGCCGCCGGCGCCGAGGCCCTCTCCGCCTGCGTGGCGGCGGGCGCCTCCTGGGGCCTGATGGCCGAGGCAGTCAACCAGCGCCACCCCTTCCGCTTCACCGGCGCCGCCGACGACCCGGCAGTATACGCCCGCATGCGTGCGCTGACGACGCCGGGCGAAGGGAGATGACCATGCGATGTCTTGTACTGGCCGTTCTGTTCTTGGCCGCCGCCTGCGCCTCGGCCGCGCCACAGGCAAAGCCATACCGGCCCGAGGTCTGGCTCTGCACGGCCTCGGCCGAGGAGCTGCTGAAGCAGGCCGAGTGGCCCACGGTGCGCCGCGGCATCACCGGCATCAAGCTCTACGTGGGCCTGCTGCACGAGCCCAAGCCCGGAGTGCTGGAGAAGTTGGTCAAACTGGTGAAGGAGAACCGCCTGCAGGTGGCCGTGGAGCTGGGCTGCTGCCTGGACTTCGGGCCCATGGACGAGACCAACGGCGAGTGGTCGGCACGATCGGAGACCACCGCGCTGGACCGCTGGTACGCCGCAGGCGGCAGGGTGGACTACCTCGACCTGGACGGCCCGGTTCGCCGCCTCCTCTTCCCGGAGAACCGCAGCGACGGCAAGTGCTTCACCTCCATGGACGCCGCCGCCGACCAGGTCGTGCGGTCGGTGCAGTACTTTCGTCGGGCGCACCCCAACATGCGGTACTGGCACCTGACCAACTTCCCCAACTGGGGCTACCTGGGCGATGTCTCCTACCATGCCCGCGGGCCCAAGCGGCAGGACTACGGCGAGTACGATGACGCGCATCGCATCGTGGCGAACAAGCTACGTGCGGCGGGCATCCCGCTGGCGGGAGTCACCATCGACAACCCCTACGACTACCTGATCGGCGAGCGGCCCTCCGTGAACCTGAAGCCGGCCACCGTCGTGAACTGGGTCAAGCGCGTGCGGGCCTACGAGGACCG
Source organism: uncultured Chthonomonas sp. (assembly GCA_903951425.1). GTDB lineage: Bacteria > Armatimonadota > Chthonomonadetes > Chthonomonadales > CAJBBX01 > CAJBBX01. The sequence continues at coordinate 18,356 of CAJBBX010000002.1, forward strand.
CTGCCGCACCGAGCGGCTGGAGGTGAACCTGATCGTCAACTCCGAGCGCGGCGGCAACACGTCGGATGACCTGTTCGCCAAGGAGACGCTGGCCATGGTGGATACCTATATGAAGGCCGGCGGACGCCCCACGCGCTGGATCGTGCAGGGCTGGTACGCCTGCCCCAAGGTGATCGTCCCCGAGACCGACCCAACAACCCTGACCGGGCTGGTCAAGGGGGTCATCGAGCGGGTCCGCGGCGGCGCGCCGCGTCGGTAGCGGGGCGCAGACGAAGGCCGGGCAGGAGGGAGCGCACACCCCCTCGCCTGCCCGGCCGTTCTTGCGACTACGGCTGGATCAGCTTGCGTGCGCGGTCCCGAAGGCCGCCGTCCTGCGCCTTGGCCACGATCTTCTCCAGCGCGGCGCGGGTGACAGGTCCGCTGACGGCGCCGTTACCGGAGGCCAGCTTGATCACCGTGTCGGCCGCCTCGGCGAAGAGGGCCTCGTCGTCCAGCGCCTCGGCCGCCAAGTCCATCGCGCCTGCCGTCCGGCAGCCGGCGAGGACGCCCAGGGCCATCTTCTTCTCGTCGGGCCGCTCGGCCATGGCGTAGGCCTGGGCCAGGTCGGCCACGCGCTCGGCGGCGTCGACCTTCTTCTCGCCGATCAGGCGGATGCAGCCACGCAGGGCGCGCACGCGGAGCGACCGGCTCTCCTCGGACTTGGCGAGGCCGAGTAGCGTCGGCAAGGCTTCGGACCCGCTCCACCGGTCGGCCAGCGCCACCACGGCCGCGCGCCGGACCTCGGCGTCGGACGAGCCGGCGCCCTTGGTGAGCTCGGCCAATGCGGCGACGCCGCCGATCTCGGCCATGACGCTGAGCAGCGCGCCCTTGGCCTGCGGCGACGCGCCTCCCACCGCCCCCAGGATCGGGGCGAGTGCGGCCTCACGGTCCGATGTGCGGCCGGCTGCGGCAGCCAGTGCGTCCTGCGCGCTCTGCCGCACGTCGTCGTCCTGCGTAGCGGTGACGATGCCCACCATGCCCTGAAGCTGCCCGGCGGACGCGATCGGCGCGAGGGCCCGGAGCGCGGCCACGGCGGCGCCCGTGTCAGTGCCCTTGGCGTTCGCCATGAGTGTCGGGACCGCGCGGGGCCCATCACGCTCGGCGATGATGCCGGCCAGCGCGGCCTTCACGTCTGCGGCGCCCGAGCCTGCCAGCTTGTCGATGGCGTCCGCGGCAGCGGCGCCCTTGGCCTGGCGGAGCCACTCCGCGGCCATGCGCTTGTCGTTTCCTGAGCCCGAAGCGGCCAGTTGGGCCACCGGCGCGGCCGCTCGCTCGGGATCGAGCAGGATGGCGGCGCGGATGGCTGCGGTGCGCACGTTCTGGTCCGATGACTTCAGCTGGGCCAGCGCGGCGTTGGCGGCGGCCGCATCGCCTCGGGTCCCCAGGGCGGCCAGCAGGGCGACGGCGGTATCAGGCGTCACCGTAGCGGCGGCGGCGGCGTAGCGCTTGACGGCGTCTGGCCGGCGCACGGTCGCGGCCAGTTCGGCGGCAACGATCTGGAGGTAGGGCGACGATCCCTTGAGGGTCGCCAGAGCCGCGGCCAAGCCCTCGGGAGCGCCCGAACCGGCCAGCAGGCAAAGCGCCTCGCCGCGGACCGGCTCAGGCGCGGCCTTCGATGCCAGCACCTTGGAGGCAAGCGCCAGGCCGATCTTCGGCTGCTTGCCGGCGAGGGCCGATCGGGCGGCGGCGACCATGCCGTGCCAGCCGGGCAGCCCCTTGGCGGGCAACGCGTTCAGCGCGGCGGCGGCCTGTGGCGTGGCGATCCTGGCCAGGGCTGCCACGGCGGCCTGCGCCAGGTTCGCATCGGCGCTCTTGGCCAGGCCGGTGAGGGCTCCGACGGCGAGCGGGTCCTGGCGGTTGCCGACCGAGTTGATCACGCCGACCAGCGCCGGGCCCTTCAGCTTGGCCAGACTGGAGCGCAATGCCGCGCCCGCCTCGGGCGCCGGGCAGCGCTCCAGGGCGTAGCGGGCCACGTCGCCCAGCTTCCCGTCGGGCAGTAGCGAGGCCAGCGCGGGCACGGAGCGGGCGGTGCCGACCATCCAGAGGATGCGGCACACCTCCTGCTTGCCGGCAAACCCGGCGGCGGGGTCCTTCAGCGCAGCCGCCAGCTTGGCCTCGATGGCGGCCATCTGGGCGGGCTTGCCCTGCGCGGCCTTCACTGACTTCTCGATGGCGGCCACGGAGGTCCGGTTCTGGCCGTCGTACCGGGCCAGGCCTGCGTACGGGTCGTCCTGGGCCAGTGCGGCGGGCGTCAGGGCAGCCAGGGCCGCTACGGCGCAAGCGATGCGGATCGCTCGGGTCATCTCGTATCTCCTTCTCATCGCGGTCCGCCTACAGCCGCCACGGCGAGCGCATGGGCGTGCGGAGCATGCGGTTCGCTGTGGCGTCGTTCTGGAAGCGCTCGGTCACCGGGTCGAACTTCAGCTTGCGGCCCAGCAGCATGGCGATCTGACCCAGGTGGCCGATGGAGGCCGACCGGTGTGCTGTCTCGGCGGGCGTGGTGGTCTGCTGCCGGCTCTTCACGCAGTCGAGGAACTCGCGGTGGTGGCCGGGGCTACGGAAGAGGTTGGTCTCGTCCGGCCCGATCCGCTCCTGCAGCAGCGACTTCGGCTGGGCCTCAAGCCCGCCGCGGTCGACCCAGACCCAGTTGCCGTTCTCACCGATCCAGCGGGTGCCGCCGCGGATGCCCTTGTTGCCGCCGTTGGCCAGGTGCATCTCCACGCCGCCCTTGTACTTGCAGACGAAGTAGTAGGTGGTGGCCGCGTCCCAGATGCCCTGGTCGGGGTACTGGCCCGTGCCCTCGATCTCGACGGGCCCGGTGTGGTCCCAGCCCATGCCCCAGTGGGCGATGTCGCCGTGGTGGCCGATCCAGTCCATCATCTGGCCGCCGCCGTAGTCGAGCTGCCAGCGCCAGTTCCAATGCGTCCGCTGGTCGCAGTAGGGCGCCCAGCGGGAGGGGCCCACCCAGAAGTCGTAGTCCAACTCCGGCGGGGCGTCCTTGAACTGCGTGGGGCCGCAGCCGCCGCCAGTGGGCAGGCCGACCTCGATGCGGACGACCTTGCCGATGCGCCCGTTGCGCACCAGCTCGCAGGCGGTGCGGAAGTGCCCCTGGGAACGCTGCCAGCTGCCGGTCTGCCAGATCCGACCGTTGCGCTTCTGGGCGTCGGCCATGTCGCGGCCCTCGAGGAGGCAGTGGGAGATGGGCTTCTCGCCGTAGACGTCGTAGCCGGCGTTCAGTGCCGCGATGGCGGGGATGGCGTGCCAGTGGTCGGGCGTGGCCAGCGAGATGGCGTCCAGGTCCTTCCGCGCCAGCAAGTCGCGGAAGTCGGCGTAGGCGCCGCAGCCTTGGTTGTTGTAGTGGCGGTTGACGGCGTCGCGGGCGCCGTTGAGGTGGTTCCGATCCACGTCGCAGACGGCCACTACCTGCGTGTCGCTCTGTCCCAGGAAGCCGCCCATGTTGCCGTTGCCCTGGCCGCCCATGCCGATGCAGCCCATGACGATCCGGTTGCTGGGCGCCGGCCGGCCACCGAGCCCCAGCGCCGAGGCGGGCACGATGCTGAAGAGCGCGGCGCCCGCGCCGGTCCGAAGGGCGCCCGCCATCACGTCGCGGCGGCTCAGGCCTTGTTCGTTGTCCATGCAGTCTCCTCCAGATGGCCGAACCGTCCGGCCCGTTGTAAAGGCGTCGCGGCAACGTGCGCGGCGCCGGTCATCCTTACCAGTGTGCGGTCGACAGCGAAATCAGCGGGTCGCCGTCGGGTCCCAGGAACATGAGGACCAGGCGGTAGGGCTCGTCGCACCGCACGGCCTTCAACAGCAGGGGCGTATCGCCCGCGGGCAGCTTCAGGCTCGCGCCGGGCCCGCCCGACCAGGTGGGCCGGCAGGCCTGATGGCTGTGGACCTGGAAGACGAGGCGGCCCGCCACCCAGACCTTCGCGCCGTCGTTGGTGTGGACCACCAGCCGCGTCTCCACCGCCGCGGGCACGCGAAGCACGAGCCGCGCATAGGCGACGCCGGGAGCGCCCCTGAAGTAGGCCTCCTCCAGCGGCAGTTCGGAGCCGGGGACCTGCAGCCGCGTCCAGCCGACCAACCCGCCCGCCCGGCTCAGGTAGGTCTCCTCGAGGCCCTGCTTGTCCTCCACCTCGTACCGCTTCTCGTAGCCCTCGCGCAGGGGCGAAGGGAGCGCGCCCACGGCCCACCAGCAGGCCCCGGAGGGCGCGGCGACGGCGCAGGTGTGGGGCTTGCCCTCGTCTGGCGTGAGGGTGACCGTCAGAGAGGTCACCGGCGGCATGGCGGCTGTGGCGGGGGCTCGAAGCACGAAGCCCAGCCGGGCGGCGCGGCCCGGTGGCAGGTCCTGCCGGGCGCCCTGCGCGCCGGGAACGTGCACCTCCCAACCCGCCGGCGCGGTCAGGGAGATGGAGCCTATGAAGCGTAGCGCCGACAGGTTGCGCACCTCCAGCATGAGCGTGACCGGAACGCCGGGGTAGAGCGCGGGGCCGCGTTCGCCGAAGTCTGCCGCGATCTCGAACTCGCCGGCCCGGTGGATCGACGCCGTACCCAACTCCTCCGGATGTGTGGCGGCAAAGCCGGGATCTAGCGCAGGCACGGTGACCACGGGCGGGACGGCCACGATCGGCGGCACAGCCACAACCGGCGCCGCAATGACTTCGGCTGGCGGAACAGCGGCATCCGGCGCCTCAGCAGCCGGTTCGACGCCTGCATCAGCCTCCGGCCCAGCCTCAGTAAGCGGTGCATCAGCGATATCAGGAAGGACGGGCGCCACGGGCTCGGGGGCAGCCGCCGCGACCGCCGTCACCTCCTCACCTCCTCCCGCCTCCTCACCTCCTCGCGCCGAAGGCGCCGGCGGCACGGCCACCACAGCGACGCACCTCTCCGCCAGCGCGTCAGGCGAGTGGCCGTCGCCATCGGAGCGGAGGCCCCAGCCCACCGGTAGCGCCTCGCCCAGCGAGGCGACCCACACGGCGGGGAGGCCCGCCGTCCCCAGCGAGGCTCCCAGCAGCGCTCCCGCCAGCACACTGTTGGGCATGGCGGCCCGCGCCAGCGCCACCACGGTCGCCAGTTGCGCGGCCGGTCCGCCGGGGCGGCTCAGGCCCAGGGCAACGAAGCCGAGGTTGATGCCCGCGTCGGCCAGATCGGCGTCGCCCATGCCCTGCAGCAGGGCGCCTCGGGCGGTGGCCAGTGAGCCCTCGGCGGGACCTGCCGCCAGTCCCAGCCGCAGGCCGAGCCGGACGCGCGAGGCCGGGGGCAGGGCGTCGATTGCGAAGCGGATGCACCTCAGCGGATCGGCGCCGGTCATGGCCAGGGAGACCACCATGGCTGCGGCCCCGGCGGCCTCGATGCCCTGCCCGGCGTGGTCGATGGTGGCGTCGCGCCGGGCCAGCCACGCGGCGGTCTGGGGCGCTCCCGGCACCACCATACCCCAGAGGGCTGCCCTGCCCGCGGCGGCCACGCCGTTGGCGCAGGGGTTCCAGAAGTGGCCCGACGCCGGCGGCCTCAGCCCGCGCAACAGGTTGCTCCGCGCCGCTCCGAAGGCGTCCCAACGATACGTGAGGCCCTCCAGCCGAGCCTCGGCCAGCGCCGCCGGGCTGAGCGCGCCCTGGGCCGCCTCCAGCGCCCGAAGGCTCAGGCGCATGGCGTCGACGCAGGCGGAGGCGTGGGCGGCGACCATGGGCGAGGCGGGCTCGGGTAGCGGCTGGATATCTCCCTCGCCGTCGGCTGCGGCCGCCAGCGACCCGCCCATAGCGGCGCCGATCCAGGCGGCCTTGCATCGGTCTCGGATCTCATCCATGGGTCGGGTCATATTTGGCTCCATCCTTGCCGGCTACTCCGGCAACGGCTTGCCCTTGGTCTCTGGGGCGAGCATCAGTCCGACGACGCCGACAAAGTAGACGAAGGCAATGACGGTCGCCGCCTTTCGGAGGCCGATGGCAGGATCGCCTGCATCAGCGAACTCCTTGGCCAGTTTGCCCAGCGTGAACGGCGCCGCTGCGGCCAGGATGCGGGCGCAGTTGTAGCAGAACCCCACGCCCGTAGCCCGGAGCCGCGTGGGGTAGAGTTCAGGGAAGTAGACGGCGTAGGCCGAGAAGGGCGCAAGGCAGAAGACGCCGACGATGAAGGAGAAAGCGTAGGCGCCGGTCACGCTGTTGAGGGACCAGAACGCCACCTGGACGGCACCGAATGCCAGCGCGAAGACGCCCGCCAAGGCCGGCTTGCGCCCAACGCGCTCGCTTATGGCTGCGTACCCAATCATTCCGATGAATGCGCCGATGTTCTGTACGAAGAAGGCCTTGCTGGCCAGCTGGGTAAGGGCCTTCTTCACGGCGGCTGCCTGAGCGTCGGCCGGCAGAGCAGTGATCTCGGGCAGGTGTTCGAAGCTTGCCTTGAGTGCGCTCTTGATCAGGTCGGGCAGGAAGAAGCCGACACCCCAAACCCCGCCGACGCCTGCCGTGGCCAGCAGCACACCGGCAATGGTGTTCCTGCACAGCTTCTTGTCCCGGAAGAGCGCGGCGATGCTCCCGATCTCGCCGCCGCCCTTGTTCTGGCCGGCTGCATCGTGCGCCTTCTGCCACTGCTCGGGCTCCCGTACGGAGCTGCGAATCCAGAGCACGAGCAGGGCCGGGACGGCGCCCACCACGAAGACGTAACGCCATGACACCGCGCTGAGCACTAGCGTTACGACGGCCGCCATCATGTTGCCCACCGCCGACAGCGCCTGCAGAAGCCCCAGCGCCATGGGGCGCGACCGCGCGGGCCAGACCTCCGCGACAAGGGCGGCTCCTGCGGCGAACTCGCCGCCGACGCCCAGGGCCGTCAGGAACCGGCACAGGGCGTACTGCCAGGGGGTCTGTACCAGCGCGTTCAGGCCGGTGAATGTGGCGTAGATGAGGATCGTTATCATCATCGTACGCGTACGGCCCAGTCGGTCGCCAAGCATACCGAACAGGAAGCCCCCGGCCGCCCACCCGAGCAGGAAGATGGCCGTCAGTATTGGGCCGATCTCCTGGGCGGCGGTGGTCGGGTCAGTTACGCCAGGCCTGGTCATCAACTCAGTCAGCGACGTCAGGCGGACCAGGTTGAAGAGATGCTGGTCCATGGTGTCGAACATCCAGCCCAGCGCGCCGATGATGAGCACCGTCCAGGCATAGCGCGGTACGCCCTGGAACCACCGCAACTGCTTCGTCTCCGTCATGCCTGCCTCCAGCGCCCCGCTATCGGGTGCGCACTACCGCTCTGGGTGGGTCGATGAAGCTGCCACATACCTGCGCCACGCCGGCCGCCTCGGGCTCTCCGGCGTGCAGGTAGACGCGGTAGCGGAAGGTTACGCTCTCGCCAGCCTCCACCACCATGTCGCCCGTGCCCGCCGGCTTCTTCTCGAAGTCATGGATGCCGAATGGGTTCGCCGCGAAGAGGCCGTAGGTGCGGACGTGCCACCAGGTCGGGAAGCGCGGGTTGGCCGGGTGGTCGGCCATGGCCATGCCCATCGTCTTGCCCGCAACGGGGCCGTAGCAGTCGACCCACGGCGCCCGCATGCCCCAGGCCTTGCCGTCCATGATGCCCGTGCTGGTCACGATGTGACCCTTGCCGCGGTCGACGATCATTTCATCCGGTAGACGAACGCCGAGGGAGCCCTCTTTCGTGTCGCCGAAGGTGACCTTGGCCGGCCCGGCGGTGAAGGTGATCACGAAGTCGAGCACGTCGCCCGGCGCGTAGACCGTCACTTCGCGGGCGTCCTTGCCGACTCTGACGCCGTCGGGGCCGATCCAGTCGGTGGCCGTGGTGAGCCGCGCGAAGACCGGACCAGACTCCACCTTCTGTGCTGCCGCAAGGTCAACCGTGTGTGCCTTGGTGCTGGTCTCCGACCAGTAGTCGCCGCCGTTCACGGCGCCGTGCGTCCACCAGAGGCCGCGGTGGTGCGGGTGGTCCGCCGACTCGCCGGCCACCTTGGCCAGCGGGTACTGGCGGCACATGAGCGTGCCGTCCGGGGCCAGGAGCGGGTAGAGGTAGGGCTTGTTGGGCCCGGTGGAGGTGTCGTACTTCATCAGCAGGCGGTCACCGGCCCGCACCTCGATGCCGCCGGCTACCTTGGCGGCCTTCATTCCGGCGGCCTGGGGCGCCTTGCCCGTGCGGGCCAGCAGATAGACGCGCTTTTCGTCCTCGCGCAGGCCGTCCACCAGCCAGGTGGCCTCGTAGCCCCCGGCGACCTTGCGGACCTGCACGGGCCAGGCCTCGCCGCCCCGGACCTGGGCCGCCGTGGGGGAGTAGGGCAGCACCACGCGCGCCACGGCGCGGCGGCATCCGTGCGCGCCGGCGGTGACCTCGATTTCGGAGCCGCCCGGCGCGGCAACAGCGGCTACCGGCGCAAGGGCCAGAGCCGCCGACAAGAGGGAAAAGGGTCGCATGGCAATCTCCTTTGCCCCGTAGTTCGCCGGACGCCCGCGCAAATCCTGCGCGGCTTTGTACGAGACCATGGTGCGGGCGGCAGGCTCTTTCGCCCTGCGCAGCGAGTCGCCTCCTACCGGGCCTTCATCTCCAGCCTGTAGACCCGCCCCCCCGCCGGCCTGGGCACCACCACCGTCTCGCCGCTCCAACTCTCCAGCGGCTTGCCGTCCAGGCGCACCGAGGCGAGGGCGCGGCCGTTGGGCAGCCGCGCCGAGAGGACTACCTTGCCCAGCGGTCGGGCGGCCTGGTCGCCTCGCGGGACGATGCGGAAGGTGGCGATGATCCGCCTGCCGCCGTCGCTGGGCCGCACGTTCAGGTCCAGCGCGCCGAAGTGGGTGGGGAGGCCAGCGACGCTGACTGCCTTGCCCGAGCCCTGCCAGCGGCGGAGTGTTGCCGGCGTCAGGAGCAGTGTGTCGCCCTCCTCCATGGCGAAGAGGTGGCGGTAGAGGTTCAGCCACTGGGCGTCGGCCCACATGTGGGGTTGGTCGCCGGCGGCCGTGTTCTGCTTGTTGTCGTACCCCTCACCCCAACTGAAGGTGTGGCCGGCGGTGTCGGTGAAGGCGCAGAAGTAGTCCGCGGCCCGCTCCGGCTCGCCGCGCAAGATGGCGCCGATGGCCCAATCCACGCCGATGTAGGGCCACGAGCTACCGGAGCCTTCGCTGAAGATGCCGCCGCCCCACTCGTGGGAGCCGCGCAGCATGCGGCGGTCGGTGGCGGTCCAGAGCGGATCGTGGGGCTCGAAGACCCGCGTGGGCCAGAGGAGGGGCGTGTGGCCCCACATGCCGTACATGCCGTCGCCCTGCTGCTCCACGCCGAACCAGAGCGAGCCCTCGTAGAGGCCCGAGCGCCGGAAGGTTCTGCGGCACGATCGGAGCAGGCAGGCGCGCAGGTCGGCGGCCTCGCGGCGGAAGCGCGCGGCATCGGCCGGGATGCCCGCCGCGGAGGCCGCATCGGCGGCTTCGTTGAGGCCCAGCACGGCCCAGGCGTCCATGTAGTACATGTGCATGCCCTTTGTGACCGAGCCCACCTCCATGGCGCCCGGCTCGATGAGCCCGTAGCGCGGGTCGTTCGGGTCCCTCACCTCGGCCATGTGCTTGTGCCGGGAGTTGACCAGCCATTGCGCACCGCGCCGCACGAAGGGGTAGGCGACGGCGCGGAGCCATGGGCGGTCGCCGGTGAGCTTGTAGTGCTGCACCACGCACCAGATGTTCTGGCCCTGGGTGTCGAACTGGCCGGGGCGGGTGTTCCACAGGCCGTCGGGTCTCATGCCGATCCGGATCGGGATGTCTGCGAAGCCGGTTGGGCCCTGCGGCGCATCCTTGAGGTCCATGCAGTAGGCCCGTAGAAGTCTCCGCGACCGGTCGTGGAGGCCCGCCAGGTCGTAGGCGTATACGACGTAGGCCTGGTCGCGGAAGGCGAAGTCGTAGTAGAACCACGCGCTGCAGGGGTTGAACCAGACATTGCCTGCGATCCGCACGTCCAGGATGGCCCGCGCCGCCAGCCGCGAACGGTACACGTCGCCCAGCACCGCGTCGGGTGTGCTGATCTGCGCCGACGTGCCGGCGAACGCTGCCCACCACCGCAGCGAGGCATTCCATTCGGCGACCGGGTCACGTCGGGCTAGGTCGGCGAGTTGCGCCTGGGAGAAGGGCGGCGCGGCCTCGCGCGGCAGTGCCTCGCGGAAGGCGTGGGAGTAAGTGCCCATGCTGGCCGGGTCGCGCCGCTGGAAGGGGGGAGCCTTGAGCCAGAAGACCCGGGACCCACCGGCCGGCACCAGGCCCCCGAGCGGCAGATTCAGGCGCGCGATGCCCACGTCGGTCATGCCGTAGTTCTGGTTCTGCCAGCCGGTCTCGGGCGTGGCGCCCACGTCGATATGCTGCACGCAGAGGGCGTTCAACCGGCCCGCTACCAGCTCGGCGGGATCGGCCACAGGCGTGCCCGCGGGAAAGACGTAGATCGCGCTGAGGCGGGTGTGCCGCAGGCGCGACCGGGCGTCGCATGCGGCCCGCACCTCGACCATGCCGTCGCCGTCCAGGTCGCCCGCCCCGCGGAAGCCGACGCAGATCACCCTGGGCTTCTGCGAGATGTATGTGAACCAGTCCACGGTCTGGGAGCCGGCGCCCTCCACCTCGTAGCGCAGGATCAGGTCGCCGGCCTTGGTCACCTTGCCCAGGAACGCGGCGATGTGGGGCGAGGTGGCGGTCCAGACATCGTGACGGACGCCGGCCTTGGCGGCGAACCGGTAGACCACGGGCAGTCCGCCCATGCCGATGCGGGTGCTGGAGACGGCGGCCTCGGTGTCGCCAGGTCCGGCGCCGCACTCGTAGGTCTTGGCCCGCTTGTCGCAGAGGCCCCAGTCGCGACTGACGGCAGGCTCGAACGAGGCGCCGGCGGGCGTGAGCAGGAAGGGGACCGAACCTAGGCCGCGGACCACGCCGTCGGCGGGCCTCATGTCCGGCGGACCGTCCAATCCGGCGATCAGGGCGCTGGGCAAAGGCTTGGATGTCGGGTTGGTTACCTCGACGCGATAGATATCGTAGGCCCCGCTGCCGAACGGGCGCGACATGGCGGCTACCTTGTAGCGCAGCCCGCCGTGCTCCCAACTGCTCTTGATCGCAGGCAGGTAGCCGCCGACCAGGCCTAGCCGGAAGCCCTCCAGGTCGCCGGGCTCCAGCTCAACGCCCTTCTCTCGCAGACGGAACACGAGGTCGAAGGTGGGGTACCTGACGCGCATCCCCCGGCCGAGGCAGTTCAGGTCGCTCCGGCCGGTGGGCCATCCGAAGGCGCTCCACTCGTTGGCGGCGCTGTTGCGGCCGGGCGCAGCCTCCTCGAAGCTGGTGTCGAACCGCTCGTCGCGGGCCTCGCCCAGCCGCCTGAGGCGCGGCGGCGCATAGCCGCCCGTGCCGATCCTCGACATTTGCTCCATCCGCCGGGCGCGCTCGGAGGCCGTCACATCCTGCGCGGTGACCGCCTCGAAGGTCATGTCCGCGAACTCGCCGGGGCTGCCGTCCCACGGCGAGAGGTAGACCTCGCGCACCTCGGCGGAGTTCCAGCCCAGTGCGGTGCGGATATCCTCGGCCAGGCGGCGCGTGACGCGCGTCCACTGCCGCGGCGGCGCTGGGGCCACCCAGACCTCCACGGTGGGGTCGACTGCCGCCGGTTCGCCCAGCCCGCCCGCGCCGAAGCCCAGGTAGCGCGAGGCGCCCGTCTCCGGGTTCACCACCTGCAACTGCACCACGCAGACAGTCCCCTCCGGCTTGCGCCACGACCAGTTCAGCACGCTGTCGCGGCCGACGAACAGGGGCTTGGCCAGCTTGAAGCCGTACTGCTTGTCCGCGACCCGGTAGGCCGCAGTTCCCGACGGCGCGTTGCCCGCCCGGTCGACGGCGCCCGAGATCGGCGTCCCGGCAGGCCCTGCGTCTCCGAGCGCCTCCGATCGGAACGGCTCGGCAGGCGGCATGGCGCCGGCGCCGGATCGGATCAGACAGGCTCCCAGGGCCGACGCGGAGAGCAGGGCCAGGGCCATGGTTCGCAGGTTCAGGGACATATCGCCTCCAGTGCCAGCAGGTCGGGGCCGCTGCTGCGGCGGCAGGTACACTCAATCAGAGCATAGCTTACGGCGACGCCGTTGGCGGCGGTCTGCCTCGCGTGGGCAGTCGGCCCGAGGAGAGTTCGGCAAGTGAAAGAGACCTTCGACCTGTCGCAGTTGGATTGGACGCTGTCCGGATGGACGCCCTACCTCTGGGGCCTCATGCAGACGCTGGAACTGGGCGAACAGCCCGACGCCGAGGTTCAGGGCATGCCGGTCCGCATCCCCAGCTCCGTGCAGGCCACCTTGCGCAACGCGGGGCTCATCCCCGACTGGAACCTGGGCGCCAACTGGCAGCAGTGCGAATGGGTCGAGAACCGCCACTGGATCTACGAGGCCGTCCTCCCCGCGTCCATGCTGCCCGAGAGGCGCACCGCGCGACTGGTCTGCGACGGGCTTGACTTCTCCGGCTGGGTCCACCTGAACCACGCGCAGATCGGCGAGTTCCGGGGCACCCACGTGCCGCACACCTTCGACCTGACCCCGCACCTGATGCCCGGCGACAACAAGCTCCGGATCATCTTCGATATGCCGCCCCGCTGGCTCGGCCAGTTCGGACACACGTCGCGCATGACCGAGTGGAAGGTGCGCTTCAACTACACATGGGACTGGCAGCCCCGCCTGGTGCAGATCGGCATCTGGGAGCCCATGCGGCTGGAGGTTACCGACGGCGCCGAGATACGCACCTTCACCGCCGTGGGCGATGCCGATGCAGCCGCGGGAACGGGCATCCTCCGCGCACGGGGCCTCGTGGCCGCTCCGGAGGGCTCCGGCGTCACCGTGGAGCTGTTGGAGGGCGATGCGTCCATCCGCCGCGCCGACCTCTCTGCCGCCGCCTTCAACACCGCGGGCGTCGCCTGGGACGGCCTGCCCGTACGCCTCTGGTGGCCCAACCTGGCCGGCGAGCAGCCGCTCTACACGGTCCGCTGCACGCTACGCACGCCCGACGGCGAACAGGCCGATGCCGCAGAGCGCCGCGTGGGCTTCCGCTCCGTGGAGTGGCGCCAGTGCGATGACGCCCCGGCCGGGGCCGACCCCTGGATATGTGTCATCAACGGCAAGCCCACCTTCCTGCAAGGGGTGAACTTCGCGCCGCTACTGCCGAACTTCGCCGACCTCACCGAGGAGCGCTACCGCGCGTTCCTCAGCCTCTACCGCGAATTGGGCGTCAACATCTTCCGCATCAACGGCGTCGGCTACCTGGAGAAGACGTGGCTCTACGACCTCTGCGACGAGATGGGCATCCTCGTCTGGCAGGACGTGCCGCTCTCCTCCTCCGGCCTCGAGAACATCCCGCCGGATGAGCCGCTACTGGTGGCGCAGATGGCCGAGACCCTCCGCTCCTTCATCGCCCGGCGGCGGCACCACCCGTCGCTGCTCCTCTGGTGCGGCGGCAACGAGCTGCAGCGCGTGGCGCCCGAGGGCTACGGCTCGCCGCTGGAGCCGAGCCATCCCATGCCCGCCGCGCTTCGAGCCGTGGTGGAGCAGGATGACCCCGGCCGCCGCTTCCTGACGACCACCTCCACCGGCCCGCGCTTCACCGCCGACGCCAAGGATTTCGGCAAGGGCGTCCACTGGGACGTCCACGGCCCCTGGAAGCCCTGGGACGACCTGACGGACTGGGCGGTCTACTTCGGCAACGACGACGCCCTCTTCCGCTCCGAGACCGGCGCGCCAGGCTGTGCATCTGCCGACCTGATCCGCCGCTATGCGGGCGAGCTGGAACCCATGCCCGTGAGCGCGGCCAACCTCTTCTGGCGGCGGCCGGTGACCTGGTGGATCGAGAACGCCCAGTTCGCCGCCGAGAAGGGCCGCCAGCCCGAGACGCTGGAGGAGTACGTCGATTGGAGCCGCCAACGGCAGGCCGACGCCCTGCGCGTCGCCGTCTCGGCCTGCAAGCGGCGCTTCCCGAAGTGCGGCGGCGTCATGCTCTGGACCGGCCACGACTGCTTCCCGTGCCCCACCAACACCAGCATCATCGACTTCGAGGGGCAGCCCAAGCCCGCCGCGCTGGCGTTGAAGGAAGTCTGGCACGCGCCGGCCGGCGAGGGAGCCTGACTTGCCCGGTATCTGCCCGCCGTGGCTCAGCCTGCTCCTGACGTGCGGCCTCCGGCACCGCGGCCAGGACCCCTTCCGCATCGTGGGCCCCTTCGTGCAGGAGGGGGCCACCGTGGCCGACGTGGGCTGTGGCCCCGGCTTCTTCACGGGGCCCATGGCCCACCTGGTAGGCGAGACCGGCCGCGTCATCGCCGTGGACGTGCAGCAGGGGATGCTGAACCGCGCCAAGGCGGACGCAGTGCGGGTGGGCATGGTGGAGCGCATCGACTTCCGGCTGGCGTTAGACACCGACCTGAAACTCGACGAGGGCCTCGACTTTGTGCTGGCCTTCGCCGTTCTGCACGAGATGCGCGACCCCAAGGGCGCCCTGGAACAAATCACCCGCGCGCTCCGGCCGGGCGGGCGGCTGCTGCTGGCCGAGCCCATCTTCCATGTACACAAGCCGAAGTTCACCGAAGCGGTCCGGTTGGCCGAGTCCACCGGGCTCTACTGGGTCGACATCGTCGACATCCGCATGAGCCACGCCGCCGTCCTGCGCCGCGACTGAGGCGGCCCCGAACCTACCAGAGGCGCAGGCCCGCCCGCAGGGCCATGCGCCCCGCCGTGTAGAGCAGCACCAGCCCGAAGAGCCACCGGAGCCGCTTGGCGTCGATCTTCCCCGCTGCCAGCGAGCCCAGGCGTGCGCCGGCCATGACACCCAGCGTGCAGATCGCCGCGATGCGCGGGTTCACCTCCCCGTGGGCCAGGTAAGGCACCGCCGTAGCGGCCGCCGTGATGCCGATCATGAACGTGCTGGTGGCCGTTGCCACTCGGATGGGTAGCTCCATGCGCCCGGCCATGGCCGGCACCATGACGATGCCTCCGCCCACACCCAGCAGCGCCGAGATCACGCCCGCCGCCAACCCCGCCACCCGCCCCAGGTTCAGGTTGCGGACGCGGTAGAACACCTCGTCGCCCGTGGCCGGATCGATGTAGGACCTGGGAGCGTCGCTGGTGGCTCGGGCCTCCGTGCCCGAGTCCGCAGGTGCCCGCTCATGCCGCCCGCCCAGCGCCACACTGAAGGCCGCATAGAGCAGGAAGAGCGCAAAGAGTCCCGCCACCGCCTCGCCGGAGACGCGATAGGCCACATAAGCCCCCACGATGGAGCCAAACACCGTGGAGCCCTCAAGCTGCAGGGCCAGGGGCACGTCCACCAGCCGTTGGCGCAGGAAGCGGATCGCGCCGGACGACGACGTGGCCACCACGCTGATGACGCTGCACGCCACCGCTTGCCTCGGCTCCAGCCCCAGTAGCGCGATGAGGCCAGGCACAAGGATGACGCCGCCGCCCACGCCCATCATCGCCCCGAATGCGCCGGCGAAGAGCGCCACGGCTGCCACCTGCGCGGCATGCGTCCAATCCATGGGCCAACGTCCTCCCGTGCGGCGCCGGGTTGGCGCCAGCGGCAAGATACCACAGTGCGGTACCCTGAACCCGTCCTGTCGGTACTGCAACCCAGCCAAGGAGCAAGCCATGGAGCGCCGTTTCGAGTACCTCACCTCGCCGCAGCTGAAGGAGCACATCGCCCGGAAGTCGCTGGTGATCCTGGGCATCGGCACCATCGAAGAGCACGGCAACCACCTGCCCACGGGCACCGACCTCTTCATCACCCAGCGCTTCATGGATGACCTGCGCGAGCGGCTAGACGCCGACGGCTCGGTGCCGTTCCTCACGCTGCCGGCGATCTGGACGGGCTACTCGGCCAAGCTGATGCAGGCCTGGCCCGGCACGATCCGCATGGACACCCGCACGGTGATGGACATGATGCGCCAGATCATCGGCTCGCTGGCCGAGATGGGCTTCGACAAGATCATGGTGCTGAACGGCCACGGACACCACGCCGAGCTGCTGCGTGTGGTCGCCCGAGAGCTGTCCGACGACCACGGCATTGCACCGGCCGTCATCAACATCCTGTCGCTGGGAGTCAAGCCCTACAACGCGGTCCGCAAGGGCGCCGCGGGCGGGAGCATCCACGGCGGCGAGGACGAGACCTCGGTCATGCTCCACTACGGCTACGAGATCGACCCGGCGCTCTACACCGATGTCGACCACGTGAAGGTCCACACGGATTTCGTGGCCGGCGACAACTACATAGGCTCCACCCGCGTCTTCTGGTCGACCTGGCACTACAACCCCAGCAAGACCGGCCTCCTGGGCGACCCGACGCCATCCACTCCCGAAGCCGGCCGCGTCCTGGTGGAGGCCTGCCTCGACGAATCGGTCCGCTTCGCCCGCGAGTACTGGAGCTTCCGGCCCGGCGCGTAGGGGCGCGGGCCCGGACAGACACGGACGACCACGGACCAACACGGACGACGCGCCGGTGGTGGCTCGGACCTCCGTGCCCGAGACCGCCCGCACTTGACGTCGTCTTGACGCAAAGCGGAAGGACCCTGATTCGCTCGGTGACCCCTGGCGCCCCAGAGGCCCGATGGCCCCGAGACAAGCCACGCCTGCGCTGGAGCCAGCGTCCTTCGTTTCACCCAGGACGACGGCCAACGGCCATCCACGCGCCGCCCCGCCCTGTCACCGCTGTCCTCGGTGGCTCGGGCCTCCGTGCCCGAGTCTTCTCACCCTCATCCTTAGCCTGCTGCTGCGAGGGCTACCCTTGCGGCTTTGCCGGGCATTCGCGTCAGGGCCATGCGGGCGTCGGCGGCCAGCGTTTCGTCCTTCAGCAGGCGGGCCATGGGCGCGACGTGGGCGTCCAGGCCTACATGCCCCAGCAGGTAGAGCGCTTCGGCGCGTACCCGCCTTGGGCGCGTGGGCGCCAGCAGCTTGACCAACTCGCCGCCTGCCTTGCGACGCTCGGCGGCGGCCCCGGGACGGCCCGCGTGCAGCGCCACGCGACGCAGGGCCTCCAGCGAAGCCTTGGCGGCGGCCGAGTCGGCTTCACCGTACACGTCGCCCAGTGGCACGATGGCTGATATGCCCACTAGCGCGGCCTGGTCCACAGCCCGCAGGCGCAGCGCCGTATCGCCCGACCGCACGTCGGCCAGCAGCGCGGCCAGCGTCGACTGCCGGCTGGCCAACTCCAGTTCGTAGGATGTCATCATCGTCTCCTTGCTAGACCTGTAGCTTCCACGGGGCGCGCATGGGCTCGCTGATCATCCGGTCGGCCTCTTCATCGCCGATGAACCTCTCGGTGGCGAAGTCGTAGGTGACCTTGCGCTGGAGCCTCCAGGCGATGTTGCCCAGGATGCAGATCGTGATCACGTGGTGGCCGATCTCCACGTCCATGACCGGCCGCTTGCCGGTGCGGATGCAGTCGAGCCAGTTCTCGCGGTGGCCGGGGCTCTTGTAGATCTCCACGCCGCCGGAGGGGACGGTGAACTCCTTGGCCTTCTGCTCGGTGTCGCAGCCGCCGTCGCCGCCCAGCACCACGAGGTCGCCCTTGCTGCCGGTGTAGGTGGCGCCCCAGTCGCCGGGGAAGCGCGGGTTGGGCGTGCCGGGCTGGCTCCAAGTGAGGATCCACTCGGGCTTGTGGAAGCGCCAGGTGACGTTCATGTTCGCCGGCGCGTCGTAGAAGCCGCTCAGGTGCGGGTCGCCCTTGGCCTCCACGGTGACGAGGCCCCGGTAGCCGTCGCTATCGGTGAGCCACGAGACGATGCTCAGGGCATGGTTGCCCCGGTCGCGGATGAAGCCCGCGCCGTAGTCCATGAACCAGCGGAAGTTGAAGTGCGTCCGCTGCGGATGGTAGGGCGCCCAGCGCGCGGGCCCGAGCCACATGTCGTAATCGAAGCCCGTCGGAACCGGCTGCTCCTCGCCCCAGCTGTCCGTGCTGAAGTTCAGCGGGTGCCAAACGTCCACGCGCTCGATCTCGCCGATGCCGCCGTTGCGCACGTACTGGCACGCGGCGTGGGCGTTGCCGTTGGAGCGTCCCTGGGCGTGAATCTGCACCGCGCGGTTGTACTTGCGCGCAGCCGTGACCATGGCTCGGGCCTCGGCGATGGTCTTGGCGGTGGGCTTCTCGGACATGACGTGCTTGCCCGCCTGGCAGGCCATGACGGTCATCAGCGCGTGCCAGTGGTCCGGGGTGGCGATGATGACGGCGTCCACATCCTTGCGGTCGAGGATGCGGCGGAAGTCCTTGGTGAGGAAGGGCGTCCCCTCCGTCACGCGCTTGGCAGC
This sequence comes from uncultured Chthonomonas sp., assembly GCA_903951425.1. Classification (GTDB taxonomy): domain Bacteria; phylum Armatimonadota; class Chthonomonadetes; order Chthonomonadales; family CAJBBX01; genus CAJBBX01. Next base: position 36,663 of record CAJBBX010000002.1, read on the forward strand.
GTTGGCGAGGTGGCCGTCGTCGACGTCGCACAGGGCCACGGTGTCGGGCGCGACGTGGCCGGTTCCCATGCCTCCGGTGCCGATAACGGCCACGCGGATGCGGTCATTGGCCCCCTGTCGGCCTCGGCCGGCCAGGGCGCTACTGGGCACGATGGCGGGAAGGGTTGCCGCTGCCGCCCCTCCCACGAACGATCGCCTGCTGATCGGTTTGTCAGGTGTCATGCATCAGTCCTCCGCGGCCGCCGGTTGGGGCCGCGCGCTGTGGCGGCTGGTCGTCGATCCGGCCAATGCCGGCGTATAGGGAGCTACGCACCCGCTCGCGGCTGAGTTGCGCCGGCGTACCGTTAGCCCGCCAGCTTTCCTGAGTACAATACCGCCGGCGGCATCACGGCTGCACGGGGGTCCGAACATGCGGCGCGAAATGGCAGTGGAGTGTCGGTGGCCTCATCGTGAGATGCACTCGGCGGATATCGCCGTGATCGGCGGCGGCATGGCCGGGACCTGCTGCGCCATCACGGCCGCGCGGGCCGGAGCCGACGTGGTGCTGGTGCAGGATCGTCCCGTGCTGGGCGGCAACGCCAGCAGCGAGGTGCGCCTCTGGATCCTGGGCGCCACGGCCCACATGGGCAACAACAACCGCTGGGCCCGCGAGGGCGGCCTCATTGACGAGATCCTGGTCGAGAACCTCTGGCGCAACCGCGAGGGCAACCCGGTCTTCCTCGACGCCCTGCTTCTGGAGAAGGCCGACGCCGAGCCGAACCTCCGCCTGCTGCTCAACACGGCGGTGCATGAGGTCGACCGGAAGCGCCACGGGCCCATCCAGCGCGTCCGGGCCGTCTGCAGCCAGACCGGCGCCATGCACGAGGTCTCCGCCAAGCTCTTCGTGGATGCCTCGGGCGACGGCGTGGTGGCCTTTCTGGCCGGCGCGGGATACCGCATGGGCGCGGAAGACGCCTCGGAGTATGGCGAGCGCTTCGCACCGGATGCCTCCTATGGCGAGATGCTGGGCCATACCATCTACTTCTACAGCCGCAACACCGGCGCGCCCGTGACCTACGTGCCGCCGGAGTGGGCCCTGCGCGACATCACGGCCATTCCGCGCTACCGCGACATCACGCCGGACAAGGACGGCTGCCGCCTCTGGTGGTTCGAGTATGGCGGCCGACGCGACACGGTGCTGGACACCGAGCGCATCAAGTGGGAGCTCTGGCGCGTGGTCTACGGCGCGTGGGACCACATCAAGAACTCGGGCCGCTTCCCCGAGGCCGCCGACATGACGCTGGAGTGGGTGGGCCTCATACCCGGCAAGCGCGAGAGCCGCCGGTTCGACGGCCTGGCCACGCTGACGCAGGCCGACATCATCGAGCAGCGCGATCCCTTCGACGCGGTGGCTTTCGGAGGCTGGTCCATCGACCTCCACCCGGCCGACGGCATCTACAGCGACCGGGCCCCGTGCGACCAGTGGCACTCGCGCGGCGTCTACGGCATTCCCCTCCGGTCATACATAAGCCGCGACGTGCCGAACCTCTTCTTCGCCGGCCGCAACATCGGCGTCTCGCATGTGGCCTTCGGTTCCACACGGGTCATGGCCACCTGCGCGCACGGCGGGCAGGCCGTGGGCATGGCGGCCGCTCGTTGCGCCTCCAAGGCCATCCGTCCGGGGAGGTTGCTGGAGGCCGAGCACCTCCGCGGGCTGCAGTCCGACCTGCTCCGCTCAGGCCAGCACATCCCGAACCTGAAGCTGCGCGACGAGGCCAACCTGGCCCTCCGCGCACGAGTGGGCGCCTCCAGCCGCTTCGTGCTGCGCGAACTGCCCGCCGACGGCCCCGAACAGCATCTGGACGCGCCCCGCGCCCAGATGCTGCCGCTGCGGCCCGGACCTGTCCCGGCGCTCACCATCCGCGTCTCCGCCGATGCGCCCGTCACGCTGCGTTGCGAGTTGCGGACCTCGTCGCGGCTCGGCGGCTTCACGCCCGACCAGTTGCTGGCGACCTGCGCGGTGGAGGTTCCGGCCGGGCCGGAGCGTCCGGTGGAGCTGCGCTTCGACGCGGCGATGGCCGAAGCCTGCTACGCCTTCGTCTGCCTTCCCGCAGCGCCGGGCGTGCGCGTGCGATGCACCGACCTGCGCGTCACGGGCCTCCTGAGCGTGGCGAAGCGCGGCCGCCAGGAGCCGAAGCGCGACATCGGTGTGGAGACCTTCGACTTCTGGCGCCCGGACCGCAGGCCAGGCGGCCACAACTGGGCGCTGGCCTCGGCGTCGCCGCTAGAGGGTTGGGGTCCGGAGATGGTCCTCACGGGCACGGCGCGGCCTACCACGCAGCCCCACGGCTGGGTGGCCGACCCCGCCGACGGGGAGCCATGGCTGCGGCTCGATTGGGCGAGGCCTGTGTCCGCCCGCGAGGTGGTCCTGGAGTTCGATACGGACTTCGACCACCCCATGGAGAGCGTGCAGTGGGGCCACCCCGAGCGCGTGTCGCCCTTCTGCATCCGACGCTACACGCTGGCGGACGCGCAGGGAGAGGTGATCGCGGCCGTGACGGACCACCACCAGACCCGCCGCGTCCACCGCGTCGGCGGCGTGCGGGAACTGACCGGCATACGCCTGACGATCCACGAGACCTGGGGCGCACCGGCGGCGGTGATGGGAGTGGGCGTCTACGGCTGAGGTGCGGCCTTCGCAACCACCTTCACTGAGATAGGCAGGCTGTACCGTAGGCCGTCGATCACCCAGAACCGGTAGGTCCGCACGCCGGCCTTCTCCGGCGCCCGCAGGCGCACGTGCAGGCCGTCCGCCTCCTCCATGCGGAGCCACTCACCCTCCACGGTGAAGCCCAGCGTCAGCGGCTTGCCCTCGGGGTCATGGCTGGCCGAAAGGTCGATCTCAAACGACTGCCCGCACTGCACCCGCACCTCGGCAGGCGCCACAGCCACCGGCCGCAGGTTCTGCTTGGCCGGCTCCTCTGCGTGGATCCGGACCTCCGTGGGCGTGGCCGAGGGCCTCAAGCTGGTGCGGATGTCGTACCTGCCCGCCACGGTCCGGCCCGACAGATAGGCCTCGTTAAACTCCGTCAGGTCCATCCAGCGGTACTCCGTCTCGGCGCCCGAGGTGATCTGCAGGAGGAGCAGGCCCTCCACGGTCCAAACGTTGGGCGTGAAGGCCGTATCGGGGAGGCCGCCGTCGGACTGCTTCGCCCGGCCGAAGGGGTTCCAGACGGGCATCTCGCCCTCCACCTCGTCGGTTTCGGCATCGTCCCATCGCGCGTCGGTAGCGCCCGGGAAGACGAAGCGGCCGTCGGCGTCGGTCGGGCCCACGAACTTCGGCAGGTCGGGGATGTACTTCGCGCCGCTGTCCTGCACGGCCGGGTTCACCACATGGTAGACGCGCACGGTGGCTCCGGCCAGCGGGCGGTCGCCGATGTCGGTCACCGCCAGCGCGTTGGACCGTGTGGGGATGAGCCGCCCCTGCGTGCCCCAGAACCGGTCGCCGCGGTAGCCCTTGTAGTGCATGATGTGCCCCGCCTGCGATGGGTGGAGCCAGAGGTGGCAGTAGTTCATCAGGGACGTGTAGCCGCCGCCGCAGGGGATGTCGAAGGCGTGGGAGGCGCTGAGCGTGCCGCCCGAGCCGACGATGGGCAGCAGCGGCGTTCCGGCGGCCCGCTTGCCGTCGCCGCCCGTGACGAAGACGTTGCTCGCCTTGATGGGGTAGCCGTAGAGGTCCGGCTGGCTCAGGATGGTGTGGCCGAACTCGTGGATGATGGCGGGGTCGATGGCCATCAGGTCCACCGGCTCGTTCACTGGGAAGCCGCCGTCGAAGAGCGCCGCATCCCGGTTGAACGGCTCGTCGTCCCACGGCCCGCCCTGCAGCGGCGTCATCCGGTCGATGCGGTAGAGCTCCTCCACGCCGTGCGGGCCTGTGGTGGGCCAGACCGCCTCGCGGAGCATGACGTCCATGCGCCGCTTCTCGGCCCGGAGCCAGTCGTAGTAGCTGTATGAGCCCACGTGGTTCATGGACCGGTCGCGCAGGCAGGCCTGCAGCGCCTTCGGCGCGTAGCCCATCTGGATGGGACGGGCGTCGGTGCGCTCGGCCTCGTCGTTGTTGGCCTCGCAGATCTCGTCGACGGCGTTGGCCGGGTCCAGCGCGACGTGCATCCAGAGCGGCCGCTCGGGGTAGGCGAACCGGAACTCCACAGACCCTTCCTGCCCCGGCGCAAGCGGCTCCCGCGTGGCCGCCTCGAACCGGGCCGTGCGGCGGCGGGCGGGCTCGAAGCGGTACGAGCCGCCGTCCTCCACCAGGTCCAGCCGCACCCGCGCGCCGGCGGGCAGGTCGGCCGCGCCGAAGTTGCCGTAACGCACCACGGCGGTCACGGCGTCGCCGGGAGCGGGACGGTCCTTGGCGGCGTCGCTGCGGTAGCGGGGCAGCATCTCGATGCAGATGAGGCCCAGGTCCGGCCGGGCAGCGCTGATGACCCGGGCGGTCCAATCGGCGCGCATCCCGCGGAACTCGGCGCCGATGCGGCACGAACCCGGCGCCACGCCCCGAACACAGCCCTTGGCGTCCACGGTGGCCACAGCGGCGTTCGAGCTACTCCAGCGGATGTGCGGCTTCATGTCGAAGTCGGCCCACGGACCGTAGCGCACGGAATGCTCGGTGACGGGCTGCCATCCCCGGTCGGTGCGGACTTCGAGGCCCAGTTGCTTCAGCCCGCCCGCCACCACGCGGGCGTCCGCAGGCGTCAGCATCGGCGTCGGGTTCACGCGGATCGCCGCGCAGGGGCCGGTGAGCAGGGCGTCGCGGTAGACGGTGCCCACCATTCCCGAGCCGTAAGCGTCGATGCGGTCGCGCATGACCATTTCGTCGATGTCGCATTCGGAGCCGGGCCCGCCCAGCCGAACGCTGCGATCGGCCATAGCCTCCGGGTCGAAGAAGGGGTTGCCGCCGGCGATGGGGCCATCCACGGCCACGCGGTCGATCCAGAGCGGCAGGCCCAGCGGCGCGCCGCCGCGGGAGAACCAGCCCACCGCCACATGCCGCCAGACGCCGGGCCGCCAGCCGCGGATGTCGGCGCGCGCGGCCGTCCGCTTGCCTCCGCCAGCCATGACGAAGCGGAGCAGCCCCGCCTCGGACTTCTCCACCACCAGCCCGTTGGAGGCCGGGTCGCCGACGCGCAGGAGCGTCCGCCGCACTCGGTCTGCCCCGGACCAGCGCGGCCGCACCCAGAAGGAGATGAGCCCCTCGCCGCGCCGGAGCAGCGGGTTCGCCACCGCCACCCCGCCGTCGGCCCGCACGCCGCGCCTGCAGGTTCCTGCGACCATGGGCGGTAGCGGCGACGGCGTTACGGAAGCCACAGCGCCGTGCACGGGAGCGTCCGTGAACCAGGCCACGGCAACGCGAGGCGCGTCAGGCAGGGCCGCGGCGTTCAGCGCGATCAACGCCAGGATGGAGGGCAGAGGCATGGTTCACTCCCCGGTTCGGCGGACGATGTGCCTCAGTGTACCAAGGCGCGGCGGAGCGGGGCGGCGCTGGGTTACAATGGGGGTTGTGCGCGGCGCTCGAGCGCCGCGGCGGCAAGGAGACACACAATGCGGGGGAGCGGGAAGAACGAGGCCATTGCCGGCGGCGGGTTCCACCATGTGGCCATGAGCGTTTGCGACTTCGAGAAGAGCGTTGAGTTCTACACCCAGGGCTTGGGCATGGTCCCCTGCTACGGCTGGGGCGTCGATGGCCGCGCCGACGGCGGAGCCGATAGCCGCGCGCTGATGCTCGACACCGGCGCGGGCGACTACATCGAGATCTTCGCCGGGAACAAGCGGAACCCCGCCGAGCCCGCGCCGGACGGCCTCTGGATGCACATCGCCCTGCGCACCACCGATGCCGCCGCTGCCTATGCGCGCGCCATGGCCGCCGGCGCCGCGAGCCACATGGAGCCCGCCACCGTATCGGTGCCCGGCGACCCGCCGCGTGACTTCACCATCGCGTTCATCAAGGGGCCCGACGGCGAGATCATCGAGTTCTTCTGCAATCCGGACCTCTAGAAAGGCGGGAGCATCATGATCACGGCTCTGCTCTGCGCAGTGTCCGGCATGGCGGGAGGGGCGATGCAGGTCAATGAGGCCGAGGTGCTGAAGCGCAGCGTCGTCAGCCAGGGCGACCCGGCGCGCATCCGGCGCGTCATGGCCCGGGCGCAGGCAGGTGGCAAGGTGGTGGTGGGCGTCATCGGCGGTTCCATCACCCAGGGCGCCGCGGCCAGCAAGGAGGAGTGCCGCTGGGGCAATCGCGTGGCCCAGTGGTGGCGCGAGGCCTTCCCCAAGGCCAATATCCAGTTCGTCAACGCGGGCATCGGCGCCACGGGCAGCGATATCGGGGCGCACCGCTGCGCCGCGCACCTCCTCGCCAAGAAGCCCGACTTCGTGGTGGCCGAGTACGCGGTGAATGACGGGAACACGCAACTCGCCGCCGAGACGCTGGAGGGCATTGTGCGCCAGGTGCTCAGCGCGCCGAACAATCCGGGCATGATGCTTCTCTTCACGATGAACAACGCGGGCGGCAACGCCCAGGAGTGGCACTCCAAGGTGGGCGCCCACTACGGCCTGCCCATGGTGAGCTTCCGCGACGCGCTCTGGCCCGAAATCCAGGCCGGGCGGCTCCGGTGGGAAGATGTCGAGGGCGACATCGTGCATCCCAACGACCGTGGCCACGGCGAGTGCGCGCGGTTCATCGGTAGCGTGCTTCAGGGCATCAAGGCGACGGTCAAGCCCGCGTCGGCGCAGGCGGCGATCAAGCCTCTGCCGAAGCCGCTGATCTCCGACGTCTTCCAGTACGCGGCCATGCTCGGACCCGCCGCGCTCAAGCCCACTCGCTCGGAGGGCTGGGGCCCTGGGCCGGACCACTGGGCGTTCGGCGCTGGGTGGAAGTCCACCGAGCCCGGCTCGACGCTGGAGTTCGCGGTGGAGGGCTCCACGGTCAGCGTCATCTACTTCCGCATCAAGGGCGCCATGGGCCGAGCCTTGGCCCAGGTGGATGACCTGCCGCCCGTGACGCTGGAGGGCTGGTTCGATGCGGATTGGGGAGGCTACGACGCCGCGCAGATCGTGGCCCGCGACCTGAAGCCCGGACCGCACAAGCTGACCATCCGCTTGCTGAACGAGCGTGCACCGGCCAGTACGGGGTATGAGTTCCGGCTCATCCAGGTGCTGACCGCCGGGATGGGGCGCCGCTAGCCGCCCCGGGAGGCCGACGTGAGCGACGCACCACAACTCCTGACGCATGCCGAGGAGGCCGCCCTCCTGCGCCTCGCGCGCCGGAGCCTGGAGGCGGCCGTGCGCCGCAAGCCCGAGCCCAGACTGCCGGTCGAGGAGCGCACCCAGACGCTCCTCGACCCGGCGGGCTGCTTCGTCACGCTCATGGTCGCCGGGCAGCTACGCGGCTGCATCGGCTGCCCCATGCCCGACCTGCCGCTGCACGAGGCCGTGGTGGTCTCCGCCGGCGACGCGGCGCTGCACGACCCCCGCTTCGAGCGCGTCCAGCCTGGCGAACTGGAGGCCATCCGTCTCAGCGTCTCCGTACTCACACCGCCCAACCCCGCGCCCGTGCAGGGCTGGCGGGAGTTCCTCGCCTTCGTGGAACCGCTACGCCACGGGGTGATCCTGCGGAACGGTCGCCGCTCTGCCCTTTTCCTCCCCGAGGTCTGGCAGCACTTCGCCCCAAGCCCGGACCCGAAGTCCGAGTTCCTCAGCCAGTTGAGCCGCAAGGCGGGCGACTGGAGCGGCGACCTCTGGCGCGACCCGGCCACCAGCTTCGAGGTCTTCGAGACGATCCACCTGCAGGAGCCCGACTGAGGGGCCCGGCCCTCAGCCGCCCTACTGCCCCTGCAGGACCTCGATCATGGCTGCGATGTTGGCGGGCTTGGCGTCGGCGGGGATGGCGTGCGCCGGCGAGACGATGAGACCGCCGTCCTTGCCTACAATCTCGATGAGCCGCCGCACCTCGGCCTTCACCTCGTCAGGCGTGCCGTAGGGCAGGCCGCGCTGGGTGCTGACGCCTCCGAAGAAGGTCAGGTCCCTGCCGAACTCGCGCTTGGCTTCAACCACGTCGATGACCTCGGGCTGGAAGGGGTTGAAGCAGTCCAGGCCGATCTCGATGAGGTCCGGGAAAAGCTGCGTACACTTGCCGCAGGAGTGGATGAAAACGAACTTGCCGTGAGCCTTCACCGCCGCGTACATCTGCGCAACGCGTGGGCGGATGAACTCGCGCCAGAGCTTCAGGCCCATCTGGATGCCGGTCTGCGAGCCCCAGTCATCGCCGAACATCATGGCGTCGATGTCATAGGCGCAGGCGTGCTCGATGATGCGCAGGTTGTACTCGAGGATGCGGTCCAGCAGGGCGTTGGCGAAGGCCTTGTCGCTGACCATGGCCATGAGGATGGTCTCCATCCCGGCCAGTGTCCAGGCGCGCTCATAGAGGCTGAAGCCCAGGTCGGCCACCACGAACTGGTCCGTGCGCACGCCGTCGGGCTTGATGACGGTGTCGTAGTAGTCGAACCGGGTCGGGTCGTCGGGGTCCGGCACAAACACCGTGTCCAGCGTGTCGGGCGTGACCACCTGGTTGCAGACGATGCCGATGTCCTTGTCGATGGACCGGTTCCACTGCACGCCCCACTCGTCCTCCCACGTGCAGCAGTCGCCCTCCTTCCAGGCATCCTTGCCGGTAGTGCCCATGGTGGCCAGGGCATTGCCCAGCTTGCTGACGAAGAAGGGATCCTGGAGGTATGTGGCGGTGGCGGCCTGAGCGGGCAAGGTGAACCCGATGTGGTACGGGGTCTTGTCGGGCTGCCGATGGGCCAGGGACGCGCGGACTCGCTCTCGATTGGTCATGCCGTTCCTCACAATAGCAGAGATGGGCGCTCGGGCCGCCCGCCAATACGCCCTAGATGCGACACCCAGCCCGTGGAATCCTGCCGGCAGGAGTCCGCAGCCCGTCCGGCGAACTCTGGAGCGGCGCCGGGCGCCACAGCGCAGCGAAAGGGGCGATCCGCGGCATGGGTCTAGCGGTTGACGGGCTGATCATCGTTCTCTACTTTGTGGCGATTTCGGCGATCGGCCTCTATATGGGGCGGCGCGAGAAGAGCCTGCATGACTTCGCGTTGGGTGGGCGGCAGGTGCCCTGGTGGGCTGTGATGGCCTCCATCATCGCCGCCGAGACCAGCGCGGCGACCTTCCTCGGGGCGCCTGGCGAGGGGTTCGATAAGCGGAGCCTGGCCTACGTGCAGTTGGTGATGGGCCTCATCATCGGCCGCTTCATCGTCGGGTTCGCCTTCCTCAAGCCCTACTACCGGTACAAAGTCTATACCGTGTACGACTACCTGGCCATCCGCTTCGGCCAGGTGACGAAGAACTACGTCTCGGCCCTCTTCCTCGTCATGCGGACGCTGGCGTCGGGCACGCGGCTCTTCGTGCCGTCGCTGGTGATGGTGCTGGCGTGGCGCATGTTCGCCGGCGGCGACGTGCAGTTCCATCAGGGCGCCGTCACCTCCGTGCAGCCCTACGTGGTGGCCATCGTGGCGCTTACCATCCTCACATGCATCTACACGGCGCTGGGCGGCATCAAGGCGGTGATCTGGACCGACGTGGTGCAGGCCTGCCTCATGTTCGGTAGCGCGCTACTGGCCGTCGGGACGCTGATCCACAATGTGGGCGGGTTGGGCGAGGTGGTCAAGGCCGTGCCCGCCATGGGCCGCATCGAGGGCTACTTCCTAACCGGGTTCGAGCCAGACAAGATCGCCGCCTGGCGCGAGGTGAACCACCTGACCGCCATGGGCGCTTGGGACTACGTGAAGCTGATCCTGGCCAGCGACTACACGCTCTTCTCCGCGCTCATCGCCACCACGCTCATGAACATGGCCGCCTTCGGGACCGACCAGGACATGGTGCAGCGCCTGCTGACCGCCGAGACGCACAAAAAGGCCCGCCGGAGCCTCATCACAGCGGCCTTCATGGACGTGCCCATCGCCGCCTGCTTCACGTTCATCGGCATCCTGCTCTACGTCTACTACCTTAAGGACCCCACCTACAAGCCCGCGGCAAACTCGGACGTGTTCGGCTCCTACATCCTTAACGTGATGCCCGTGGGCGTGCGGGGGCTGGTTCTGGCCGGCGTCTTCGCCACGGCCATGGGCTCGCTCTCGGCGGCGCTCAACGCCCTGGCCACCAGCGCGACCAACGACTGGTACATCCCCTACTTCGCCCGCCGTAGCGGCGAGGAGGCACATGTCCGGGCTGCCCGGGTCTTCACGGTGGTCTTCGCGGCCCTCATGGTGCTCATCGCCGTCGCCTTCGCCTACGCCAAGGTGACCGACCCCAACGTGCGCATCATCCCGGTGGTGCTGGGCATCGCCGGGTTCATCCTGGGCCCCATGCTCGGGGTCTTCCTCATCGGCATGTTCACCAAGGGGCGCGGGTCCGACCTCGGGAACGTCATCGCCATCACCTGCGGGCTTGTCGCCACGGTGGTCTGCGGCGATCTACACGTGACCATCGCCAACGGCGTGACGGGCCTGCTGGGCCAGACGGTCACGTTCGTTCGGCCCGACTGGCTGCCCAAGGTCTCGTTCACCTGGTTCGCCATGCTGGGAGCCGTGGTGGTCTTCACCGTGGGCGTGCTCTTCCCAACGCCGCGGACGTCACTCAAAATGGCCGAGCGCCGGGCCGCCGAGGCCGACGGCGGCGAGGACCGACCCCTGGCCCTGCGCCAGGAGTAACAGGAGAAGACCATGCGCCTGACGCCCATGCCGGCCGCCCTCGCCCTCGCCATCCTGGCGGCGCCCTCCGCTCGGCCCGCGCCCACTGCACCTGCCGCGGCCGTCGATGTCCGCCAATGCGGCGCCAGGGGCGACGGCAAGTCCGACGACGCCCCGGCATTCCTTGCAGCCATCGCCCGGGCCACGGCGCTGAAGGTCCCGGTCACGGTGCCCATGGGCATCTACCGCCTGGGCAAGCCTCTGGTCCTGGGCTCCGTGGCGCTCTGCGGGCCTCCCGGCGGAGCGTGGAACGCCGACATCGACTCCATGCCCGTGCTGGAGCCGTCGCGCCACGATAGGCCCTGCGTCACCATGGGCGCGGGGGCCGGCCTCAAGGGCATCTGCATCCGATACAAGTGGCAGGCCGAGCCGACGTCGGGTCCGGCAGCCGTGCTGGTTACCGGCATCGGCGCCTACATCAGCGGCGTCAAGATCATGTACCCGTGGGACGGCATCATGACCGACGGCGTCAACAACGTGGGCCGCCTGCACATCGAGAACGTCTTCATGGTCTCGCCCCGGAACGTGGGCGTCCGCGTGACCGGCACCTGGGACGTGCCCAGCCTCCGCAACGTGGAGGTCTGGAACGCAGGCCCCGTGCCGCGTGGGCTGGACAAGGGCATCGGCTTCGACCTGGGCAAGAACGACCTGATCCGCCTGACCGACTGCTTCGCCTTCGCCATGCAGACCGGCTTTCTGCTGCGCGACAAGATACCGGGCTGCAAGATCGAGGGCGGCACATGGGGAACCATGGCCAACTGCGCCACGGACTACTGCGGCTACGGCCTGGTGGTGGAGGGCGAGAACACCGTCAGCGTCAGCGGCGGCACCTTCTGGGACCACGCCGAGGGCCTCGTGGTGAAGGGAGCCGCCCGCGTGCGCATGGCCGGCGCCGAGTTCCGCTCCAATGGCGCGCCCGCCATTAAGGTGCTTTCCGCCGATCACGTTGCGCTGTCGGGCTGCTCCATCCTGCGGCCGATGAAGGAGTACCTGGCTCCGGCGGTGCTGCTGGAGGGCGGACGGACGATCCTCACCGGTAATCGCATCGACGGCTGGGGCGCTGGAATCCGCGTGAACGGCGCGGCCTCCCTCACCGCCACGGGCAACGACTTGGAGACACACGGCTCGCCGCTGCTGGAGGACCGCCACACCGCGGGCGGCTCCGTGCGCACCGATATCCCGCCGCAGGAAGCACGCCCATGAGGCCCGCACTGATGCTCTGCGCCGCCCTGCTTGCGGCCTCGGCGGCGGGGCAGCAGGCCGCCAAGCCCAAACGAGCCCGTGAGGCGAGGCCTTTGATCCAGGTCCCGCCGCGCGAGCGCATCCTGGCATCGTTGCGTCCGGGCCACCCGCGCTTGCATGCCGACGCGGCCCGGTTTGAACTGCTGAAGCGCCGTTGCGAATCCGACCCCACTGTCTCGGCATGGTTCAAGCAGGCCCGGAGCCAGGGAGCCGAACTGCTGGCCGCCGCGCCCTGCGATTACGTGATCCCCGACGGCAAACGCCTGCTCGCCACGAGCCGCGAGGTGCTCCGCCGCGTCCAATTGCTCGCCTTCCTGTACCGCATCGAAGACGACGCCGTCTGGGCTAAGCGCGCCTGGGAGGAGATGGACCACGTCGCGGCATTCAAGGACTGGAACCCCAGCCACTTCCTCGACACCGCCGAGATGACCCACGCCTTCGCCATCGGCTATGACTGGCTCTACGACTGGCTCAGTCCCGACCAGCGCAAGCGGCTGCGGACCGCCATCGTCACCCTCGGACTCCAGCCGGGGCTCAAGGTCTACCGCAGCCGAGGCGGATGGCCCACCGTCACCCACAACTGGAACCAGGTCTGCAACGGCGGCCTGGGCATGGGCGCGCTGGCCATCGCCGACGAAGAACCCGGGGCCGCCGCCGAAGTACTCCATGCCGCCGTCACCTCGATGCCCCGCGCCGTGGCCTCCTACGGTCCGGCGGCGCCTGGGCCGAGGGGCCGGGCTACTGGCAGTACGCTACCGCCTACACCGTGGCCTTTATGTCGGGCCTCAAGAGCGCCCTTGGCACTGACTTCGGGCTCAGCGGCATCGCGGGCTTCTCCAAAGCGGGGCTCTTCCCGGTTCACGCCTCGGGCATCGGCTCCGTGGTGTTCGACTACGCCGACGCCCATGCCGGCGTGATCCGCGCGCCGGAGATGTGGTGGCTGGCCAACCGCTTCGGCAACCCGCTATACGCCTTCTACGCGGCGCGGCACGCCCTGGGCACACCGCTGGACATGCTCTGGTACGAGCCCTCCCTCAGCGGCGCCAAGCCGGCCCGCGCACCCCTCAGCGTCCGGTTCCGGGGCGCCGGGATCGTCTGCCTCCGCACCTCCTGGGCCGATCCCGACGCCACCTGGCTGGGCGTGAAGGGCGGCGACAACCGCGCCAACCACAGTCACCTTGACCTGGGAAGCTTCGTCATGGAGGCGCAGGGCGTCCGCTGGGTCGTGGAGCTGGGCGGCGACGACTACAACCTGCCCGCCTACTTCGGAGCCCGCCGCTGGACCTACCACCGCCTCCGCGCCGAGGGCCACGCCGCCATCGTGTATGGCCCCGGCTCCGGGCCCGACCAGGACCCCTCCGCCGTGGCGCCCATCACGCAGTTCAAGGGTGGCAAGTCGCCCGTGGCGGTGCTGGACCTGAGCCGCGCCTACGGGTCGGCGGTGAGGTCGGCACAGCGCGGCTTCCGCCTCGTCGAGCCCGGTCTGGTGGTGGTGCAGGACGAGATGGAGGCCGACAGCCCCACCGACGCCTGGTGGTTCATGCCCACGCAGGCCGAGGTCGAAGTGGCGCCGGACGGCCGTAGCGCGCGCCTGACGCGGCAGGGCAAGGCCCTCACCGTGCGGATCGGCGAAGGATGCCCCGGCGCCCTCACCGTCATGCCCGCCGCCCCGCTGCCCGGTTCGCCGCATCCGGCGCGCCAGAACGCCAACGCGGGCTACCGCAAGCTCGCCATCCACCTGCCCGCCGTCATATCGCTGCGGTTGGCCGTCGAGCTGGATGCCCGCACCGGCTCGCCTAGCCCTGCGCCGCCCGTGCGTCCGCTGGCGGCATGGTAATAGTTAGCGCGATTCGCCTCGGCCGCAGTTTCGGTCGCCGCACTGCCGCGTAAGAAGGGGCACAAGACATCCCGATCTCCCGTGGGATCGGAAAGGAGCCCGCTATGCGATCACAGCTCAGCAGCCTGCTGGTGGCGGCCATCATCCTGACCGGCGCTTCGGCCACCGGCCAGCAGCCCGGAGGCTTCCCGCAGGGCGGTCCCGGCATGGGCATGCGCGGCGGCCAGGGGCCCTTCATGCCCGGTCAGGGCGGGCCAGGCATGGGGCCGATGACGCCCACGCTGGCGGCCAAGACCGCCCAGCTGATGGCCCTTCGGCGCATCGTCGGCCTGAAGCTGACCCGAGATGAGATCAGCGCCGCGTTGCCGCACATTAAGGCCCTCCGCGCCGCCGAGAAGGCCATGGAGTCCGCCGCCGAGAGGGCGCTGGACGATGAGAAGAAGGCCCTGCTTGCGGCCGGACCCAATACCACCGCCCCCCGCGGCGGCGGACTGAAGATGCGTGAGGCCGCGGACACCCTTCGCGCCAGGCATGACGAAACCTGGAAGGCGCTGGCCGAGGCCGTCGGTCCGGCCAAGGCGCGTGGGCTTCAGCAACTGGTCGGCGGTGGCGGTGTAGGCGGCTTCCAGATGCAGCCCGGCATGCCCGGAATGCCTGGGATGGGCGGCCCTGCCGGCGGAATGCCGGGGATGCCCGGTGCGGGTGGCGGCATGCGGCCCAACGCCGGTCAACGCGGCGGAGGGCAGGGCATGCGACGGCAGCCCGGCGGCCCCGGCGGAATGCCCGGAGGCGGCATGGAGGGACCCGGTGGACCTGGCGGCATGCCTGGCGGCATGCCCGGCATGGGCGGCCCGGGCATGGGCCCCGGCCCCATGGGCGGTGGACAGCCCGGCATGGGCAACCCCGGCGGGATGATGGGCGCCATGCCGGTCCGCATCAGCGTGGGCGAGCTGCTGGAGTTGCTGGAACAGAAGCTCGCAGCCATGCCCCGGTAGCGCGTAACCCAGGGGCGGGCGGGCAACCCCGTCCGCCCCGGAAGCACCTCCGATGCATACTATAGCCGTGACGCGACCCCACTGGCAGACCGAGAGTGATGACCTGGCCCTGGCCGCGGCCGCCCGCGACGGCGACCGCTCGGCCTACGCCGTGCTGATCGCCCGGTACCGCGGCATGGCTTTCGCCTATGCGTTGTCCGCGCTGGGCAACCGTGAAGAGGCCGAGGACGCAGCGCAGGACGCCTTCGTGCAGGCCTACTCCGCAATGCCCCGCTTCGATCCCGACCGGGCCGAGTGGGCCGCCTGGTTTATGCGTATCGTCCGCAACCGGTGTCGCGACGGGTTGCGCCGCCGCAAGACGCGCAGACCCGCCGAGATGCCGCTGGAGATCGTGGATGAGGCGCCCGGCCCCGAGGCCGTAACCATGGCCGACGACCGCCGCCGTGTCCTCATGCAAGCTGTGGCTGCACTGCCGGAGGCCCAGCGCGTGCCGCTTATCATGCACTACGCTGCCGGCAGGACGCGTGTCGAGATCGCCCACGCATTGGGCGTGCCCGAAAGCACCATCATCGGCAGGCTTGCCGGAGGCCTGAAGACGCTGCGCCGGCGCTTTGGCGGGGAGGGCTTGATATGAACCTAGTGTGCACCTGCGTGCGCCGCCGCCTGGCCGCACTCACTGCCTCGGGAACCGAGATCGGGCCGGCATCGTGGCTCGCGCGCCATCTGGCCGCCTGCCCGGACTGCTCCCTCGAGAGCCGCGCCCTTGCCTCCCTGGCCGGCGACCTGGCCTCAGCTCGGCTGCCGGAGCCCGACGAGCAGACCTTCGCGGCCGCCGTCTGGCGCAAGGTTGACGCCCTGCCCGCGCCCATCCGCCGAGCCGTCTGGTGGCAGTCGCCCGGTCTTCTCGCCGCCGCGGCCGGCGCATGCGCGGTCGCCCTCTGGATGGCCCGCGAACCAGCCCGCGTCGACATCACCGAACAGCCGCACTCTCCGGGCTCGGCAGTCCGCGCCGCCGGCCTGGCCGGAACGGTGGCATCCATCTCGCCCGCGTCGCGGCCCAAGGCCGACCTGGTAACCCCGCCGCCGGCGCCTCCTGTTCCGCGGGTCAAGAAGCCCACTGCCGCCGGTTCGCGCACGCCGGCGATCCCGAAGCTCCGTCCGGGCCTCAACCCCGCCTCCGCGCGCCCGCGACGCATGCTTGCCTCGGCGGCCTCCTCAACGGCCGGCTCCACCGTGGCCTGGTCCGACTGGGGCTCCTACTATGAGCAGAAGGGCGACTACCGGAGCGCAGCCTACGCCTACGGCATGGCCCACTCCGAGAAGCGCGACCCCACCACCGCCTTCGCCTACGGCCGAGCATCCGAGGCCTCCGGCGACCTGGCATCTGCCATGGACCGCTACGCCGCCGTCCTGGAGCAAGACGGGGGGTAGGGCCCCCCGCTTGACCTCACTGACGACGCTGTCAGTGCTGCCAATGAGGTCAAAGGGGGCCGCGCCCCTGCCCTTCGCACCCGGTACACTGAGGGCCATTCCGCACGGAGGTGCGCCTTGGCCCTCGGTTCCGATTATCGCCGCCGCTTCGCGCTGACCCTTGAGCACAAGCCCGTGGACCGGCCTCCCATGGATCTGGCCGCCACGGACATGACTACCATCGACGGCGGTCCGCGCCGTCTGGCTCCCGCGCTGGGACTGCCGCCAATGGCCGATCCCGCCGAGGCCGATGAGGCCGTGCTCGTGGCGCTGGATATCGACGTGCGGGGCATCGGTGGTGTCATCTCCGCTCCCTCGCCCCTGGAGCACCGCATTTCGGAGACCGAGGTCGCCGACGTCTGGGGCATCACCTACCGCTACAACGGCCACCACTACGAGGCCGTGGGGCGTCCGCTTGCCGGGGCCACCCTCGCCGATCTGGAGGCGTTCCCCTGGCCCGATCCCGAGCGTATCGACCCGGCGACCATCCAGGCCGTCGCCGACCGTGCCCGGTACCTGGCCGAGGAGACCGGATACGTTGTCTGCGGCAAGCACCCGGTCCTCGGCGTCATGGAGCTGGGCTGCTGGATGTGCGGGTATGACGATTTCCTGGAGCGCATGGCCTCCGAGCCCGAGTTCGTCCACCGCTTCTTCGAGATCATCCGCGCCTACCAACGCCGCGTAGACGCGCTCTACTACGGCGCCGTGGGCCGCTACCTCCACTTCACCAGCGCTGGCGACGACTTCGGCACCCAGACCGGCCCCTTCATCTCGCCCCGCATGTTCCGCCGCATGGTCAAGCCCTACATCGAAGACCGTCTGCGCGACCTCCGCCGCTTCACCGACGCCGCCTTCTTCCACCACTCCTGCGGGGCCATCCGGGAGCTGATCCCGGACCTAATCGACGCCGGCGTGCAGATACTCAATCCCATCCAGCCCCACGCGGCGGGCATGGAGCCGGATGGCCTCAAACGCGACTTCGGGGAGCGGCTCACCTTCCACGGAGGCATCGACACGCAGCAGCTCCTGCCCTACGGCACGCCCGAGGAAGTGATCTCCGAGACGCGGCGCATCATCGCCACGCTGGGCGACGGGGGAGGCTACGTGCTGGCCGCGGCCCACACCATCCAGGACGACGTGCCCGCCGAGAACGCCGTGGCCCTCTTTCGCGCGGCTATGCCGTAGCGCCGCTGGGGGAGCGCCGGCCGGCGCGCACCAGGCCGACCAGGCCGACCAGGGCGCCCATGACGGCCTTGGTCAGCATGTCGCCCACGGTCAGCCCCAGCATGGCGCCCCAACCCAGGACGCCGGCGAAGGCCACCAGATTGAAGACCACTGTGTCGATGGGGATCGAGACCGAGTTCGAGCGTAGCACCCGGGCCAGCCAGGCACGGCGCCGGTTGGCGTGGTAGATCTCGGTATCGGCGGACTCGGCCATGGCGGTGGCGATGACCGACGCCAGGATGATCCGCGGCGGGACGCCAAGCAGGGCCGTCTCGGCGCACGAGGCTACGATGGCCACGCAGATCATGGCATACGCTCCTCGCCTCCCGAA
>CAJBBX010000003.1 GCA_903951425.1 uncultured Chthonomonas sp.
GTACGAGTTCAACCTCACGCAAGGAGCGTACCAATGCCTAAGTCGATGCCTATCAACCCATCTGACGTGCGCAAGAAGGGCAAGCTCAAGCTGGAGCCCATCCCCCTCAACGTGTACGATCGCAAGCTCAAGGACGAGGTTGCCGCCTACGGCGCCGACGAGGTCCGGGCCGTGTACCATGACATGGTCGCGATCCGCATGTTCGAGACGATGCTCAACGACATCAAGACCAAGGGCAAGTACGAGGACATCCCGTACGACCACAAGGGACCCGCGCACCTGAGCATCGGGCAAGAGGCGTCGGCCGTCGGCCAGGCCCTCAACCTGGGCGTTGACGACCACATCTTCGGCAGCCACCGCAGCCACGGCGAGATCCTGGCCAAGGGCCTCTCAGCCATCCGCAAGCTGGACGAAGAGACGCTCACGGCCATCATGAAGTCGAACCTCAACGGCGACACCCTCCGCGTGGTGGATGACGGATCCCACACCTCGGCCCGGTCGCTGGCCATCGACTTCCTGCTCTACGGCGCGCTGGCCGAGATCTTCGGCCGCGAGCCCGGCTTCAACCGCGGCATGGGCGGCTCCATGCACGCCTTCTTCGTCCCGTTCGGCATCTACCCGAACAACGCCATCGTCGGCGGCTCGGCCGACATCAGCGTGGGGGCCGCGCTCTACAAGAAGGTGAACCGCAAGCCGGGCGTCGTGATCTGCAACATCGGCGACGGCTCCCTGGGCTGCGGCCCGGTTTGGGAGGCCCTCTGCCTGGCCAATATGGACCAGTTCAAGACCCTCTGGGACCAGGAGCACAAGGGCGGCCTGCCCTTCATCCTGAACGTGGTCAATAACTTCTACGGCATGGGCGGCCAGCCCGTGGGAGAGACCATGGGCTTCAAGGTGCTGGCCCGCCTGGGCGCCGGCATCAGCCCGGACCAGATGCACGCCGAGCGCGTCGACGGCTACAACCCGTTGGCTCTGGCCGATGCCATCAAGCGCAAGAAGGAGCTGATCGCCGCCGGCGAAGGCCCCATTCTGCTGGACGTGCTCACCTACCGGTACAGCGGCCACTCGCCCTCCGACGCCTCCTCGTACCGCGAGAAGGCCGAGGTCGAGGCCTGGCAGCATGTGGACTCGATCGACGCCTATGCGGCCGACCTCAAGGCCTCCGGCGTGGCCGCCGACGCCGACATGGAAGCCATCCGCGCCGACCTCTCGGCCCGCGTGCTGAAGGCCTACAAGAAGGCCATCGACCTCGAGGTCTCGCCCCGCGCCAACCTCTTCGCCGTGGGCAACCTCCTCGAGCGAACCATGTTCTCCAACCAGGTCGTTGAGAGCATGGAGCCCGGCCGCGCGCCGGACGTGCTCATGCCCATGGCCGACAACCCGCGCGTGAAGCAGCTCGCCCAGCGGAGCCGCTCCGGGTACGACGAGAACGGTGCGCTACTCTCCAAGGCCCGCGTCGTCGGCATTCGGGACGCCCTCTTTGAGGCGATTATCGACCGCTTCTACACCGATCCCACTCTTGTGGCCTACGGCGAGGAAGTGCGCGACTGGGGCGGCGCCTTCGCCGTTTACCGCGGCCTCACCGAGGCGCTCCCGTACCATCGCCTCTTCAACTCGCCCATCTCCGAGGCGGCCATCGTCGGCTCGGCCTGCGGCTATGCGCTGGAGGGCGGCCGGGCTCTGGTGGAGCTGATGTACTGCGACTTCCTGGGCCGCGCCGGGGACGAGGTCTTTAACCAGCTGGCCAAGTGGCAGAGCATGTCCGGCGGCGAGCTGAAGATGCCCGTGGTGCTCCGCGTCTCCGTCGGGGCCAAGTACGGCGCCCAGCACAGCCAGGACTGGTCCAGCATCTGCGCCCACATCCCCGGTCTCAAGGTCGTCTTCCCGGCCACCCCGTACGACGCCAAGGGGCTCATGTACTCGGCGCTACTGGGCACCGACCCGGTCATCTTCTGCGAGTCGCAGCGGCTGTACGACCAGGCCGAGATCTTCCACCCCGGCGGCGTACCGGCCGGCGCCTACACCATCCCCATCGGCGAGCCCGACATCAAGCGCGCCGGCACGGACCTGACGATCCTCACCATCGGCGCCACGCTCTACCGGGCCATCGACGCCGCCAAGGTGCTGGAGAAGGAGCACGGGATCTCATGCGAGATCATCGACGCGCGGTCCATCGTGCCGTTCGACTACAGCCTGGTCCTGGAGTCGGTGAGAAAGACCGGCTCCATCATGCTGGTCTCCGATGCCTGCGAGCGTGGCAGCGCCCTGCAGACCATCGCCGCCAAGGTGGCCATGGCCGCGTTTGACGACCTGGACGCGCCGCCGGTGGTGGTGGGCGCCCGCAACTGGATCACCCCGCCGGACGAGATCGAGACGTCGTTCTTCCCCTACGTGGCCGACATCCTCGATGCCGTCCACACCCACATCCGTCCGCTAAAGGGCTACACCGCCACCCGCGACTGCAGCACCGAGGACATGCTTAATCGAAGCACCGCCGGCCTGTAGGCCCGCGCCGTTCCCCCTGGCAAAGCGATGCGGGCGCCGTCAAGGCGCCCGCATCGCGCGCGCTACCATCCCCACCCGGCCCGGCCCGGCCCGGCCCGGCCCGACCGAGGTCCTGAGCCGACTCCTTCCTGCCACCCAACGTGCGATAGCCCGCCCCTCCTGGCGCCGAAGCATCCGTTCAAGCAGGCATGCCCCTCTCGCACACGCAGGACTGGACGGTTTGGGCACACCTCGACACCGCGCAGCCAGCCGTTGAC
>CAJBBX010000004.1 GCA_903951425.1 uncultured Chthonomonas sp.
AGGCCCGTGCGGTCCACGGTGCTGAGGCCGGTAGTGGCCTGGGTTACCGTGAGCGTGTTCGATCCGGAGCTGGGTTCGTAGGTCGCGTCGCCCGCGAAGGCCCCGCCCAGCGTGTGTGCGCCCGCCGACAGGGCGTCAGTCGCGGCGTAGGCTAGCGTTGCGATGCCGGTGGCCGCAGTCGTGGCAGATCCGATCCCGGTCCCGTCGATGGTGAAGGTTACCGACTTGCCCGAGACCCCCGCGCCGCCGCCGCCGGCCAGCTTGGCAGTCAGCGAGACCGACGCGCCCGGAGCGCCGGAAGCCGTGTCCACGGTCAGGGTGGTCGGCTGCACGGTGGCCGCCGTTATCTTGGTGACGAACGCATCAGATCGGCCGGAGAAGGTCGTACCGAACGCGCCGCTCGTAGTGGGGTAGCCGGTGTCGGTAGTGTAGCCGGTGACGACCGTAGCGGTGCCGGGCACGTTAACCGCAATGCCGTAGCCGCGGTCGGTTCCGCTGCCGCCGAGGTACGTGCTGTAGGTCAGGGCTGTACCTTCGGCGCCCAACTTCGAAACGAAGGCGTCTTCGTAGTCGAGCTTCTTGGTGGCGTATGCGTCGGCCGTGGTCGGGTAATCGGTCGAGGAGGTGTAGCCCGCCACGTAGATTGCGCCTGCGCCGTCAACGGCCACGGCGCAGATGTCGTCGTAGTCGGCCCCGCCCAGGTATGTGGCGAAGACCAAACTGGAGCCACCAACGGCCAGTTTTGCCACGAAGCCGTCGCCCAGTCCTCCGAGCGACGTGTCGTAGCCGCCAACAGGGAGGTCAACCGAGTAGGTGGAGCCCACGACGACGGCCGCACCGCCGCTGTCTAGGGCTACGCCGCTTGCGTAGTCGTCATCGGAGCCGCCCAACAGCGTGCTGAACACCAGCGCACTGCCATCGGCGTTCAGTTTGGTGATAAAAGCATCGCTGGGGCCGTCCAGCGATCTGTCGTAGGCGTCCACGGTGGTCGGGAAGTCGCTGGAGCCGGTCTGGCCGGCTACGCAGGCCGCGCCCGTACCGTCCACGGCGATGGCGGAGCCGACACCAGCGCTTGCGCCGCCGAGGAATGTGCTGTAGGGCAGACTGCCCCCGTCGGCGCTGAGCTTGCTCACGAAGGCCTCTTCGTCGCCGTTGTGCTCCGTCCAGAAGGCGCCCGCGGTAGTGGGGAAGTCGACGGACAGGGTCGAGCCCGTCACATACGCCGCGCCGGCGCCGTCGATCGCAATGCCGTACGCGGTCTCGTCGTCGGCGCCCCCAAGATAGGTGCTGTAGACCAGTGACGAGCCGCTTGGGCTGAGCTTCGTGATGAAGGCATCGCGCCAGTCGGCAAGAGTGGTGCTGTAGGCGCCGGCAGTCGTCGGGAAGGCGGTTGAGTAGGTGTCGCCTGTGATGAAGGCCGACCCGGCAGCATCAACTGCGATTGCGTAGGCACGCTCACGGGCCGAGCCGCCGATGTAGGTGCTGTAGGCCAGGCTCTTCCCGTCGGCTGCCATCTTGGTGACGAACGCATCGTAGTTGCCAGTGCGGGTCCGATTGAAGGCGCCTGCGGTGGTGGGGAATGCAGTGGACAACGTACGACCGGTGACATAGGCCGCACCGGCGCCGTCGATGGCGACGGCGGCGCCGTAATCCTGATCGGCGTCGCCCAGGTAGGTGCTGTACTCCAGCGTCGGGTCCACCACCAGCGGGCGGCCCGCGTCGTAGCGGGCGACCTGGAAGGCGACGGTGTTGTGCTCAAGGGTGAACGCGCAGGCTACGTGTTTGCGCACGCCGCCGATGGTCTGGTAGGCGTAAGGGCGGTTGAGGGCCACGTCGCCGCAGGCCGTGGAGGCGATAAGCTTGCCACCGACGGTGCGCAGCGACTTCGCGCCGGAAACCGCCATGCGGATCTGCTTGGGGTCCGCGCCGGGCCGCACGACGAAGTCATACTCCAGCGTGCGCGACCGGCCTGCGCCGTAGGTGACCAGGTCCACGCCGGGGTAGACGCCAGCCAGCTTCACGCGGGAGTAGGTTGGGACGTTCGTCCGCCACTTTGCCGGGTCCTTGCCGAGGAAGTAGTTGACGATGCCGGGCTGCTTCTCCAGGCCGGACGCGACAGCCTTTGCGTTGGAGCCCTGCAGCATGAGCCGGAGCGTCGTGGCCTTGTCGCCCTTGCGGAGGGCAAGCACCGCCTCGCGCCGCGTGAGGAAGAGCGTGCCGCCTCCGCTTCGCGCGACGAACTGCACCTCCTTCGGCCAGTGACCCGTGTTCCTCTCGAACGTGAGGGGCAGGTTGGGCGTGGCGACGCGCCGGGCAGGCGCGGCCGGAGAGGCGATCGCGGCCGTTGCGGCAGCGGTGCAGGCCAGGAGGGCCAGAGGGCGAACCAACGCGTGGAGCGGCTGCTGGAGCAATGGGTAGGACATGCGTTTCTCCCTTGTGTGGTATGGCGAACCCCGTTGCCGGGGGTAACGCTCTTGTCGGTCAGGCTTACAGGGTCATGGGCGCTCCGGTTGGGCTCGGGGCTGCGCGGCGGCGCGACGGCACCGAGCGAGTACGTCTTACGGCACCACGTTGAAGCCTGTGGTGGCGGTTACGGCTTTGTGCCATGCTTCGCCGGCGAACTCGGCTGCGGCGGTTTGCGCGCCGGTGGCTTCGCCGGCCGGGATCGCCCAGGTGGCAGAGGCCCAGCCGTCGGCGGCTACGGAGCTGGTGCCGACCTCGGAGCCGTTCGCCCTGAAGGTGATGGACTTGTCGGGCTGGATCGCGTAGTCGGGCAGGCTCCGCCCGTAGGCCTTCAGCGCGAGATCTACACCACGCTTGCCGGTCTTCGCGTAGGGCAAGATATACATGTCGCCTGCGGTGACGGTGAGCTTGCCGGCGCCGGGCCGCACGACGAAGCCGTATTCCAGCGTACGCGATCGGCCCGTGCCGTAGGTGGCCAGGTCCACAACGGGATAGACGTCCGCCAGCTTTACGCGGGAGTAGGTGGCGACGTTGGTCCGCCGCTTCGCCGGGTCCTTGCCGAGGAAGTAGTTGACGATGCCGGGCTGTTTCTCCAGGCCGGACGCGATGGCCTTTGCGCTGCAGCCCTGCAGCTTGAGCCGGAGCGCCGTGGCCTTGTCGCCCTTGCGAAGGGTCAGGACGGCCTCGCACCGCGTGCGGAAGAGCGTGCCGCCGCCGCTTCGCGCGACGAACTGGACTTCCTTCGGCCAGTGGCCGGTGTTGGGCGCAAACTGGAGTGGGACGGTGGGTGCGGGGTCGTGAGGTTTCGGTTTGGCCGGTGCGGCTACCGCGACCGTACACGTCGCAAACACCAGGCAACGCGCCACGGCGCGCGCCGACGGCTGGAACGACGAGTCTGCCATAACTGCGGCCCCTTCAAGTGTATTGCGGACCCTGAGAAGCAGGGATATCACCATGATGTGGCCAAGCCGTTATGTTACGGCTTGATAGGTCTGCGTTCAATCAATCAGCGAATGGATGTTCTGAGCATTATCAGCAGTGTACGCATAGGTGGAGGGTGGTGCTGTATGCGGGACGGCGCCGGCACCAGGGCGCTTGGCCGTCTCCCGCCTTAGGGGCCACTGTACCTTGTTGGTGTGGTGTTGTCAACAGGGGGGCACGCGGCAGCGTTAGTTCCGGCCCGTGAGCTCCCGGGCGTGGCTGGTGTCGTAGCGGAGGATCTGTTCGGAGGCCTCCGGCATCGCGTTAAGGCGCTCGATGCTGTCCTGCAGCATCTCGATCTCCTGGGCCAGCCGCTGGGCGGTATCGCGGGCCTCGAGCATGGCCTGCCTGCGAGCAGCTTCCTGCTGGATGACGGCGGCGATCACGAAGGAGAGGTCGCTAGGGTTGTGCGGCAGGTCGTACTCCGGCAGGTCGATACCGGCGCGCGAGACCAGCGACGCGAAGTAGTGGCCGAAGAGCCGCCGGGCGTCGGATGCCAGCGGGCCGACGACATCGGTGTCCTGCGGCGTGTCGCGGTAGAGGCTTGTGGTGCCGACGAGGTAGTCGTCGGGGCCGGTTGTGTAGTCGAGTAGCCGAAACCGCTCCGTACCCATGGCGAGTAGCGTCAGGCCGTCGCCTTCGTCGTCGTGCTGGACAGCCCGGATCCGCGCCATGGTGCCGATCACCTCCGGCACGGCGCCTCCGCCGACCTCTTCGCCCTCTCGGATCAGGGCCACGCCGAAGCCTGTCCGCTCCCGGATGCAGCGGGCGACCATGGCGAGGTAGCGTGGCTCAAACACGCGCAGGGGTAGCGCCATGCGGGGGAACAGCACCGTGCTCAGTGGGAAGATCGGGATGCCCTCCCGTACCATGGTCTCGCTCCGTGACGGCCGGGCTCAGGACGCCGGACGTGCGTGCCTAGGTTAGGCGCGGATGGGCTCGTTTCCTGCCTGCGCCGCGGTCACCCCTCGAAGATGCCTGGGCAGGTCGCTCCGCAAGCGTTGCACCGCCCGCGGCATAGGCCCGTAGCGTCTGTCTGGTAGCCGCGTCGGCGGACGAGCAGGGCGCCGCAACCCGCGCAGTGTGTGTCCGAACCCTCGGCAAGCCGTGTGTTCCCTAGGTAGACGTGGCGGATGCCGGCTTCCATCGCCAGGCGCCGGGCGCGCAGGAGCGTGCTATCCGGCGTGGGCGGCGTGGCCATGAAGTGGTGCGCCGGGTGGAATGCCGAGAAGTGGAGCGGAACGTCCGGGCCCAGCCGATCCGTAACCCAGGCGGCCAACGCTCGCAGTTCGGCGTCGCTGTCGTTGTGGCCGGGGATGACGAGGGTCGTCACTTCAAGCCACGTATCCATCGAATGGCGAATGAGCTGCAATGTATCCAGTACCGCGTCGAGTCTGCCGCCGCACGCGGCATAGAACGCCGGGCTGAAGGCCTTGAGGTCGACATTAGCGGCGTCGATGCGGGGGTAAACATCCTCTGCCGCCTGGCGCGTGATGTATCCGTTGGACACGGCAACGGTGCGGATGCCGGCTGCCCGGCAGGCGTCGGCCACGTCGATGACGTACTCAAGGCTGATTGTCGGCTCGTTGTAGGTGAAGGCCACCGCCGCGCATCCGTACCTGCGGGCGGCCCGAGCCACCGAGGCGGGAGATGTCTCGTCGCCCAGGTCGCGCAGTGAGCCCTCGGCGCTCAGATGCCAGTTCTGGCAGAAGCCACATGTGAGGTTGCAGCCGATGCCGCCGAACGAGAGCACTGAGGCGCCGGGCAGGAAGTGGAACAGCGGCTTCTTCTCGATAGGATCGACGGCGACGCCGCTGGTGCGCCCATAGGTCTCGGCCACCAGGCGCCCTGCCACGTTGCGGCGGTTCCGACAGGCTCCGAGTTGGTCATCGCCCAGCACGCAGCCCCGCGGACAGAGCCTGCACTGCACGCGGCCCGCCTCGATGACGCTCCAGTGTCTTGCAGGATGTGTGCTGTAATGGTCTGTGGCTTCATCCATTTTGGGTTCTCCGGCGGCTTGCGCGGTGCGGCCGCCCCTGCGGCGTCCGTCGCCCATCCGAAGCGAGGATACACCTATGTCGCACGTGCGTCAACCAGCCGTCGCAGGTAGCTTCTATCCCGCCGATCCCGCGGCGCTGGCGCGCGCCGTGGACGGCTATATTGCAGGTGCGCGGCCATGCCTGTGTACGGGCCTCCGCGCTCTCGCCATGCCCCACGCGGGCTACCCGTTCTCGGGCCCGATCGCCGGCTCAGCGGCTCGCTGCCTGGCGGCGCAGGCAGATCAGGTCCGAACCATCGTGCTGGTCGGCCCTGCCCATCGCGTGGCGGTGGCCGGGGTGGCGGCCTCCTCGGCGTCGGCCTTTCGTACCCCGCTCGGCGATGTGCCGACCGATGCCGCGACTACTGCGGCCTTCTTGGCGACGCCAGGCGTTGCGGTAGTCGATGCGGCCCATGCCCGCGAGCACTGCCTGGAGGTCGAGTTGCCGTTCATCCAGCGCGCGCTGCCGGGTTGCGCCATCGTTCCGCTCCTCTGCGGCCGCGGGAGCGACGATGTGGTTGCCGCGGTGCTGGCGGCCGTATGGGATGCGCCCGGCGTCCTCCCGGTGATCAGCACCGACCTGAGCCACTACGAGCCCTACGCCGCCGCGCTGCGGATTGACACGCAGACGGCCGAAGCCGTGCTGGGCCTTGAGCCTGACAGGATCGAGGATGAGTACGCCTGCGGCGCTCCGGCGCTCCGCGCCCTATGCCGCGTTGCCGGGCGGCGCGGTTGCTCCGCCATGGCGCTGGACCTGCGCAGTTCGGGAGACACGGCGGGAGGCCGGTCCGAGGTGGTGGGATACGGCGCCTTCGCGTTCGTCGACGGCTGACGCAGGCCCACGCTGCATCTCGGGTGTACTATGAAGGTGCGGCCCCGTTGCGGGCTGAAGGGAGTGGCACATGCAAGAAGAGGTCCGTACGAAGGGCGCACCACGGTGGCTCAGGGCACTGCGCATCGGGTTCGTGGCAGTCATGGCCTTCGGCCTGCTGTTTGGCTACCAGGTCGTTCGCATCATCACGGACTTCCAGTGGTTCGGCGAAGTCGGCTACCAGAGCGTCTTCGGCGGGATACTGGGCGCCAAGCTAACGCTCTTCTTCGGCGTGAGCACCCTCTTCTTCCTGCTGGTCTACACCAACGTTTGGGCCGCCTTCGCCATGAACGCTTCCGTAGCCAAGCCGCGCCTGTATGATGAGGAGCGTGAACGCTTTGCCCATATGGTGCGCTCGGTGGGCCGGTGGGGAAGCCTCGGCATCGTCCTGCTCCTTTCGCTCATGGTGGGCGGCAACGCCTCGACGCACTGGTCCGAATACATGCTCTTCACCCATCCGGCCTCATTCGGCCGAGTGGACCCGCAGCTGGGCAATGATATCGGCTTCTATGTCTTCCGGCTTCCATTCCTGAACTACCTCCAGGGGACGCTGCTCTTTACGCTGGCGGCGGCGGCCATCGGCGCGGCGGCGATCCACTACGGCGAGCGCGCCGTTGACTTCGCGGCGGGCGCTACGCCCACGATTGCGCCCCACGTGCGGGCGCATGTGCTGGGCCTCCTGGGGGTCGTAGCCGT
Source organism: uncultured Chthonomonas sp. (assembly GCA_903951425.1). Lineage (GTDB taxonomy): Bacteria > Armatimonadota > Chthonomonadetes > Chthonomonadales > CAJBBX01 > CAJBBX01. Next base: position 7,050 of record CAJBBX010000004.1, read on the forward strand.
GGTGGCTGCGTGGGGCAGCCTGCTGGGGCGGTACGACCTCCTCCTCAGCGACAATGGCCAGTTTGTTGGCGCGGGCTACACAGACATCCACGCGCGGATGCCCGGCATGGTGATCCAGGCCAGCCTTATGCTGATGGTAGCCGCGCTCTGCTGGCTTAACACGCGCCTCTGGCGGCCCTTCCTGCCGCCCATCGCGGGCCTCGCGCTCTGGGGCGTCGGCTCCGCCCTGGCGCTGGGCGTCTACCCCGGCTTCGTGCAGCGTTTCCGTGTGGTTCCGAACCAGTACAACGCCGAGGAGCCCTACATCAAGCGCGATATCGAGGCCACGCGCCAGGCCTACGGGCTGACCGCCGTGCGAACGGTGCCGCTGGATACGCCTGCTCCGCTCGTGACGTCCGACCTGGCCAAGGAGCACCTGACGACTTCGAATATCCGCTTGTGGGACTGGCCGCAACTCGGCCGTGTCTACCAGGCCAAGCAGGCCCTGAAGACCTACTATCGCTTCGGGCTCCCGCCCGGCGTCCCCTCCAGCACGGGGCCATACAACATCGACGTGGACCGGTACGTCATCAACGGCGAGGAGCGGCAGGTGATGCTCGCCCCGCGAGAGATGTTCGTGCCCGGCCTGCCGCAGCAGGCGCAGACGTGGGTGAACCAGCGGCTCCAGTACACCCACGGCTACGGCGTCGTCATGAGCCCCGTCAACCGCGTAGATGCGGACGGCTTGCCCGAGTACTTCCTGGGTCAGATTCCTGTTCGATCGACGCGGCCGGAGCTCAAGGTCGACCAGCCCGGCATCTACTACGGCGAGTTGCAGAACGAGTACATTTTCGTCAACACCAAGCAGAATGAGCTCCACTATCCCGGTCCCGAGCGCAACGAAGAGACGCGCTACGCCGGGAAGGGCGGCGTACGGGTCGGCGGTTTCATGGGACGGACGGCCTGGTCCATGCGGCTCGGCGACTTCAACCTGATGCTCGCGCCGGACCTCACGTCGGAGAGCCGGGTCCTCATTCGCCGCAATATCCGCGAGCGGGCCCAGACTGTGGCGCCGTTCCTGAACTGGGACAACGATCCCTACCTTGTGGTGGCCGACGGCCGTCTCACCTGGATGATGGACGCCTACACGGTCTCGGACCGGTACCCCTACGCGCGGCCCTACTCGGTGGGCACCGGATACGACGGCGTGAGCCAGCAGTTCAACTACATCCGCAATTCCGTGAAGGCCACCATCGACGCCTACGACGGCACGCTACGGTTCTATGTCTCCGACACGGCCGACCCCGTACTGCGGGCCTGGTCGCGCATCTTCCCGGGCCTCATGAAGCCCCTCAGCCAGATGCCGCAGTCGCTACAGTCGCACATCCGCTACCCGGAGGACCTGTTCCGGGTGCAGCGTGATATCTATACGATTTACCATATCACAAGTCCGAAGATTTACTACGGTAAAGAGGATCAGTGGGATGTGCCGTCGGATCCCACCGACGCCGGTGAAGAGGGAAGCTCGGCCGCAGGACGCATGGCGCCCTACTACGTTAACATGCGGCAAGCGGGCGAGAAGGGCACCGAGTTCCTCCTGATGACGCCTTTCACACCCAAGGCGGTGCAGAACCTGGCCGCCTGGATGTGTGCGCGGTGCGACCCGGAGCACTACGGCGAGCTGGTCTGCTATCGGTTCCCCAAGGGGAGCAACGTGAACGGGCCGCAGCAAATCATGGCTCAGGTTAACTCGCAGCCCGAGATCAGCCGTACCGTCTCGCTACTGGATCAGCGGGGCTCGCGCGTCATCTGGGGCAACCTGCTGGTGATCCCTATGGGTAAGGCTCTGGTCTACGCGATCCCGCTCTACGTCCAGGCCAGCGCCAGCACTTCGGCGCAGATCCCCGAGATCAGCCAGGTGATCCTCGCCTGCGGTGACCGTGTCGTCATGCGGCCGACGCTCGACGAGGCGCTCCAGGCGCTCGTCCAGGGCCGCACTGAGGCGGTGGCCGAGGCCGGCTCGGAGCCGGCGCGGGATGGGGCGGCGCGCTCCACGTCCGCGGCTACGCCTGTGGCCGACGCGCTCACACGTGCCCAAGCGGCGCTACGCCGGGCTCAGGAGAGCAAGAAGGGCTACGACGCCGCACTGGAGGAGCTGTCACGAGCCCTGACGGAGTTGCAGGGGTCGAGGCCGGCCCCAGACTAGGGAGTTGCTGACTGGATCAGATGCGCACCGAACAGGAACCGTGAGATCCCGGGTTCGACCGAAGGCTTCGGGAAGTTGCGCGCCCACCAGACGAAGGGCGACAGCGCATCGCAGACGGTATCGGCGGCCAGGATGGCGCCGGGGAACCGGGTGAGGAGGGCCCTGCACAGGGCCCCCGCTGCCCGGAAGGCTTTGTTGCCGCCGCGCTCGGGCCTGCCGTCGTTGGGCATGGCGTCCAAGCCGACCAGCATCAGGGCATCAAACGGCGCATCGGCCGTAGCGCCCTCCGCCGCCGCGCTCAGGTGCGCCCGCCACTCGGGCGATGCCAGGCTCACGGCAGGCGGCTCCAGCGCCGCGTCTGCGTCTGGCCGCAGCACCAGTTGCCGCCTCCACCGTTCGGCATCGCCGGGAGCGGTCACGTCCAGGTCCAGCATCACGCGGCAGCCCGCCTGCTTGGCTCGACGCGCGGCGGCGGTCAGTGCGGCGTCCGGGGCGCCGGAGCGGGGTAGTGCGCCCACGAAGCGCACCAGCGTGGAATCTGCGACGTCGGTGTCCGCTGGAGGCTGCCAGTTCGCGGCCTTCGCTCCGGCGACCTCAACGACGCGGTCGATCTGCGTCACCCAACCACGGCCGCCTCGCGTGGGCACGGGCGGGTGCCGCTCATACATAAGGTCCCGATACTGCTGGGCCGGGCCGCGCCAGTCTCCCTTGTAGCAGTCGATACGCCATGTGACGGCTGGCATATGGTCGCAAGTTAGCCACGGCGCGGGCGCCTCGGTGGTCAGCTGCAGTTCGGCCTTGGAGCCTTGCGGCGTCACGGTGAGCGTCCGCCTCTCCCCGCCGTCCGGCGAGTAGGCGACGATACCCCCTTTGGCGCCCTGCCAGACGAAGAAGGGCGCCTGCCACTCACTCGGGTATGGGAGCGTGCGGGCCTGCCGCAGCGCCTTTGGCTTGATCACCTGATCTCCCGTGGCCGGCAGCAGCAGGCGGCCCACAGTGGCATCGAGGTTGCGGATGCCGAACTGCAGCCCGCGCAACCCCTCCTCGCGGGCGTCGGCCCACATCTCCACGATGACCTCGTCCGTGTCGCTGTCCACGGAGACGCTGAGGACGGCCGTGCGGGCCAGGTCCTTCAGCGTTAGCATGGCCGCGTTGGGGTTCTTCCCCGTGCGCCACTCGGTGCTGCGCAGCGCCGGCCACGAGCCATCGCCCGCCTGCAGCCGCGTCAGGGGCGTCCGGGGCCGCGCGCCGTACATGGGCCGTTCGTCTGAAGCGATGTTGCGCAGCTCAGCCAAGTCGGGTCCGAAGAAGGTGGCCTCCATGCGATTGGTGGTGACGTGCAGGCGCTCGCCTTCGATCCGCACGTCCGCCCGGCTCATGTTTGCCGCCAGCAGCGCCGCAAGCGCGGCAACCCGCCTCCAATGCCTTTGACCGCCTCGTAGACCCAAGGTAGAATGCTCCCCGAACACCGTCACCTCCCGGAGGGGCCCTCAGAATGGCAACCACAACGTCCGATCCCGTCGCGCTCTGGCCGCGGGCTGTAAACCTCGTGAAGGACAAGACCACCAGCCGCTCGTTCTGGCAGGCGCTGGAGAAGACCGTGGCGCTGGCGGTGCTCGACGACACCCTGATTGTGGGCCTCAATGCAAGATACGCCAATGAGGCGGGCGCGATCAACACGTCGCTCCACAAGACGGCCATCCTTCGCGCCTTGGCGGAGGTGAATGGTCGGCAAATTGGCTTCCGGCTCATCGAGGGCGACACGGCCGCCGACTGGGCCATGACGCAGGATCGCGATGCGCGCGTCGCGGCCATGCGAGCCGCCACCTACAGCCGCAAGGACCAGGCCGCCGCCGACGCCCAGGGCTGGGACGGCGTCTACGAGCAGGTGGCCCGCGCCTGGTCGGCCGCCACACTTCGGGCGTTGCCGCAGACCAAGGCGCGCTACCTCAGCGATATGCTCTATGTACTCCTCGATGCCATTGACCAGTACTCGCCTGAAACGCCCGATGAGGCCACCGAGCGCCACATCGCCCGGGTGATCGATCGCATCGCCACCAACTCCGAGGTTCCTGCGACGCTGGTGGCGCTGGAGGTGGAGCGCCTGCGGGCGTGGCGCGCTTCCACTCCGCAAGCCGCAGCTCAGTCGGAGTAGCCCAGCCTCTTCGGGTCGGCCTCGCCGACGACGTAGAACGAGCCGGTGACCAGCACCAGGTCGCCGGCTCCCGCATCGCCCAGCGCCTGGCGCACGGATTGCTCCACGGGTGTCACTGTGCGTACGTCGGCGCAGATGCGCCGCGCTGCCGCGGCCACCTCGTCGGCCGGCAGCGCGCGCCGCCAGCCTGCCTGAGTGGCGATGATGCGCGAGGCCATGCCTGCGAGCGGCGCCAGGAAGGCAGCCGGATCGTGCCCGAGCGACACTCCCACGACCAGCACCAGGCGCTTGAAGGGCAACGCCCTCACCGACCGCGCAAGCGCTTCCGCCGAGACGCGGTTGTGCGCGCCGTCAAGCACCAGCGTGGGATCGCACCCGTGGATCTCCATGCGGCCGGGTAGCCGCGTGGTCCTGAGCCCCTCCGCCAGGGCGTCGGACGCCACCTCCCGGCCCAGACCCTCCAGCAGGATCTCCGCGGCCGTCGCCGCGCAGGCCGCGTTGCGCGCCTGGTGGTCGCCTCGCAGGCCAAGCTCCAGGTCTGTGTAGCGGCGTCGCGGCGTCGCGATCCAGACCCTCGGCGACGCTCCCCCGAACCATGCCCGCCTCACCGAGGGCGCCTCGCCGCCCGTCCCCGGCGCCACGGTGACCACGGGGGCGGCCAACTCCCGGGCGCGGCGGCGGATGACGCTGAGCGCGGTGGGCCGTCCCGGCGATGTCACAACGGGCGTGCCCGGCTTGATGATGCCCGCCTTCTCCCCGGCGATCAGCGCGATGGTGTCGCCCAGCACGTCGCAGTGGTCGTAGTCGATGGTGGTGATGACGCAGACGCGGGGCTCAAGCACGTTGGTGGCGTCCAGGCGTCCGCCCAGGCCCACCTCCACGACCGAGGCCTCGACCCGCGACGTGCGAAAGGCCTCGAAGGCCAGAGCCGTCTTCACCTCGAACTCGGTGCAAGGCCCGTCCGGTCCATCGGCCATCGCCTCCGCGGCAGCGGCCACGCGGTCGAGGCACTGCGCGAAGAGGGGCTTCGGCGCCAGCTCGTCGTCGATCTGGACCCGTTCCCGGATGTCATACACGTAGGGCGAAAGGTACGCCCCGGCCCTGACGCCGTGCTGTTTCAGTATCGAGGCTATCATGGCGGTCACCGATCCCTTGCCCTTGGTGCCCGCCACATGCGCGGCCGGGCACGAGCGTTCAGGGTGGTCCAGCGCGTCGAGCAACGCACGGAATCGGTCCAGCCCAAGGCGAATGCCAAGCGGCTGCAGGTTGTTGAGGTACGCCACCGCCTGATCGAAATCCATGCGACCCAAGCCCCGTGTGTTGCCGCGATAGGTCGCGGTGCGTCTATTGTACAGCAGTGGATCATGGCAGGCGCCCCTGGGGTTCGCCGGTTGACTCGCCATACCTCCAGACGCTATACTGCGCCGACAAGGCAGGGGCCGATGGTCACTGCTGCGCCATTCCGGTACGATCTTTCGCGAGTGTGCCGACACAACGCCACTGAAGGTAGGGTAGATGGTTCCATCCAAACTTCGCTGGGCGCTCCTGTGCGTCGCGGCTACTTACGGAGCGGCCATGCCCGCCATGGCCTCCAAGACGATCACAACGAAGAGGGGCGACACGCTCCACGGGCTCGCCAGGAAGTACGGCGTTTGGCCCATTGATATCGCCAAGGCGAACAACCTCCCCGCGGGTTCGAACATCAAGGATGGGGTGCGCCTGACGATCCCTGATCCCCCTGCAACCGTGTGGATTCGCCCGACACTCGATAGGCTCTCCGTTGTCAACAGCGACCGCATCATGGTTCGCCTCGGCCCGGGCTCGCAGTATCGGCGCACCACGTTGCTCGATAGCGGTTCGGTCGTCCGCGTAACGGCCAAGCAGGGCGTCTGGTGTCAGGTCTCGGCCGGGCCGGAGATCAAGGGCTGGATCCGCGGCGACCTGCTGTCGGCCCCGAGCGGCTCCCAACTGGCTGCCGCCCGCGCCAGGGCCGCGGCCAAATCCGGTGAGACGCGCCGCGTGGCGTCGGCCACTTCGACCCGCTCGAAGCGCTCCCCAAGCCGGACCCACGTGGCGAAGGCTCGCGTTCGAAGCTATGCCGTCTCCGGCAGGGCCCCGGCGGTGCGACGCACACGCGACGTCGTACGAACAGCGCTGGCCTACCGTGGTGCGCCATACCGCTACGGCGGCGCCGGGCGGCGCGGGTTCGACTGCTCAGGCTTCACCAGCCATGTCTACGCGGGCAAGGGCGTTGCCCTCCCGCACTCCTCGGCCGCTCAGTTCTCCAAGGGGCAGCGCGTCACCAAGGGCACGATGAAGCCCGGCGACCTTGTCTTTTTTGGGCGCGGTCGGCGTGGCATCAACCATGTGGGCATCTACATGGGCGGCGATCGGTTCGTTCACGCGGCGCGGCCGGGCAAGGGCGTGCGGGTGGATAGCCTTAGCTCGTCGTACTACAAGTCGAACTTCAAGGGCGCGCGCAGAATCGCCCGTTAGGGTCGCTCAAGCGGCTGTGGCCGTTGACTTACGTGGCCGGGAGGGGTTATACTCTCCGACGCTTGGCGCCATCGTCCAGAGGTCAGGACGGCGGGTTTTCAGCCCGTAGACCGGAGTTCGATTCTCCGTGGCGCTATATGCCGAGGTGGCGGAATTGGCAGACGCGCACGTTTGAGGGGCGTGTGCCCTTACAGGCATACGGGTTCAAGTCCCGTCCTCGGCACCAATTCGGAAGGCGGGCACGGCATCTGCCGGAGCCCGCCTTTTCCATGTCACGGGCGCTTGCCTGGAGTGGACTGCTAAGCGGCTAACGATTTTTGCTCCCTGCAGGCCCGTTCGCATTGACTTGCCCGGCGGGGCGCAGGTAGACTTTTTGCTGGTTTCGGCGCAGGCGGGATCAGGGAACTTGAACGGTTACAAGCTTTCGAGCTTGTCTGTAATAGGAAGGAGCACTCCCACATGGCAGTGAAGGTAGGCATCAACGGGTTCGGGCGCATCGGTCGGCTCAGCCTCCGGGCGATCCTCGAGGGGTACCCGAACGACATCGAGGTCGTGGCGCTCAACGATCTGACCGACGCCAAGACCAACGCGCACCTCTTCAAGTACGACACCAACTACGGCATCTACAAGGGCACCGTTGAGGTTGACGGCAACGATATCATCATCGACGGCAAGCGCATCGTCGTCTACAAAGAGCGTGACCCGGGCGCCATCGCGTGGCAGAACCAGGGCGTCGAGATCGTTCTCGAGAGCACCGGGCTCTTCACCGCCGCCGACAAGGCCAAGGCCCACCTGAACGCTTCGACTGTCAAGAAGGTCATCATCTCCGCTCCCGCGAAGGGCGAGGATGCCACCATCGTCCTCGGCGTCAACGATGAGGTCTACACCCCCGCGGCGAGGATCATCTCCAACGCCTCCTGCACCACCAACTGCCTGGCGCCCGTCGCCAAGACCATCAACGATACCTTCGGCATCGTCTGCGGCATGATGACCACCGTTCATGCCTACACGAACGACCAGAAGGTCGCCGACCAGGCCCACAGCGACCTCCGCCGCGCCCGCGCTGCCGCCGAGAGCATCATCCCGACATCCACCGGGGCCGCCAAGGCCATCGGCGTCGTGGTGCCCGCCCTGAACGGCAAGCTCAACGGCATGGCCCTCCGCGTCCCGACGCCCACCGTCTCCCTGGTTGACCTCGTGCTGACCACCGAGAAGCCGGTGACCAAGGAGACCGTGAACGCCGCGTTGCGCGCTTCTGCCGCCGGCTCCATGAAGGGCTATCTGGTGGTCGAGGATGCCCCGCTGGTCTCTACCGACTTCGTCGGCAACCCGGCCTCGTCGATCGTCGACGCCTCCGAGACGATGGTCATGGGCGAGAACATGGTGAAGATCATGGCCTGGTACGACAACGAGTGGGGCTACTCGTCCCGCGTCGCCGACCTGATCGTCTTCATGGTTGAGAAGGGCCTGTAGGCTCCGTTTCGGGTTTGCCCTCCGGGTAGCGCCCGGCGGCCAATAGTTGGCCAGGGCTTCAAGCAGGAGCACGGGGGGCACGTTGCGGCGTGCCCCCCGTGCTGCGTTATCGGCCGGATATCCGTCGTTTGCGGCGGAAAGTGTAAGGAACAGGTAAGCGAGCGTGAAACTTAACAAGAAGACCATCGAGGACGTGGATGTTCGCGGCAAGCGCGTACTCGTCCGTGTCGACTTCAACGTGCCACAGGACCCCGCCGATCCCAACATCATCACCGATGATCGGCGCGTCCGCGAGGCCCTGCCCACCATCCAGCGGCTCATGGCCGAGGGCGGGCGCGTGGTCCTCGTCTCGCACCTGGGCAAGCCCAAGGGCGGCCCGTCGGCCAAGCTGAGCCTTGCCCCTGTGGCCAAGCTCCTCTCGGGCCTGCTGGGCGTCCCGGTCGCCTTCGCGATGGACTGCGTCGGGGAGCCCGCCGAGGCCGTGGTTGCAGGCCTCACCGACGGCTCCGTGGCCCTGCTCGAGAACCTTCGCTTCCATCCCGAGGAGGAGGCCAACGATCCGACCTTCGCCAAGGCGCTGGCGGGGCTGGCCGAGGTCTACGTCAACGACGCCTTCGGCACCGCCCACAGGGCGCACGCCTCCACCGAGGGCGTTACCCGCTACCTGCCGGCCTACGCGGGCTTCCTGATGCGCAAGGAGATCGAGTACCTCAGTGGCGCGCTTGAGGACCCCAAGCGTCCCTTCGTCGCGGTCCTGGGAGGCGCCAAGGTAAAGTCCAAGATCCCCGTGATCCAGCAGCTTCTGTGCAAGGTCGACAAACTCATCGTCGGCGGTGGCATGTCCTACACCTTCGCCAAGGCGGTCGGCCATGAGATCGGCAACTCGCTTCTGGACGAGTCCTCGCTGGAGTACTGCCGCAAGCTCCGAGCCGAGGTCGGGGACAAGCTACTCCTGCCCACCGACGTGGTCGTGGTGGACGGCAACCCGTTCGAGGTCGACCCCGCCACGCTGAACGCCAGGATGGTGCCGGTCAGCGAGATCCCGGTGGGCTGGGAAGGCGCCGATATCGGCGTGGAGACCCGCGCCAGTTTCTCCGATGCCATCCGCGGCGCAGGTACCGTAGTCTGGAACGGCCCCATGGGCGTGGCTGAGTATGAGCGCTTCGCCGCGGGCACCCGCGCTGTAGCTGAGGCGATGGCGGAGTCGAGCGCGGTGACCATCGTGGGCGGAGGCGATTCCGCGGCCGCCGTGCAGCAACTGGGCTTTGCCAACAAGATGACGCACATCTCTACCGGCGGCGGCGCCTCGTTGGAATTGCTCGAAGGCAAGGAGCTGCCCGGCGTGGTGGCGCTACTCGACAAGTAACGCATTCGGGTTCGCCCGGAAGGGACGGCCGACGTGAAGCTAGGAGTGATGCTGGCCGGTCGCCGTGCGGAGGACATCTCCAAGCGGTTGGCTCAGGCCCGGGAAGCAGGGTTCTCCCTGTGCCAACTGAACCTCCAGCAAGAGGGCCTGTCGCGCGCCGATCTGGTGGAGATCGCGGATGCCTTGCTCGAGTACGGCATCCGGCCCGTCAGCATCGGCTGCTACGTGAACCCGCTGGCGCCGAACCGTCCTTCATACCTGGGGGCGACCCGGGGCGACCTTGAGACCGCGCTGCACGGGCTCGACATCCTGGGGGCCCGCCGCGTCGTGCTGCTCAGCGGCAGCCGCGGCGACGCGTTCTACGACGCCGAGCCGTGGAACGAGACGGATGAGGCGCTTGCGGATCTCTCGAGCTTCATCACGAGCGTCGTAAAGGAGACGAAGGCCAGGAACTACCTGCTGGTCCTGGAGCCCTGGTATTGCCATGTGCTCTATTCGGTGGAGCGCATCCTGCAGTTCCATGACGGTCTGCATCCGGATGTCGCCCGCCATGTGCGCTACGTTCTGGACGCCGTGAACCTGTTGAGCCCTGAGCGCTATGAAGAGCGCGATACGGTCGCTGCGTCGGCGTGCCGCGCCCTGGGCGCCGGCGCCGGCGTGGTGCATCTCAAGGATATCGTGATGCCGCCGGACGGCGAGCACGCCATGCCGCCGCCCGGACTGGGGCGCCTGGACTACGCGGCCTATGTGGCAGCGCTGCACGAGTATGCCGCCGACGAGACGCCCGCCATTGTGCGGAATGTGCCCGCCCAGGAGATGGCGCAGGTCCGCGATATCCTCCTCCGTATGTCGGATCGATGGCGGCTCGCATAGAGCCTGAACCAAGCAACAAGCTAAGGAGAACTCATCTGTGAGCCGAAAACTGATCATCGCCGGCAACTGGAAGATGCACAACACCACGGCCCAGGCCCGCGCCCTCATCGCCGACCTGGCGCCTCTGGTAGCCGGCGCGGCCGCCGTGGACGTGGTGGTCTGCCCCACCTATACAGCGCTGGCGGCGGCGTCTGACGCCCTGCAGGGCACCGGCATCCTGCTGGGCGCGCAGGATGTCTTCTGGAAGGACAAGGGCGCCTACACCAGCCGGATCTCGTCCTCCATGCTCCTCGACCTGGGTGTGACCTACGTCGTCATCGGCCACTCCGAGTGCCGCGGCCGGTTCGGCGTGCCGGAGCCGGACTTCGATGAGGCGGTATTGGCTCACTTCGGTGATAGCGATGCCACGGTGAACCGCAAGCTCAAGGCCGCGCTGGCGGCCGGCCTCAAGCCCATTGTTTGCGTTGGCGAGACGCTCTCGGAGCGGCGCCAGGGCGAGGCCGATGCCGTTGTGGCGTCCCAGGTCCGAGGCGCCCTCGTGGGCATCGATGCCGAAGCCGTACCCGGCCTGGTGCTGGCCTATGAGCCCGTGTGGGCCATCGGCACCGGCGAGGTCTGCGGTTCCGATGAAGCCGACCGCATCTGCGGCGTCGCCCGCGCCACCGTGGCCGAGCTCTACGGCGCCGCAGCGGCAGAGGCAGTCCGTGTGCAGTACGGCGGCTCCGTGAAGCCCGACAATGCGGTCGAACTGCTCGGCAAGCCCAATATCGACGGCGCACTGGTTGGCGGCGCCGCGCTGAAGGCCGCCGACTTCGCGGCCATCGTCAACGCGGGCGCCTAGGGCGCGGAGATCTGGGCGCCCGGACCAGACGTCGGGCGCCCTATCGCGATGAAACCCTTGGTCGGCCTCAGCTCCGACGAACTTGCCTCCCTGGCCAAGGAGCTGGGGCAGCCGGCCTATCGCGGCAAGCAGATAGGCCGATGGCTTTACCACGCCCACGCCGCCACGTTCGATGAGATGTCCGACCTGCCTGCCGCACTCCGCTCCGCCCTTGTGGCCCGGTTCACCATCGGCACCGGGCGCTGCATCTCGGCCAGCCTCGCCACGGACGGTACAGAAAAGCTCGCGGTGCGGTTCGGCGAAGACGCCGTCGTGGAGTGCGTCCGGCTACCGTATGAGGACCGCGTCTCGGTCTGCCTCTCGTGCCAGGAGGGCTGCGCCATGCGGTGCGCCTTCTGCGCGACGGGCCTCTCGGGCTTCCGGCGCAACCTGACCCGCGGCGAGATCCTGCAGCAGTTCCTGCTCCTCCAGGCCCGTGCACCGGAACGGCGGATCTCGCACGTCGTCTTCATGGGCATGGGGGAGCCGATGCATAACCTGGACGAAGTGCTGGGCGCGGCTCGAATCTTGGTGGGCGAAGTGGGCCTCTCGGCGCGGTCGATCACGGTCTCCACAGTGGGCGTGGTCCCTGGCATCCTTCAGTTGGCCGACGCCGGCCTGCCCATCAACCTGGCCGTTTCGCTGCACGCTCCGGACGACGGGGTGCGCGCGGGCCTTATCCCGGCTGCTCGGAAGTGGCCCATGTCGGAGGTGTTGGACGCCTGCCGCCAGTACCGCGCTCGCACAGGCCGCGATGTGACCTACGAGTACCTGCTGATCGCCGGCGTGAACGACGACCCGGACCAGGCGCAGCGGCTGGCGGACGCGCTGCGCGGAACGCCCGGCTCTGTGAATCTGATTCCGTACAACCCGGTTCCCGGCGCGCCGGCCTTCCACCGCCCCTCGGGGCAGTCGGTTCAGCGGTTCCGGGCTGTCCTGGAGGCCGCGGGGCGCCATGTTACACAGCGGCAGGAGCGCGGCAGCACGGTTGACGCGGCATGCGGGCAACTCCGGCTGCGCGCCTTGAGGGAGCCGACGGTCTCGGGCGGCGCGCTTTGAAGCGATTTGGCCTTGCGTGGGTCGTGCCGGCGGTGGCCCTCCTCGCCCTGGCAGGCGGCTGCGGCGGGCGCAAGCCTCCGGCCGACGGGCAGGGTAGCGGGAAGAAGGGCCCGCCGACGCTGCCGCAGTTCGTCACGTCGTCGGGGATTGAGGTCCGGTGGCAGGAGCAGGGCAAGGGCGGTCGCCTGCAGCCAATACTCGAGGTGCAGGCCGAGACCGGCGACCTGAACGCGCAGACGCAGTCGGGGCGTTTGATGAAGACGCGTGGGCGGTTCTTCAACCAGGGCAAGCCTGCGGCGAGGTTCCAGGCGCCGGAGGTGGATGCCAACCAGGACCGGCACGAGGTGTTGGCCCGCGGCGGTGTCACGCTCACGAGCATCGAGCCGGCCGGACTCACCGTAACCGCTAGGAACGTCGTATGGAACACGCTCTCCGGTACCATACTGCTGCGGGGCGACGTGCGCTTTGCGTACGTAGAGCCGGGCGGCACGGTGGTGACAGCCGCCGGCGGCCCGTTCGACAGGATTACCATGAACGCCGAGATGCGCCGGGTGACGATCCCGTAGCGGCGTCGCGGAAGCCGGTATGAGGCGGAAAGGCGAAGGTGTATGGCAATGAGACAGGCCCATGGGCTGCGTTGGGCCGCGGTTGCGGCGGGGTTGGCCCTGCTGGCCGCCGCCGGGCTGGCCCAAGAGAAGCGCCAGGCCATTCGGTTCGGCGACATCATGCTGTCCAACTACGCCAAGGCGGAACTGGAGCTCGGCGTCTCGGCCATGGCCAAGGGCCCCGACACCACCGTGGACGCCACCGACCCCAAGTCCGGCGCCCAGGCTCGCCTGCAGGCTCAGTCTATCACTGCATTCCTGGTGCCGAAGGCTCGGAACGAGGTAGAGCGTGTTGAGGCCGTGGGAGCCGTCCGCTTCTGGTCCAGCCGTGCCGCCGAGGGCGTCCAGGGCCGGCAGACCGTCAAGGCGACGGGCACGAAGGGCATCTACTACAAGGTCGAAGAGCGCCTGAGCCTTACAGGCCCGCTCACATTCGAGGCCGAGCAGCCCTCCGCCGGGGGCAAGGGCGCCGAGAAGGTCACAGGCTCCGCCGAGAAGGCCGAGTACGACGCGGGCAAGCGTTCGCTGACCCTGACCGGGCATGTCGAGGCCACGGTCGTGACGCCGGACACTCCGGCAGAGGGCTCGACTTTCTCAGGCGACAGCGTGCGCATCGACATGCGGTCGCGGCCCTACAAGGTCTACATCGACAACCCGTCCATGGACGGCAGCATCAAGATTCGGTTCAAGGAGCAGGACAAGAAGCCGTAGGGCTGCCTGCTGAGAGGCCACCTTGGAAATATGCGCTGAAGAACTCGTCAAGAGCTATCGGGGTCGCCGCGTCGTCAACGGCATCTCCCTCGAGATGCAGCAGGGCGAGATCGTGGGTCTGCTGGGCCCCAACGGAGCCGGCAAGACCACAACGTTCTATATGATCGTCGGGCTCGTGCGACCCAACAGCGGCCGCGTGTTACTGGACGGCAAGGACATCAGCGGCGCGCCTATGTACAAGCGCGCACGCATGGGCGTAGGCTACCTGGCTCAGGAGCCGTCGGTGTTCCGCGAGCTCACGGTGGCGGAGAACCTGCGATTGGTGCTGGAGCACTCGCCCATGCGCAAGGCCGAGCGCGAGGACCGAATCGACGCGTTGCTCTCTGAACTTGGCGTGGAGCGGCTCCGTAACGCCGTAGGCAAGACGCTCTCGGGCGGCGAGCGTCGCAGGGTGGAGATCGCCCGCGCACTGGCCACCAGCCCAGCCTTCATCCTGTTGGATGAGCCTTTTACCGGCGTCGACCCCATCGCCATACAAGATATCCAGCAGATCGTGGTGCAGTTGAAGGAGAAGGGGATCGGCATCCTCATCACCGACCACAACGTGCAGGCCACGCTACGCATCACCGAGCGGGCCTACATCGTCGCAGACGGCGAGATCAAGGCGGCGGGCCTGTCTGACGAGCTTCCGAACGACCCGGTCGCCCGCCAGTTCTACTTTGGCGAGGGTTACGATGGCTGAGGCGCGCCCGTGAAGATCGTCGATCGGCTCATCCTGAAGGAGATGCTCGGCCCCGTCGCCAACAGCTTCTTCATGTTCCTGATGCTCGTCTACACCACGACCTGGCTGGTCCGCATGACCGACTGGATGGTGAAGGGCGCCTCCATGTCGCTGGTGGTCCGCTCGGCCGTCTACAGCCTGCCCGCGCTGGCCACGCAGTGCCTGCCCATGGCCCTACTGCTCGGCACTCTGCTCGCCTTCGGGCGGCTCTCCGGCGACAGCGAGAACATTGCGCTACACGCCGGCGGCGTCAGCTTCTGGCGCGTGGCCAAGCCGGTCGGCGTCCTCGGCATCGTGATCGCCGTGATCACCTTCACCTGGAATGACACGCTGGTGCCCTGGGCGCAGACGCAGTTCTTGGGATTGCAGCGCGAGGTGATGGAGAGCCTGGGCTCGACCAACCAGCCCATCAGCTACGCCGTGCCGCGTCGCGAGGGCAAGGGCGTTGACGAGTGGATCAACATCGCCGGCGGGTACGACGCCAAGAGCCGCTCGCTTCTCAACGTCACGATCCTGAAGATGAGCGAGGAGCGCGAGCGTGTGGGGCGGCCCGAGGTGCTCGTCTACGCCGAGAGGGTGCAGGCGCGCTTGGCCGGCGGGCCCATGACCGACGCCGTGTTCATGGACGGCTACGTTCGCTACCTGCGCCCTGATGCCAACGGCAAGATAATCGACGTGAACTTCGAGCTCGCCGAGTCGCGCTCCTTGCCGCAGAACGTGGGCTTCGGCGGACGTGACTTCAAGCGCATCATCGAGACGGGAGCCACGGACAAGTGGTCCATGACGTTCGCGCGGATGCGCGAGAAGATCCAGCGTGATCATCAGGACGGCAACTTCGACACCGGCGTCGATGAGTTCAACATGTGGGAGAAGATCTGGCTGCCGCTGGCCAGTTGCATCTTCGGCCTGGTAGGCGCGCCTCTGGGCGTCAGGCCGCACCGGGGCAACAAGACGCTGGGCTTCGGGCTCGCCATCGTGATCATCTTCCTCTATTGGGTTACGCACAACTGGATGTTCCAACTGGCCAAGGGGGGCGCCTTCTCGCCCATGCTGGCAGCTTGTACGGCCAACATCGTGGGGGCCATAGCGGCGGCGGTCCTGATGGCCCGCACGCGCCAGTAACCACTCCGGGGCGGCCTCCGGTCGCCGCAAGGAAGGTCTGAACAGAGCGGTATGTGGATCGCGGCTGCACTGACGATCACGGTGCTCGTGGGCGGCGTCATCGCCTATGCCGGAGACCTCATCGGTCGCCGGCTGGGCAAGCGGCGCGTCAGTGTGTTCGGCCTGCGCCCGAAGCACACCGCTATCCTGATCACCAGCGTCACGGGCGTCGTTATCTCGTGCATCACCACGGTGGTCCTCTTCCTGATGGTTCCGCCCGTCCGCGAGGTGCTGTTGCAGGGGCGCGCCGCCCTAAAGCAGCTGCCCGGCCTGCGGAAGCAGACAGAGCAGCTACGCAAGGAGATCGCCGACGAGCGCTCACGGCTTGCCACCGCCCTGACGGAGCGGCAGTCTGTGCAGCTGGACCTCGACCGCGCTCGGCGTGACTACCGGCGCATCGTGGCCGAACTCGGGCGCACTCGGGCCCGGCTGGTCAATGCTCAGACCCTGGTGCGTCGCGCCGAGGCCGCCCGCGCTGCAGCCTTCCTCGCCGCGGGCAAGGCGCAGACCCAGGCGAAGCAGGCCCGGGCGCAGACGAGGCTCGAGCAGCAGCAGGCGCAGAAGCTGGCGGAACTGAACGAGGGCCTTCGCGGCGTCAACATGGAGCTGGCCAAGGAGAAGGCGGCCCTGACGGCATCGGTGGCAAAGCTGAACCAGCAGATCGGCGACCTCCAGCAGCATAACGCCGAGCTCCAGCGCCGCAACGACGAGGCCGCCCGCCAGAATGCCGACCTTCAGGCCGAGACGACCCGCCTCAACACGGTGATCTCGGGCCTTCGGGAGCGCCAGGCCGCCCTGTCCGTAGCCGTGGCCGAGCTCGAAACCCGCAATGCTGACCTTGAGCGCACGGCCGTGGACATCTTCGGCCGCAACCGGACGCTCTGGGGCCTCTACGAGTCGCTGCGCACGGGGCGCGTCGCCGTGCAGGGCGGCGAGGACCTTGCCCGCACCGTCCTGCCTTCGGGCTCTACTCCGCGCGACGTGCGCGAAGGGATTGACCAACTCCTGCACGCCGCGCACCTGAGCGCGCTGGCCAAGGGCGCAGGCCCGGGTGCCAAGGCGCGCGCCGTGCAGATTGTCGACAAACGACTCTTCGTCGGCGGCCCCAACGGACCCGGCTACACCGTGCAGGTCACGGAGGAGGATCGGATCAGCGCCTTGGTCGCTAGGCTCACCCAGTCGCCGGAGCCCATGTGCCTCGTGGCCCTTGCGGTTGCCAACAGCGTTGCCGGCGAGCCCGCGGCCATCGACCTTCAGCCCTTCTCTAACGGGCTCATCTACGTGAAGGGTCAGGCCATCATCAGCCGCACGGTGAACGGTCGTGAGCCCGCGACGGCTGTGTTCACGGCTCTGGTGGGGTTCTTGAAGTCGGTGGGGCAGAGCGCTCTGGGCCGCGGGCTGATCCCCCGCTTCGATCCCTCCACCGGCGAGCCACAGGTGGGCGCCATGGGTGCGGCCGATCTGGTGGGTCTGACTGAGCGCGTACGCCGCATCGGCAAGTCTGTGACCCTCACTGCCGCCGCCGGCGCCGATACCCGGGCCGCCGAGCCGCTGCAGTTGACCTTCCGGGTCGAACCCCGGCCATGACCGAGCCCGGCGCGTCGCCGGTTGCCGGCGCGCCGGCTCCGGCCGACATCGTGATTGCCATCGACCCGGGCACAGGCAAGTGCGGCCTGGCCGCGGTACGGAGCGATGGCGCCGCTCTACGGCAGGAAGTGGTGTCGGCAGTCCTGGCGTCCGGGATTGCGGCGCAGTGGGCCGGGGAGTTCGGCGCCTCTGTCATCGTGCTGGGCGACGGCACCGGTTGCAGGTGTATGCAGCGTTCGCTGGAGCGCCTGACGTCGTCAAAAGCCGTCTCGTTGATGGTGGTTAACGAGCGCTGCTCATCCGAGGAGGCACGGCGCCTCTACCTTCAGGCGCATCCGCCCCGTGGCCTCGCCCGGCTGGTGCCGCCGTTCATGCGTTACCCTGACGGATGCTACGACGACTACTGCGCGGTGGTTCTGGCGCGCCGCTGGTTCGCCCTCAACCCCGGCAGCGGTGTGGCGCCGGACCCCGAGAAACCATAGCAAGGAGCCCCCTTGAATGCCCACCCCATCGGCCGTTCACCTGGTCTGCAACGCCCACCTGGACCCTGTCTGGCTCTGGGAGTGGGAAGAGGGCGCGGCCGCGGCCGTCTCTACATTCCGCACAGCGGCCGACCTCTGCGAGGACTTTGAGGGCTTCGTCTTCTGCCACAACGAGGTCATCTTGTACGAGTGGGTCGAGGAGTACGAGCCGCAGCTCTTCGCTCGCATCCAACGGCTGGTGGCCGCCGGCAAATGGCACGTCATGGGCGGATGGTATCTGCAGCCTGACTGCAACATGCCCTGCGGCGAGGCCCTGGTGCGCCAGGCCTCGACGGGGCGTCGCTACTTCTCCGAGAAGCTGGGCGTGCGGCCCACGGTGGCGATCAACCTCGATCCCTTCGGCCACAGCCAGGGCTTGGTCCAGATCATGGCCCGCTGCGGCTATACCGGCTACCTCTTCTGCCGGCCGGGCGGCGGCGACCTGCCGCTACCCTCCGAGCTCTTTGCATGGGTGGGGTATGACGGCTCCACGGTGGCGGCGCGGCGCGTACCCTCGTACAACTCGCCGCTGGGCCATGCCCGCGAGAAGGTAGAGGGATGGATCGGCTCCTGCGACGAGGCGGTCACCGTGGTACTCTGGGGCGTCGGAGACCATGGCGGCGGCCTATCGCGGAATGACCTGCGCCGCCTGGCCGACCTCATCGCAGCCAACCCATCGATCCACCACTCCACGCCGGAGGCCTACTTCGCCGAGGCATGCGCCGGCGCCGACCTGCCGCGCGTAGGCCGCGACCTGAACCGCTGGGCCGTTGGATGCTACACGTCGCAGGTGCGGATCAAGCAGAGCTACCGCCGCCTCGAGAACTCGCTCTTCGTGGCGGAGAAGATGGCGTCCGCTGCCGCTGCCGCAGGGCTCATGGCCTATCCGCAGTCCGAGCTGGCCGAGGCCGAGCGCGTGATGCTCACTAGCCAGTTCCACGACATCCTCCCCGGCTCGTCGATCCAGCCAGTGGAGGAGGCCGCGCTACGCGGCATGAGCCATGGGATGGAGCTTCTCAGCCGCGTGCGCGGTCGAGCCTTCTTTGCGCTGGCGGCGGGGCAGCCTCCGGCCGCCGAGGGCGATATCCCGGTGCTGGTCTATAACCCCCACCCGTGGCCCGTGCGGACGGTCGTCTCCTGCGAGTTCCAGTTGCACGACCAGAACTGGACGGAGACCTTCACCAACGTACATGTCGTGGGCGCCTCCGGACCCGTCCCGGCGCAGGTGGAGAAGGAAGAGAGCAACCTGCCCCTCGACTGGCGAAAGCGCGTCGTCTTCGACGCGGAGTTGGCCGCGTCGAGCATGAACCGGTTCGACTGCAAGCTCGAGGTGCTGCCCGCACGTCCGCCCCGGCCCGGCGCCGATGCCGATGGCGACATTCTGCTCCAGAACGCCGACCTGACCATCCGCATCGGCCGCAAGACGGGACTAATCGAGGAGTGGACCTGTCCGGCGGGCCCTGTCCTTGCCGCGCCGGGGCCCGTGCCGCTGGTGCTGGAAGATGATGAGGACCCCTGGGGCATGCGCCTCCAGCGGTTCGACGGGCGCTCGGAGCCGTTCCGCCTGATGACCCCCGCAGGGGCCGCCCGGTTCTGCGCGGTCCACGCTGCCGAGCTGGAGCCGGTGCGCGTCATCGAGCATGGCGACGCCCGTACTGCGGTCGAGGCGCTCTTCACGTGGGGGCGGTCCAGCCTTGTCCTTCGGTACGCCGTGCCTCGGAACGGCGCCGACATCGAGGTCGAGGCCCGCGTCTTCTGGTTCGAGAAGCAGAAGATGCTCAAGCTCGCTTTGCCGATTGCAGGCGGCGACCAGGCCCAGATGATCGGCCAGACCGTCTTCGGTCGCGACACGCTGTCCGTCGATGGAGCGGAGGCGGTCTACCAGAAGTGGATCGCGGCCGTCTGTCCCGAGACAGGCCTGGCGCTCACGGCGATCAATGACGGCAGCTACGCAGCGGACTTCCGCGACGGCGCCTTGCGGCTCACGCTGCTCCGGTCGCCGGGCTACTCCGCGCATCCCATCGGCGACCGCGACATCCTGCCGCAGGACCGGCATATGCCGCACGTTGACCAGGGCGAGCGTGTCTTCCGGTACTGGCTCAGCGCTGGCCCGGAGGCAATCCGCTTGCGCGACGTGGAGCGTGAGGCCGCCGTTCGTAACGAGCAGCCCATGGCGGTCTCGTTCTTCCCGTGCGGACAGGGCGAGGGCCCGGGGACGTTTGTGTCGCTCAGCGACCCCACGGTGCAACTGGCGTCCGTACGTCGTAGCCTCGACGGCGCGGGCTGGACGCTGCGGCTGGTGGAGACCACCGGCGGGCCTGCCGAGTTGACGGTGCGCCTGCCGGGCCTGGGCATCGAGGCGCCTGTCGCCCTCGGCGCCTACGAGGTTCAGACCCTGAGGACGGCGGGCGCGGGGCTCGCCGTGGTCTCGATGCTGGAGTAGCCGCAAGGAGGCAACCATGCGAAACAGGCAACTCGTGGCTGTGGGCTTCGTCGCGCTCATGCTGGTCGGCGGCGCTGTGGTGGCGTCGCGAACCAAGAGTGGCCGAATGCGCCACCCGTACACCGGACGCATCGTGGACGTTCCGGGCTCCATCGGGCCCGCCTACCGGCTGCACAGCGGGTGGCAGGTTCGGCCCGTGGGCCGCCATGCGCCGATCAGTGATATGCCGCTGGGCGGCGCGGTGAGCCCGGACGGCCGCCTACTGGCCCTGCCGAGCTGCGGGTTCAACGCCAACGGCCTGAACCTTGTGGACCTGAAGACAGGCGGGGTCGTCGCCACTGTGGCCCTCACGCGGGCGTGGCGCGGCGTGGCTTGGGCTCGCGATGGTCGCACCGTCTATGTCTCCGGCGGCGTCTCCAACCCGACCGGCGATATCCTGACGGTCGTCGTGGGAGATGACGGAAAGTGGAAGCAGGCGGCGGGCATCAAGCTCACCAGCCGCACGCCATCAGGCATTTGCCTCTCCACGTTGGCCCTAATGCCCGACGGCCGCCGCATCATCGCGCTGAACGTGCTGGACGGCGCCTCGTTCGTGATCAATACGGCCGACGGCACGGTTCAGCCCGCCGGGCGCATCGCCAGGAACCCTTCCTCGGGCGTCCTCGCGCAGGACGGCAAGACGCTCTACGTCACGGACTGGGCGGCAGGAACGCTGCTCGTCGTCGATGCCTCGGCCGTGCCGTTCTCCGTGGCCCGCACCGTGCCGACCGGCCTGCGGCCCACTGACCTCGTCGCTGCCGCAGACGGCCGCGTCTTCGTCGCGTGCGCCGGCGACGACGTGGTGGCGGTACACGGCGGCGCCGACCTGGCCGTTGCCGAGCGCGTGAACACCACCCTCTCGCTGCGTCACGTGACCGGCAGCACCCCCACCGCCCTGTCGCTGTCGCCGGACGGAGCCACGCTGGCCGCCGCAAACTCGGACAACAACAACGTCTGCATCATCGATGTCCGTGCGCAGGGCTCCAGCCGTGTCGCCGGGTTCGTTCCTACAGCTTGGTACCCATCGGCGGTCTCCTTCGCCCCTTCGGGCAGGCTCGCCATCGGGTCCGGCAAGGG
The DNA here is from genome assembly GCA_903951425.1 of uncultured Chthonomonas sp. GTDB lineage: Bacteria > Armatimonadota > Chthonomonadetes > Chthonomonadales > CAJBBX01 > CAJBBX01. Next base: position 28,462 of record CAJBBX010000004.1, read on the forward strand.
CTTGGGGAGCCGGCCCAACCCAGCCAAGGCGCCCATCAATGCCACGACGCCCGCCGGGTTCGAGTACATCCCGCGGCAGCTCAAGGGCCTCGTGACCCTGGTCGATGCGCCGACGGGCAGCCGGTTGCGTGGCTGGAGCGCCACGGCGCGCCGCTGCGTGCCGTTCCGCGACCGGCATATGGCATCGGCCGATGGTCGGGGCTCCGTTGCCGTGCCTGCGAAGGTTGGCGCGCCGTCGCCCATCAAGCATGTGATCTATATTATCAAGGAGAACCGGACCTACGACCAGGTCTTCGGCGACATCCCCAAGGGCAACGGCGACCCATCGCTCTGCCTCTTCGGCGCCGACGTCACGCCGAACCAGCACGCCCTTGCGGAGGAGTATGTGCTGCTCGACAACACCTACTGCAGCGGCGAGGTCTCGCAGGATGGGCATCCCTGGAGCACTCAGGCCATCGCCACCGAGTTCACGCAACGGGCCTGGACCATCGGCTACTCGGGCAAGGGACAGCTTGCGGGCGACGGCGCGTTGGCCGACTCGCGGGGCGGCTACCTCTGGGAGGGCTGCAAGCGGAAGGGGCTGAGCTTCCGCTCCTACGGTGAGTATGTCGGCCATCCGACCCTTGAGGGACACATCAGCGAGGCGTACATCGGCAAGGCGGGTCCGGGCAGCGCGCCTCCGGGCCGCGACCCCGACCGCGCAGACATCTTCATCCGCGAGTTCCGCGAGTTCGAGGCTAGGAGCGCGGTGCCGAGCCTCATGGTGCTCTCGCTGGGCGAGAACCACACGAACGGCACCAAGGCCGGCTCCTTCACGCCGAAGGCCATGGTGGCCTCCAACGACCAGGCCGTGGGGCGGATCGTCGATGCCGTCTCGCACAGTTCGGTGTGGGCCCGCACGGCCATCTTCATCATCGAGGACGACGCCCAGAACGGTCCCGATCATGTGGACGCCCATCGCACGACGGCGCTGGTGATCAGCCCGTGGGCGAAGCGGCGCTCGGTAGACAGCACCATGTATACGACGGTCTCTATGCTGCGCACCATGGAGCTGATCCTCGGGTTGGAGCCGCTGACGCAGCATGATGCCTCGGCCGCGCCCATGTTCGCCTGCTTCGCCGACAAGCCGGAACTGACGCCCTACACCTGCCTGCCCCCGCTTACCAACATGAACGCCCGGAACGGCGCGCAGGCCTACGGCGCCCAGCGGTCGGCGGCCATGGACTGGAGCGAGTACGACCGCATCGACGAGGACGCGCTGAACCGCATCCTGTGGCACAGCATCAAGGGGAAGCAGATGCCATACCCGGGTTCGGTGCGGCGGTCCTTGGCGGCAGAGTGAGGGAGAGGGGAATGGGCCCGGTAGGATTCGAACCTACGATCAATCAGTTATGAGCCGACTGCCTTCACCGCTAGGCTACGGGCCCCTGTAATCGACATTCTACCTAGAGAGCGCAATGAGCGTCAATGAAGCGCCGGGCGCCGCCGGCGGGCCGCGGCAGGGCTGGAACTCGGGGAAGTACCTCTGGATCACGCTGGCGGTGATCGCCGGGTACCTCCCGCTGGCCCTTGCCGACGCCGCAGCGACGGGGCGCCTTCGGTGGGGCGCCGGAGCGGTCTACGTGCTCCTGGGAGCGGCGGTGTTCAGCGCGGGCCTCCGCACCTGGTCGGCCTTCCGTTCAGGCGGCCACAACACTCGCCGTCGCGGATGGGCGTTCGATGTGGCCGATACGGGCCTCATCTCCGTGGGTGTGGCTGCCACGGGCGGAGTTCAGAGCGAGATATGGCTCTTCTACTTCGTGGTGGTGGCGTCGGAGGCGCTCTTCGAGAGCCGAGCCGGGGTGGCCCTGCTGGTCGGCATGGCGGCCGTGGGCTATTCCGTCGCGGCGCTGGTGCCATGGGGCGGGCCGGCGGACCTTGGAGTGGTGGTGGTGCGCGTTGCCGTTATCGCCCTCGTCGCGCACTTCGCGCGGCAGATCTCGGTCCTTCGGGAGCGGCAGGACCGCGAGACGGCTGCCCTCCGCGAGCAGATGGCCTCGGCGGACGAGCGCGCCCACATCGCGCGGGAGCTGCACGACGGACTAGGTCACGCCCTGACGGCCTGTATCCTGCGATTGCAGCTTGCGGCTCGGCTGGTGGAGCCCCGGCCCGCCGAGGCGCGATCCATCGTGGAGGATGAGACCGCCGGCCTTCGTGCGGCATGGAGCGAGTGCCGCGATGTAGCGTTCCACTTGCGGCCGCTGGACGCCGGTTCGGCTGGTTTCATCGACGCTGTGCGGGTCTATCTCGGCCGCTTCGCCGAGCGCACCGGCGTTGTGGTGACGCTGGATGCCGCGCCGGACACGCCCGAACCTGGCGCCACGGTTCGCCACGCTGTTGAGCGCGTGCTGCAGGAGGCCCTGACCAATGCCGTTCGGCACGGGCAGTGCCGGTCCATCGAGGTCGGCCTTGGAGCTGACGGCGGCATGCTTCGGCTGTCGGTTAGGGATGACGGCGTGGGGTTCGACGCCTCGACCCACACCGCAGGGGTGGGTATGGGCTCCATGCGTGAGCGGATGGCGAGGTTCGGCGGGACGTTAGAGGTTACCTCCGCTCCCACCGGTGGGGCTGAGGTCGTGGCGATCGCGCCGGTGGGACGGTAACTGGAGGCACGCATGGAACAGGAGCGCCCGATCCGGGTCGTCATCGCCGAGGACCAGCGCCTCACCCGCGAGACCCTGGCCCGCCTACTGGCGATGGAGCCCGGTTTCGAGGTGGTCGGCGCCGCTCAGGACGGTTTGGATGCGCTCAACCTGGTGCGCCGGTCGAGGCCCACAGTCCTGCTGACCGACATCGAGATGCCCTGCATGAACGGCATCGAGCTCACGCGCACGGTGAAGCAGGAGATGAGCGATGTGGGTGTGGTGGTCCTGACCATCTACCACGATGACGCCCGCGTGTTCCAGGCCATCCGCGCCGGGGCGCAGGGATACGTGCTCAAGGACTGCCCGATGGAGGACACGCTGGACGCGATCCGCGCCGTGGCGCGCGGCGAGGGGCTGCTGCACCCCTCCGTGGCGGCCCGCGTCCTGACGGAGTTCGCCCGCCTCGCCGGTCGGGGCGCCTCAGACCAAGCTGTCTTCTCCGAGCTCTCAGCCCGCGAGGTGGAGGTACTCCGCGAACTGGCTACCGGCAAGCGCAACCGGCAGATCGCCGAAGCGCTCTTCATTAGCGAGAAGACCGTCAAGAACCACATCAGCAGCATCCTCTTCAAGCTGCACGTCAATGATCGAACCGAGGCCGCCCTGCTCGCGGCGCGCCAGGGGCTTGTGTAGGGGTTCTAGGTATGCCCGAGCCAGTATACTAAGGGCGCGGCGGCGGTCATATGATCACGTGCCGCGCATTTGCTCGGGAGGGTGCGCGTTGGCTATCGGCTCCTTGTTTGTGGTCTCCGGCCCCAGCGGCGTGGGCAAGGACACTCTGCTGCAGCGTGTCCTGTCGCGCCTGGGCCAGGGCGCACTCGTGCGGGTCACCACGGCCACCACGCGCCCCAAGCGGCCCGGCGACCTGGACGGCGTCGCGTACCACTTCCTGAGCCGCGACGAGTTCGAGAGGCGTGCGGCGGCGGGCTGGTTCCTTGAGTGGGCTCGCTTCGGCGGCGAGCTCTACGGCACGCCTACCGGGGCGGTGGCCGAGGCCCGGGCGGCTGGCAGGCACGTGCTGATCCAGATCGACGTGCAGGGCGCCGACCAGGTGCGCGCGCTGGCGCCTGATGCGGTACTCATCTTCATCGCACCGCCCACCATGGTAGCCATGCGCGATCGGCTGCTGGCGCCGGGAGCCGATGCCCGTAACGATCTGGAGCAGCGCCTGCAGCGCGGCGCCGAGGAGGTGGCCGGCGCCGGGAGGTTCGACTTCGTGGTCATCAATGACGTGCTGGAGGAGGCCACTGACGAGTTGGAGGCCGTCCTCGTGCTGCATGGCGCCGCGCCGGCCGGCCCAACGCCGGCGCAGCGGCGGCTGGCAGAGCGGTGTACGGCAGCGGCCCGGAGGCAGCACCTCGACGCCCTCTTGGCGGATCGTTAGCCCATGCCGCTCGCTGTGGGGGTCGCCTTCCGGCGCTGCACGCGCGCCTACTGGTTCGATCCGGGCTCACTGGAGCCTGCCGAGGGCGCCGATGTGGTGGTGGAGACCGCCAAGGGCCTCGACATCGGCCACGTGCGCATCGCGCCGGTCGATGTGCCCGAGTCCGAGCTACAGGCTCCGCTGAAGCGCGTGGTGCGAATCGCCACCAAGCGCGACCTGGACTCGGTGACGCGCAACCGCGATCGTGCGGCCCGGGCGCTGCAGGTCTGCGGCGTGCGCATCCGGCACCATAAGCTGCCCATGAAGCCGCTCGCGGCCGACTTCGCCTTCGACAGCTCGCAGGTCACGGTCTACTTCTCGGCCGATACGCGCGTCGACTTCCGCGACCTCGTCAAAGACGTGGCGGGCCAGCTCCGGTGCCGCGTCCAGCTCCTCCAGGTTGGCGCACGGGACCAGGCCAAGATGCTGGGCGGTGTCGGCACCTGTGGACGCGAGCTCTGCTGTTCGTCGTTCATCACGGAGTTCATGCCCGTCTCCATGCGCATGGCCAAGGACCAGAGCCTCTTCCTGAACCCGGCCAAGTTCTCCGGCGCCTGCGGCAAGCTGATGTGCTGCCTGCGCTACGAGCACGAGGTCTACGTGGCAGCCAAGCGCATTCTCCCCCCGTTGGGCGCCACCATCGAGACGCCGATGGGCAAGGGGCGGGTTGTGGGGCTGCAGATGCTCCGCGAGCAGGTCACTGTGCAGCTTGACGACGCCGAGGGTACCGTGGCGGTTGCACCCCACGATTGTACGTGGCGTGCGCATCCTGCCGCCGCCAACCACCCCGACGATGAGCTCGAGGGGAGCGACCTGGAGGACTAGCCGGCCGGCGCGGTTAGGTCCCGCAGCAGGAGCTCAGCGCCGCGCTTGTCGGGGAAGCGCCCGCGGACGCCGGCGTCCATGTCGCCCATGGCGAACGCCGGTACCGCCGAGCCCACGCACGAGGGGCAGCCGTCGCGGCAGGCGCACGCGGCCACGATGTCCCGCGCTGCCGCCAGGATGCGGTCCACGCTGTCCAGGCACCGCCGGGCGAAGCCCATCCCGCCGGGGAACCGGTCGAACAGGAACACCGCCTCTCGGCCCAGGCAGGCGACATCCACCGTTGCCCCGATGTCGCTTACGTCGCACATGGCGAACATGGGCGCCACTTCAACCAGCAGGTTGGCAACCCCCAGGAGCGCGTCGGCCGCAGGGATGCCCTCGGCGGCGATGCGCTCGAGCATGGCGGGCGACGGCGCGACCCACATCGCCACCGTGGGCAGCGTTACCGGCGGCAGGTCCAGCGGCTCGAAGCCCAGGCTGTCACGGCTGGTGAACTTGATCTTCTTGAACATGGGCAGGGTCGTCGTCACGGTCACGTCGCCGAGCCCCGTCTGCACCTCCCCGCGGTCGGTCCGCTCCACGGCCTCGTCCAGCCGTAGTTGCGCTACCTGCACGGCCTGGGTGTAGTAGTCCAGGTCGCGGCGCTCCACGTGGGCGATCTTCTGGTCCATGTCCAGTCGCGTGACGAAGTAGGTGTCGGCCTCGTGGAGGTAGACCGCGTTGGTGTGGAGCTGCTGCATGGCCCCTGCCTCGTCCATGGTCCCGATCACCCGGCTTCGATCGCTGTCGTCCTGAATGGTGTAGACCGGGCCCGCTATGTTGCGCAGGCTCACCTCTGCGGCCGGGTAGCTGCTCTGCGCCCAGTAGAGCCGGCCGTGGCGGCGCACCACCTGTTGCTCCTCTTCCAGTACCTCGCCCAGCGCCGCGCCGTAGCCGCCGAAGCGCTCGAGGTCCGCGTCCGTGAGCGGTAGCTCCGATGCGGCGCATCGCACATGGCCGATGACGATGTGCGGGTTGTCCGCGTCAATGGTGGCCTGCTCGGGGCACTGGCCGAAGAGGTACTCCGCGTGGGTGGCGATATACTGGTCCATGGGCGAGTTCTGCGCTACGAGGAAGACGAGCGCGTCGGATCGCCCTCGCCCGGCGCGCCCTGCCTGCTGCCACATGCTGGCCACACTGCCGGGGTAGCCGACGAGGATGCAGGCGTCCAGCGACCCGATGTCGATGCCCAGCTCCAGGGCGTTTGTCGATGTGACCGCCAGCAGGTCGCGATCCAGGAGCCTCCGCTCGATCTCCCGGCGGTCCTCAGCCAGGTAGCCTCCCCGGTAGGCGTGGATACGCTCGGTGAGCCGCTTGCCGTCGCGCCGCAGGGCCTCGCGGGTCTCGCGGTAGAGCATCTCGGCCGTGAGACGGGTGCGCGAGAAGGCGATCGTCTGCACTCCGCTCCGCATGAGGGTGGCAAGGAGCCTCACGGCCTCGTGGACGCAGCTCCGGCGCTCGCCGCCGGCACGCCAGCCCGGCTCGCCTTCGGGGCGCACGATGAGGGGCGGGTTCCAGATGACGAACCTCTTGGGCCCCGCGGGCGAGCCGTCATGTGTGATCAGCTTCACCGGGCGGCCCAGGATTCGCTCGGCGTGCTCCTGCGGGTTTCCGATCGTTGCCGACGAGCAGATGTAGGTCGGCTCTGAGCCATAGTGGCGGCAGATGCGGTCCAGCCGCCGCAGCACATTGGCCAGGTGCGACCCGAAGACGCCCCGGTAGGCGTGAAGCTCGTCGATGACCACGTACCTTAGATGGCTCAGGAACCTGTTCCACCGCGGATGGTTGGGGAGGATGCCCGCGTGGAGCATGTCGGGGTTGGTGAGGGCCGCATGGGCCGCGTCGCGCACCTTGCGCCGCTGGTTCTGCGGTGTGTCGCCGTCATATGTGCCCGCAATGAGCCCGATGCCCTCCTTCCCGCCGTACCGCTGCAGTACGCGGAACTGGTCCTGCGCCAGCGCCTTGGTGGGGTAGAGGAGCAGCGCCGTGGCCAGCGGGTCCGCCACCACGGCCTCAACAATGGGGATGGCGTAGCAGAGCGTCTTGCCGCTGGCCGTCCCGGTGACCACCACGACGCTCTGCCCCTGCCGCGCGCCCGCGATGGCCTCCATCTGGTGGGAGTAGAGCCGATCGACCCCGTCGCGCTCCAGTATCTGCCGGATCGGATCCGAGAGGCCGAGGTCCGCCTCCCCGAAGGCGGCGTTCCGCGGTTCCGTGTTGCGGATGCAGACGGCCTGGCCCTCGTAGTACGGCAGTGTCTGGATCCTGGCGGCGATCTCCGCAAGGTTCATGGCGTGGTCTCCTTGGTTTCGTGCGCGGGCGGCTCCGGCTTGCGGCGGGCGCGCAGGCGGGCGAGCGAGGCCAGGTCATCGCCTGCGCGGATGGCCGAGCGCTCGGGTGTCTGGGGCGACGTTTCTACACGCTCGGCGGGCATCTCAAGCCGTTGGCCGGGTAGCTCCGCATGCGGCTCGGCGGCGCCGCTTCGGCGCAGTCGGCGCACCAGCTCCCGGTCGAAGCCCGCCCGTGTGCGCGAGCGTGTGGAGGCATCAGGGCTGGTGAGCGCCGCCGGACTTGGCGGCTCAGGCCGCTCCAGGCGGTCGCCGAACTCAATCGCGTGGGGGAGCTTGGGCTCCCGTTGGCGCTCCAGCCTCCGCTTCAGTTCGCGCTCCAGCGAGAGGCGCACGGCTTCCGCGTTCTCAGTCATCCGCTCGTTGTCGATCTCCGGCGTCGCCACGTGGTCGGCCAGGAGGCCCTTGAGGATGGCCATCGACGCGCGCTTGTCGGGGACCGAACCCTCGCCACGTTCCACGTTCCACGTAGTGAAGCGCCGAAGCGGCTTGCCCACGCAGAGCGGGCACCCGGTGCGGCATTCGCACTTGCGGATGGCGTCATAGACGGCGGGCAGCACTTCGTGGATGCGGTCATAGGCGGCCTGGCTGTACCCGAGGCCGCGCGGTAGCCGTTCGTAGATGAAGACGGCCTGCCACGGCGAGTTGGAGCAACCCACGCTGTGCGATAGGTCGGCCGTATCGCACCGCACGAACAGCGGCAGAAGCATCCGTGCCGCGTACCCGATGCCGCGGAGGCCCTGCATCACGTCGAGGCCCGCGCGCCGCACGTCGGACAGCAGCGGCTCCGGAGCCACGAACCAGACCGCCATGGTCTCGAGCCACATAGTCGGCGTGAAGACCGCATGTGTGGAGGCGGCGTCCAGCGATCGGAAGGGGATGCGCGAGTAGTGGGTCGTGTCGAAATGCGCCGTCACCTCGCCCCAATTGCACTCTCCAGAGCCCATGGGCTTGCGGCGCAGCACATGGTCGATGTGATTCACATCGGTGCCGCCCGAAGGCTGCGTGTAGTAGTCCACGTCCTCGCGGTGGACCGTACAGACCTTGCGGCCGAGGTCGAGGTGGTCCACCAGATAGGTGTCGCCGTGCTGCATGTAGACGGCGCCCTCGTGGATCAGCGGCTGGGCGTCGTACTCGTTGAGATGGCCGATGACCTGCCCGGTGTCGCGGTCCTGAATCGGCACGTCGGCGCCGTCCATGCTGCGCAGTCCGAACTCGTGCTGGGGCGTCTCCGACGTGGCGTGGTACCAGCTGTGGCCGATGCGGCGGACCTTGCCCTGCGCCTCGAGGACCGCCATGGCGGTGCTCGCGTGGGGGCCGAAGAGGCTCATCTCGCCCTGCTCCATGGGCATCTCATGGGCGGCGCAACGGAGGTGGCCCATGACCACGAATGGGTTGTGCGGGTCCACGCTCGCCGTCTCCAGCGGACGGCCGAACAGGTACTCGGGGTGCCGCATGATGTACTGGTTGGCCGGCGTCTCCAGCCCGACCAGCACACAGAGCCCCTCGCCATCGGCCCGGCCGGCTCGGCCCGCCTGCTGGAGGAAGGCTGTCAGTGTGCCGGGGTAGCCCACCAGCACCGAGGCAGCCAGCGAGCCGGTGCGGATGCCATTCTCCAGGGCCGGCGTGGCGCTTACTCCGGCCAGCGAGCCCGCGAGTAGCCGCTGCTCGATGGCGCGTCGCTCCGGCTGCAGGTACCCGGCCCGGTATGCCTCGACGGACCTCGAGCCGGCCGATGCAGCGTCGCCCAGCTCCTCGCTGCAGTAGCGCGCGATGAGCTCCGCCGAGATCTTGGCCTTGGAGAAGGCGATGGTCGGCGCGCCGGCGGTGATCAGCCTCGCCATGATGTCGGCCGCCTCGATCAGCGCGCCTCGCCGTGCCTTGCGCCGCGTGGATCGGATGATGGGAGGGTTCCAGAGCACGAAGGTGCGCAGGCCCGAGGGTGCGCCGCTCTGGTCGATCACGTGCGCGGCGCGGCCCGTCAGCGCCTCCATGAGTTCCGCCGCGTTGGCCACCGGTCCGCAGGCGCTCTGTACCGTGGGACGCGCACCGTAGTGGCCGGCGACGCGGAGCAGGCGCCGCACGAGGTTGCCCATACCCGCGCCGAACATGCCGCCGTAGGCGTGCAGGTCGTCGATGATCAAGAGATCCAGGCGGCTCAGGAAGCGCTGCCAGCGGGCGTGCTGAGGCATGAGGCCCGCGTGGACCATGTCCGGTGTAGTGATGATGAGGCGCCCCTCCTCGCGGAGCCTCCGGCGCGTGGCGGCGGCCATCTCGCCGCGCATGGCGCCCATGGTCACATCGCCCAAGCCTGCCCCCGCCAGCAGCGCCTCCAACTGCACGGCATGGTCGAGGCACGAGGAGCGGCTAGGGCAGAGGATGAGGGCGCAGCAGTCGCGGCCCAGCATGGCTGAGGACGCCGCCAGCCTGAGGCTGGAGGACTTACCTGTATCCACCCCGGTGGCCAGCACGCCGTCGCGGCGGCTCTGGGCAAGCTGCATGAGCTCCAGCTGGTGGCTGTAGAGCGGGTACTCCCCGGAGGTATGCAGGGCGGCGCACAGGGGCGCGGGTAGTCCTTCCTCGGCGGCGTACACCGGCGCCCGGGCAGGAACGCGGTGGATGTGCGTGATCTGCCCGGCGTAGAACGGGCTGCCGCGCAGGGCCTCGATCCAGGTCTCGGCGCCCATGGCAGTAGCCTACGGAAGCCTGGCGGCCAGCTCCGCCAGCGTTAGCAGGTCCTGCAGGTTGTGCTCCAGGATGCGCTCGAGATGGGTGGCGTTGCCGGTGCGGACGAAGTGGTGGTAGGCGTCAGGCACGGCCCAGCCGGGGATGTCTTCGGCGCGTCGGCGCCCGCAGACCTGCCGCTCCAACGTCTGTAGCTTGCAGTCGGGTAGCGCATCGGCCCAACATCGGCGAGCCATGTGGAGCAGGTCCACATGCGCCGCCGGCGGCGTCCATAATACGCCTGTGGCGGCTGCCCGGGCCCGCAGGTATGGTACGTCGAAGCTCTTGCCGTTGAAGGTGAGGACGGCGTCGGCTCCGGCCAGCGCCTCGACCGACCAAGCCACTACCGCGGGCTCCTCGGAGTAGTCGCGCGCCAGATGCTGGTTCAGCGTAAGGACGCCCTGGTCGTACTCCAGCATCCCCACAAGGAAGACCGGCGAGTTGCCCAGCCCCGTCGTCTCGATGTCGAGGAAGATGGCCCGCTGGGCAGGGCGCCCGGTCGGCCCGGCGGTGGCCCGGCTGGAGGTCGAGCCCGGGTCGCCGAATGCCGACCGCACGAGGGTCTCGATGGACGTTGCGGTGCGCCCCAGGTCGGCGGCAACGTCGCAACGCACAAACGAAGGGCCCCACTTCGCATGCTGCAACTCCACGCCGCGGACCGCTTCGTCCAGCGTGATGGAGCGCGTAGGAGGTTCGTAGCGGCGTCCCTGCGCCATGGGCTGACGCGGCTCGCCCAGTTCGGGGTTCCACGCGAAGTAGGGGGATGCCGCCGGCGTCGCCTTGCGCGGCGATGCGGGCTCTGGCTCGCTCGTGGCGGCGTCGGATTCGGGCTGCTCCGCGCCGTGGGTTCGCAACATTGCCCGGCGGATCAGGTCGCGGTCGCCGGTCGGTGCCATGGTCTTGGTGTCCTCTGGGTGGGGCGTCAGGGCTTCACGTGCCCTAGCATACACCAGAGTCTGGGTTAATGTCTACCTGTTTGTCTGCTGTAAGATGGATGATGAGGATCAGGCCGACCACCACATAGACGCCCAGCATGAAGAGGGCGGAAACGATGCCCGAGTCGTTGAACACGCACGAAACCGCCGCGCCCAGGCGGAGCGGCGGACCTGCACCGGCCCAGCGGGGAGTACGAGCCACCAGGGCCCGCAGGGCCGGACGCAACGGACCCGTGGCCATCGCCACAGCGAACGCGATAACGACCACCGAAGCTACCACCGGGCCACCCGCGGCGATGCCCAGGTTCATGGCCACCTTGCGTGCGGCAATCTGCCACACGGCCTGCGCGCCGGTCTCCTGGCCTAGCCGGATGGCCGCGCCGATATGCGAAGCCTGTGCTCCGTACAGGGCTCGGTCGGCCAGCGAGACGCCCCAGGCTGCCGCCATGCCTGCCATGGTCCAACCCGCGGCGGACGCTGCGGTCAGCCTGCGCCCGGCCATGGCCGCGACGCTGGGACCGAAGCAGGCGACCGCGCCGATGAGGCCGCCGGCGTCGGCGCCGATGGTGGGCCAGCCGATCGCCGCGGCTGTGATGGCGAACACCCCCGCCCATGCCCGAGCGCCCCAGCCGGTGAGGAACGTCCCTAGCGCCAGGCAGCCCACCAGCAGGCCCATGGGCTCGTTGCCGATGCCGTAGAACCGTATGCCGCGTATAGGACCCGCTACCAACGGAGAGACCTTCATGCAGGGCTGTCCGGCCAGTTGGTCGATCAGGAGCGCCGCCGCGCTCACCAGGAGGCACGCAGTGAGCCTCCGTAGCAACCTGGGCGTTCCGGCGGCGGTGGCGTCCGATATCGCCCTAACCACTGCGTACGCAGCTACCGTGACGGCCAGCGAGACGGCTGTGAGGCCCACGATATGCGCCGGCGCGCCCAGGGCGAACCATACCGGCGCGGCGATCACCATGGAGAA
>CAJBBX010000005.1 GCA_903951425.1 uncultured Chthonomonas sp.
ACGCAGACGCGTTTGAGATGACGCCGCGGCTCAACGACCTCATCGGCAGCTGCTCCCACGGTATGAAGCAGAAGATCGCCCTGATCTCCGCGCTGATTCACAACCCCAAACTGCTGCTGCTGGACGAGCCGTCCCTGGGCCTCGCCCCGTTCCTTGTGCAGCAGATATTCCAGATCATTCGCGAGATCAACAAGGAGGGGGTCACGATCCTGCTCGTAGAGCAGAACGCCTACCAGGCCCTACGCGTGGCCCACCGCGCCTATGTCCTGGGTACGGGGCGGATCGTGGTCTCCGACACGGCCGAGCGGCTCCTCGCGAATGAGCAGGTGCAAGCCGCGTACCTGGGCGAGTAGGGGATCGAGCCATGGATCTGCGCGAAGCGGGCTGGCTGCTCTTCGGTCTCCTCTTCGCGTCCGGGTTGGCTCGCGGCAGGATGGAGGAGGCGACCGCCGCTGCGTTCAGGCGTTCGTCGGAGCGCGGCACGGTTCGCGTGGTCTCAGCGCGTAGCGGACCCGTCGGCGAGCTCCTCGGCCGTAGCTCTGTAGTCTCTATGGACGGCGCGGCGATGTCGATCAAGGCCCTCCCGCTGGAGATGGGCTCGCCGCACGGCCCCGGTGCGCTGGTCCGCCTCTTCTGCATCTCGCTGGCGAGCTCCGACCTGGCGGGCATTCCGCTGAGGCAGGTTGAGGCCCGGATCCCTGATGTGCGCGTGGACCCCGGCGCGCTGATGCGGGATGCGAGGCTGAAGATTCGGTCCGCCGGGCGCGGCGTCATCCGGGCCTCGGTCTCCGAGGCGGCCCTGGCGAGCATGGTGACCGCGCGGATGCCGGCGCTGAGGGATGTGGTGGTCACCGTCACGCCGACTGCGGTGGAGGTCTCGGGCCGCATGGCCCTCTTCGGGGCAGCCGGCAGGACCACAGCTGTGCTGCGTCCGCGCGTGACGGTCTCAGGCGACCTCTCCCTCGAGGTGATTGCCGCAACGATGAACGGCAACCCGGCAGCCGCAGCTCTGGTCAGGGGTGTGGAGGCGGCGATGAACCCGGCGCTGAGCCCGTCGCGCGACCTGAAGCTTGGGCTGACGCTCGCCTTGCGCGGGGTCCAGTTGCGTCCCGGTGAGCTGGTCCTTGAGGCCGAGACGGCGCCGATCGGCGGTAGTCGTAAATCGAGGTGATACGATGAGCGAAGAGATGAGAAGTACCTGTCTGGCCGACGAGCACCGTGCACTCGGCGCCCGCATGGTTCCGTTTGCGGGCTGGGAGATGCCGGTGCAGTACAAGGGCATCATCGAGGAGGTCCTAGCGGTCCGCGGCCAGGCCGGCGCATTTGATATCTCGCACATGGGCCGCGTCATCTTGGGCGGCGCCGGAGCTACGGCGCTCCTGGACCGTCTGACGACCAACCACGTGGCCTCGCTTGAGATCGGCGCCGGCCACTACTCGATGCTGACCAACGAGGGCGGCGGCATCATTGACGACATCATCGTCTACCGGACGGGGCAGAGCGAGTTCCTCGTCGTGGTCAATGCCTCCAACACAGAGAAGGACCTCGCTTGGATGCGGCGGCACGCCGGCGCCGACGTGGCGATCACAGACACGAGCGACGCCACGGGCATGGTGGCCGTCCAGGGGCCTGAGGCCCTCGCCGCCGCAGGAAGAGTACTCGGGCAGTCGCTTGAGGGCCTTCCCCGGTTCGGCGTTGCATCGTTCGAATGGCGACAGGTCACGGTGACCGCCTGCCGGACCGGTTACACCGGCGAGGACGGCGTCGAGGTGATCGTGGACGCGCAAGAATCCGCAGTGCTCTGGCGGGCTCTCCTGGCGGCAGGTGTCGCGCCGTGTGGGCTCGGCGCTCGCGACGCGCTACGCGTGGAGGCAGGCTACCCGCTCTACGGGCATGAGATCGACGACGAGCACGGACCCGTGGGAGCGATGCTGATGTGGGCCGTCTGCATGGACAAGGGCGACTTCGTGGGGCGCGATGCCATTGCCGAGGCTCGGCTGGAGGCGCCTGCAGAGCGGCTTGTGGGGCTGGTTGCAGCCGGGAGGGTCGTACCGCGGCAAGGGTATACTATCTGGTCGGCGGATGAGTGCGTCGGCACGGTTACCAGTGGCGCCTTTTCGCCTATGCGGGGATGCGGCATCGCGATGGGCTACCTGCGGCCTCCTCATCACGTAAGGGGTGGTAGCGTCCAGATGGATGTGCGTGGCCGGCGGCACGAACTGCAGGTCATCCCCAAGAAAGAACTGCTACTACCCAAGGGTGCGCCGGTTGCGTAACCTCGTCGGCACCCCATCGATTACGCTAAGGAACACCACAATGGCGACGCCGGAGGGTTTGCTGTACAGCAAGACGCACGAGTGGGTGCGGGTTCTTGATGATGTGGCCGAGATCGGCATCACCGATCACGCGCAGGCCGAGTTGGGCGACGTGGTCTATCTGGACCTGCCAGAAGTGGGCCGTACGCTGGCGTATGACGACATCTTTGGCGCCGTCGAGTCCGTCAAGGCAGTCTCAGACCTCTACAGCCCGTTGAGCGGCGACGTGGTTGAGATCAATGCCGAAGCCGCATCCGCCACCGACTTGGTCAACAGCGATCCTTACGGCCAGGGCTGGATGGTCCGCCTGAGGATGACCCGGCCCGAGGAACTCCAACAGCTCCTCACCGAGGAGCAGTACGCTGCATTCGCTGCGGAGAGCGCGCATTGAGTTACACTCCCCACACGGCCGCCGACATCCAGGCGATGCTCGCCGTGATCGGGGCCGGGAGCGTCGAACAGCTGATCGCCGATATCCCGTCGCAGGTGCGGCTTGCCGGTCCGCTCGCGGTCCCGCCGGCGATGTCGGAGCCCGAACTCGTGCGGAAGCTACGCGAACTGGCATCAACCAACCTTGATGTCGATTCGACGCTCTGTTTCCTCGGCGCGGGTCTGTACGACCACTTCACTCCGGCGGTGGTCGATGCCCTGACCTCGCGCGGGGAGTTCGCCACCGCCTACACTCCCTACCAGCCCGAGATGAGCCAGGGCGTGCTGCAGGCCATCTACGAGTACCAGAGCCTCGTTGGCCTGTTGACCGACATGCCGCTGGCCAATGCCTCCATGTATGACGCTGCCACGGGGCTGGCCGAGGCCTGCCTGATGTCCTGCGAGATCGCCGGGCGCTCGGTGGTTGCGGTCTCCGATGCGGTGCATCCCCGGTACAGGCTCGTGCTGGAGACCTACCTGCGAACATCGGACTGCACGTTGGTGACCGTCCCATCGCAGGACGGCCTCACAGAGGTTGAAGCCGTTCGCGTGGCGGCAGAGGCCGGTGCCGCATGCCTGGCCTTCCAGAGCCCCAACTTCTTCGGGGTTGTGGAGGACTCCGAGGCGCTGATCGAGGCGACCAAGGCAGCCGGACTCGTCTCCGTGGTGGCCGTCGATCCTGTCTCCCTGGGTCTGCTGGAACCGCCGGGCTCCTTCGGCGCCGACATCGTCGTGGGCGAGGGGCAGGGACTGGGCGTGCCCATGGGCTTTGGCGGGCCGTTGCTGGGGTTCTTTGCTTGTCGCTTGGAGCATCAGCGGCGCTTCCCAGGGCGCATTGTTGGCGCCACTGTGGACAGGGAGGGGCGCCGCGGCTACACGATGACCTTGCGCACCCGCGAGCAGGACATTCGCCGCGAGAAGGCGACGTCGAACATATGCACCAACCAGGCGCTCATGGCCCTTGCCGCGACCGTACACCTCTGCGCGCTGGGCCGTGAAGGGCTTCGGCAGGTTTCGGACCTGTGCCTCCAGAAGTCGCACTACGCAGCAGACCAGCTCTGCCTCAGTGCGCACTGCACGCCGGCGTTCGATGCTCCCTTCTTCAAGGAGTTCGCGATCCGTTGTCCGGCGCCGCCCGAGCGCATCAACGAGGCACTAGCCGCGGAGGGCATCATCGGCGGCTACGCGCTCGGCCGCGACTATCCTGCCCTGGTCGACTGCATGCTCGTCTGCGTTACTGAGACGAAGACCCGGGCCGACATCGATCGGTTGGTCGATGCTATCCGGCAGATCGTGGAGAGCTTCTAGATGGCTCCTGAACCGCTGATTTTCGAGCAGGGCTCCGCCGGTCGCCGTTCGGCGCGCCTGCCGGAGTGTGACGTGCCGGGCCGCGACGCCTCGGAACTGCTGGCCGGCCGACGCCTGCGCCGGAGGCTCGACCTTCCCGAGGTCTCCGAACTCGATGTGGTGCGGCACTTCACGCGCCTCTCGCATTTGAACTACTCCATCGACACAGGCATCTATCCGCTGGGCTCCTGCACGATGAAGTACAACCCCAAGGTGAACGAGCTCTGCGCCAGACTGCCGGGCTTCTCGAGGCTCCATCCCCTGCAGCCCGAAGCCACCGTGCAGGGCGCCCTGCAAGTGCTGTTCGAGACCCAGGCTATGCTGGCCCAGATCGCGGGTATGGCGGCGGCCACGGTGCAGCCCTCGGCCGGCGCACACGGCGAGTTGCTGAGCCTCATGATCGTCCGGGAGTACCACCTGTCGCGCGGGGAGCGGCTCCGTCAGGTTGTGCTGATCCCGGACTCGGCCCATGGGACCAATCCGGCCAGCGCGGCTCGGTGCGGCTTCAAGGTCAAGGCCATACCGGCTGATGCTCGTGGGTTGACCGATGTGGCGGCCCTGGCTCGCGCGGCGGGACCCGATACCGCGGCTGTGATGCTGACCAACCCGAACACGCTGGGCCTCTTCGAGTCTGATATCTCGCAGGTCTGCCGGATAGTGCATGACGCAGGCGGCCTGGTCTACTGCGACGGCGCCAACATGAACGCCCTGTTAGGCCTGACGCGGCCCGGCGACATGGGCTTCGACGTGATGCACTTCAACCTGCACAAGACCTTCTCCACGCCCCATGGCGGCGGCGGGCCGGGCTGTGGCGCCATCGCGGTCGGGGAGGCGCTGGAGCCCTTCCTGCCTGTGCCGGTGGTGACCCGCGGCTCCGAGGGCGCCTATTCGCTCTGCTATGATCGTCCTCAGAGCGTGGGAGCCGTTCATTCGTTCTACGGGGCCTTCTTGGTGGCCCTCCGTGCCTATGCCTACATACTGACGCTAGGCCCCGAGGGCCTTCGCAACGTGGCCGAGATGGCGGTGCTGAACGCCAACTACGTTCGCGCCAAGCTCCGCGGCCTGTTCGATATCCCGCAGGACAGGGCGTGCATGCACGAGGTCGTTATCTCCGCCACACGCCAGAAGAACGAGCACGGCGTGCGTGCGCTGGACATCAGCAAGCGGCTGATGGACTATGGTATCCATCCTCCGACGAACTACTTCCCACTTATCGTACCCGAGGCGCTGATGATCGAGCCCACGGAGACGGAGAGCAGAGAGGCGTTGGACGTGCTGTGCGCCGCCCTGGCGTCGATTGCCCGGGAATGCTCGGAGACGCCCGACGTCGTGAAGGGCGCCCCGCACACGACGGCTGTGTCACGCATGGACGAGACCGCGGCTGTTCGCAACCTTGACATCCGGTGGCGGCCTGCCGGGGCTTGACGGCTCGTCGCGGTGGTGAGATCTGGCGGCTGATCGTGGATGGGCCGGCATCGGGGGAGCGGAATATGGCCACCGATGCGGCGCTCCTCTGGGCGGTGGAATCCGGTGCGGCGCCGCCGACCGTGCGCGTGTACGAGTGGGATGGGCTCTGGCTCTCCCTGGGCCGTTTCCAGACCGCAGAGCGCGGTGTGCGGGTGGATAAGTGCCGGCAACTCGGTGTGCGGCTCGTGCGAAGGCCTACGGGCGGCCGCGGTGTCCTGCATGGATCGGATGTGACGGTGACGCTCTGCGCGCCCTATGCCGCCCTGGGCGACGGCGGCGGTAGCGTGGCGTCGCTGTACCGGTGGTGCAATGAGGCCTTGGTTAACGGGCTGTGTCAGCTCCTGCCGACTGTCGAGGTGGGTGGCGTGCGCTATGCCGGCAGGGGAGGGGACTGCTTCGCTACGGCCACTTCAGCTGACCTCTGCGTCGGTGGAGCCAAGTTGCTTGGAAGCGCCCAGCGCCGCGGCCAGGTAGCCGCACTGGTCCAGATGTCTCTGGTGTGGCGGCGGCCGCTGGTCGACCCCGCAGCGCTCTTCTGCGATGCGGCCGGTGGTCGCTATCCGCTGTCTGACGTTCCCCGCGAGGTGATCATCGGATCACTTGTGCAAGGTATTGGGGCATCGGTCGGAGCCTCGCTGGTTGAGGGCGGAGTGACGGCACGCGAACGGTCGTGGGCCGACGCTGAAGAGGCGGCTGGGGCCTTTCTGCCCGACGGACCGCCGGCTCGGTTTGACAGCGGCGCAGGACTGTGATATCATCTGAGGGTGTGCCGTGAGCCGCAGTGGCTCATGGCCGGATATATACGCGCCTGTCCCGCGGGCGTTCGAAGGGAGATGCGACCAGCATGGCAAAGAAAATTCTGGCCGTTGATGACGAGCGAGCCATCGTGCGCCTCGTCCAGGTCAACCTGGAGCGGGCAGGCTATGAGGTCGTCACAGCGTACGATGGCCGTGAGGCCCTTGAGAAGGTGGCGTCTGAGAGCCCAGACCTTATCGTCCTGGACGTGATGATGCCGTATATGGACGGGTTCGAGGTGCTCGAGACCCTGAAGAAGAACCCCGAGACCCGCGACACGCCCGTGATCATGCTGACCGCGAAGGCGCAGGACGCCGACGTGTTCCGCGGATGGCAGTCCGGCGTCGACTGCTACCTGACCAAGCCCTTCAACCCCATGGAACTGCTGGCCTTTGTGAAGCGCGTCTTCAAGTCGCTTGAGGATGACACTTCCGAGAAGCGGTTCCAGCTGTAGGCCTCTGGAGGATCCCGTGAACGACAGCGTCCGGCGCCCGGTTGTGGTGGTGGGAGCGATCATGCTGGCGGCCGCCCTGGCGGTTGGCGCATATGCCTACATCACGGCCGAATGGGAGGCCGCGGAGGATCCCGGTCTGCGCAGGGTCGAGGATCTCCTCAGCGACTGCCATGCCAAGATGGAAGACCTCCAGCGAAGCTTGGATCACGCCTGACGGTTCGACACTATCTGCGGCGACCTAACAGATTGGGCCCCTCAACGCGAGGGGCCCAATCTGTTAGCGGCGTAGCCTTCTCATCAACGTCCGATAATGCCCGTTATGTGGAACGGGGAGGGGGTAGTGGGTGCGCTCGGTCAGGTAGACCTGGAGGCAGCTTCCAGAACGTTCTCCGCCACGTAGATCGGCGCTCCCGTGCGGACCGCCAGGGCGATGGCATCGCTTGGGCGGCAGTCAATGTCGGTCTCCGCGCCGCCATGGAGTACGGTGATCTTGGCGTAGAACGTCTCTTGCCAGAGGTCATCGACATAGATGCGGATCACCTGGCCACCCATATGCTCGATCACACGGCGCAGCAGGTCGTGTGTGGCGGGACGGTCGCTGGGCTTGGTGTCGCCCGACGCGATGGCGTAGGCCTCGAACTCGCCGACCCAGATGGGCACGCGCCTGCCGTGCTTGTCCTCCAGCAGGACGAATGCCTTGCCGGCGCCGGCGCCGGTCCGCCTCTGCTCGAAGACCCCAACCATGCGCGCTTCGCGAAGCACGACCTGCCGGCGCCTTGTCTCGTCAGCCTCCTCCGGGAAGGCTGATTCGCCTCTGCGGCCGGCGGCATCGCCGTCCCACTCGCCGAACAGGTCTCGCAGGTCGTGCCCCATAGTACTTGCGCTTCAGGCCCGGCGGGCCTAGGCCGAGTCCCCGCTCTTCATAGTCCGATCAACAACTTTGAAGAACTCTTTGTTCGATTTAGTATGCCTGAGCCGGTCGATCAGCAACTCAGTGGCCTCAGGACCCGACAGCCCGGAGAGCAGACGGCGCAATTGCGTCAGCCGCTTCAGGGTCTCTTCGTCGTAGAGCAACTCGTCGTGGCGCGTGCCTGACTTCACGATGTCCACCGCCGGGAAGATGCGCCGGTCGGCAAGGTTGCGGTCGAGGTCGAGCTCCATGTTGCCGGTGCCCTTGAACTCCTCGAAGATGTGGTCGTCCATGCGGCTGCCGGTCTCGATCAGGGCAGTGGCAAGGATCGTCAGACTGCCGCCCTCCTCGATGTTGCGGGCCGCGCCAAAGAAGCGCTTGGGGCGGTAGAGCGCCGCAGGATCCAGTCCGCCGGAGAGCGTGCGGCCGCTGGGGTTGACCGTCAGGTTTGAGGCGCGCGTGTAGCGGGTCAGGCTGTCCATCAGGACGACGACGTCCTTCCCTGCCTCGACGAGCCGCTTGGCCTGCTCCAGCACCATCTCGGCCACGCGCATATGGTTCTCAGGCGTCTCGTCGAACGTTGAACTAATGACTTCGCCGCGAACCGACCGCCGGATGTCGGTGACCTCCTCGGGCCGCTCGTCGATGAGGAGCACCAGGAGGACCATGTCAGGATGGTTGACGGCCACTGAATTGGCAATGGTCTTGAGCAGGGTCGTCTTGCCGGCCTTGGGGGGTGCGACAATCGTACCGCGCTGGCCTTTGCCGATCGGCGCGATGATGTCAATAAAGCGCCCGGCGATCTCGTCGGCCGTCGTCTCAAGGATGATACGCTCGTCCGGGTAGATGGGGGTCAGGTCGTCGAACGACTTGCGGGAGCGCGCTACATCGGGGTCGAGGGCGTTGATCTGCTCGACGCGCAGCAACCCGAAGTACTTCTCGGACTCCTTGGGCGGTCGAACCTGTCCGCTGACCAGGTCGCCTGTCTTCAGCCCGAAGCGCTTAATCTGCGTCTGCGAGACGTAGATGTCCTCGGCGTTCGGCGCGAAGTTGCTGCGGCGTAGGAAACCCCAGCCATCGGAGAGGATTTCGAGGACGCCCTGGGCGAAGAGCGCGCCGTTGCGCGCCACCTGTGTTTCGATAATCCGGCGGATCACCTCATCACGACGACCTGTGAGCTCGCCCTGATAGCCGATATCCCGCGCCACTGTCTGCAGGTCCTCGACTGCCTTGCCGTCGAGTTCGGCCAGATAGATCGGATGGTCGTCAGGATCGGGCGGGCGGACGATCGGCTCGGGACGCGCCGGCGGGGCGGGCCTGGCGCCGCGCCGCATCTTCGCGGCAGGTGCGCGAGCCACGCGAGGCGCCGGTGCGCGCCTTTCGCCGCGCATGGATCCGGCGGGTAGTTCGGCGGGCGGGCCCGGAAGCTCGGGCGGGGGCGGCGGACTCATGGGGGTGTCGAAGACACCGTTCTCGTTAGTTTCTGGGTACATAGGCGATGTGCGGCAGGCCTCTATACCTGCCATTCAGATCCAATCCATATCCGTAGACGTAGTGATCATCGATAGTGAACCCGCAGAAGTGAACGCTCACGGGCTCGCAGCGCCGAGACGGCTTGTCCAGCAACGTGCAGATGGCGAGTGATGCTGCGCCGGCATCCTGAAGGTGTTCCAGCAGGCGGCACATGGTGCGACCGGTGTCGACGATGTCCTCAACTATCAGAATATGCCTACCGGTGAGGTCGGTCTGGACGCTGGCAGGGATCGTCACCTCGCCCGTCGATCGGCAATCGCGGTAGGACGAGGCTCGCACGAAGTCGATCTCATGCTCGACAGTCAGAGCCCGAACCAGATCCGCCACAAACAGCGCGGCGCCGGTGAGCACGCCTACGACCAGCAGCACCTGGCCCTGGTAGCGTTCGCTGATCTCGGCGCCCAGCTCCCAAACACGTCCCTGGATCTGATCGGAGGTCAGCAGTACCGGATTGGCGTCGCCGGCGATGGTCCTACTCCCACTCGATGGTTGCCGGTGGCTTGCTGCTGATATCGTAGACCACGCGGTTCACGCCCGGCACCTCGTTGACAATTCTGCTACTCACGCGCTCCAGCACATCGTATGGGATACGCGACCAGTGCGCCGTCATGGCATCGTCACTACTGACGGCCCGCAGGATGACCGGATGCGAGTAGGTGCGCGCATCGCCCATGACGCCCACGCTGCGTATGTCCGACGCCAGCGCGGCATAGGCCTGCCATATCTCGCGATAGAGGCCGGCAGACCGAATCTCCTCAATGAAGATCGCGTCGGCCTGCTGCAGCGTCGCAATCCTTTCGGCCGTCACTTCGCCCAAAATGCGGATGGCCAGGCCGGGGCCCGGGAACGGGTGCCTCCAGACGATATTGGAGGGAAGGCCCAGTTGGGTAGCCACCGCGCGGACCTCATCCTTGAACAGGTACCGCAGGGGCTCAACCACCTTCAGCCACATGTCCTCGGGCAAGCCGCCGACGTTGTGGTGCGTCTTTATGGTCGCTGCGGTCTTTGTGCCGCTCTCGATGACATCGGGGTACATCGTGCCCTGCGCCAGGAACTGGGCGCCCTTGACCGCGCCGGCATGCTCCTCGAAGACGCGAACGAACACCTCCCCGATCGCCTTCCGCTTCGTCTCCGGATCGGTCACGCCTGCCAGTTTGCTCAGGAAGCGGTCGCGTGCGTCAACCGAGATCAGGCGAATGCCGAGCCCCGCAGCGAAGTCCTCACGCACCTCGTCGGCCTCGTGGGCTCGCAGGAGCCCGTGGTCGACGAAGATGCAGGTCAACTGGTCGCCGATCGCGCGGTGTGCCAACGCTGCCACGGTGCAGGAGTCGACCCCGCCGGAGACGCCGCAGACAACGCCGGCGTCGCCCACCTGACGGCGAATCGCGGTCACGCTCTCGTCGACGATGGAACTCGCCGTCCAAAGGCCCGAAGCCCCGCATACATCGCGGACGAAACGGTGCAGCATCTCGGCGCCGAAGGGCGTATGCGCCACCTCCGGATGGAACTGGACACCGTAGAAGCCCCGAGCCGAGTCGGCCATGGCCGCGACCGGTGTCGTGGGCGTCGTAGCGAGGACGACAAAGCCTGCAGGAGCCTCGAGCACCGTATCGCCGTGGCTCATCCAGCACGGCTGCTGCGCGCCCAAGCCCGGGAAGAGAGCCCCCGGCTCGCAGATATCGAGCACCGTCGGACCATACTCGCGGTTCTCCGCCGGGCGCACACGTCCGCCCAACTGGAGGGCCATGAGCTGATGGCCGTAGCAAATCCCAAGGACGGGGCAACCCAGCCCGTAGACCCCTTGGTCCACGCGCGGCGCGCCGTCCATGTAGACGCTGTTCGGGCCTCCGGAGAAGATGATGCCGACCGGCCGCCGCGCCGCAATCTCTGCGGACGGAGTATCGTGCGGCAGAATCTCGCAGTACACGCTAGCCTCCCGCACGCGCCGGGCGATTAGCTGGGTGTACTGAGCTCCGAAGTCCAGGACTATGACGAGTTCGTCGGAAGGGTTCACGGGAGTGAAGGGATCGCTGAAGACGGGAACCGGAGGCGGCGCATACGAACGGCCGCTGAAGAGAGGAACACACAGATTATAGCTGTGGGTCGCACGATTGTCAAGGACCGGCATTGCTTTTCGGCGCAATCGCCCGGTCCTCCCCTACCCGAGGGTCCGAGTGGGTAGAATGGGCGACTGCCATGGCCGATCATCTTCTCGACTCTCGCGTACGTCCCATAAAGACCGCCGTCACCGGCGCGGTCGCCGCCTACCGCGATGTGGGGGCGAGCCTGCCTGCCGTGAAGGACCTCCAGTTGGTGGGGCTCGTGGACCCGGCCATGAGTACGGCCAAGTCCTGGGCTCGCCAGGTGGGCCGTCCGGTGGTTCGCGCGAGCCTCGTCGACCTGCTGGCCGATGTGGACGCAGGCGCGGTGATGATCTGGTCGGACCAGGGCGCTCGGACCGACGAACTGCTCCTCGCGCTGGATCAGGGCCTGCATGCCCTCGTCAAGGGGCCGCTCCCTTTGGACCTTCCCCACCTCCGCGAGGTCGTGTCGTTGGCCAGGCACCGAAACGTCGTGCTCATGCCTGCCTGTCTCCGCGCAGCCGACCCGGCCCTGCTCGCGGCGGCCCACGCCTGCCGTTCGGGCATTACTGGGCGCGCCACGCACGTGCGGGCGGAGTGGACGGTTCCCCTGGACGATGAGGAGCCCGGTGGGTCCGACTGGCGGGATCTGCTGGCCGAGTTCGCGCTATGCTCCATTCGGCTCTGCAGCGCGGCGCTTGGCCCGGCAGTCAGTCTCAACGCCGACATGGACGATATCCAGCCGACCGGCTCAGCACCGCGCATCGCCAACATCGTGGTCCAGCATGACCGCGGCTATGCCGTCCTGCACCTCTCGCACCAGCGGCGCGGCGCCCCCGTGGAGCAGTACCTGGTTCACGGCGATGCGGGCGTCCTGCAGTGCGTGGCCGCCGAAGGGCGTGGGGCAGGACTGCCCCACGGGCGCATCGCCCTGGCGAGGGCAGGATCATCGGCGCCTGCCGTGTCCGTGGGAGGCGACCTAGGCCGCCAGAGCGCAGCTGCGGCGCTCCTCAACGCCTATGCCGGCGCCATGCGCGGGGAACCCTCGCCCCTCCCCGACATGGAGGCACTGCTGGCGGCCTACGAGTTCGTGGAGGCGGCAGCGGTCTCGTCCAGCGAGCGCGTCAGGATGCCTGCGCCCCACTCGGCGCCGCTGACCGCCACTCCGGATGCGCTACCGTGATGGTCTGCCGGATGTAGTCGAGCACATGCGGCGGCCCGACGGCGAAGTGGCGGAACGCCTGCTTGGCCTCAGGCAGGTCGGTGATCAAGAGCGGCTCACCCGACAGGTACTCAAGGCGGCAGCCCGCCTCGGTGCACAGGCACAGCATTGCCGCCGTGTCTACGATGTTCTCAGTAACGCCCAGTGTGCCCATCAGCGCCCCGGAAGCCGTGTATGCCAACTCGGCGGCTATGCTGCCGAGGCAACGGATGCGCGGGAGCACACGGCTGGCCTCCAGCGTCTTCACGCTGTTGCTGCTGAAGCAGAGCGTGTCTTCAGGTCCGATGGACCTGTCGGGGAAGCCGTAAAGGCGGCGCCCGTTGAGCCAAGCGCCACCGCCCAGCTCGCCCCAGAAGAGCTCACGGGTCACGGGGAGGTAGAAGACGCCCATCACCGGAACGCCCTCGGCCAGCAGGCCCGCCGAGACGCCCCAATGCGGCAACCCGGCCACGAAGTTGGCGGTGCCGTCAATAGGATCGCAGGCCCAGGTGCGGCCGTCGCCGGCCGACTGGACCCCGTACTCCTCCCCCATGAAGCCGATGCCCGCATCGAGCTCCGACAGCGTCTCCGAGAGGAAACGCTCGGTCTCCATGTCCACCTCGGTGACAACCGATGTGTCGGCCTTGAACGTGGCGGTGGCTTGGCCGGCCCTGACCAGGGCGCGATCGCCCGCTTCCACGACAATGGCCTTCACAGCCTCAAGGTCAGGCCTGTTCCCCATCCGATTGTCTCCTGGTCTGGCCTGCCTATATATAGCGATTGTAGCTCGACCACTCGGCCACGGGCGGAATCAGTCCGGCGACGATCACTTCGTCACGAAGGGCACAGATATGCCGGTAGCTCTCGTCCAATTCGGCCCGGTCCTCGTCATCCATGGCAGGCACAGAGCCGTGCAGGCCCGTGGGCGTGAACTCGGCGTCGCCGGCCATCATGACCCCGGCAAAGGGGCCGTCGCCGAAGAAGACGCCGCACGGCCACGAATAGCCGCCTTCCTGAATGCGGGCGCGGAGCATCTCCACGGACTGGTGCGCCGGCGACTGGAATGAGGAGCGGCCGCGGAGCTTGATGATGGCTGCCCCGCCCTGCCGCACGGCATCCTTGACGGCCTTCCACTGGCCGGCATCCATGGACCGGCCATTGGCGCTGCGCCCTGCCAGGACCTCTACCAGCGGCACGCCGTCGATCCGAATCCCCCGCTTCACCACCGCCATCTTCTCGCCGTGGCCACCATAGGTGGAGCAGCCTGTGACGGCGTCCTGCGGCAGGTCGAAGTGGGCCGCCAGGGCCGACTGCAGGCGCGTGCTGTCCAAGGCCGCCAGAGTGGTCACATGGCCAGGGCGCAGGCCGGAGTGGACCAGCACGGCAAGGCCAGTGATATCGGCCGGGTTGAAGATGACGACCACAAGCTCAGCCTCGGGCGCGTGGGCGCGGATCGCCACGCCCAGGTCCCGCGCGATCTCGCAGTTGCCCTTCAGCAGATCCTCGCGGGTCATCCCATCCTTGCGCGGCGCACCGCCGGAGGTGATGATGTAGGTTGCGCCGGTAAGGGCTTCGGCCAGGTCGGTCGTCCAGGTCACGCGGGCGCCCGGATAGCCGCAGTGGTAAATCTCCTGCGCGGCGCCCTGAAGCGCGGTGGCGAAGGGATCGTACATGGCGATGCGGCTTGCGGTGCCGGTGGAAAGCAGGTCCTGCACGATGTTGGAGCCGATGGCCCCGGCCGCGCCCAGTACCGCCACTTTTCGGTCTGTCAGGTACATAACGTCTCCTCGTGGATGATGGGGCGCAGCTACGCCCGACGGAGGGCCTCCGCCACTAGGCCCGGGATTTCCTGCGGTGTCGCGGCTACTGGGACGCCTGCCGCCTCGAACGCCGCCACTTTGGCCTGCGCCGTGCCCGTCTTACCGGAGATGATGGCTCCGGCATGGCCCATTCGCTTGCCCGGGGGCGCCGTGCGGCCGCCGATGAAGGCGACCACAGGCTTGCTCACCTGCCCGACCATGGCCGCGGCCGTCTCCTCGTCGGAGCCGCCGATTTCACCGACCAGTACGATCACCTCGGTCTGCGGATCGGCCTCAAAGAGGGGCAGTAGGTCGGCGAAGGTCGTGCCGATCATCGGATCGCCGCCGATGCCGACGCAGGTGCTCTGGCCGATGCCGGCTCGCGTGAGGTGGTCGACGATCTCATAGGTCAACGTCCCCGAGCGGGAGACCATCCCGACGGGTCCCTCGGCGAAGATGTCGCCGGGCATGATGCCGATCTTGCAGGCGCCTGGGCTGATGAGGCCGGGGCAGTTGGGGCCGATCAGGTAGGTTCCGGAGGCGCGGCACTGGCGAATCACCGCGGGCATGTCGCGTGCCGGAATGCCCTCGGTGATCGCAACTACCACCTCGATGCCCGAGGCCTGAGCCTCCAACGCCGCGTCGGCCGCCAGCGGGGCGGGCACGAAGATAGTAGATGCGTTGGCGCCGGTGGCGGCCACGGCCTGGCTCACGGTGTCGAAGATGGGCACGCCATCGGCGGTGGCCTGGCCGCCGCGTCCGGGGACGACGCCAGCGACGACATGCGTACCGTATGCCACCATCTGGCCTGTGTGGAACGAGCCCTCCCTGCCGGTGATGCCCTGTACGACAAGGCGTGTGCTGCGGTTGACTAGAATGCTCATGGCCCCTCCAGATGGCGTCTACACTACCCCGTGAATACGGCCGAGCTACCCTTGGTAATTCCCGCTCTAGTCCCGCCGATGCAGGCTCTGGACTTCCGGCGATGCCTGCGCGGCCCTGCCCACCCGTTGTTCCAGAGCCGCCATGCGGTCGTCCATGCGCTGCAGTGCCGTATCGAAGCTCACGTCGAACCGGGTGCTTGTGTCGCGGAGCTCAGCCATCTCACGTCGAAGCGCCTCGATGGCGTCGGAGGCGGTGCCGCCCTGTGTCCTATGTTGCAGTTTGAGCTCAAGGACCGCACGCCAGTGGCTGGTGAGGATGGCCACGATGGGCACGGCCATGATGATTGCCATGACGGCGAGCGTGAAGACCATCCCGTAGGGCATGGCTCAGGACCTCAGGGCGAGTGTCTGGTCGTCGGATGCGATGGCCTTCTGCTCCAGATGCGTCAGCCGCTGCTCGATGCGCTGCAGGGCTGTGTCGAAGCTGAGATCGAAGCTCGTCGTGGTGTCTCGGAGTTCGGCGATCTGACGTCGCAGGGCCTCGATCTCCGACGTGCTTGCCGAGGTCTGGTGCATCGGTGTCTTGGCCCGAATCTCGGCAAGCTTCCGCTGGTGGTTGGTGATGATGGCCACCATGGGTATCCCGAACGTCATCAGAACGGCTGCCAGGCCGACGATATCAGGCATTCGAGACCTCCTGAAGTGACCCTAGCGGTGTGCCTGCCGCGGCGACGAGGCCGGCGTAGTCGGTCGCGCCGTCGTAGAGCGCCTTGCCGACTATTGCGCCCTCCAGGTTCGGAATGCCGAGCCCTGCCAGAGCGGCGATATGGACTGCCGAGGCGACGCCACCCGACGCGATTACGGGAACCTCGACCGCCGCACTGAATGCCCGTAGCGCGACCGTGTTGGGCCCTGTCAGCATGCCGTCCTGGGCAATATCGGTATAGATGAAGCGCCGGGCGCCCAGGGACACCATCCGGCGCGCGAGGTCTTCTGCCGTCAGATCGAGCAGTTGGGTCCATCCCTTCACTGCCACTCGCCCGTCGCGGGCGTCGATGCCGATGACAGCGCGTTCGGCCAGTTCGGCCAACATGCTCGCCGTCGAATCGTCGTCACACGCGGCGGCGGTGCCCAGAACCACGCGGGCGGCACCGGCCTCAAGCGCACGGCGCGCCGATGCGGCGTTGCGGATGCCCCCGCCCCACTCGATGGCGGCGTCGGTGGCGCCTACAATGGCCTCCAGCGCCCTCAGGCTCGATCCCTGCGGCACTCCAAGGCGGGCGCCGTCCAAGTCGACGACGTGGATGATTCTTGCGCCAAGATCGCTCCAGAGCCGTGCTGCGTCGGCGGGCGACCAGGAGTATGAGACCTGCCGTGCGTAGTCGCCCTGGATCAGGCGGACCACGGCGCCGTCGCGGAGGTCGATGGCCGGGATGATCTGAATCATGACGTTCGTTCCTACGGGCAGAGCGCGGCGAAGTTTCGCAGGACGGCCAGTCCAGCTGTGCCGCTCTTTTCGGGGTGGAACTGCGTGGCGTGGACGTTGCCGACCTCCACCGCGCAGCAGAACTCGCCGCCGTAGTCGGCAGTGGCGCTCACCACTGAGGCCGACTTCGGCGCCGGGTAGAACGAATGTACGAAGTAGAACCGCGTCTCCTGCGGTATGCCCTCAAAGAGCGCCGCACCGGGCCTGCTGCGCACCGAGTTCCAGCCGATCTGGGGGATCTTCAGGCCGGCGCCCACGCTATCGCCGAAGCGAATGACCCGGCCGTCGATCACACCCAGTCCCTGCTGGTTGCCCATCTCCACGCTATCGGTGAAGAGCATCTGTAGGCCCACGCAGATGCCCAGGAACGGACGGCCAGAACCGATGAAGTCCAACACCGCTCCGCGCATGTTGGCGCTCTCCAAGCCGGACATGCAGTGCCCGAACGCGCCGACGCCCGGCAGCACCAGTCCGTCGGCACCCGCGGCCTCGGTAGGATCGTGCGTGAGGACGGCCTCCGCGCCTATGTACCGGAGCGCCTTTTCGATGCTGCCCAGGTTGCCTGCACCGTAGTCCACGATGGCGATCATGCTAGAGCACGCCCTTGGTGGATGGTACGCGGCCGGTGGCGTCTACCCGCTCGATGGCGGCGTGCATGGCCCGTCCCCATGCCTTGAACGCGCCCTCGAGGACGTGGTGCATATTGGAGCCGCAGATCTGCCGGATGTGTAGCGTGAGGCCCGCGTTGGCGGCCACGGCGCGGAAGAACTCGGGCGCCATCTCGGTAGCGAACTGCCCCACCTTGGGCCGGCTGAGATCGAGCCGCGTCACAGCCATGCCGCGGCCGCTGATATCGACGGCGCAGAGCACCAGCGACTCGTCCATGGGCACGGTGGCGTCGGCGAAGCGGCGTATACCCGCGCAGTCGCCCAGTGCCTGGCGCAGCGCCTGGCCCATCGCAATGCCTACATCCTCCACGGTGTGGTGGTCGTCGATGTGGAGGTCGCCCTCGGCCGTGACGGCCAGGTCGATGCCGCTGTGCCTCGAGAATAGCGTGAGCATGTGGTCCATGAAACCCACGCCCGTGTGGACATCGCCCCTGCCTTCGCCGTCGATCGCAAGAGCGACGCTGACGCGGGTCTCCAGCGTGTTCCTCTCGCATACGGCGGCGCGCGGAGCGGTACCGGGTTGATTGCTGCGCATCGGGGTTTCCTCCTAGTCGGCGTTCGGGGCGCGGAGGCGCACGCGCACGGCCTCGGCGTGGGCATCGAAGCCCTCGGCCTCCGCCAGCGTCGTCAGGGCAGGCGCAATGGCCGCCAGGGCCTCCGGCGAGTACTGGATTACGCTGGTCTTCTTGACGAACGTGTCGACATTCAGCGGCGAGGCGAAGCGCGCGGTGCCGCTCGTCGGCAGCGTGTGGCTCGGGCCTGCGCCGTAATCCCCCACCGTCTGGGGCGTGTGGGGTCCCATCAGGATGGCGCCGGCGTTGCGCACACGCGGCAACCAGGCCAGCGGGTCCTCCACCATCAGCGCCAGATGCTCCGGTGCGCAGGCGTTCGCCATGTCGACGGCTTCCGCCAGGTCCCTGGTCACGAGGATTGCCCCGTGGGCCGCCAGGGCCTCTTCGAGGATCGCGCGTCGGGGCAGGTTGGCGAGTTGGCGCTCCACGGCCTCCTGCACGCGCCGCGCCAGTCGCGGACTGGGGGTGATCAGGTACGCCGCCGCATCGGTGTCATGTTCTGCCTGCACCAGCAGGTCGGCTGCCACGAACTCGGGGTTGGCGCTCTCGTCGGCCAGGACGCAGACTTCGCTGGGCCCAGCCAGCATGTCCATGTCCGCCTGACCCCAGAGCTGTCGCTTGGCCAGATTGACGTAGACGTTGCCGGGCCCCACGATTTTGTCTACGCGGGGCGCCGTCTCGGTGCCGTAGGCCAGCGCGGCCACGGCCTGCGCGCCGCCAGCCAGGAGGATCTCGTCGGCGCCGGCGATCCGGGCCGCCAGCAGCACCAGCGGATGGACCTTGCCCGACCGGCCGCAGGGCGTGGCCACCGTAACGCGGCGCACGCCGGCCACCTTGGCGGGGATCACGCACATCAGGACCGTACTCGGGTACGCGGCCGTGCCGCCGGGCACGTAGACGCCTACAGCGTCGAGCGGCCGAAGCATCTGGCCCACGAGGCGCCCGTCGTCGGCATGAAGCCACGACTCGCGGCGGTGGCGCTCGTGGAAGTCGCGTATGTTGGCCGCGCAAAGGTTCAGAGCTTGGCGGTGGGTGGCGGGCACGGATGCCGCGCCTGCGTCCCACTCCTCGTGCGTCACCTTCAACGCACTCAGCTCGGGGCAGTCGAAGCGTCGCCCTAGCTCAAGCAACGCGGCATCGCCTTCAGATCGGACGCGGGCGATGATGCCGCTGACCACGGCCTCCGCTTCCGGATTGTCGTGCAGCGCATCGCGCCGCATGGCGCTCTCGGCAGCTTCCCGCCCAACCACCGACACATCGAGTATCTTCACCGGCCGGCATCCTCCGTGCGGGCCGCCTGCCCGCGCTTGGCCCCATTATACTCGGCTGCGGCCGGCGTGGCGGAGTAACCGGAGAGGCGCTCCTTGACTCGGTACGGCATCCGGGGGCATAATGGACGCTGCCACGCGGGAGTAGCTCAGTGGTAGAGCTCCTGCCTTCCAAGCAGGTTGTCGCGAGTTCGAGCCTCGTCTCCCGCTCCATGCCCCCGTAGCTCAGTGGATAGAGCAGCTGCCTTCTAAGCAGCTTGCCGCAGGTCCGATTCCTGCCGGGGGCGCGTTATGCGCTGTGGCGGTTGTAGCTCAGGCGGTTAGAGTGCCAGGTTGTGGCCCTGGAGGTCGTGGGTTCGAGTCCCATCAGCCGCCCCCACAGACAAGCCGAAGGCCCCCCGGATCCCGGGGGGCCTTCGGCGTTTGTTGAGCAACGTCGCCGAAGCGGCTAGCGATTCATCGTGACTGCCACGGCGATGCTGAGCACAAAGAACCCCACGCCCAGGAATCGGGTGATGTCGTTGAGCCTCTCCTCGAAGCCCGGCTTGCCCTTGAACGTGGAGGTCACTTTTCCGCCGATGACCCCGCCCAGTCCTTCGTTCTTGGTCTGCTGGATCGAGACGATGAAGATCAACGCTATGGCGAAGAGCACCTGCGCGATGCTCAGCAGCGTGTGGAAAATCTGCACTGGTCACTCCTGAGGGCCGGGGCCGCAGCCTCCGGCTGGCAATCACAAACGGCTAGCTATCGGACTTCTTCTCGTCCGTCGTCTTCGTGGCCTCGGGCTCTTCGTTCATGCTCTTCTTGAACTCGCGCATGCCGCTACCAAGGCCCTTCATCATCTCAGGGATCTTGCTGCCGCCGAAGAGTAGCAGTACGATCACCAAAACCACCATCCACTGGGTGGGACTCTCGAACATGGCTAGAGGGACAGTCATGGTGCGTCTCCTTGCTGTCTCGGTACGCATCGGGTGCATCGGAAACCGAGCTCATCCCGACTGAGTGTACCACAGCCCGCACGGCGCCGGCTGCGGACTAGGCGGTTGGTTCATCCTCCCCCGGGGCCGTCGCGGCAGGCTTTGAGGCCTTCCGAGCCAGGTTGCCGGTGAGCGTGTAGTCTGTTAGGTCCGGCTGGTCGTCCGACGAGTGCGAGACGCCGTAGTAGGGCTCGGTGCGAGCGTAGTCCTGCGTTGGCGTGTAGGGCGGGTTTGTGCCGTCGGGCTCATGGTCGATGTTGAAGTTGCCGGCCATGTCTCGGGCAGCCTTGCGGAGGTCGCGGATCGCTGTGCCGATCTGCTTGCCGATCTCGGGCAGCCGTTTGGGGCCGAACAGGATCAGCGCGATCATGAGCACGAGCCCGATCTGCATGGGGCTCTCGATGAACCCGAGCGCGTCCAGCACGCCATGGGTCAGCAGCATGGATATCTCCTTCTAGCGTAGCCGCCGCACTACGGCAAGCGCCGCGCATCTCTCTATCGCATCCAGGCGGCACATGGCCGCGCCCATCACCTCAGCGTTGGCCGAGCCGGCGCCTACGCCATTTGCCAGACATGCCTCAACGGGCGCCCCCCGGGCATCGGCCTCACAGAAGGCGCCCAGAAAGGCGTCGCCCGAGCCCAGCGCGCTGACAAATGAGATCGGCGGCGGCTGCGCATACCAGACGCCACACCCATCCGTGTAGACTGCGCCCCGGGCTCCAAGAGTCGCCGCAACGCGCACGCCGGATCGCAACGCCAGCTCCAGCGCGGCATCTGCCGCAGATTCTACCGTGGATATCGGTAGACCCATCAGGGCCCCAAGCTCCGCTTCGTTCGGCTTCACCAGGTCCACATGCCGGTCCACGGCTTCCGCCAGCGCCGGGCCGCTCGTATCAACCGCGCACCATACGCCGGCCTTCCGGCACTCGTCCGCTATCCGCCCAACGAAGTTGTCACCAATACCCACAGGCATCCTGCCGCAGAGCGCGAGCCAGGTCGGGCGCATGTCTCTCATACTCTGTCGTACGGCCCGAAGCAGCCTGAGCAGTTCCTGCGGCGAGACCTGGGGTCCCGGCTCGTTGACTTCCGTCTGAGTGTGCGCTTCTGGGTCGATGATCGTGATGCATGATCGCGATTCGCCTGCCAGGCGCACTACTTTCGCAGGGATGGACTCGGCTAGGAGTGCGGCCCCGATGGCGCGGCCCGTCCGTCCGCCCAGCAGGCAGAGCGCACACGTGCGTCCTCCCAGCGTGTGGACGATACGGGAGACATTGATGCCCTTACCGCCGGCAAGCACCTGCCACTCCAGCGGCCGGTGTACGCGGTTGATCCCAAAGGGCTCGACGCGGTAGGATCGGTCCAACGCAGGGTTCGCGGTAACGGTGAGGATCAATCTTTGTCCTGACCTCGACTGGCCTGTTGACAGCAGTATACCAGCAGGCGTATAATGAGGGCGTCCGTGCCACTGTGCCCAGGTGGTGAAATGGCAAACACGCTAGTTTCAGGAACTAGTGCCCGTACGGGCTTGGAGGTTCGACTCCTCTCTTGGGCACCAAGGAAACAGGCTCCGCGCAGACGCGCGGAGCCTGTTTTTGCATGTGGGGCCACGGCTCCCCGGTGGGCTACTTTGCAGGCGACCATTGGGCGTCGAAGCTGTCCCCTGCCCCCTTGGTGATGTTGACCGCGCCGGACCCGTCCGCGGCGCAGACCCACAGGTCTCGGCCCTTGGGGCCGTTCCGCCAGAACAAGATGCGCGTTCCGTCGGGAGACCAGCGCGGCATGTGGGCGTCAGCGGCCAGCACCTTCAGCTTGCCGATCTGCGCCTTGGTTTCGATGTATAACGGTTGCGACGGTTCAGCAGGCAGGACCACCAGACCAAGTAGCGTCCGGTCGTCCTCGCTGTCAAGCCGCCATAA
Organism: uncultured Chthonomonas sp.; assembly: GCA_903951425.1. Lineage (GTDB taxonomy): Bacteria > Armatimonadota > Chthonomonadetes > Chthonomonadales > CAJBBX01 > CAJBBX01. Next base: position 22,103 of record CAJBBX010000005.1, read on the forward strand.
CTCGGCCGCGATGAGCTTGTTGTCAGGCGAGACGGCGGGGTTCTCCGGCGCCACGGTGAGGCCGCGCGACACGAGGACGGGCGCCGCGGGCAGGTTCTTCTCATCGGTCCGGAAGACAAAGATGCCTGAGGCGTGGCGGCTCGTCGTCAGCGCGACGGCTAGGCGCTTGGAGTCGTTGAACCACGAAAATCCGACGCGGCCGGCCTGGGCCAGAAGGACCGGCGTCTCGGCGTCGGGATGCGGCAGGACGATCACCCCCTCAGGCTCCGACACAGCCATGCCGGCATCGCCGCTGTCGGGCGTTGATGCCCCGGGCTGCCACCAACTAGCCTTACCCACGGCGTAGGCGTTCTCGCCCTCGGTAACCTGGACGGCAGCCAGTGCGACGCCATTGGGCGACCAAGCATACGAGATCACCGGCGGCTTCTTCAGGCCCGGATCGTCCGGTTGCGTCGGCTGGCCTTGCGTCTGGTCGTGCTCGTCGGCTCCGCCCTTGTGCGGCGGCGGGTAGACCTGTCGGATGTTCGAGCCATTGGGCGCCATGATCTTGACGGCGCCGCCTGCCAGGTAACCAACCACCTTGCCGTCGGGCCGCCAGAAGGGCAGGTCCTTGCTGGCCGAGCCGTACGACGCCTGCATGGGCTTGCCCCCGCCAAGCAGGAAGACCTGGTACGCCGGCGCTCCCTCGCTGGAGGACTCCTCTACGTAGGTGATCGACTTGCCGTCAGGCGACCATGCGGGGGCGCGCTTCCCGGCCTTGGAGTCGGTCAACCGCTTCAGTTCGCTTCCGTCGGCGTTCACCATGAAGAGGTTGACGGCCCCCGATGCGTCCTGGCTCATGAAGGCGATGCGACCGGATGTGTTGACATCGAGGGTGTCCACGCGCCCGATCACGCCATAATTCTGTTTCCATACAAAGAATCCTACGAAAAGACCCACAAAGATTAGCAGCAGCAGCACCTTCGGTGCAGCGCCGCCGGGTGAACGTCGCACGAACAACGGTGATCCTCCAGGTCCCGGACATTGGGCCGGGTGTCTTCAGATGGGTACGCGGCGCACGGTTCCGCCGGTTCCTAGGCCTGCACTCCCCTTCGGCGCTGCTGTAGGGCGGTCACCAGCACTGCCAGGAGCAGGATGCCGCCGACGACCGATCCGCGCCATAGATCGGGCTTGGACAACGTCAAGTTGATGGCGCTGAAGATGAGCATCAGCAGCGCCGCGCCAAGCAACGTTCCTTGGACGGTGCCCTGGCCGCCGTTGAGGTTGGCTCCACCTACAACCGAGGCCGCCACGGCGTCCAACTCATACGACTGCCCTGCCAGCGGGTCGCCCTGGCCGCCGTATGACGCCCACAGGATGCCGGCCATCCCGCCCACCAGCGCGCTGGCCCCGTAGGCGAAGAGCTTCACGCCGAAGACGTTGACGCCAGAGAGCCGCGTGGCTGTCTCGTTGGATCCTACGCTATAAATGTACCGGCCCATGCGCGTGCGCCCGAGGCAGAGCCCCGCCGTAACGGCGACGACAGCCATGATGACCACGGGCACCGGAATCGCGACAGACGAGCCCTCGAAGAGGTTTCCGTTGGCCAGGAAGAGGAGCGCCGGCCACTTCTCCAGCGTGATCGGCAACTGGTCGTTCATCACAAGCGCCTGGCTTCGCAGGATGAGCAGCGATGCCAGCGTCACCACGAATGGAGGCAGGCGCAGCAGGTGTACCATGGCCGCATGAACGGCGCCGATGCCCAGAGACATGGCCATTGTTAGCGCCGCCGCCAGCGAGACAGCCGCCCAGGGCTCCAGGACCGCGCCAAGACGTGTTACCAGCAGCGCCACCGTCATGCCGGTGAAGGCGATCAGCGAGCCCACCGACAGGTCGATGCCCGATGTGATGATCACCAGGGTCTCGCCAATGGCGATGATGGCCAGCAGCGAGACCTGGCGAGAGACGTTGAGCAGGTTGCGCTGCGAGTAGAACGCCTCGCGCGCGTCGGTGAAGAGCATCGCCGCGCAGAGCAGCACGATGACGAAGACCACGCTGGCCTCGCGGCCAATGAGCATCCGTCGCCACCGTGCCGCGCTATCGGCCCCCGCACTGAGGGTCTGGCGCATCTAGGTCGACTTGAGCCCTTTGGCCTTGAGGGCCTTCAGGAAGTCGGCGGCAGACTGCTTGGTGACGACCTCGACGCCGGTATCGATGTTGTTCGCATCGCGGGTCATGCCCAGCGACTTGAGTTCGCCGTCCATCTCCTCCAGGGCGGCCTTGAGCCCCTTCCGGTTGATGAGGGTTAGGAGCTTGGTCGAAAGCCTGCCGAACTCGTATGGCTTCTGGACCACGGTGGCGTCGACGAGGCCCGCGCCGAGGTTGGTCAGCGTCTTGGGCTCTCCGTCGAAGCAGAGGATGCGGACCTTGCCCATGAGGCCGGCCTTCTGGACCTCGTCCACGATGGCCGGGCCGTTGTAGGAGTAGAGGCCGAGGAGGCCGTTCAGCTTGGCCCCGTACTTTGTGATGGCGTCGCCTACGTTGCGGTGCGCACGGCCCACGGCGTCTTTGTCGTCCTCGTAAGGGTCCTGCAGCATGGTGAGCTTGGAGCCCTTGATGGCATCTGTGAAGCCCCGGTAGCGATCGCGGGCGTTCTGGGCGCTCATATTGCCCACGAATGCCACCAGGTTGCCGCCGTCGGGCATGAGCTTCATGGCGGCCTCGCCGGCTCGCCGACCCGCCTCGTAGTTGTTGGTGCCGATGTAAACTAGGCGCCGGCTCTTCTCCGAGTCGGAGTCGAACGTGATGACCGGAATGCCCTTCTCGATGGCCCCGTCGATGACCGGCGCGAAGGCGTCCGCCTGGATGGCCGATACCGCGATGCCGTCGACGCCCGCGGCGATGGCGTCCTCAAAGGCGCGCTTCTGCGCGTTGTTGTCGGGCTGCTGCGGCGCGAGCCAGGTGGCGTCCACCTTCAGCTCACCCTTCACATCGTCGACGCCTCGTCCCATGGCATCCCAGAAGGGCGAGATGCCGTTGGTGATGAGCCTGACGCGAAGGCTACCCTCGGGCTTGCGAGGCTGCTCGAACACGCTCGCGGTGGCGGCAGGACCGCTGGGCGTCTCAGGCTCGGCGCCCTGCTTCGTCTGTTTGCACCCGACCAACGCCAGCGCGCCGGTGAGTGCGGCGATACAGGCAAGTGCCAATGTGATGCTGAACCTACTGGTCATGTATCCCTCCATGCGGCCTCAGTGCCATCGGCCGTCCGATCCTATTGACGGAACCTCGAGCGCCCAGTATGCTCTTCGTGGAGTTCTACGCCCGTGTCTCCACCAGCGGTAGGCGACGGTATATGAACCTTACCACACTCCGGGTGAACCTTCAGGGGGCCTCAGGGGGGCCGAATGTACATTACATGGTTCGTGGTCGTCCTCTTAGCGGTGATCGGCTCGGCCGCATGGGCAGGTCGCCGGGCCGCCGGCTCCTGGAAGAACGGGGCGGAGCCGCTACTGCTGGTTGCCGGGGCGGCCCTGTTGGCAACCTCACCTGCGACGGGCCCGTTCGCGCCGGGGGGCGGGCTGGGGCTGGGCTTCGCCCTCGGAGCCGTGGGTTGGTACCTGTCGACCTGGACGCTGCGCGCCGGAGCCAGGCAGGAGGGGTCGGCCTACTGTGTCGCTCCCGCGCTGGTGGTTCTGGTCGCCGCCATGCACCGCCCCGATCCCCTGTTCGTCTTCGCCGGAGCTACCCTGGGCTGGCTCTCAGGCGTCGGCCCGGCAATCGCCGCGGCCCAGTCCGAGCCACGAGGGCCCGGGTTGGGACGCTCGCCGATGCCGCTGTTGCAGGGCGCGGCCGTCCTGCTTGTGGCCTGCATGGCTCGCGAGAACCCGTCGACTCTGATCGCGGTGGCCACCCTCGGCGTGATGCCCTACGCCATGCACGCCGCGCAGGAGGCGGGGTGGTGGGCATCCGTCGTGCTGGCGGGCGTGGCCGCCGCCGTGGCAGGGATAGCCCTGAACATGCCGCTCCACTGGTTCGTTGCGGCGGGCGTCGGGCTGGTCGCCGGCGCCGTTTGCATCCGAGCGGTCGGCTGTACCGGTTCGAGCGAGAGCCCCTTCCCGGGTGCGGCGCTGGCGCCGGGAGTGATCGCTGTGTTCGCCGCCATGGCGCTGGCCCGCCGCGAAGGAGGCGCCGTGGCGCAGTTGGCCTGCCTGATGCCGCTCCTGGGCCTGCTGTCGGTCTCTGTACGGCGTCCGTTGGCGCTCATCGGCGGGAGCACGGCGGGGCTCGCCGGTTTCGGAGTGACCCTGGTGTTGCTCACGGTCGTTCGTCGGCGGCTCTTCATCGGCTCGCAACTCGATGTGCAGCATACTGCAAGCGATCTGGCGCTGTTCACGGGCGTCCTGCTTCCAATGGCTACGTGGGCGCTACCTGCCCTGCGCGACTCGGCGCTCGGAGCCGTGTGGCGTGTCGTGCTGCTCTGGGGCAGTGTGCTGCTAGCGGGCGCCGCCCTGATCCTGCTCTTCCACGCCGATGGCATGGCGCTCCTGATGATGGGTGCCTCTGTGGCCTGCGTCGTGGGTCTGCTCTCTGGACGCGACGCCGCGGCGCCGCTGCCCACCGCGTTCTGGGTCGTCGCGCTCGGCACGGTGATAGCCCTCTGGGCCGGTCGAGCCGACGACGCGCTGGACACCTGGGAGGTGAGCCGTAGATCGGCCACCTACGTCCTCGCCGCTTTGGGGACCCTGGCCTGGTTCGTCGCCACCCGCTTCCGAGGCCAGAGCCATGCGGGGTGAGCGCGGGTCCGGGCGTTATCTGCACGTCATTCTAGCGGCCGCGATTGCCGTGGCAGCCGTGGCCGCGATGGTGAATGACCGCGTCGAGATGGGCGCGATCTCGGGGCGGCTGATCATCACGGAGACCGGCCTGCCGTCGCCAGGATCGGAGGTCTACCTCAGCGGCCCCATCGATGCTGAGGGCATGAGCAGCAGCCGCTACCGGACCGCCGATGATCACGGTGGGTTCCTCTTCCCCAAGGTGCCACCCGGCATCTACTCGCTGAGCGTCTACTCGGCGGCCCACGGCGCCTCAGGCGAGACGGTCCACGTAACGGCCAACACGACGACCCGCCTACAACTGGGCCTCACGCGGAATATGCCTGACCTGGAGGCCGTGGACCGCATGCAGGTCTGCACCACACGGAGGCCAGTCGAGGTGACGTTGGCCGGCTATGCTTCGCCCGCGGCGCCGCGCAACCGCGACAGACTCGAGATGCGACTCCTCCGCTTCGACCTGCGCGATATCCTTGCCGACCCCAGGGCGTGGCGGCACGCGCAGACGCTTCTCCGCTACGAAGCCGACGACGAGGATCGTCTCGAGGCCCTGGACGCCATGGCCGGGGGCAGTGCGCAGGTTGTGCGGAGCTGGAGGGAGAACGCCAGGGAGGAGGACGTCGAGCGCCACTTCAGCCGTCCCATAGGGCTGGGGCGGCTGACGCCGGGCCTCTACGCGCTGGATGTGCGCCGCGGCCGCGATCGGGTGACTTTCGTTCGCCAGGTGACGGACCTGGCCATGGTGCTGAAGCATACGGCCACCAGCGCCCTGGCATATTTGGTCCGGATGCCCGAGGCCATCCCCGTCGAGGGGGCAGAGGTGCGGCTCTACCGTGGCCGACGGCCCGCTGCGTCGGGAGCCACCAATGCCCAGGGCGTCTTCCAGACCCGCCTGGCCGAGGGCGAGGGCACGCTCGTAGCGGCGGCATGGCACGGCCCTGATGCGGCCCTCACCGGAGTGGAGGGCTTCGGCGACGAACGCGACGGCAAGCTGCTTACAGCCTTCTACACAGACCGGCCCATCTACCGCCCCGGCGACACGGCCAACTACAAGGTCGTCGTCCGCGACACATCGGTCAATGGCCGGCCCGCACCGAAGTCGGGCACGTCGGTCAGGTTCCGGGTGATCGATCCCCGCGGCAACACGGTCTCCGAAGCCACCTCCCAGACCAACGAGTACGGGTCGGCGTGGAGCGAGGCGCGTCTGGACCCGGAGAGCGCGACGGGTTACTACTCGGTCGAGATGCTCATCGGCGGCGAGCGCCACGCCGGAGAGTTCGAGGTCGCCTCGTACCGAAGGCCCGAAATGCTGGTTCAGATAGAATCTGTTAAGCGCGTCTTCGTTTCCACGGAGCCGGCCGAGTTTCGCATCCACGCCAGGTATATGGAAGGTGCGCCGGTCTCGGGTGGGCGCGTCGAGTTCACAGCCGCCTCCACCGATTGGCTTCCCGACGACGAGGCGGAGGTGGATCTGGGCTACGGTGATGTGCGGGTCCAGAGCGCGATCCAACTGGACACTGCGGGCAACGGCCGCGTGCGCGTTCCCAAGGAGTATGACGGCACGCCCTCGACATCAACGACGTCTTACATCCTCTGCTCGGCCACGGTAGTTGACGGCGCGGGTCGCCGCGCCACAGGAACCGCACGCGCGGAGGTGGACACCGGCGACTGGGCGCTCGACCTGAGGAGCGTGCGGCCGAAGGTCGGCATCGATCGGAAGGGCTGGGTCCAGGCCTCGGCTAGGGATCGCGCAGGCAAACCCTCGCCGAGCGTGCGTCTGCGTGTGACCGCCTACCGGTACCGAGACTACGCCGACACGCCCTACAACCAGGAGCCCACGGCCAAGCCGGTCTGGTCGGCCACGGTGACGACCGGCGCCGAGGGGTTCGCCTGGGCGAAGCCTCCCGCTCCACCGGCCGACGGCTGGTACCTGGTGGTCGACTGCACCGACACGCATGGCCGGAAGCTGCAGGCAACCAGGATACTGGGGCCGGAGACGGCCGACGAGGAGTCACGCGGATCGTACAACTATGGCCTGTACTTCAGCAAGCCCCGATACCACGCCGGCGACCTGGTGCAGGTACAGAGCGGCTCCGGCCGAAACGACTCGCCCGGCCTCTGGACGGTGGAGGGTGACGATGTGCACCTCTACGCTCCTGCCGCGGCGTCGGGCGGCCGTCTGACAGGGTCGTTCCTGCTACCCAAGGAGGCCGCACAGGGAGGCGCACGGGTCTCGCTCTCCGCGTTTGACGGCGACCGCTTTGCACCCACCTCACTGGAGATCCCCAGCGCTCGGGCTGAGCGTCGGCTTACGCTGGAGATCACCGTCGTGGGACAGCCGAGCCCCGGGCAGCCTGCGGAGGTTCGTATCCGGGCACGTGACGAGCTGGGCAGGCCCTGCGCCGCGGAGCTCTCCCTGAGCGTCGTCGACGAGGGCATCCACCAGTTGCGCAAGGACAAGCCGTCGATCCTCGAGAAGACGTTCGCCGACAATCGGGACACCCGGGTACGCACCGACTACTCCGGCGAGTCGCTTCTGCTGGGCGGAGACGGGAAGTCAGGCGGCGGTGATCCCCTCCGCAAGCGCCTGCTCGATACGGCGTTCTGGCTTCCCGCGCTCCGCACCGACGCAGTCGGGCAAGCGACGGCCCGCTTCGTCCTGCCCGACAACATCACCAAGTGGCGCTGCACTGTCATTGGCCATACGCTGACCGGTCGTTACGGGCACGCTCTCCGCTGGTTCGTCGCCACGAAGCCGGTCCACGTGAGCCTCGTGGGGCCGCGGTACCTCTCCACGGGAGACGCGGGGCGCATCGTCGCGACGATCCGCAACGGCCAGTCCTTCGACGTGGACTGCGGCATTGACGCCCGTCTGGACGGCCTCGCCCTGGCCGGTGCCGCCAAGCGGGCCATGCGCATTCCGGCGCGGGCTTCGCGGGACGTGCTGTTCGATGTGACCGCCCTGCCGGGCGGCATCGCGACGCTTGATGTAGGCGTCAACGCCGTTGGAGGCGGCCAAACGCGCAGGGATCGAGTTCGCCTGCAGTTGCCAGTTCGAGCTACCGGCTCCGTCGCCACCCGCGAGGTCTCCGTGACCGCCAGGCCGGGGAACGCCGGCTCCGCGTCGTTCGATGTGCCCGACCCGGCGTCGGCGCAGGTGACCATCTCAGTAAGCCCCTCCGCGGCGTCGGTCGCGCTGGCGTCGGTGCCGTGGCTGGCCGGGTACCCCTACGGCTGTACCGAGCAGACCAGCAGCAAGCTGATCGGAGCCTGCGCCGCGATCAGGGCCCGGCAGGATGCGCGCCCGGGCCGAAGGATCATCCCGAATCCCGTCCACCTGCGGATGGCCACGACCGGCCTCGCGCGGCTGGCGCGGATGCAGCACGCCTCCGGGGCTTGGGGCTGGTGGGAGGCCGACGGCGATGACGGCTGGATGACCGCCTACGCACTCTACGCCATCGCCCAGGCACGCAACGCCGGCCTGACGCCGGGCGGCGGCATGCTGGACGACGCCCTCCGAGGCGCCCGGAAGATAGCGTCCAGGTGCGATGGCGCCACGCTGAGCTTCCTGCGCATGGCCCTTGCCGCAAACGGGAAGCCCGACCTGGGAGTGAAGTGGCTGGCCAGCCGCAACGATCTGACCGCAACGCCTGTAGGGCTTGCCTCGCGAACCCTACAGGTCAATGCTACACGATCGATCATTGCCGACCATCCCATGGAGGCCAAACTGGCCGCCATGGCCCGGCGCGGAGATGGGGTGATCTGGTTCTCGGAGCCGCCGCGCAAGTTCCGGCGGACCGCATCTATGTGGTCCGATGTCTCGGCCACCGCCCTCTGCCTGTCGGCGCTGGCCCGGTCGCGTGGCGGCGCAGAGGTAGCGGACGGGGCCGCCGAGTGGCTTCTGGCCCAGTGCCGCGAGTCGCGCTGGCCGGACACGCATGAGACCGCGCTGGCCGCATCGGCGCTTTTGGAGTGGGCTTTCGCACGGCCGGCCGCACGCGGCGGCCCGTGCGTTGTCGCCGTCACGGTGAACGGGGTGCGCCTACCTGACGTGCCAATGCCGACGGGCTCCGACCTGTCGGCGCCGCGGCGGATTACCGTGCCTCGTACCCTCCTGCAGTCGGGAACCAACGCGCTCTCGGTATCGCTGGCGCGGGGTTCTCGGCCGGTGCGGTGCGTCGTTTCGGCTCGGACGCGGGCCGACGAGCCGCAAGGCCCTGTGGCGCCCGGCCTGCGTGTCTCCAAGCGCACGATGCTGGTCACGCAGGCGCGCGACCTCGATGGCCGGTGGGTGGAGCGGAACACTCCCCTGCCCCGGCAGGTTCCGCGAGGGGCCCGCGTTCGCGTGCTGTTGACCATCAGCGCAGACAAGGCCTACGACCGCGTCATCCTGGAGGATGCTGTTCCGTCAGTCCTGGAGCCCATGGCGCCTCAGTCTGGCGGCTCGTGGGCGAGCGACGCAACAGACGTTCGCGACGACCGCTTCGCCGTCTTCATCGATCGGATCGAGCCGGGCGTTCGCACGTTCACCTACGAGGCCGTGGCGCAGTGGCCGGGCCGGTCGGCGCCTGCGCGAGCCGTGGTCGGGCCCATGTACGGCGGTCTGGCTCCGGCCCGATCCGAGGCTACCGCCATGGAGGTCCGCTAATGCCGCGACGCCATGACCGCATACGCGCCGGGCTCAGGAGCCTGCTCGCCGTGGCCGCCGTGCTGGGCGGCGCATGGGCTGCCACCCGTCCAGCGCCGAATGGAGGCGGCATGCGGGTCATCGCATCAACCTGCACATCGCTGGCCGGCCGCACGAACGCCCAACGCGCCAATGCACTGATGGCCGCATCGCTCCTCAACGACCGGCGTCTCGCTCCCGGCGGCGAGCTCTCATTCAACCGGTGCGTGGGCGAATGGACGCCGCGGCGCGGCTTCGTGCGCGCGCCGGTCAGCTCCGGCGGCATCCTGGTCCAGGCCCATGGCGGAGGTGTCTGCCAGACATCCACAACGCTCTACGGAGCGGCGCTTCGGGCGGGCTTGGCGATCCTTGAGCGGCATCGGCACGAGGTTCGTCCGCGCTATGCGCCGCCGGGACTGGACGCCGCCGTGGCCTTTGGGGCCGCCGACCTTCGGCTTCGTAACGACTACCCCTTCCCTGTACAGGTCCGCGCCGGAGCCGTAGGCGACCTGCTCACGGTCTCGTTGCTTGGCGCGGGGCAAGCCGCCACATGCCGCCTGGAAGTCACCGGGGAGCCGGGAGGCGCCGCACGGCCGTTGCTGGTCGGCGGACTGGGACGTAGCGGAGGCAGGCGCATCGTGCGGCAGGCCGGCTCGCCCGGCTGGGCCGTGACCACTACGCGCCTCTGGACCGGCGCGGGCCGCCCGGATCGCCGCGAGGCGATGTCGGTTGATCGGTACCGCGCCGCATCTGCTGTGATCAACGTTGGGGCGCCACCGTCCGACCTCACGTCGGGCACTGTGCCGCTATAATAGGCGGCACACCGCACAGAAAGGCCTTCCCATGCCCAAGATTGCCATGATCGGCGCCGGCAGCACCGTCTTCGCCAAGAACCTCCTCGGCGACATCCTCGGTTTCCCTGAGTTGGCCGAAAGCTCCATCGCGCTGATGGATATCGACGCCGAGCGCCTGCGGACCTCCGAGATCGTCGCCCGCAAGGTCGGCGCGGCCGTCGGCGCGAACCCGACCATCACGGCCCACACGGATCGCCGGGCCGCTCTGGAGAACGCCGACTATGTGCTCAACATGGTGCAGGTAGGCGGCTACGAACCCTCCACGGTCATCGACTTCGAGATCCCCAAGAAGTACGGACTGAGGCAGACCATCGCAGACACGCTGGGCATCGGCGGCATCATGCGCGCGATGCGTACCATCCCCGTCCTGCTGGGCACCTGCAAGGACATGGAGGAGGTCTGTCCCAGCGCGCAGATGATCAACTACTCGAACCCCATGGCCATGCTCTGCTGGGCCATGAACTCCGGAAGCTCCATCCGCAACGTGGGCCTCTGCCACAGTGTCCAGGGAACGGCCTGGGAGCTCTCGCGCGATATTGGGGTGCCGTTCGAGGAGATCAGCTACCTCTGCGCCGGCATCAACCACATGGCCTTCTACCTCAAGTTCGAGCGCAACGGCGAGGACCTCTACCCGCTGATCCGCAAGGTCGTGGAAGAAGGGCGCGTCCCTGGCCACAACCGCGTGCGCTACGAGATGATGCTCCGCCTCGGCTTCTTCGTCACCGAGTCCAGCGAACACTTCAGCGAGTATTGCCCCTACTTCATTCGGCGCGATCGTCCGGACCTCATCGAACGCTTCAACGTTCCGTTGGACGAGTACATCCGGCGCTGCATCGACCAGATCAGCGGCTGGAAGGCCATGCGCTCTACTTTCGAGGGCGATGCGCCCATCGAGGTCCACCGAAGCGCCGAGTACGGCTCGCTGATCATCCACTCCATGGAGACGGGGCAACCGCGGGTCATCTACGGCAACGTCCGCAATGGCGCCCTGATCGACGGATTGCCGTCGGACTGCGCCGTCGAGGTTCCCTGCCTCGTGGACCGCAACGGGATCCAGCCCACCCCCATCGGGACGCTGCCGCCGCAGCTTGCGGCGATCATGCGTACCAACATTAATGTGCAGTCGCTCACCGTCGCCGCGGCCCTCACCGGCAAGAAGGAGCATGTCTACCATGCGGCCATGCTAGACCCGCACACGTCAGCCGAACTGACCCTGGACGAGATCGTGGCGATGGTCGACGAGCTGATCGAGGCCCATGGGTCGTACATCCCGCCGCTCACATAGGCGGGCCAAGGCGCGGCTGCTCCTGGCCGTGGATATCGGCAACTCATCGGCCTCGTTCGCGCTCTGCGACGGGGATCGAATTCGGCGGCAGTGGCGGAGGCCCTCACAGAGACCCGCTACTGCCGCTGAGATTCGGGCTGACCTAGCTCAAGGCGACGTCGGCGCGGGCTCGGGGCCGTTGCCTGCCGTGGTCTCCTCGGTGGCCGCGGTGTCTGTCACCGAGGGATGGCTCGCTACCCTAGCCGAGGCCGCTGGCTCTCCTCCCGTGGAGGTGGGCGGCGGCGCCTCGGGCGGACTTCTCATCGCGGTCCGCGAGCCCGGCAAGCTCGGGCCCGATCGCATAGCAAACGCCGTGGCCGCGGAGTGGTACTACGGCGCACCTGTGATCGTGGTTGACCTGGGCACTTGCACCACCATCACGGTGGTGGACGCCGCGCGGCGGATCGTGGGCGGCTCCATCGCTCCGGGCGTGGGGCTCTCGCTGCGGACACTGACCGAGCGGACAGGCAAGTTGCCCCGCGTCCGGCCGGAGCTACCCGAGGACGCCGTAGGACCCGATACCGAGCAGGCGATCCTGTCTGGTGTGGTCTTCGGTACGGTCGGCATGGTGCGCGAGTTGCTTGGTCGCATCCGCGCCGAACTCGGTGTTGAGGCGCCAGCCGTGGCGGCAGGCGGCTATGCTAGGCTGATCGCGCCGCTTGTTACCGAGATGCGGGAGACCCGTGCCGACCTGACGCTCCAGGGGCTCCGCCTCATCTGGGAACGGTCCCAGCGGCCAGCCGGGCCTCCACGTAGCCCCTAGCTACGGAGCCGGTGGGTAGCGCTTCCAGGCAGGCCTGCACCGCCTCCGGTGCCCCGTCCAGGCCACAGAGCGCGCCGAACAGGATGACGCTGCGATCGATGGGCCGGCTCGGTCCGTCCTGTGCAGCGGCCAGCCCTGCCGAGGCCAGGGCGTGGCTCGCCGTGGGACCGCGCCGGGCCATGGCGACGCTTGCAGCGACGACCTGCTGCCACAAGGGGCTGTAGAGCATCTGGCGCAAGGCGGCCTCAACTGCTGGGTGTTCATCGTCCATCAGCCGCAGGGCAGCCAGAACGCGCAACGTCGGCGCGCCGGCCCGGCAGAGGTAGACGAGTTCGGATCGGCCCATGGGTGACAGGGGGGCGGCCCAGTCACCCTCCAGCGCCTGCCCTGACGCACCCGGTAGCTCCAGTAGCCGCACTACCCCCGCCGTGAGGCACTCTACAAAGCCGTTGTGCATGGCGGCCGCTCGGTCCATCATCTCGGCCGCAGCCTGGGCGGCGCCGACGCATCTTCGTTGCGAGAGTAGCTCGGCAATGGGAACAAGGCACTCATCCAGTTCGCCCGACAGCCATTCGGCGGCGTAACGCAGGCGGACGCGCCACGCCTCGCGGCGACCTCCGGCCACGTCCGCGAGGAACGCCGCCCCCGCCCGTGCGGCATGAACCCACGTCGCCAAGCGTGTCCGCGCCACCGCCAGGCGCGCTCCGGTCAGCCCGTCACGTCGGAGGGCTGCCGCCCCCGCAGTTCGGGCGGCCAACCCGACTGCAACCTCGCCGCAGCCCTGGGAGGAGCAGGCCGAGGGCCACGGAGGTAGCCGCTCGACGGCCAGCCAGATCAGGAGCGCCAGTGCGGCAACCGGTTCGGCGGGGCTTTGCGGGGTCAGAGCGGTGACCCCGGTTCGCGAGATGCGGCAGGAACGCCTCGGAAGTTCCGAACAGGCGGCGATCTCGTGCGTCAATGGAGATGAGGCGTTGCCGGTAGGGCGCAGGAGCGTTACGCGACGCGGCTCGACGGACAGCAACAGGGCCTCGGGAGCATCTCCGCCGGCCAAGCCCTGGGCGAGAGTCCATGTCAGGTGGTCCGCATCGGCGCAGAGGCAGTCCGACGCGCAGAATGCCGGCAGCCAGGGCAGGCCCATGAGCCCCGCCGTTCGAGCCGGGCGACGGGCATGGCCGAGGTGGGCAGCCGCTTCGGCCGCGACGGCGTAGAGTGGCGCGCTCATCGGACCCCGGTCGCGCATACGCGGAGACCAACCAACTGATTTGATGAATCAAGGAGGATGTTACGCATGTTTAAGCAGGTTTCGCTTTGGCTCGTGGCCGTCACCGCGCTGTGCGTGGCCGCCGGCTCTATGGCTCAAGACGCAACGGCGCCCGACGCCGGCAGGCGACAGCGCACTCGGGCCGCACGCATCTCCACCGCCGAGGTACCGATGCCGTTGCTCGACTCTGTGGTGACGCTGACCGCCGAGCAGAAGGACAAGCTGAAGCCGATCTACGAGAAGTATGCAGCAGACGTCAAGGCCCTGACCCCAGCCGGAGCGCGCAAGGCCGGCGATCCGGTCGATCCCACCGTACGCCAGAAGCGCACTGAGCTGCAGCGCACTACCAGCACCCAGGTCGAGGCAATCCTAACGCCCGACCAACTGAAGAAGCTGAAGCAGGCGACACCGCAGATCACCGCCGCACGCACCGCCGGTCTGCCCCTGGCAGTACTGGCAGATCTGAAGCTCACTGAAGAGCAGCGCAAGCAGATCGCCGAAATCGTCAAGGGCATCACCGACCAACTCAAGGGCATGGCGGCCGATGAGCGCAAGGCCAAGTCCAAGGAACTCCAGCGCGAGGGGCGGACGAAGGTCGAGGCCCTGCTGTCCGCTGAGCAGAAAGAAGTGATCACCAAGTTCCAGAAGAGCCGCCGACGCGGCGGGGCGGGGGCTCCCAAGCCGTAGCCAGTTTAGGCCGGCAAGCCGGCGGCGATCCGTGCGATCGCGGCACAGGCTTGCCGGCACTGCTCTTCGGAGACGCATCGGTGCGTCACCAACCGGACGCGCCGGCTCCCGAGTGCGAGGCAGAGCACCCCTTCCCTGCGGAGCGCATCCACCAGGCGTTGCGCTGGCGCGGCGCAGGTCAGGTAGACCATGTTGGTTTGTACCGTCTCCAGATCGAGCGTGATGCCCGGGACGCCGCAGAGGCCCTCGGCCATGAGGCGCGCGTTGGCGTGGTCCTCCGCCAGGCGGTGCACCATGCCCTCCAGCGCCGGAATGCCGCAGGCCGCAAGGACCCCTACCTGTCGCAGTCCGCCACCCATCTGCTTTCGAATGCGCCGCGCACGGTCGATGAAGTCGCTCGGACCGCAGAGCAAGCTGCCCACCGGGCATGAGAGCCCCTTGGATAGGCAGAAGGTCACCGAGTCGACGTCCCTGGAAAGGTCGGCCGCACCGACGCCAAGCGCGACAGCGGCGTTGAAGAGCCGGGCGCCGTCCATGTGCAGGTGCGCGCCGTGCTCGTGCACGGCCGCTGCCATTGAGCCGATCACTACGACCGGAACCACCGTTCCGCCGGCCATGTTGTGCGTGTTCTCGAGCAGGGCGAGCGTGGTGCCGGGCGCATGCAGGTTCTCGTGCTGCAGGCAGGAAGCCACCTCTGCGGGGTCCGGCACGCCGGCGCGGCTTCGGTAATGGCGCACCATGACACCCGCGAGCGCTGCCGGGGCGCCGACCTCGAAGCGCGTGGAGTGGGCGTCCCAGTCCATCAGCACCTCGTCGCCCGGTTGGGTCCACGCGCGTATGGCCACCGTGTTGCTCATGGTGCCGGACGGCATGAAGAGGCCGGCCTCTTTGCCGACCATGCCGGCGGCCAGAGCCTCCAGTCGGGCCACTGTCGGGTCGTCGCCGAGGACGTCGTCCCCCACTTCGGCTGCCGCCATGGCCGCCCGCATGGCATCGGTCGGCGTCGTCACGGTATCGCTTCGCAGGTCGATCATTTTCCTCACTGGGTCCTCCCGCGCCGTCCTTCAGGTGCAGGACGCACTCGAAGGGTTAACACACGCTTAACATCCCCTTAACAGAGCCGCGCCAGAATGAGTCCGTGCGGCGGCAGTAGAGCGCCGACACATAGTATGGAGGGCGACGTGCGTATTCCCGCATCACTGTTCATGGCTTGCCTCCTCATGGCCTGCACCGCAGGCATGGGGACGGCACAGGTTGCGGCCGATGTGCCGAGAGATCACTACGCGTACGGCGCCATCGCGGAGTTGGCGTCGAAGGGCCTCGTTAAGGGCTTTCCGCCGCAAGGAAACTTCTGGGGCTCGCGCACCGCAACGCGCTATGAGATGGCGACGATCATTCAGCGTGTCCTGGCAAGGGTTGAGGAGATCACGGCGAGGCGGACGGGACTGCCCGCAGCTCCCCAGCCTGTGGCGCCCGGCCTGAGCCCGGCCGACCTCGATGCCGTTCGGAAGCTGGTGAGCGAGTATAAGACCGAACTGGTGGTCATCGGCGCCGACCTGCAGAAGGCCCGTGAGGCTATAGGTGAGCTCAAGGCGGTCGCCGAGGCTGCGACGGAGACGGCGAACAAGGCGCTCGCGGCCGCGGGAGCCGCCCAGTCGAAGACCGACGAGTTGGGCAAGGACTTTGCCGACCTGAAGGAGTCCTACTCCATCGGCCGCACCGAGTTCGAGACGCTGACCAAGGACTTCAAAGCACACAAACTCAGCGGATATCTGCAGGCGCGCTTTGAGGCGTCGGACCACTTCGGCTCGGCCCTGTTCCCCGAGAATGGCGGCGCGGGCACCACCGGCGTAAACTCGACGGGCGGTGGCATAACGCCTGGTACCGCCGGGTATGGCTTCCTGGTTCGCCGTGCGCGCCTGAAGTTCGGCGGCCCGGTCAGCGTTAGGACCGACTACGCCATTCAGGCAGACCTGACGTCGGTCGGCGGCATGGCCGTCAAGGATGCCTACATCAACGTCAATGACCTGCCTCTACCGCAACGGTTCAGCCTGACCGCAGGGCTATTCGCTCCCTCGTTCGGCGTCGAACTGCCCCATTCGTCCAGCACCCGGGAGTCGCCGGAGCGCGCCGCGGGCTTCTCCGACAGCAACGCGGCGCTGGCCGTGTTCAAGACACCGTCGTCATCGGCATCGGCCGCGGGGACCGCCACCGCCGGCGCCGTGCTGCCGCTATTCGCGGGCCAGGACCGCGACACCGGCGTTACGGTGACCTGGAGCGGACCCAACTACAACAACCCGATCAGCAAGGTCTCCCTCGGCGTCTTCAACGGCGAGGGGCGTGGTTCGAGCGGCGTCAGGAACAACAACCAGGCCGTCGACACCGTCCTTCGCGCACAGACCACCCTCATGGGGGGCAACCTGGACCTCGGGGTCTCGGGCTACTACGGCACGCTGACGGTCCGTAGCGCTGCTCCAACGGCCGGCGTCTCGGCCGCCTACATGCAGGGGTACCGCATGCTGCTCGGATCAGATATGCGCTACATCGCTCCGTTCGGCACCACGTTCCGAGCCGAGTATGCCGGCGGCGTCTTCGAGGCGAGCCCCGACCGGTCTCAGTACCTCAAGGGCAACCATGCTCAGGCGTGGCTCGTCAGCGCCAAGCACCCGATCAACCGACGCCTGGACCTGGCGGTCAAGTACGACGAGTACATGCCGATCTCCCAGTCGGGCGTCCGCTTTGGCAATCTGGACCGGTCCGACTACATCCGGAAGACGCTGCAAGGCGGCTTGCTCTACTACATGGACGAGGCTACTCGCTTCCGCCTCTGGTACACGCGCGGCCTGACACCGTATGATCCCTCGGCGGCCGGCGGGCCGGCGCGCGCTCGCCTGGGCCTCATCACCGGCGAGATCCAGGTCAGCTACTAGGCGCCGCACGGCGCTAGGAGACTACGATATGAGATTGAGAACGCTCATAACAGCGGCGGCCCTGTCAGGGCTGGGCTCGAGCCTGGTAAGCCCGGCTTCGGCCCAGGTCCTCTCACTGAAGGGCTCGGACACCATGCTTGCTCTCGCCCAGGGATGGGCCGCAGCGTACATGAAGGCCCGCCCGGGCCGATCGGTATCCGTGACAGGCGGCGGCAGCACCACCGGCATTGCATCGCTCATCAACGGTGGTTGCGACATCGCCAACGCCTCCAGAGTGATGAAGGGCAGCGAACTGGATAAGGCCAAGGCCCGGGGTTTTGTGCCGCGCGAGTATGCTGTCGCCCGCGACGGCCTCGCCATCGTGGTGAACCCCGCCAATCCGGTGGCCAAGATCACCATGGACCAGCTGAAGAAGATCTACAACGGCACGTACACGAACTGGAAGCAGTTGGGTGGTCGCGAGCAGGCGATCGTTACCGTCGGCCGCGACTCCTCATCGGGAACCTACGGCTTCTTCCAGGATACGGTGCTTGGCATTGGCCGGCCCTACCGCCCCGATATGCAGACCACGCCGTCGACGAACTCCATCGCCCAGACCATCAGCCAGGATGCCGGCGCGATCGGCTATGTGGGAGTGGCGTACGCCAAGGAGTTTGGCGCGAAGGTCAGGATCATCCCGGTAGCCGGGGGCTCCGCCGATGCCGTCATGCCCAGCCTCGAGACCGTGCGCACGGGCAAGTACCCGCTCTCCAGATACCTGTTCATGTACACGCGCGGCAACCCGTCGGGAACAGCGAAGGACTTCATTGATTGGGTCCGAAGCCCGCAGGGACAAGCCGTCGTGAGTCAGGTAGGCTATTTCCCGCTGTAGTCCCTCGGGACCAAACGAGTGGGGTCCGGCATCTAGTCCGGCCCCCCCCAAGAGGAGATGATCACCTGATGTACCACAAGTCTCGCTTCGCCGCTGCCCTTGCCGCTGTGGGCTGCATCGGCCTGGCCGGATGCGCCGCCCAGCCCAAGGAGGGATCGGCGGGAGCCAATGCCGCGACGCTGTCGGTCAAGGGTTCAGATACTATGGTCCAACTGGCCCAGGCATGGGCAGAGGCGTTCATGAAGGCCCACCCGGATGTGCGCGTGAGCGTCACCGGCGGCGGCTCAAACACCGGCTTTACCGCCCTGATCTCCAAAGGCGCCGACATCGCCAACGCGTCGCGCGCCATCAAGCCTGAGGAGGCTGAGAGCGCCGCGAAGAAGGGCGTTACGCCCAAGGAGTTCGTGGTGGCGCAGGATGCCCTCTCGATCATTGTGAACAAGGCGAACCCGGTAACGGAACTCACAATGGACCAGCTGAAGGACATCTACACGGCCAAGGTGACGAACTGGAAGGATGTCGGGGGCTCAGACGCCCCGATCGTTCTGAATGCCCGCGAGTCCTCGTCAGGCACGTCGACCTTCTTCCAGGAGCATGTGCTCGGCAAGGGGACGCCGTATGCCGCCACTGCCATGCTTCAGCCCGCGACATCGCAGATCGTGTCCGGCGTTGGGCAGGATGCGGGCGCCATTGGCTATGTGGGGCTCGGGTACCTCAACGACACCGTGAAGGCCATCCTGCTAAAGAAAGACGCGGGATCCGACGCCGTCGCGCCGACTGTCGCGAACGTCGTGAACGGTACGTACCTTCTGGCGCGGCCGCTCTTCGAGTACACGAATGGGGAGCCGTCCGGTACGGCCAAGGTGTGGCTTGACTGGGTCCGCGGGCCCGAGGGGCAGGCCATTGTGAAGAAGCTGGACTTCGTTCCGGCCGAGTAGCCTCGGAAGCGAGACGCAGAGTGGCATCACCCAAGAGGGGCTTCAAGGAGCGCGCGGTAGAGGGCGTCGTTTTCAGTGGCGGCATGGCTTCCATAGTCCTGGTCGTGCTTATTTTCCTGTTTGTGCTTAAGGAGGCTATGCCGCTCCTGCGTGAGTACCCGCTTATCCGGTTCCTCACGGACCGCGGCTGGCAGCCAACGCTTGCGGCGCCCGAGGGGCCGTGGTTCGGGCTGATGCCGAACCTGTGGGGATCGTTCCTCGTCACGGCCGGAGCGGTGGCCCTGTCGGTTCCCCTTGCGCTCAGCACGGCCATATTCACTTCCGAGGTGGCGCCGGGCTGGCTGCGTGACATGCTCAAGCCGCTTGTGGAGCTCCTTGCGTCGGTGCCGTCTGTAGCTATCGGCTTCGTTGGAGCTGTGGCCATCAACCCGCTCGTGAAGGATCTCTTCGGCCTCGATACAGGCAAGAGCGCCATGGCGGGATCGATCATGCTTGCGTTCATGGCGGCTCCGACCATCGCAACCATCGCCGAGGATGCCATCAACGCGGTTCCGCGCTCGTTCCGCGACGGTTCCCTGGCCCTCGGGGCCACGCGGTGGCAGGGCATCGCCAGTATCGTCCTGCCGGCCGCGAAGCCGGGGATCCTGGCAGCCGTTATGCTGGGTGTCGGCCGCGCCGTAGGCGAGACGATGGTTGTGATCATGGTCACCGGCAATGCCGGCGTTCTCCCGGACAAGGGGCTCTGGTACGCCTTCACGCACTCCGTCCGCACGATTACGGGGACCATCGGCGCGGAGGCGCTTGAGGTGGCCAACGGCGAGCCGCACTACCGCGCCCTGTTCATGCTCGGTGTCGTCCTATTCACCATCACGTTCATCCTGAATGCCATCGCCCATTACTCGTTGGGCAAGGGCGATCGGAGGGCACAGGCATGACACCGGCAGTCGACCCAGGCGTGGCTCCCGGACCGTCGCTGGGGGTCGGATCGCGATCTCGGGCCCACCGCGGACAGACCTTCGCCTTCGGCGCACTGGGGTTCGGCACCATGCTGATCGTGGCCCCTGTGCTCTGGTTCTTCGGCTACGTGGTGTATCACGGCGCCTCGCAGATTAGCTGGACATTCCTGACGCAGCCGCCGAACGCCATTGACGCATCGGGCGGCATCTTCCCGGCCATAGTGGGCACTCTCTACCTGATGGTGGGTACCGTCCTGATTGCCATGCCACTCGGGATCGCCGGGGCGATCTACCTGACGGAGTACGCAGGCCACTCACCTATCGTCAGGCTGATCCGGTTGGCGATCGTGAACCTCGCCGGTGTGCCGTCCATCGTGCATGGCCTCTTCGGCCTGGGCTTCTTCGTGCTGTTTGTGGGCGGGTCTATTGATGCGTTTGTCCTGCATGCAAGCCGACCCGTGTGGGGGCAGCCCTGTATCCTCTGGGGCTGCTGCACCCTTGCTGTGGTGATCCTGCCCATCATCATCACCTCGACCGAGGAGGCGCTCCTGGCGGTTCCGTCATCGTTCCGAGAGGCATCGCTTGGGCTCGGGGCCACCAAGTGGCACACAATTCGCCGCGTGGTCCTGCCCGCGGCGTTGCCTGGCGTACTGACCGGCGCCATCCTTGGCGTGGGCCGGGCGGCAGGCGAAACGGCGCCGGTGATGATCACCTGTGCCGCGTCCTTCATGCCCACGCTGCCGCGTGGGCTGAATGATCAGGCCATGCTGCTGCCGTACCACCTTTACTTTGTCGTAACGCAGGTTCCGAACCCGTCCCTGGGACTCCAGTCAGGCATAGCCCTTGTGTTGATCGCCCTCGTGATCTCGATCAACGCCTCGGGCATCTTCCTGCGGATGCGGGCGCGGCGGGCGCGAAAATGGTAACTGTGATCAAGGAGAGTGACATGCGACGTCTGCGTTGGGTCGTTCGGCGCCTTGGGGGCGTTGGGCTCTCAGCCCTATGCGCTACCGTTCTTGCGGGATGCACCAAACCGACCGAGCCCGCTTCGACTGGGCCTGAGGCTGCGGCATCACGTCCCGATGTGGTTGCGGGCAATGACGGCAAGCTCAAGTCCGATCTTGAGGCCAAGTTCAAGGCTGATCGCGCGCTGGCCAAGGAGGACATTGAGGTTGCGGTGAAGGACGGCCGCGTCACCCTCTCCGGCGAGGTCTCCAGCACCGAAGTCAAGGTGAAGGCAGAGGACACCGCCAGGGCCATGCCCGATGCCTTTGGCGTAACGGTTGAAGGCCTCGTGGCCAAGCAATGAGCGGACCCGCTACCGGAGCCATACGCCTCACCGGCAACGGGCGCGCCATGGAGGCAGGCACACACGCGTTCCACTCCATCGAGGCATCGGCACAGGCATCCGACCGAACCGATGCTGCTAACGGTGACGCCCTGCTGCCGAAGCTGTCGGTCAAGGGACTGAATTTCTACTACGGAGGCTTCCAAGCGCTCCGTGACAACACCATGGAACTGCCGTCGCGGTCGATTACGGCGCTGATCGGGCCATCGGGCTGCGGCAAGTCGACGTTCCTCCGCACCTTGAACCGGATGAACGATGAGATCCGCGGCACCCGCGTGGAGGGGTCGGTCCTCCTGGATGGGCACGACATCTACGCCCCGGATGTCGACGTCGTCGCCCTTCGCAAGGCCATCGGGATGGTCTTTCAGCGCCCCAACCCGTTCCCGAAGTCGGTGTACGAGAACGTGGCATACGGTCCGCGCATCCATGGCGAACGCAGGAAGTCACGGCTCGACGAGGTCGTGGAGCGGAGCCTGAAGCGAGCCGCGCTCTGGGAGGAGGTTAAGGCCAAGCTCCATAGGTCGGCCTTCGATCTGTCCGGCGGGCAGCAGCAGCGCCTCTGCATCGCCCGAGCGCTCGCGGTGGAGCCCGATGTGATCCTGATGGACGAGCCCTGCTCTGCCCTTGATCCGAACTCAACCTACCACATCGAGGAACTGATGCGGGAACTACGCGACACGGTGACCATTGTGATCGTGACGCACAATATGCAACAGGCGGCCAGGGTCTCCGACATCACCGGGTTCTTCCACACGGGAGACCTGGTCGAGTTTGGGCCGACCAACGTGGTGTTCACGTCTCCGCGGGACAAGCGTACGGACGACTACATCCGGGGCCGGTTTGGTTGATATGAGCGGCCCACGCATTCTGGTGGTGGACGACGAGGCTCCCATCGCCGAGGCTGTGGCCTACAGCCTTCGACAGGAGGGCTACGGCGTATCTATCGCATCTGATGCCCTGGAGTGCCTTGAGGCCGCACGTCGCGATCGGCCAGATCTCATCGTTCTGGACGTCATGCTGCCGTCCGGGTCGGGCCTCGACATCTGTCGAACGTTGCGGAAGCGGAACGACCGTGTGCCGATCATCCTGCTGACGGCCCGGGCCGAGGAGGCCGACCGGGTGATCGGTCTCGAGCTAGGCGCCGACGACTACGTGACCAAGCCCTTCAGCATGCGTGAACTGGTGGCCCGCGTGCGCACGGTCCTTCGCAGAATCTCGTCGGCTACAGGTGATGCTGCACCGGCCATCCGTGTGGGCGACCTCAGCATTGATCCGGCGTCGCGCGAAGTGCGCGTCGGCGTCGCGGTGGCCGAGTTGACCGCAAAGGAGTTTGACCTTCTCTACTTCTTGGCCGCCAACCCCGGGCGCGTCTTCACACGCCAGTTGCTGCTTGATCGCGTCTGGGGCGCGGACGCCTATGTGGATGAGCGCACCATCGATGTCTACGTTCGTTGGCTCCGGAGCAAGATCGAGACCGATCCCGCACGGCCCGCGCGCATCACAACCGTGCGCGGCGTCGGATATAAGCTGGCGGCGTCCTAGCCGATGACACCAGTGTGCCTGTCGCTGGTCGCACTGGGCGCCGCAGTGGCCACGCTTGCGGTGTTCATGCTTCGACGGGTGCGGCAGCAGTTGCTGGCCGCAGAACGCTCGGCAGCCGGGCTGAAGGCAGCCACGGAGTGCGCCGACGACGAGACGGCTACCGTTCGCGCCATGCACACCGCCCTGATAGACCTCATGGACTGCGCGGTGCTGGTCGTCGATGCTGACGACAATGTCACCGAGGCCAACAGCCTGGGGTGGAAGCTGCTCGGCTCTGCGCCGGGCGCCAGGTCCGTGTCGGTACGGGCCGCCTTGCTGGATGGTCTTGTTGATGCCGTGCGCCAGGCTCGCATCGGCGTCCCGGTGCGCCAGGTGGACCTCTGCGGCCAGGTTCGCTCAGACACTTCGGCGGTCGCTTCCGCCGTCCGTCTGGGCGGGACCGAGTCCCCGGTACTGCTGGTTGTGCGCGACATCACCGAGGTGAAACGGCTCGAGACGGTCCGGCAGGATTTCGTCGCGAACGTGTCACACGAGCTACGGACCCCTCTGGCTTCGATACGTGCGCTGGCCGAAACGCTTGAGGATGGCGCCATGAGAGATGCCTCGGTAGCCACGCGCTTTCTAGGCAACATCATCTCGGAAACACAACGCCTCACGCGCATCGCCGATGACCTGCTCGCGCTGACCGAGGCCGAGACGCGGCCGGCCACTACGGTGGAAGTGGCTCTGGATGACTTGATCCACAGGGTGACGCAGAAGCTGGCCCCGCAAGCGAAGGCCGCGAGGCAAAGCCTAGATGTGGCCGTCGAGCCCGGGCTACGCGTTGCGGGCAACGCTGACCGGCTGGAGCAGGTACTGATCAACCTCGTTGATAACGCAATGAAGTACACCCAGCCAGGCGGTCGATTGGCCGTCCGCGCCGAACGCACGGGTCAGGCAGTCCGCATTGATGTCTCGGATACGGGCATTGGCCTGATGGAGCACGAGACGGAGCGGATATTCGAGCGGTTCTACCGGGTCGACAAGGCGCGCTCACGCCAGTCCGGCGGCACAGGTCTTGGCCTCTCGATCGTCAGGCGCATCGTGGAGGCGCATGGCGGCACCGTCACTGTGACCAGCGAGTTGCACAAGGGAAGCACCTTTATTGTCAGTCTGCCTGCCCTGCCCGATGCGGTCGACCATGGCGTGGCCGTAACGCCACCGGCCCAAGCTCAGGTACTATGATCCCATCCAAGGTCAATTGGGGTCTCTCTCCGCCGGAGGCGGATACAGCCACGTGCCGACGAGTGTGATCTCTGACGTATCGGAGCCGGTGCCGAAGTTGCGCATCTGCCGCATCATTGGCGGCATACTGCGCCGTCACGGCATTCGGGGGGCCGAGGTCTGCGTGCGAATCACTGACGACGATGCCGTCCGCGAGCTCAACGGCGCCTACCGGCGCATCGACCGCGTCACCGATGTCCTTTCCTTCGGCTACGCCGGCGGGATAACCCCGGAGACCGCGGCTGCCGCAGTGCAGGCGTTGCAGGGCACGCTGGGCGACATCGTGATCGCCTATCCTACCGCCCACAGGCAGGCTGCGGCCCGCGGGGTCGCCACTGACGATGAACTGGTGCATCTGGCCGCCCATGGTTGCCTCCACCTTCTGGGCTACGATGACGACACGACGGAGGCGCTTGGCGCCATGGAGGCCATGGTCTACGATGCGATGGGTGCGCGTGGCACGGTGATGCGCCGAACAGCGACCGGCAACCAGGGCGGCGTACCGGCCCAATGATCCGCTCAAAACTACCAACCGACAGCTTCGTCTACGCCCTTGAAGGCGTCCTGCACTGCTTCCGTTCGCAGCGGCACATGCAGGTCCACTTCATGATGCTTGTGCTCGTACTCGTCGCCGCGCTGATGCTCGGCGTCGAGATGATGGGCGTCCTGATCCTGATGCTCTGCATCGCCATGGTCATGGCCACGGAGTTGATTAACACCGCCATCGAGACCGTGGTCGACATGGTCTCGAAGAAGTACGAGCCCTTGGCCAAGCTGGCCAAGGACGTGGCCGCCGGCGCGGTACTCGTGGCGTCCGTCAACGCAGCGGTGTGCGGCTCCCTGATCTTCCTGCGCACCAAGCCCGTGCGCTACATTGCCAAGGCGGCGCGAATGCAACCTGTGCGCCCCGATCCCCTGGTCGTCGCCATCGTAGGGATCCTGGTCATCGCCACGATAGTGATGATCAGCAAGCTTCGCGCAGGCCGCTCCAATGCGGCGCTCTGGCAGGGCGGCCCCGTCAGCGGTCACTCCGCGGTGGGCTTCTTCCTGGCCGTTACCGTGATCTTCTCCGCCAACAGCGCGCTCGTCACGGTTCTTGCGCTTCTGCTGGCCGCCATCATCGCCCAGAGCCGCGTCGAGGCTCGCATCCACTCCATCCATGAGGTCGTGATGGGCGCCCTGGTCGGCCTCGTCCTGACCACTACCATCTACTGGCTCATGCCGTTCATCAGGCAGGCATGGGCCGACGGACATCGGAGCGCCCTACCGTTGCTGCCTGTGTTGAGGCTTCCAGGATGAGCGAACGAGACTTGCCTCACGAACGAGGACGCGTTGTGTCGGTCGTCTGCGTCCTCTTCCTCTTGCTGCTGCCGACGGCTGCCCTGGCTGCTGATGCCGCCAAGGTTTCCGATCCCCTGACCTGGTCGGATGTGCTGACTGTCCTCGCCCTGGTGCTTGTTAACGGGGTTTTCGCCATGGTGGAGGCCGCGCTTCTTACGGTGCGCCGGTCGCGCATAGAGCAACTCGTGGAAGAAGGCAACCGCGCCGCCATCCAGGTAGCCAGCCTGCTGGATCATCCCACGAGGATGCTGGCGACGCTTCAAGTCGGGATCACGGTAGTGACGCTCTTCTCCGCGGGCACGGCGGCGGAGAAGGCTGTGGAGCCGACCGCCGAGTACCTCGCGCGGACCGCGCCCCTGCTGAGCGGCGCGGCCGATGCCGTTGCCCTGGTGATCGTGGTCCTCAGCGTCAGCCTGCTGACGCTCATTGTGGGCGAGATCACGCCGAAGAGCATCGCTGTGCAGAAGGCCGAGCCGCTCGCCCTAGCCTCCGCGTTGCCTGTGACAGTCCTGCAGACGGTCCTCTCTCCGGTCGTCGCCGGTGTTACCGCTGCCAGCAACCTGCTGGTGCGGCCATTCGGAGGCACGGCCAGTTTCCATGTGTCCGCCATGAGCGAGGAAGAACTTAAAATCATGGTGGAGCAGAGCGAGGAGCATGGGGTCATCGAGTCGTCGGAGAAGGAGATGATCCACTCCATCTTCGAACTGGCCGATACAACGGTGCATCGCATCATGACGCCGCGGCTGGATATCACGGCAATCGCCGCGGGGTCGGGCATTCCCGAGCTTGTCGCACTGGTGCGCAGGAGCGGTCACTCGCGGTTGCCGGTCTTTGACGGGGACCTCGACAACATCGTCGGCGTCGTACACGTGAAGGACGCGCTGGAGGCCACGCAGAGCGGCGAGGCATCGATCATCCGCGACCTCATGCGACCGCCTTTCTTTATCCCCGACAACAAGCGGATCGACGACCTTCTCGCCAACTTCCGCGTCAACAAGAACCACATCGCCGTGGTCCGCGACGAGTACGGCACCGTGACAGGCATCATCACACTTGAGGACCTGTTAGAGGAGATCGTCGGGGAGATACAGGACGAGTACGACGCTGAGGAGCCGAGCCTCGTGCAGGTAGACGGCTCCACCATGCTCGTTGATGCCAAGGTGCCGCTGGTGGACCTCTGCGAACGTCTGGGGTTGGAGGCTCCTGATGAGCACGCCGACACGGTTGGCGGCTTCCTGTTCGGTCTTCTGGGTCACCAACCCGTTGTGGGGGAGACGACCACGTGGGAACACATGGAGTTACGCGTGGAGCAGACCGACGGCCGCCGCGTCCAGCGTGTGCGTATCGTGAAGGCGTCACCCGAAACTGCTGAAGGCGAGACGGACGGCCCGAGCTAGGGCTTCCCGCCGGCCTCCGGCTCTGTGACCTCCAGGCGCGAGGCCGGAACTGCGGCGCTGTCCGTGATCTCCTGGACCACACGCCACTTGCCGCCGGCCTGGTGGAGCACCAACTCCATCATCTGGTCGCCCTCGCCCTTCGTTGCCCCCGCACGGACCACCAGCGCCAGCGTTGCTGTGTTGGCGCCGACGTACTGGAGCGTGGCTGCATCAATGACCGCGACCGCCCGAGCCGCCATCTTGCCGCGCTCCTCCGGCGAGACGCCGGAAGCGGCCAGGCGCTGGGCCACTCCTCCGAGCAGAGCGCGGAGCTTCTTCTCGTCGCGGAGGGCCATCGAGCCGTCTCGGAGGACATGCACGGTTGATGCCGACGCGCGCTGCACGCCGTCGGCGTCGCCGGTCGCCATGCCGAAGTAGTAACCGAAGGCGGCCCGGCGGATGTCGGGCTCAGGGTCGTCGCCGGGCATCGTTGCCTGCTGCGCGTAGAGCGCGCCGCAGAGGGCAAGGGCCAGTGCGACATGGATCGGTGCAGCGCGTCTCACGGTGCGCCGCCCCTACACCGACGCCTCGGAGAACGACTCGCGGAACTCGCGCTCCTTGTCCGCAAGGCAGACCGCAATCAACGTATCGCCGTCGAGCATCCGCGTATCTCCGGAGGCCACCCGAGCCACGTCGTCGCGCATGACCGCCACGATGAGCGCGCCCTCGGGCAACTTGATCTGCCGGATCTCCATATTCAGTGCCGGGGAGCGCGGCCCAATCTCGACTTCAACAATCTCCAGGTTACCGCGCCGCATGGCCGCCAATGGGATGACCTCGGCCACCTCGATCTCCTGCTCGATGAGGTTGTAGATGATCTTGGTGGAGCTCACGGTGGAGTCAATGCCGAGTTTGTGGAAGAGGCCCTCATTGCGCGGGTTATTGACGCGGGCGATAGTGCGGCCCACGTTGAAGTTCATCTTGGCCATCTGGCAGATCACGAGGTTGTCCTCATCATCGCCCGTACAGGCCACAACTACGTCGGCGCGTGCGGCGCCGGCCTCCTCCAGGAGCCGCACCTCGCAGCCGTCGCCCTGCATGGCGATCTCGCCCAGTTCCTCGGAGACGAAGCGGTGCCGCACGCGGTCCTTCTCCATCAGCAGGACTTCATGCTGTGTGCCGCTCAGCGCCTTCGCGAGGAAGTAGCCCACGTTGCCGCCGCCTACAATGATCACATACATGCCCTGAACTCCTCAACTGCCGCACCGTCCGCGGACTAGATGCTCGACTCCATGTAGCGCTCGTTGTAATCTTGCTCGATCGGCCACCGGCCCGTCGAGAGGAAGTCGTTCATGAGGCCCGACAGGATGGTTGTGCCGCAGATCGTCACGATGCCCATAGACCGATAGACGTGGGCACGGATGGGATCATTGATCCTCGTCAGCACGGAGGGGACGTTGTAGACGGTCTTGGCGATCTGCGCAGCCATGATGTTGCGGTTGTCGCCCTGCGTGACGCTCACGAAGACATCGCACTTCTCGATGCCTGCCCGCCTCAGTATGTCGTCGTCCAACCCATTCCCTACCACGCGATCGCCCTTGTAGCGCGGCCCCAGCCGTCGGAAGGCCTCGCTCGCCATGTCAATCACGGTGACGTGGTGGTTGTCGCCATACATTACGCGCGCCAAGGTGGAGCCGACGCGGCCACATCCGAGGATGATGACGTTCATCTACGCCTCCTACTAGGGCTCACGGCTGGATATGTGTCGGAGGGGCGATCGCGCCGCGTGCGATTGTGATCGCGCACTCCGCCCGCTTCATGAGATCGTTGGCCAACCGAGTGACCGTGTCGTCCAGTAGCGCCGAGTTGATCGCGATGACCGCGGCCGCCGCGGCATGCTCGCGGAGCGAGGCGAGGAGGCCCTCATCCGCGTTCCGCACGCGTTCGACGTGGCCAAGCGCTGTCACGTTGAGCCGCCTGGCGTCCTCCACCGCTCGGTCCACTCGCGCGGTGGCGTCGGCCTCCTCGTCAGGTAGCGGCGTGGCCAGGGCCAGTTGCCGCGCCACGACCAGGTAGGCGACGAACACGAGCGACAGTCGCTTCTCCTTGGCGATGCGGCAAGCGGTCTCGACGGCAAGTCCCAGATCGGTCCATTGCGCCAGCGGCACGACGATGCAGCCGCGCAGCGCCTCATCGTGGCCGTCCGACGACTGCTTCAACGAGCTCCGCGCGGCCTCAATGGATGTTGCAATCGGTAGCTGTGACTTAACGCCCGGGATGCTGCGAAGGGCGGCCAGGACGTTGTCCGGAAGGTTGCAGACCACGATGCGGGAGCCGGCGGACCGGATGTCGCGCATAGCGTCAGAGAAGGTCCGGGCTCCGTCACCTGCCACGTCACCCAGGTCCGCGCAATCGATGATGATGCCTTCTGGATGCTCCTTCAGGAGCAGATTGCAGGCAGCCTTGATGGTGAGCCACTCGCTGCGGACCAGCGAGCCAGAGAGCTTGACGACATCATCACGTGTATAGACGATCATGGATCAGCCATTCCGAAGGCGGGAGGATGGGCCGCTCTATCATCCTGTACGGCGGCGGCCAAAGGGCGGGCCCGAGCGTGCAGAGTATACTGCTCCCGCGCCGGCAAGTCAACGCGCCGGGAGCAAGTACACCCCCTGCAGCGGGACGGAGTGACCCCTTGGCCAGAGCCCTTGTGTTGAATGAGCGGGACAATGTAGCGGTTGCGCTGGAGCATCTGGCCCCAGGCGCCTCCGTGGTCGGGCCGCACGGTGTCGTCGAGGTCATGGATCCGATCGCGCCGGCGCACAAGGTTGCGCTGACGGTAATCGGCCCCGGCGAGCCGATCACAAAGTACGGCCATACCATCGGCGTGGCCTCGTGCCACATCGCGGCGGGCGCCTGGGTACACACCCAAAACCTGGCCTTCGCGCCCAGCGTTCAGCCTAGCGCGGCGCGGCCGGAGGCGCAGCCGTCGGGCCCAATGCAGTTCCTGCCGACCACGTATCTGGGCTACCGCCGCGTCGGGCGCCGGGCGGGCATACGCAACGCGGTCGCCGTGGTGGCTGCGTCCAATTGTGCTGCTGATGTCGTGCGCGGCATCGTGGCCCGGCTCCGGATCCGCGGGTTGCCCGGTGTCGAGCAGGTAGTTCCCATCGTCCACGGGAGCGGTTGCGGCCTCCAATCCGACGGTGTGGACCATGCCGTGCTGCGCCGGTGCCTGCACGGCATGGTTCTGCATCCGAATGTGACGGCCGCGCTCGTGGTCGGCCTCGGTTGCGAGGTGAACCAGGTCTGCGGCATCATGGCGGGCCTCATGGCCGATGGTCGCGTCGTCTCGCTGGGCATCCAGGACGCCGGCGGCGTGGGCAAGGCCATTGAGCGCGGCGTGGAGGTGCTGGCCCGGGCGGCTGGCCCGGCCGCGGACGAGCGTCGCGAGGCTATCCCGGTCTCGGATCTCACGGTGGGCACCAACTGCGGGGGATCGGACGCCAACTCGGGTATCACGGCGAATCCCGCGCTGGGTCTTGCCGGCGACGCGCTGGTGTCCGCCGGCGCTGGGTGGGCACTGGCGGAGACGACGGAGACCTTCGGAGCCGAGGCGATTCTTGCGGCCAACGCGGCCAGCTCGGAAGCGGGCCGGAGGCTACTCGTCGCCGTACGGTGGTGGGAGCGGCACACCGCCGCGGCGGGCGTGACGGTGGACGGCAACCCTGCTCCCGGCAACAAGGCAGGCGGCCTGACGACCATCACCGAGAAGGCGCTGGGGGCCGTGCTGAAGGCCGGATCGTCGCCTTTGCGGGGGTACTGCGACTACGCGGAGCCAATAACGGCGCCGGGGCTGACCTTTATGGATACGCCCGGGCATGACGCGCCGTCTGTCACCGGTCTGGCGGCGGGCGGCTGCTCATTGATCGTCTTCACCACCGGGCGCGGCAGCTGCATCGGCTTCCCCGCCGTGCCCATCTTGAAGGTCGGCAGCAACTCCCAGGTCTCTCGACGCATGGGCGGCGACATAGACCTTGATGCCGGCGTGATCCTCGAGGGTGTACCGATGGCGGACGTGGCAGCGGCCATTGCAGCACGCATCATCGGCGTGGCCTCCGGCGACCGGACCAAGGCAGAGCTGCAGGGCCTGGGCGATGACGCCTTCGTGCCGTGGCTCCGGGGTCCCGTGCTGTGAGCGATCTTGCGCCGGCAAGCCTGCGACGAACGCTGAGGCGCGGCTTCGGCGGCTGGTGGGATCGCCTGGGCCTCGGCGTCGCGTTGAGCCTGGCCGGTTCGGTGGCGGCTGCCGGCGCCCTGGGCGTGGCGGCAGTGACGCCAGGGCGCTTCCGGCTGCCGGTCTTGGTGGCGGCGCTGACGCTTGCGTGGGCTGTCTTTGGCTTCGTCTCGGCTCGCATGGCGTTCCACGCGCTGTTGCAGCAGGAGGCGTCCTGGATCGAGTCGCTCAGGGCCCTTCGAGTATGCGCGATCCGCGCGTTGCGGCTGAGCGCCTGCCAGGTGGGAGGATCGGGGCTACTGGCCCTGGGGGCGCTCTTCTACGCCACGCGGGGCTGGTCGGTTTCGGTGCCCCTGACGGCCCTCTGTGCGCTGATGCTGGCGCACTGGCTGGCGCAGTGCGGCTACCAGTGGCCCCTGCTGATCGCGGCGGAAGATGGCCTGATCCAGCGGCCCGAGGGAGGCCGTCCAAGGGTGCGGGCGGCGGTCCGCAATGCATTTGTCCTCGGCGTGACGCAACGACCGGAGCTTGCGCTGGTGCAGGCGGCGACGGCGCTCGTGTTGGTGGTTTCGGTGGCGTCGGGCGTGGGGATCGTGCTGATCGGGCCCGGCCTGGCGGCCTTTGTCGCATCAGCCCTCACGCTGGAGCGGCTAGCCTCGGCCGGTCTGGTAACGTTGCCACCGGACCCGTCTGAGCCCGTGCGCGACGCTGGATGGCCCTCGGGCCGCGATCGGTAGCGACGAGTAGCACAACGGCCGGGATGCATCTACGGGCATCCCGGCCGTTGCGTCTGTTACAGAAAGAAGCCTCAGAACTTCAGGCGCGCGGCAGCCGTTAGGAGGTTCTTTTCCGTGGTCAAGTGGTAGTTCGCCTCGACCGCCAGCGTTCGCGAGAGCTCAAATCCCACAATGAGCTTCGCATCGAACTTGGCCGAGCCACCCAGAACCGCTCCAACGCCGCCGCCCCAATAGGGCGTGTAGGTCTCGGTCGCGGGAACATACTTAATCAGGCTTAGGGTCGCGGGAACGAGGGTGTTGATGCCGCCCAGGTTGGCCTTCAGGATGATGTCCAGGTCCAACCGCGGCTCAAAGCCCTGCAGGCTCTCGAGGGCCGGCAACTGGTAGTCGAACCCGACCAGCGCCGCGCCTCGGGGCGAGGCCATGACGCCGCCTCGCAGCGAGATGTTGTTGAGCCCAGGGACCTGCTCGCGCTGCACACCGCCTGCGAGCGCCGCGCCCGGCAGCAGGGCCAGAGCGGCCAGCATGGTCCAACACGCCTTGAAACGATGCATCTGTGCTCCCTCCGAGTGTTGAATGAGGCCCGGCATGGTCGGCTTGGTCAGCCTCGGATGATTATGGCACGTCGGACGCCGGCCACCGGACAGGCAGGTATACTCCTCGCGGTTCGCTACTTCCTCCCGCACCACACTTCAGGCCTCCACCATGCCCTCACCAACCTCCAACCCTCCCAACGACGGGCACGAGCGCCGGGCCGCACAGGTTCAGGCGATGTTCGGTTCGATCGCCCACCGGTACGACTTGCTCAACTCGCTGATGAGCGTATGCATGCACCATCGTTGGCGTGCGGCGCTCGTTCGGGGCCTGCGTCTCAGGCCGGGCATGCGGGTTCTGGACGTTTGCGCCGGGACGGGTGACGTGGCCTTTGCCGCTGGACGCTCAGAGCCGGGACTGCAGGCCGTTGTCGGTTGCGATTTCTGCATCGACATGCTGGAGATCGCCACCGCGAAGCAGGCCGCCCACTCGTGTGCCGTTACGTGGGTTGCTGCCGACGCCCTGGCCTTGCCCTTCCGGTCTGCGACGTTCGATGCCTGCGCCGTGGCGTTCGGCATTCGCAATGTGATCAGGCCCGCCGACGGCTTCGCGGAGATGGCACGGGTGACACGGCCCGGCGGCGTTGTCGGTTGCCTGGAGTTCGGGACGCCGCGCGGCCGCTTCGCGGCGGCGCTGGTGAGGATGTACGAGAACATGGCGCTTCCTGCGCTGGGCGGTCTACTGAGTCGGCGCGCCGCCTACACCTACCTGCCGGAGTCCATCGGGCGGTTCAGCTCGAGGGAGGATGTCATGGAGATGATGCGTGCTTCGGGGCTTGCTGAGGTCCGGGTCACCGACCTGGCGCTTGGAGCGGTGAACCTGTTCACCGGGGTGCGTCGTTGAGGGCGCAGCCCGTGGCCGCTGTTCCAGGCGGCGCTTCCTGGCTCGACCCGATTCGGGATGACCTTGATGTCATCGAGGGCTTGCTTGGCGACGCGGTAGCCTCGCAAGTGAAGCAGGTCTACTCCATCAGCGAGCACGTCCTCCTGGCGGGCGGCAAGCGCCTGCGGCCGGCGCTGGTCGCCCTGGCCACGAGGTGCCTGAAGCCCGACGCATCCACGGAATCGATGGCGCGGGTCGCCGCTTCGGTGGAGTTGGTTCACATGGCCACGCTGGTACATGACGATGTGGTCGACAGTAGCGCCGTTCGTCGCGGCAAGGCCACGGCGAACGCGGTCTTCGGCAACGGCATGGCGGTTATCGTCGGAGACTACCTGCTGGCGCGGTCTATGCACCTCCTTTCGGAAGATTTCGACCGCCGGATCCTCCGCGCTGTCTCTGCCGTCACCATCGAGATGAGCGAGGGCGAGGTGATGGAGATCCTCGCCACCGGCGACACTCAGCTGACGGAGGAGGCCCACCTGGAGATCATCCGCAAGAAGACCGCGGTCTTCCTTGAGGGCTGCTGCCGGTGCGGGGCCATTCTAGCCGACGCAGGCGAGGCTGAGGAGGATGCGCTGGCCCATTACGGTAACCACATGGGTATCGCCTTCCAATTGGCCGACGACCTGCTCGACTACCTCGGCGATCCTGCGGTGACCGGCAAGCCCGTCGGGAGCGACCTTCGCGAAGGTCGCGCTACGCTCCCGTTCATCCTCGCCCTGGAGAACGCGCCGCCCGACATCCGCGAACGACTGCTTGCGGCGTTCGGCAACCCTGCGCTCACCGATGCCGACGTGACTGCACTCGTTCGGCTCATGGAGCGGCTGCAGGTCTTCGGGCGGGCTCGCACGGCTGCGCGTATGCACGCCGACCGAGCCGTGGACGCTGTGAGCCTGCTGCCGCCGAGCCCTTACCGAGCCAGCCTGGCGGAGTTGGCCGAGTACTGCGTATCCCGCGAGCGCTAGGAGCGCCGATTGGAGCCTGGCTATATGTCGATCACCCTCTCAGACTTGCGAACCTGCGTCCTCGACATGGACGGCGTCATCTGGACGATGGACGATCCAGTCCCCGGTGCGGCGGAGGCGATCGCGCGCCTTAGGGCCCTGGGCCTGTCGGTGAGCTACCTCACGAACAACTCGTCCAAGACCCGCATGGACTATGTTCGCAAGCTGGCCCGATTCGGCATTCCCGCCGCAGAAGGCGACGTGATGACTTCCGCCTATGCCACAGCGCTACTGCTGGCCAAGGAGGGCGCGTGCGGCGCCCGAGCGTACGTGATCGGCGAGCAGGGCCTCCGCGACGAGCTTTCCGCCGCGGGCGTTGAGGTGGTGAGCGGCGCCGATGAGCCCGAGGTTTCGCTGGTGGTGGTCGGCTGGGATCGGCAGTTCACCTACGACAAACTGGCCGCCGCACACGGCTACATCGTGCGGCGCGGGGCCAGGTTCATCGCCACGAACCGTGATGCCACCTATCCCGACGCCGGTGGCCGCACCCTTCCCGGCGGCGGCTCCATCGTCGCTGCGGTCGCGACCTGCGCAGGCGTGGAACCGAAGACCATCGGCAAGCCCGAGCCGCATGCCCTGCTGTTGCTGCTGGAGCAGGAGGGCCTACGCCTCGACCAATGCCTCGTGATCGGGGATCGGCTCGACACGGACATCGCCCTTGGTCGCCGGTGGGGCGCACCCGCCGCGATGGTGCTCACGGGTATCTCAACGCTCGAGGAGGTCGAGGAGACGCCCGCCGACCTGCGGCCCGACCTGGTGGCCGCCGACCTGCCCGCCCTGGTGGCCATGCTGGAGGTGTGAACCGATGTACGCAGTTTTGACGCAAGGGCGACTGCCCAGTGGCAAGGCGATCGAGTGCGGTGTCGTCCTCGCCCCTGACGCCCTCTACGAGCAGCAGGTCACTGCGCTCTTGGGCCACAAGGGGCCGTCGTGGTCGGAGCATATTGCGGCTTCGCTCCGCGGTGAGACCGATGATCTCGAGACGCGCTTCTACATCGCCACCGTCGAGGGCTCTGTCGTCGCCAACATCATGACGATTGAGCGGGCCGGTGTGGGCATCCTGGGCCATGTTTTCACTGTGCCGGAGGCGCGGCGGCAGGGCATCTGCAAGACGCTCATGGGCGCCCAGAACGCTGACTTCCGTGCGCGCGGCGGCAAACGGCTGGTGCTGGGTACCGGGTTCGAGAGTCACCCCTATTGGATCTACCACTCGTTCGGCTTCCGAAGCCTCCGCGGCGGGTTCATGGCCTTCAGCGTCGGCGACGGAGCCGATCCAACCTCGGACTGGTATGACCCCAACGGCGCCGTTGTCGCCCCTTGTGCGTGGCGCCACTGGCCCGGCCTCGCGATTCTGGCCTCGACCGATTTGAGCGATGCCTTCAGGTCCGCTGCGTGGGATGTGGCCGACATCGGCAACCTCGAGTGGCCCTACGTGCGGTTCATGCAGATGCTTCGCGAGGAACACGGCGTCCAGGGCGCCGTGCTTGAGGGACGCAACGGAGCTGCGTTGGGCTGGGTCACGCTGACCCAGATGCCGGCGGGTTACTGCGGCGGCTGGCCCGGAACATGGTTGCTCGACTCGTACGCCCATCCCGCTGCGGCTGAGCGCCTGACGGACTTGCTCGCGGCGCTGCAAGTCCCAGCAGGCAAGACGTTGGCCTGGGTTCCCGTCGGTGACGAGGTGCGGGCCTCGGCGTGCCGCTCGATCGGCATGGAATGCGAGGGCGTTGTGAAGGGCCTCATGGGCGGAGTGGATGCGGCGCTCTTCGGCATGGGCTCCACGGCCGATGCGGGACCAGACCGGCCGTGAGGCTCGCCTACCTGGACTGCATCGGGGGCATCTCCGGCAACATGATGCTCGCCGCCCTGCTCGATGCCGGGGGCGATGAGGCGGGACTGCGCGACGGCCTCGCTTCCCTCGGCGTTCCAGGCTGGGAGCTTGTGGCCGAGCGGGTCGCGGTGAACGGCATATCGGCCACGCACGTCGATGTGCGTATGGACGAGGCAGCCCAGCCGCACCGGCACCTTGGCGATATCATGGGCGTCATCGAGGGAGCGGGCCTCGACGGTGTCGTGGCCCGGCGGGCCGTAGCGGTCTTTACCAGGCTGGCCGAGGCCGAGGCTTCCGTGCATGGCTCCACCGTGGATCACGTCCACTTCCACGAGGTCGGTGCGGTGGACGCCATTGTCGACATCGTGGGGGCCTGCCTGTTGCTTCGGAGCCTGGGCGTTGATGAGGTCCGTTGCTCTCCATTGCCGTCGGGGCACGGTGTCACGCGGAGCATGCACGGTGTCATTCCCATACCGCCGCCTGCGGTGACGGCCTTGCTGACGGGCGTGCCGACCTTCGGCGTCGATATCGCTGCCGAGCTTGTGACGCCTACGGGCGCTGCGCTGGCGGTTACGCTCAGCTCGTCGTTCGGTCGCCTGCCTGCCATGCGCGTGTCAGCTTGCGGCTACGGCGCGGGCACGAAGCGGTTCGAGCAACGGCCGAATCTGCTCCGGGTCATGCTGGGCGAGGTCGCCGACGAGGCAGATCGGTCGGCGGACGAGGTTTGCGTCATTGAGGCCAACATCGACGATCTGCTGCCGCAGTTCTATGATGTTGTTATGGAGCGCCTGCTTCGAGCCGGCGCACTCGACGTCTACCTCACACCCATCCAGATGAAGAAGGGCCGCCCAGCGCACAAGCTCTCCATCATCGCGGAGCCCGGCCACGTAGACGCGCTGGCGGCTCTGGCGTTCCGCGAGACCTCCACCTTCGGCCTTCGCATCGCGCCTATGCGACGCCTCTGCGTTGATCGGCAATGGGTGGTGGTGGAGACCGGCTTTGGCCGTATCCGGGTGAAGGTGGCTTCGTGGCACGGTTCCGAGACCCACTTCGCGCCCGAGTATGAGGACGTGAAGCGTGCGGCGCATGCCGCCGATGTGCCGTTGAAGACGGTCCACCAGGCCGCCGTCACGGCTTACCAGACTACCGGGCGCCGGGTGTCGTGATGGCTGCGCCGTGCCGTTGCCGGAATTGCGGGCAGGCGACCTCAGGCCCCGGTGGCTGTCCTCGGTGCGGCGGCTGGTGCGATGTCGGGCCCGCTGTTCCGAGCGGCATGTGGCTGGGCATCGCGGTAGGCCTGGCGGCCCTGGTCTTCCTCTCCGCACTCTTCGCTGCGTCGTACGCGCGTTACAGGGCGCAGGGCGAACTCCCGTCGCCACCGCGACTACCCTCAACTACAGGTGGTCGCATTAGCCCTGCCCAGCCGACGCGACGCTCCCCAGGCCTCGACGAGACGGAGGCCCAGGCTCGGCGTGAGCTTGAACGGCTATACCGGCGGACCGGCGTGGGCCAGGCGCCTGGCCTTGGGGGTGACGTGCG
The DNA here is from genome assembly GCA_903951425.1 of uncultured Chthonomonas sp. GTDB lineage: Bacteria > Armatimonadota > Chthonomonadetes > Chthonomonadales > CAJBBX01 > CAJBBX01. The sequence goes on from CAJBBX010000005.1 coordinate 59,855, forward strand.
TCTGCGCGGCGGAGGGTCGCTGTCCAGAACTGACTACGAGCGTTACCGGAGTAGTGTCGGCGGAGGGCTACGCTAGGCCGCGTCGTCGCCACCGGAGACTGGCTTGGCGCTGAAGGTCCAGCGCTTGTTCGCGTTGAAGTTCCAGAGCGAAACGACTACGATGGCCACGGCCTTGGCGGCGTTGAGCAGGCGCGGACTGGGGTTACCGTGGTAGAAGAGCGATGGATGGACCGTGAGCATCACGAGCTTCATCACGAGCACGTTGAGCAGCAGCCCGCCGATGTTTACCAGGAGAAACTTCACAAACTGCTCGTGCCTTGCGCCGCTGCCCATCCCCTTGAACGTCCAGAGGCTGTTCCAGACGAAGCTGTTCCCCACCGCGATGGCGAACGAGATGATCTGCGCGGGGATCCAATGGAGCCCGCCGGAGAAGAGCAGCGTTGGATGAACCAGGAGGTTCAGGAGACCTACGTCGATGACCGTCGATGACGCGCCGATGATGCAAAACTTCACGAACTGGCGGACGGCGGGCAGACGAACAAGCTGTCGGATGGCAGGTCTCTCCACCGCGGCGGACCGCAGCCGGACGGTGGCGCCGAACGGCGCCGGGCGGGCGGCCCACAAGGGCCGTCGGGCGCAGACGCGCTCTGCGGCAAGTATACCATCCGGCCGTGCGGCGGCCCCTGGCATCCGAAATCGGCCAAAATGAGGCCCCAAGGCGTTGACTGAGCCGCGAAGGGTCTGCCATACTGTTCGCGCTGTAGCCAACTGAATACGTGGCGCCATCGTCTAGCGGTCAGGACAGGGGGTTCTCAGCTCTCAAGCCGGGGTTCGATTCCCCGTGGCGCTACCAACTCCTCAAGGGGCGGGATATCCCGCCCTTTTCGTTCATGTGAACCTTGCATCCAAGAACCCGGGGCGTATACTTGGCCGTCGGCCTCTTCGCGTGCTCAGCCCCACGGCTCGCAGGCCAGGCGGTCCCTCAGACCGGTGTTGCGTCCGCGTCGTCCCCGCCGACCCCGCTCACGATAGAAGATGCTGTGCACACTGCCTTGCGTCACAGTCCCATTGCCCAGTCCATCCGGTCGGCGCGAGCGGCCTCGCTTGCGGCGGCAGAGCGCGACAGGCCCGTGGCACGTCCGGTGGCGACGTTCCGGGCAGGCGGAGGCGTGCAGGGGCCTGAACCCGGTCCGGGACTGGCTCAGTCACTCCTTCCGGCGCGAACCTGGAGCCTTGGCCTCTCCGCCGAGCAGGTAGTCCTCCATGCCGGCGCCGGCGACGCCGCAGCCAGGTACCGCGCCTTGCGCCGCATTGCCGACGCCGAAGCGGCGGCGGCGCTCAGTGACGCGCTCCACGAGCTCCGCTTGGCGTTTATAGCGGCCCATCTCGCCGACCAGATGACGGCCATCGCAGACACAGGCGTTGAGATGGCCCGCGCCCACTTCGGCCTCGTGAAGGAGATGGCCGAGGCCGGCCAGATACCCCGCCGCGATATCGATGCCACGGACGCCGAAGTGGCGCAAGCCGAGCAGGGACTGATCCGGGCTCGCAACGGGCGCCGTCTGGCTCGCGGCAATCTGGCTCGGCTGATGGGTCGTATTGAGGCCGTGTCGGAGCCGTTAGCCAATCCCGGCCTGCATGCACTGGCCCGGTCGGAGTGCCGCCCTTGTCCCGAAGTGGGGCTTCTGGAGGCTCAGCTGGCCTCAGCGCGCACCGGCGGGAGGCTGGCGGCTACGCAGCGTGCGCCCGAGCTAGCGGCCGTCGCCACGGCCAGCGCCCAACCGGAGACGCCACTCATCGGTCCGACCTATGCCGCGCTGGGCCTGCGCCTGACCTGGAAGCTCCTCGACGGCGGCGCCTCGCGCATCGACCGGGCGGAGGCGCGGGCGCGAGCAGACCAACTCAGCGCGCTACTGGAGGGGACCCGGCGCTCATTGGCGCTGCAGTGGGACAAGGCCGTGGCCGACGCAGAGGACGCCGCCGCCGCTCTCCGCACCGCTGAGCGCCAGGTTGCCTCGGCGTGGTCCGCGCTGGAGGTGACGCTGGCGCGCTACCGCGAGCGGATGGCCCCGGAGATTGAACTGAGCGGCGCCCGGCTGGCGGTGGCCCGCGCCCAGGGCAACGTGGCCCAGGCACGGGCCGCCCTGCAGGGCGCCTACGCCGACCAGCGCCATGCGGCCGCACTGGATGCCGATCTGCCTCAGGAGCCGAGACCATGAGGCGCGTGCTTGGCGTTGCGCTTCTGGTCGCTTGTGTGGTCGGCGCGGCAGCGTTCTATGTCTCGATGCGAAATCAGGCCGCGCGGCCCCCAGCGTCTCACACAGGGGCCACCGCGGGGCAGCCTGCAATCGTCGAGGTCTGTCCTCCGGAGCCCGCAGAAGTGGGCCGGCGCGTCGAAGTGCTGGGTCGGGTCGTGCCCGCTGCCGAGGCTGCCATCAGCGCCAAGGTTCCTTCTCGCATCGTTAAGGTGCTCATTGCTGAGGGTGACACGGTGGCGGTCGGGCAGAAGCTGGTAACGCTTGACCTGGGCGACCTTGCCGCCCAGGTGGGCGGCGCGGAAGCAGGATGGGCGGCCGCACGCGCCGTGGACCGCAAGGCTCGTGCGGGTCGTGACGCCCGGGCCACCGAAATGGACGCGGCTCTGAGCCAAACGGAGGCCGGGTTGGCTGTTGCCCGTGCCAAGCTGAAGCAGGCCGAGCTGGCCGTCGAGCTCGGAGCCGACGCGGCCGGTTCCGATGCTGATCGGGCCGAGGCGGGCGTCCTGCAGGCCAAGGCAGGGGTAGACCAGGCGCGCGTGGGGCTGCGCGTCGCGGCTGAGACCGCGGAGCGGCTGGAGCGGCTCCACAAGGTTGGGGGCATCGCCCTTGCGCACCTTCAGGGCGCCCGGGCACAGGCCGACATCGCGCAGTCGCAGCTTGACCTCGCCGAGGCAGCGCTGAAGGCGGCCCAGGCAGCTGCGGCTCCGGCACGTCGCGCCGCCCGGTTGCGAGGCAAGGTCAACGAGGCCGATCTGGAGGCCGCCCACGCCGGTGTACGTCTGGCAGAGCAGGCTGTTGCGTACGCCCGTAAGGCCCGCGGCCAGGCGCTCGATGTTGCCTCCGCCGATATGGCAGCTGCTGCGGCGCAATCCGCTCAGGCTCGTGCCGGTGTGCGTCAGGCACGGGCAAGCGTGGGAACTGACTCGATCGACTCCCCCATCACCGGCGTGGTGACCGGCCTCACCGCCGTGGCCGGCGAGTACGCCCAGCCCGGCATGGCCCTCATGCGGATCGCGTCCCCTGCCGCTCGTGCCGTCGAGGCGCCGGTGAGCCTTCGGACGGCGCGGCGCCTACGCGTGGGTTCCACCTGCAGGATCGTCGGGGCGACCGGCGGCGCCGTATCCGCGATCGTGGAGCGCGTGGGTCCGCTCGTCTCCCGCGACGGCCGGACCATACTGGTGCGCGTAGCCCTGACGCGACCGGCGCCGGGCCTCGGTCCCGGGCAGTCGGCTCGCGTCGTCCTGTCGGCGTCGCCTGAGCCCGGTGCAGTGCAGGTTCCCGCCACGGCGGTTCAGACCGATGGCCCAGACGCTGTCGTGTTCGTCCTGGACGCGGCGTCAGGGCGTGTCCGTCGCCGAACGGTGGGCGTCGTCGACGCGTCAGCGGCGACCGCGACGGTCACCGGGCTCACTCCGACCGAGAGGATCGTGGCGCAACCGCCGCAGGGCCTAGAGGACGGTGACCGCGTGACGGCCGAGCGGCAGTGAGCGGGCACGCCTCCATGATCAGGGTGCGCCGTCCATGTGGCTGACACGGCTGGCCATCGGTCGCCCGATCGTCATCTGGATGTGCCTGGCGGCCATCGCTGTGCTGGGAACACTCTCGTACTTTCGGCTGCCGGCGGAGCTGAATCCGAAGGTGGATATTCCGACTTTGACGGTGGTGACGGTCTACCCCGGTGCAGGTCCGACGGAGGTGGAATCCTCCGTGACACGGCCCATCGAGGACGCCGTCGGCGCGGCTCCCGGGCTTCGGGATATCTACTCCAGCTCGCAGGAATCGCTCTCCGTAATCAGCCTCGACCTGGCGGTCGGCACGGACCTGGATCAGGCGCAGACCATGGTTCGTGAACGGATCGAGCTGGCTCGGGCTACGTTGCCGGAGGGTGTCCGACCGCCCATCGTCGCCAAGCTCGATATCAACGCACAACCGGTGCTACAGGTCGCCATCCCCTCTGCCGGTGACGCTGCGGCGTTGCGGCGAGCCGTGGACCGTACCCTCTCTCGCCGGCTGGCGCGCATACCGGGAGTGGCGACGGTTGAGGTGACGGGCGGCCCGCAGGCCGAGGTGAGGGTGCTGGCCGACCTGCCGACGCTCACCAGCCTGGGCGTGACCCTTGACGACTTGGGAGCGGCGCTCAAGGCGTCGAACCGCAGCGTTCCGTCGGGCTCACTGCGGACCGGGACCCACGAAACGGCCCACCGTACCGAGGCTTCGTTCCGGTCACTTGACGACGTTCGGCAGGCCATGGTCCCCGCGCCCCGCCTGATGGCCCAGGAGATGGTGCCTGACCTGCCGATCCCCGGACTACCGGGGAAGGACATGGCGGCGGCGCCCCTCACTATCGGCGACGTGGCAACGGTGGTGATGGCGCGCCGCACCGGAGACGCCGCATCGCGCATCAACGGCCGCGAGTGCGTCGGCCTGACCCTCACCAAGTCGCCCGATGCCAACGCAATGGATGTCGTGGACCGCGCCCGCGCCCTGCTGGCTCGGGCCGCCGTCGATGGCTCACTACCCGGCAGCGCCGTGCCGGTGGTGGTCCGGGACGAGTCGATGGTCGTCCGGCGCGCACTACACGACGTAAACGTGACGCTGGTCCTGGGCGCGCTTCTTGCGACGCTGGTGGTACTGCTCTTCCTCCGCGAGGTGCGCGGCACCGTCATCGTGGCCCTGGCGCTGCCGGCCTGCATGGTCGCCACCTACCTGATGATGCACGTCGGTGGCTTCACCCTGAACCAGATGACGTTGTTGGCGCTGTCACTCAGCGTGGGGATCCTGGTTGATGACAGCATCGTGGTGCTGGAGAGCATCACGCGGCATCTGGAAGCCGGCGAGACGCCCGAAGAGGCCGCGTACAACGGACGCACGGAGATCGGCTTCGCGGGGCTGGCCCTGACCCTTGCCGACGTGGTCGTCTTTGTGCCCATCGGGTTCATGGGCGGCGTGGTGGGGGCCTTCTTCCGCGAGTTCGGCATCACTGTAGCGTTCGCTACGCTCTTCTCGCTCCTCGTCTCGTTCACAGTCACGCCGGCGCTGGCGGCGCGGTGGTACCGTCGGCGAGCGCATGGCGCTTCGGACAGCCATGCAGGTGTGGGGGCGGCCCGGTACAAGCGAGCCGTGGCGTGGGCGCTTTACAATCGCGGGTGGGTCATCGCCACGGGCGCCACGGCGCTGCTCGTCACGGGTCTCGTGTGCGTGCCGTTCCTCGGCACGGACTTCGTTCCGGCCACAGACAGGGGTCTGGTGACCGTGCTGCTGGAGTTGCCGGCAGGGGCCTCCATGGAGGCTACCGATGCCGTGGCGCGGCAGGTGGAGGCCCGTCTGGAACGTGCGCCGGGCATTGCGGGCGTGGCGACAACGTTGGGCCGCATCCTGGGCGGCTTCGGCGCCATACCCCAGGAGGGCTCGCACCTGGCGCAGATCACGCTGGACCTGCAGCCTCGCGCCAATGCGCTTCAACGGCTGCGTCTGTGGTCGGTAGGCCCAGATGCGCGAACGGACTCCGACACCGATGTGGCGGACCGGGTCCGCGGCCTGCTGGCCGAGGTGCGCGGCGCGCGGATCACGGTCACGGCGCTCAGGTCGGTGGCCAACGTCGGCAGCGCGATCCAACTCCAACTGACCGGAGACGACCTGCAGGCGGTTGCCCGAGCTGCCCAGAAGGCCCGTGCGGCAGTGGCCCGACTGCCGGGCTTCCTGAACGCGGACACCTCCTACCGGCAGGGGAAGCCCGAGATTCAGGCGCGCATCGATGCCCTACGGGCGTCTGGCGCCTCGGTCCTGCCGGCGATTGCCGGTTCCGTCTTGCGGACCGCCATCGAGGGTGACGCCTCAACAACCATGATGCTGAATGGCGCCTCCGTACCGATCCGCCTTCGCGCCGCGGGCCTCGACGGCTCCCGGCCTGAGACGGTGGCCGACGTGCCGGTCGGCTTCAGTGGCGGCGCGGCGGTTACTCTGAGTGACATTGCGACTATCGAACGACGCTCGGGACCTGTGGGCGTTGACCGGATTAACGGTCGGCGCCTCATCACTGTGACTGCAGACCTTGCACCGGGAGTTCCGCTTGGCGACGCGCAGGCGCAGATTGAGGCCGCGCTGGCGGACCTGGACCTCGGTCGCGTCACTCATCGCTTCGGCGGCGAGTCGGAGGCGATGGCCGACAACCTACCCTACCTGGCCGGGGCGCTGGCGCTTGCCGTCCTGCTTGTTTTCGCCGTGCTGGCCTCGCTCTTCAACTCGCTTCTGGAGCCGTTGGTGGTCATGCTAACGCTCCCCATGGCCCTGGTGGGCGCGCTGGCGGCCCTCGTGCTGGCCGGGCAGACGCTGTCGCTCGTCACCATGGTGGGCGTGATGATGCTCTGCGGTCTTATGGGGCGTAATGCCATCTTGCTAGTCGACTACACCAACGCTCTGCGGCAGCGCGGCATGGGACGAGACGAAGCCGTCGCCGAGGCCGGCGCCGTGCGGCTGAGGCCAATCCTGATGACCACGATCACCACGCTGGTGGGCATGGCGCCGGTCTCGCTGAGCCTGGGCGATGCGGCCGAACTGCGAGCCCCCATGGCAACGGTGGTCATCGGCGGGCTGACGGTCTCCACGGTACTGACGCTGCTGGTGGTGCCGGCGGTCTACACCGTGGCCGATGACCTGCGGAGCCGGTTCGCGAGACGCCGGAGCGGGGCCGCCCTGTGAGGCGCACGCTCTACCTTGGCCCGCCCTCGTTCTCCGGCTTCGACGGAGGTGCCGGGTCGCGGTACCAGGCTAAGCGCGAAATCACCTCCTACTGGTACCCCACGTGGCTGGCGCAGCCCGCCGCCATGACGCCGGGGAGCAAGCTGATCGACGCCCCTCCGCACGGCCTTGGCGTGGACGAGGTGCTGCGAGAGGCCGCGGGCTACGAACTGGTCCTCATCCACACGAGCACGCCGTCGCTGGCCAATGACATCCGATGCGCCGAGGCCATCAAGGAGCAGAGCGCGGAAACGCAGGTGGGCTTCCTGGGCGCGCATACGGCCGTCCTGCCGGAGGAGACCCTACGTCAGGGGGCCTGCCTGGACTTCGTCTGCCGCGCCGAGTTCGACCACACCTGCGTGGAGCTTGCCCATGGCTTGCCCATGGAGCGGATCGCCGGGCTCTCCTACCGCCGTGGCGACGGGGCCATCGTCCACAACGAGGACCGGCCGATGGTGACCGACTGGGATACCATGCCCTCGGTGCTTCCGGTCTACAGCCGCGATCTGGACATCCGCAACTACTCCATCGGGTACCTGCTCCACCCCTACATCTCGTTCTACACCGGCCGCGGCTGCCCTGCGCGGTGCAGCTTCTGCCTCTGGCCGCAGACCATCGGCGGGCATCGGTATCGCGCCAAGTCGCCAGCCGTAGTGATCCGAGAGATGGAGGAGGGCAAGCGCCTCTTCCCCATCGTGCGCGAATGGATGTTCGACGATGACACCTTCACGGCCGACCGCGCCCGCGCCGTGGAGATCGGGCGCGGCATGAAGGCTCTGGGCCTCACCTGGTCCTGCAACGCACGGGCACACGTGGACTTCGACACGCTGAAGGACTTGCGCGATAGCGGTCTGCGCCTGCTGCTGGTGGGCTTCGAGTCCGGCAACCAGGCCATCCTGGACCGGATTCACAAGGGGATTCGGCTGGACATGGCCCGCCAGTTCATGACCAACTGCCGGAAGCTCGGCATCAAAGTACACGGCACCTTCATTATCGGGTTGCCCATCGAGACCCGCGAGACCGTCGAGGAGACCATCCGCTTCGCCCAGGAACTCGACCCGCATACCATCCAGGTCTCGATCGCGGCCCCCTACCCCGGCACCGAGCTCTACAGCGACGCGATCGCCAACGGCTGGATGCAGGACCATGCCATGGTGGCCGGCTCGGGCATCCAGACCGGCTCATTGCAGTACCCCAACCTGAGCATCGACGAGATGGAAGAGGCTGTGGCGCGCATGTACTCCCGGTTCTACTTCCGCTTCAAGCCCATCTTCAGGATCGTCCGCGAGATGGCCGCCGACCGCCAGATGCTGGCTCGCCGACTGCGCGAAGGGCAGGAGTTCTTCGCTTACCTGGGTGAAAGGCGCGCCCACCGGACCAGTCGCCACGAGGGAGATACCCATGCCTGACCCTATGGAACTGCCGATCGTGACCTGCGCTTGGATCGCCGAGGACTTCCAGCCGGACGGCGACGTGTTCAAGCCTGTATGGGACTTCGCCGATGCGCTCTGGCTCGCGTCCAGCCGCCGTCCCAGGACGGGCCCTCTGCCGTCGGAGGAGCTCGGGCTGGCCGCGGCAGCCTCCGACCTGGCCGACGAGGCGTCGTGCAATCCCAGCGCCAGGCGCTGGACCGCGGCGGGGCTGCTCTATAGCCACGCCGCCCTCTATGTCGGCTTCTTCTGCCTTGACCGCGACATCTGGGCCGGCTACACGCAACACGACGACCCGCTCTACGACGAGGAGGTCTGCGAGCTGTTCGTGGCCCCCGGCGGCGACGTGAGGCGCTACCAGGAGATCGAGGTGAACCCGCTGGGCGTAACTTTCGACGCCGACATCACCAGTCCCGATCGCGTTCGTAGCACCATGGTCGTGAACCGGGAGTGGGAGTGCGAGGGGCTGACCGCCAGTGTCCGTGTCGACGGCCACGTGGCCTCGAGACGCGCCGGCGGCGGCGACTCTGGCTCGGCTTGGTGGTCGGTGGAGTTGCGCGTCCCGTTCGCGTCGCTGCCCGGCGGCACGACGCCCACGCCCGGCGATGAGTGGCGGGCCAACCTGTTCCGCATCGACCGTGCGCGGGCCGTCCAGTACCTGTCGTGGAGCGCCACGCTTGCCACGCCGGCCAACTTCCACGTGCCGGACCGGTTCGGCCGGGTTCGGTTCGGACAGGCGAGGGCCTAGGGCAGCACCGGCTCACCTCCGCATACGACGAGCGACGCACGCATGGGTTCGGGCATGGGCGCCTCGAACTGCAGCGCCTCGCCCGTGCGCGGGTGCGTCAGCTTAAGCCTGTAAGCGTGAAGCATCTGCGCCGTGGGCGCCGGCATCCCGCGCGCGGCAAACCACCGGCGGTCCATAGAGGCGACGCCGTAGACTGGGTCGGCCAGCACCGGATGGCCCGTGTAGGCGCAATGGACGCGGATCTGGTGCGTACGGCCAGTGCGGAGCGTCGCCTCCAGTAGGGCGGCGTCGGGCAGCGCCTGCAGCACCCGGAGCCGCGTCTGTGCGGAGCGTGCGCCCGAGGCGCCCGGAGACAGCACGGCCATGCGCTTTCGGTCTATGGGGTGGCGGCCGATGGGAGCATCTACCTCGGCCTCGTTGAAGCGCGGTGTTCCGTGTACGAGCGCCAGATAGAGCCGCGAGGCGGTGCGCGCCTGGATCTGGGCCTGGAGCCCGGAGTGGCTCATGTCGTTCTTGGCGATCATGAGGAGGCCCGAGGTGTCCTTGTCGAGGCGGTGGACGATGCCCGGACGCTGCTCGCCGCCGATGCCGGACAGGTCCGTGGCGTGGGCCAAGATCGCGTTGACCACGGTGCCCGACGGAGTGCCGGGGGCGGGATGAACCACAAGCCCCTGCGGCTTGTTGATCACGATGATATCGCTATCTTCGTAGACGATATCAAGCTCTATGGCCTCGGGTTCGACATGCGACGGGATTGGTGGCGGGATCTCGCCACTGACGGCGTCTCCCAGCCGAAGCCGCGCCGAGGGCTTGGAGGGCGCCCCGTTGATCAGGAAGCTCTCGTCGGCCATCAGTCGCTGGGCGGCCGTTCGTGTGACCTGGACCAACTCGGCGATGACCACGTCGGCGCGCGACCCGGCCTGGGCATCCGTCACAACCCACTCAAGCATCGGGCCCTCCCACTGGTATCCTGAGATGTGCCGGCTCGTCCGCGGACGGCGGCCATGGAGGATTTGCAGACATGCCATCCGGCTCCGATAGCGTACTTGGTCTTACGCCGGGCGTCAAAGCGCTCGTCACGGGCGGCGCGGGCTTCATCGGCTCGCACGTGGTCGATGCGCTCGTTGCCCATGGCGCGCACGTGCGGGTCCTGGACGACTTCACGACGGGCCGCGCCTCGAACCTCGACCATCTTACCGGACAGATCGAGGTTGTGCGCGGCGACATACGCAACGGGGATGCTTGCGCCGCGGCCGCGGCCGGCGTAGAGCTCGTTTTCCACCTGGCGGCCTATATCTCGGTGCCGGGCTCGGTGGCCGATCCGGTGACGGCGGACAGCATCAACATCGACGGCATCCGCAACGTCCTGGGAGCTGCGAGAGCGGCCGGCGCACGCAGGCTGGTGATGTCCTCCAGCTCGGCGGTTTACGGCAATACGACGCGCCTTCCCACGCCGGAGGACGAGCTACCCGCACCAACCTCCCCTTACGGACTGGAGAAGCTCTACGGCGAGCACCTCTGCCGCCTCTTCTGGGAGCTCTACGGCTTCGAGGCGGTAGCGCTACGCTATTTCAACGTGTATGGTCCGCGCCAGCGCCCAGACAGCCAGTATGCCGCCGCAATCCCCAAGTTCATCGATCGGGCGCTCAGGGGCGAGGCGCCGACGATCTTCGGCGACGGCCTGCAGACCCGCGACTTCCTATTCGTGCAGGACGTTGCGCGCGCCAACCTGCTGGCCGCGGCGGCGCCAAATACGGCCGGCAAGCTCTTCAATATCGCCGGGGGCCGCTCCATCACAGTGACAGAACTGGCCGCTGCCGTAGTGGAAGCTGCCGGTTCGAGCGTTGCCGCAGTCCATGCCGACGAGCGCGTGGGCGATATCAAGCACTCCGCCGCCGACACAACTCGGGCGAGCGAGGTCCTCGGATTCGCGCCGCAGTGGACGCTGGAGCGCGGGCTTCAGCGTACCGTTGAGGCTCTTCGCGGCTGAACGTCATGGGAGCAGCCGCCGGGCAGGAGGCCGCCGGACCCGCCGCGCCGGACGTGATCGAGGGCGTGCTGGATCGGGTCGCGTACCGTGCCGACGATGCTGGCTTTACGGTGGCCAAGCTGCAGGTGGACGGCCGCGCCGAGTCGGTGACTGTGGTCGGCGCCCTGGGTGAGCCATTCGCCGGCGAGCCGTTGCGGCTCTTCGGCGCATGGCGGATGCACCCGCAATTCGGACGGCAGTTCGAGGTGCAGCGGTACGAGAGTGTGCGGCCCTCGAGCGCCGCAGGCATCGAGCGGTACCTCGGCTCCGGCTTGGTGAAGGGCATCGGACCGGGGCTGGCCAAGGCGCTGGTCCGCCACCTCGGCGCCGATACGCTGGACGTCATCGAGCAGGATCCCGCGCGGCTGCAGTCGGTGCCGGGGATCGGACCGGGACGGGCTACGCGCATTCGCAAGGCCTGGGAGCAGCAGTCGGCAGTGCGCCAGGTGATGCTCTTTCTTATGAGCCACGGCGTCTCATCGGCCTATGCCGCCCGCATCTACCGCACCTACGGAAGCGGCGCTGTGCGGGCGGTTGAGGCCAACCCCTACCGGTTGGCCCACGATGTGCATGGCATCGGGTTCATCAAGGCCGACCAGATCGCCCAGCACCTCGGGTTCCAGGCCGACCATCCTGCGCGGATTGCCGCCGGGCTCACCTATGCCCTCTCGCGAGCCACGGAGGAGGGACACGCCTTCCTTCCCGCGCAGATGCTGCTGGAGCGCTCTACGGCCCTCCTGAAGGTCGAGGCGGCCGCCGTGGAACCCGTCCTTGCCCAGATGACGGTCACGGGGCAGTTGATCCGTGACGCGGCGCTAGGTCAGGATGCGATCTACACACCGGGGCTCTGGGAGGTTGAGAACGCGTTGGCGCGGGCAGTCGCGCGCGTGGCGATCAGCCGTAGCCAACGACCCGTCGCACCGGAGAAGGTGGATGCCTGGCTCGGCCATCAGGAGATCATGCAGGGCCTGGAGCTTAGCCCGGCGCAGCGGCAGGCGGTGCATCTTGCGCTTGCCCACCCGCTCATGGTCCTCACCGGCGGACCCGGCACGGGCAAGACGACCGTGACCAACCTCATCGTACAGGCGCTCGAGGCGCGGGGCCTCACGGTGTCGCTGGCGAGCCCCACCGGGCGCGCCGCCAAGCGACTGGCCGAGGTGACGGGCCGGTCCGCCCAGACCCTGCATCGGCTGCTCCGTTTCGACCCCAGCCGTCAGGCCTTCGCGGCCGATCACGCCAACCCGCTCGACTGCGATGTTATCATCGTAGACGAAGCCTCTATGCTTGACCTGCACCTGGCCCACGCGCTCTTCGATGCGGCGCCCGACCATGCCAAGCTGATCCTCGTGGGCGACGCCGACCAGTTGCCGTCCGTCGGGCCTGGCAGCGTCCTGGCCGACCTCATCGCCACGCCGGGCATCGTGGTCTGCCACCTGGACCAGGTCTTCCGGCAGGCGGCGGCCAGTCTCATCGTTCTCAACGCGCATGAGATCAACCAGGGCCGCATGCCGCGCCTAGAGGATGCGCGCTCATACCGCGAGCACGACTGCGTCTTCATTGACGCCCAGGGCGCCGAGGAGACGGCGCAACGCACCGTGCAGGCAGCCGCCCGCTCGCTGCCTCGGCTCGGCTACCCCGCCGCCGGCATCCAGGTGCTGGCTCCCATGCACCGTGGCCCCGCAGGGGTTGCCGCCCTCAACGAGCAGCTTCAGGCGGCGGTCAACGCCGCCGGCCCTGCCAAGGCCGAGGTGAGCCGGGGTGGCCGCACGTTCCGAGTAGGCGACCGGGTGATGCAGACCGTGAACGACCACGACCGGCAGGTATACAACGGAGACACAGGCTCGATCACGGCGGTCAATGCAGACGAGAAGCTTCTCACCGTGGACTTCGGCGATGGACCGGTTGAGTATGGCCAAGACGATCTGGACGAACTGCAGATCGCCTACGCCGTCTCTGTACACAAGAGCCAGGGCAGCGAGTTCGCCGCTGTGGTCATCGCCCTCGATATGAGCCACTACATGATGCTGCAGCGCAACCTGCTCTACACCGCCATGACCCGAGCCCGACGGCTCTGCGTCCTGGTCGGCGACAAGCGCGCCATCGCCCGTGCGGTGCGGAACGACCAGTCGGACAACCGGTACGGTCTCCTGCGCGCCCGGTTGCTGGCCCTCCGCGATGGAGCGAAATGAGCCGATCCGCAGATGGGTCGGGTATCATTGTGAGTTCTAGGTCCTCGTAAAGCCATGCGACTCCGAAATCCGATTAGCCGTGTCGGCGCCATGCTTTCTGTGCTGCCGCTCCTCTGGGCGGTGGTCGGTGTTGCGTGCGCGGCCCCTGCGCTCCAACCGGTGGAGATCAGCATTGACGGCATGCGGCTGGCGAAGCCCGGCGCGCAGGACGGCTCCGAAATCTACCTGCCGCTGGAAGCCCTCAAGGCGCTCGCCCTGAGCTATGTCCTCTCTCGTAACGAGGAGACGGCCTCCGCGACCACCAAGGGTGGTAGGGCGCTTGAGATTCCGCTGGCGAAGCTTGCGGGCGGCCGCATGGCCCCCTTCTCTTCCCTCCGCCATGACCTTCAACTCATCGCCAGCGTGAAGGACGGCATCGCCTCAATCACAACGCCCGATGGCCGTAAGGCTGCCTCAGAGCAACCCCCCGAGCCGAAGCCTGTTCCGGTTCAGCCATTGAAGCCTGCCGCGCCTGTGACGGCGCCGCCACCCGCGCCGAAGGTCGAAGCAGGCACGCCGCGCCCGCCGGCGCCTGCCGCCCCGCCTCCCGCGGTTGCGACACAGCAGCCCGGCAGCATTGACGTCCGCCCAGTCCCGCCGCCGTCGGCGCAAGCCACACCGACCAAGGCGCCGCAGCCCCAATCCGGCGGCGTGCAACCCACCAAGTCCATCGACGGCGCCGCGCCGGGCCCGACGGCTCAGGCTCAGACGCCGGTTCAACCGGTGCCGATACCACCGGTGCAGTTCCAGGACGTCCAGTTCGTGCGGGTGACCGACCGCGTCGCTCGTGTCGTCATCGTCACGTCGGGTCCCGTGCAGCCACTGCTTCGTGTGACCGATACCGCTCGGGCCGCAACCATCGAGTTGCCCAACACGACGTTGGCCCAACCCCGCGCGCTGGCCGCGGAACACCCGCTGGTGGGCGCCGTTCGTGTTGAGGCCTCCGCCAAAGCGCCGGGAGCCGTCACGGTGGCTCTGGACCTGCGGGCCGTCTCCATCGTGCGGATCGAGAGCGCCAACCAACGCGGGCTTGTCTGCCTGGTCTCGGCGCCGAAGGGACTCGGCAAGCGCATGGCCGACGCCACCATCGTGCTTGACCCGGGCCATGGTGGCGGCGCACCGGGCTGTCAGTCGTCTGCCGATGGAGGCGTCATCCAGGAGAAGGCGTTGAACCTCCAGATCGCCGTGCTGGTTCAGGATGCGCTGGCCGCCATGGGGGCGCGAGTGGTGATGACCCGCTCCGACGATACAGACCTACCCCTGAACGCACGGCCGGCGGTGGCCGATTCGGTGGGTGGCGACCTGTTCCTGAGCATCCACATCGACGCCTGCCCGACGCCGGAAACGGCTTCGGGTAGCACCACCTACTACCACACGGGTAGCGATATGGGGCAGATGCTTGCCACGCTGGTCATCGACCGGCTGGCGTCCATGTCAGGCATCCCGAACAAGGGCGCTCGGGCCGACGGCCGGCTCTATCCCACGGGCCTGGCAGTGCTTCGAAACGCCAATGTGCCCGCGGCCCTGGTGGAGATGGGCTTCCTGAACCACTCTCGAGATCGCGCCCTGCTGATGGACCCCGCATGGCAACGCCGTGCGGCGGAGGCTGTCGCCGAGGGCATTCGGCAGTTTGTGGAGAGCGGCGCACCCCGCTCCGTACCCGGTGAACCGCTATGAAGAAGGTCCTTGGAGCTGCAATCATTGTCGCGCTGATCTCGGCAGCGGGCTACGTCGTGGCCCTCCGCTGGATCGGCGGGCCGCCGCCGTCGACTGTCGTGGCGCCCCATGCAAACCAGGCCGCGTCGCCTGATCCGTCGGACACGGAGCAGAAGGCCGACCCCGCGATCGCTTCGCTGACGAAGGAGCTGAACGCAGCCATGACGCCCGGGGCGGGCTTCCCACAGGGCTCCAGGGTTGTATCGCTACGGATCGACCATGGTAAGGCAATCCTCGACTTGAGCTCGGAGGCCAAGGGCATCAACGGCTCCGGCGACACGACCGAGTCGAAGGCCCTCCAGACGCTCCTGCGGGTGTTGCGCGGCTGTTCCGCCGTCAACGAGCTCTCGGTCGTGCTGGACGGCAAGCCGTTTGTCGGCGACCACAGCGGCGACTGGACCGACCTGCCGGTGGCAGTGACTTCGGAGAGCCCGCAGTAGCATGCCATCGGCACGAATCGGCGTCTTCGACTCCGGCTTGGGCGGCCTCACGGTAGTCCGCGAACTGCTCCACCAGGCTCCCGGAGCCGACATCCTCTACGTGGCCGATCAGGCGCACGTGCCCTACGGTCCCCGACCGCTAGAGCACATTCGTGCCTTCGCCGAGGCGATCAGCCGTTACCTCCAGACGCAGGGATGCGCCACGGTTGTGATGGCCTGCAACATCTCGTCGGCCACTGCGCTTGAGACGGTCCGTTGCGCCTTGCCGGACATCCAGTGCCACGGGGTGATCGATCCGGCTGTACGCTCGGCGAGGCAGGGGCCGCCCGGCCCGGTTGGGGTCCTCGCCACGGCCGGAACCATCGCCAGTCGAGCCTACTCCCGAGCGCTTGGGCGGACCATGCCGGCCGTCCCGGTCACCGAGGTTGCTTGCCCCGACTTCGTGCCCATCGTCGAGGGCGGGCGCACGGGCACAGCCGAGGCGCTGGACGCCTGCAGCCGCTACCTGGCGCCGCTGCGTGGTCGCGCTGCGCAGGTGATCCTCGGCTGCACGCACTACCCGTTGCTTCTGCCGGACCTCCATGCGGCCGCATCCGCCATGGGCTGGATGATGCGCGTGGTTGACCCCGCCGCCGAGGCTGCACGAGAGGCAATCCTCTGTGCGGGCGTGAATGGGACTACGGGCGGCCGGTTGGTCCTGCAGACGACCGGCGACGGCGCACACTTCAGCGCCCAGGCCCAGGCGGTCCTCGGCTATGCCGTCGCGCCCGCCGTTATGGAGCTTCACTGGCACGAGGATGGGTGTCTGGCTTAGCCCCATCCCCCCATCAGCGCATCCATCTGCACGTCGGCCGTGAGCACCTCGGCGCATGTCTCGAAGTCGATGCTGTCCGGACGGCGCTCGTACCGCATCTCGAAGGGATGGACCGTGGGCACTTCGTCGATGCGCCTCTGCGCCTCCTGCTCCTCGTGGCGCGCCACCAGCACCCACACATCTTCCAGGGTGTCCGGTATCTGGCCGAACAGAGCATGGATGGCCTGTTGGCGCGTGGCGAGCAGCTGGTGCACCCGATCCTCGACTGAGCCGCGGTACCTGAGGTTCAGGATGAGCACCTCGTCCCGGACCTGACCGATGCGCTGGATGCGCCCTTTCCGCTGCTCCAGGCGCGTGGGGTTCCATGGGAGGTCGACGTTGATGAGCGTACCGAGGCGCTGCAGGTTCAGGCCCTCCGATGCCGCGTCTGTCCCAACCACCACCCGAATCTCCCCGGTCCGAACCATGCGCTTGATGACCTCGCGCTCGGCACGCTCGAACGCGCCTCCACGAAGCAGCATGGAGCGTCCGGAGCCGGCGTAGAGGCCGATGGTCTCGCCGGGAAGCACTGCGGCCAGCCTCTCACCGATCCACAGCGCGGTGTCGTAGAACTGGCTGAAGAGGATGCACCCCCGTTCGATCCACGGTCCGGTATCGCCGATGTCCTTGTCGTGCAGGCCCTGCAACAGGGCTCGCTCGACCTCGGCGTACTTGGGGTCCTCCGCCCGGTTCTCCCTGAGCATCCCGACGAAGCGCACCAGCAAGCGCTGCTCTTCCGTCGAGAAGGGGGCAAGCGAGGACGCCGGCTGTGGTGTCGGATCCTCGTCTTCTTCGTCATCGAGAGACGCCAGATCCGGCCCCAGCATTTTCTCCCCGGTGGAGCGCCCGGCGACAATGGAGCTGCCCAAGCGGCGCAGCAGGATCGTCTTTAGGAATCCGGAGTTCAGCCCTGCCCGCTTCCCAAGTTCCTCGCAGAAGTCGTCAGCGGCGTCGTATGCATCCTGGAGATACGGCGGAAGCGTGAGCGCATCGGATTCTCCGAACAAGCGCACCCTCACCGGCTTCAGGTAGGGCTCGCCAGTCGTGGGGTCAATCGTCCCCTCCAGGAACTCGCGCGTCCGCCGCACGATGTGGCGGATGTACGGGTTGCTGTCGCGGAAGTAGCTGCCTGCGCGCTTCTCGGCGATGCGACGGTCGGTCGGCGTGAGCTTCGCCAGATCGGCGACCTCGCATGCCGCCGCCTGCGGCTTCATTCGTAGCGACTTGCGGATACGCGCATAGTCGCGGTCCTCGTCCTCAGGCGGGAAGGGGTTGCACATCCAGGCCCAGGCCTCATCCAGCGAGGCCGGCGCGGCCGTTGTGCCCGTGACCATCTGCAGCGAGACTTCGGGCTGCGTTCGCCAAAAGCTGTACCGCTTGCCCAGCACCCTGTCGTCGCCCTGCGCCTGGGCGTCCAGCAGGTCGAACGCCTCGAGCGGGTTGAGTTGCACGGGGGTAGCCGTGCCGAGGATGAGGCTTGTGGTCCGGAGAGCGATGCCCCTCACGAACAGCATGAGGTTGTTGTACGTCACCGCCTTCGACAGCCCGCTGCTTCGGCGCGCCCGATGCGCCTCGTCAACGATGACGCAGTCGTACTTCAGTGTTTGCAGGCGCTGGGCCGCCACGGAGCCGCTCGTGATGAGCCCGCTCGACACGATCCCCACGCGGCGCGGGCACCGTGCAACACCCTCCGGCCCCAGGTCGGCGTGCTCGACTCCACGTTCGTCAATCCACTGCCGGCCGTTCCAACGCGCCGACGGGAGCGCCAGGAGGCTCCACAGCTCGTCCTGCCACTGCTCCATCAGGGTCTTCGGCACCACGACGAGGATGGGCCTGTTGCCGGTGAGAGCGATGAGCTTGGCCGCAAGGCCCGCCTCCACGGTCTTTCCCAAGCCGACCTGGTCGGCCAGGACGTAGCGGGCGCCGCCGGCCCGGTGCGCCTGGAACGCAAGGTTGACAAAGTACTTCTGGTGCGCCCAGAGGCCGTTCTCCTTGCGGTAGACGGGGAGCTCGACTACCGGGGCAGCCGGGTTCGGCCTGGGCTGGCCACACCACCCGGGCACGCTGGTGATGGTGGTCCGGCGTGTGAGCCGCTCCACGTCGGCGACCACGGCATCTGCCAACGGCCGGGCGCCGGGGTGCCCCCAGAGGGCATCGAACTCAGCCTGCACCCAGTCGACGCCTTCCTGGGAGTCGTCAACCCAGACCAGCTCGTAGTTCAGCGCCCAGGCCGTCTTGCTCTCATTGGCGCTCCCAAGGAAGCAGCGCGCCGAGCCATCCTTCGCCCGCACCATGCCTGCCTTCCCGTGGACAAGCCCAAACGCCGCATCGGGAAGGACCCGGACCTCCATCCGACCCGACTTGAGGCGCTGGTGGAGCCGGCCCAGCCGAGCCTGCGCCTTCTCGTTCAGTTGCGGCAAGCATCGGCACCATTCGCGCCACAGGGCCCACTGCGCGGCCTTCGCCGTCGCCACATCCAGCGGGTCCAGCTCGCTGTTGCAGAGGACCCGCACACAGGGCGGATCGCCGGGCGACCAGACCATGGCCTCCGGCTCCTCGCCGGCCACCTCCAGGATGGACGAGCTGAAGTATCCGGCGATGCGGTCGTAGTGCGCGGCATCACTGAGGAGATCCCTTACTAGCCCAGCCAACGGAGAGCCTCGAGATGAGTAGCGCCGGAGCATGCGTTAGACCGTGCGGGAAGTGGTGGCGGCGCTCTTGCGTGACACGGGTATGTCTGGGAACCGCTTGTTCCATAGGGCCAGGTTCCACCTCAAAGGACGCTGGGACGTCCGCCCACGCCTTGCCTGGAGGCCCCGCAACATGGCACACCCGGTCTAACTGATCCGCCACGACCTGTAGGTCCGGGACCGTCAGGCGCGCGCACTCGACCAGCAGCACGAACCGAACGACGTCAGGCTTTGCAGGCAAGTGGCCACCGTGGGACAAGAGGGTGATCGTCCCGTCCAGCTTTGGCACGATCTTGACAAGTACATACTCCCCGCTGTGCGCCGTCCTGGAGAGACCTTTGCCTGCTGACGGGTCGGCCTTGGGATTGCCTGGGTTGTCGAAGTCTTTGCACTCGAGGAACACCAACTGACGGCCGTACTGCACGATGAAGTCGACCTTGGGTGCGGCCATCGTAGATGATGCTCAGGGCACAGCACTGTGTGCGAGCCAAACTGGAAGACGAAGTCCGTCTCCTCGTGTGGTGCGGGTTCTGGCGGGAGCGCCATGTTAGCCGCCCGCCAACTGCCGAGCCACTTTGCGTTCGTAGACCGAAAGGTACTGCGCCTCAATCAGGTTCGGGCTGATCTGGCCGTACTCGGTAGCCGTCGACGCGCTGACCTGGCCGGCCCCATCGCGAGAGAGAGCACGATGTACTGGAACGGTACGTCGGTCCTCCTGCGCAAGTCCAGCTCTTGCAGGATCAGGTAGCTATGCGTGGCCACGAACACCTGCACGCCGACCTGGGCCAGCGTATGCAACACGTCGGCGACGACAGCAAACATGGGCGGGTTCAAGTTGGCCTCCGGCTCATCCCAGAACAGCACCTTGCCTTCGGCCAGCGAGCCGTTCTGGACCAGCAGCCAGAGTAGCGCCAGCTTGCGCCAGCCCTCCGCAACCAGGGGCATTTCGAGGCTCGCCTGGTGTCGCCCTTCACGGATGTTCAGGTAGAAC
Organism: uncultured Chthonomonas sp.; assembly: GCA_903951425.1. Classification (GTDB taxonomy): domain Bacteria; phylum Armatimonadota; class Chthonomonadetes; order Chthonomonadales; family CAJBBX01; genus CAJBBX01. Next base: position 79,975 of record CAJBBX010000005.1, read on the forward strand.
CGCTCGTTCTTCTGCGTCACGGTGCCCCGCATCTGCTTCTGCAGCGCCGAGAGCAGGGCAGCGCGGTTTGGGGCTATCGGTCCCCGGAGCGGTGGAAGCATCGCGAGGTCGAGGATGTCGGCATAGACCTGCTCGTAGTCCAGCTCGCGCTGCCGGTACGCGGTGCCGAAACCCCTGGAGTGCGCCAGCATGTCCTTGACCGGAATGAAGACCGGCGTGGTTGTGTTGCGCCAGCGTCCGCCGGCGTCGAGCACCTTCGACCTCGTGTTGAGCCCAAAGAAGCGGCGGTCATGGTTCCACTCGGCCACGATCGAGGCGCGCTGGACACCGACGTGCCGGCGCACGAGTCGGCCGAGTCGCTCAACGTTGAAGGTCGGCGCCAGAACGGCAGACAGCGGGCCCTCCAAGTGACTGCTTGCAACCCCCACGGCATGCTTCTGCATAGCGTAAAGGAGCTTCATCAGGTGGGTTTTGCCTGTAGCGTTCGCGCCAACGAGGACGTTCACGCCCGGTACGAACGTGAACTGGGACTCCTCGAATGCTGTGAAGTTCGTGAGCGAAAGGCTCCTATGCACGATGCACCGCCTGTCCCGCGAGTTGGGCTTGGCGCCAGGCAGTGCCTGGGCCCATCGACCTACGTGCCGAGGATACCTGCTCGCGCCGTCAACACAGAGTATTTGGCGGAGGGCGCTGCAGTTCCTGCCCACTAGAGCCATAGCCGTCGATGCATGCACATGAGTGCAGGGGTGCGGATTCCGGCTCACCCAGATGGAGCCCAGGCCGACGCGATCCGGAGCACAGGGCGGGGCGGCGCGTGGGCTATGTGAGCCCAGGCAACAAGGTCCGCGGACGGATGGCACACAGATCGTCGATGATCGGCCGGGGAACGGAACGGCAGGTCATCGGCAACCAGCTGTGCTGGAGCCGTCGGGCATTCCCCCTGCGTGAGCCGCCTCACGGGCTAGCGGGTCGCGCCTTCTTCTCCCGGTAGACCGTCTCGCCCACCGACTCGCCGACCACCTTCAAGCTTGTCTTCGAGCACTTGTCGACCGTATCATCCACTGTGTGCCAGGGGCCGTAGTCGAAGTCGATCAGGTCGATGGTCGGTATGCCCGCTGCGATGAGCGGCAGGTGGTCGTCCGTGATGGCGTAGCCGATCCGGTCGCGGAAGTTGCGGGAGTGGCCTAGCTCGGAGGCGATCCGGAAGACCTTGTCGTTGACCGACCGCGCGCGCTCCTCGGAGTTCTGCTCCCGGGAAATGGTCAGGTCCTTGTCGCCGATCATGTCCAGCAGGATGCCGTAGGTGGGCTTGCCCACGGGCTTCAGGTTCTTGGCCAGGTAGCGCGAACCGAGAAAGACGCCTTGGTCGCGCTCGAAGTCGCCGTAGTCCTCGCCGTCCAGCAGCGCGACGGCCACCCCGACCGACGGCGGCTGGGCCTTGAAGGACTTGGCCAGCGCCAGCAGCACGGCCACTCCCGAGGCTCCGTCGTTGGCCCCCATGATGGGCGTCTTGCGCGCCGTGGCGTCGATCTCCATGTCGGCGGTGGGCCGCGTGTCCCAGTGCGCGCAAAGGAGGATCGGCGCCCGGTCGGCCGGGCCGAAGATGCCGATGACGTTGGTCAGTGGCATCTCCTTGTACGTGAAGTCCTGTTCTACCACCGTGTCCGAATGCTTCCGCATCTCGGCGACCAGGTAGTCGCGCGTCTTGCGGTGTGCCTGGGAGCCCACGGGCCTGGGGCCGAACTCGCACTGCTTAAGCAGCACGTTCCAGGCGTAGTCGGCGTCGAAGGCCGGTGCGGCTGCCTTGGAGATCGGCGTGCGCGGAGCCTGGCCTGCATCGTTGCGGCGTGCCGCGGAGCCGTTGCACCCGAGCAACGGCAGCGCGGCGATGGCCAGCAGGGGCGCCGCCCAAAAGGACGCCCGGGACAACGAGGGCTTACACTGTGTCATTCGGCTACTCCCGGCGCTCCGGCCACCGCAGGTACGCGCCCATGAAGCGAGAAATGGAGCCATCCATTACGCCCAGCACGTCGCCTGTTTCAGCGCCGGTGCGATGGTCCTTCACCATGGTGTACGGCTGGAAGACGTATGACCGGATCTGGCTGCCCCACTCGATGGCCTGCTGCACACCGCGTATCTCTGCACGCTCTGCGTCGCGCTTCCGCCGCTCCACCTCGAGCAGGCGCGACTGCAGCACCTTCATTGCAGACGCCCGGTTCTTGTGCTGGGATCGCTCGTTCTGGCACGAGACCACGATGCCCGTGGGAAGGTGGGTGATGCGCACCGCCGAGTCCGTCTTGTTCACGTGCTGCCCGCCGGCGCCGCTGCTTCGGTAGGTATCGACCCGGATATCGTCCGGCGGGATGTCGACGTGGTCCGTATCCGACACCTCGGGCAGGACGTCGACGGAGGCGAACGATGTATGGCGGCGCTTGGCGGCGTCGAACGGCGAGATGCGCACAAGGCGATGAACGCCGCGCTCCGACTTCAGGTAGCCGTAGGCGAAGCGCTTGCCCGAGACCTGGAAGGTGGCGCTCTTGATGCCCGCCACGTCGCCGGGCAGCTCGTCCACCATCTCCACGTTGTAGCCCTGGTCCTGCGCCCAGCGGAGGAGCATCCGGAGCAGCATTTGCGCCCAGTCGCACGACTCTGTCCCGCCGGCTCCGGCGTTGACCTCCACGATGGCGCTACGGTCGTCGTACTCGCCGCAGAGCAGCGTCTCAACCTCTACGCGCTCAAGGTCAGCCTGCAGGGCGGACAGGTCGGCCTCGAGCTCGGCTGCCATGTCGGCATCCGGCTCGCTCTCGGACTGGAGCATCTGGCCCAACTCATCGATGGCTGCAGCGCGGTGGCCCAGATCCTGGACGGGGCCGACCTCGTCACGCAGGCGGGCCAGGCGCTGGAGGGTCTCCTGCGCGGCGTCGGCGTCGGTCCAGAGCTCGGAGCTGGCTGAACGGGCCTCTAGCTCCGCGATGCTTACGAGCTTGTTGGTGAGGTCAAAGATGGTCTCCGAGCTTAAGTATGGTGGCCTGCATCTCGCGAGCCGCCTTGCGTATGTCGTCCAACGTCATGCGTGAGGTCCCTTCGTGATTAGCTCTTGCCCCGAGGCCGAACCGGCCCTGAGCCCATGAAGTATACTCGTCAGAGCATTGGGCCCTCGCGCGAGGTGCCCCGCGTATGCGCTTGCGCACGTCGGTCGGACTTGACAGACGGGGCGTTGGTCACTATCCTGTCAAGGTATGCGTTGGGTCCGGCCGCGGCATCGCGCCGGACGACCTGCGCCGAGGAAAGGGTAACAACCGTGTCGGCATCCACTCTGACCATGCAGCCACCAACCAATCGCTTGCGAACTCCCCTGCCCAAGGTGGGCATTCGACCGACCATCGACGGTCGGTACGGAGGCGTTCGCGAAAGCCTGGAAGACCAGACCATGGGCATGGCGCAGCGCGTCGCGGCCCTGATTTCGGCCGAGGTGAAGCACTCCTGCGGCCTTCCGGTCGAGTGCGTCATCGCCGACACGTGCATCGGCGGCGTGGCCGAAGCGGCCGAGTGTGCCGCCAAGTTCGCCCGCGAGGGGGTCGGCGTCTCGCTGACCGTAACGCCTTGCTGGTGCTACGGCTCCGAGACCATGGACATGGACCCGCTCCTTCCGAAGGCCGTCTGGGGCTTCAACGGTACGGAGCGTCCCGGCGCCGTCTACCTGGCCGCGGTGCTGGCTGGGCACGCCCAGAAGGGCCTCCCAGCCTTCGGCATCTACGGCCACGACGTGCAGGACAAGACCGACACCACCATTCCCGCCGACGTCAACGAGAAGATACTGCGATTCGTTCGCGCGGCCCTTGCCGCCGCCACGCTCCGAGGGACCTCGTACCTCTCCATGGGCGGTGTCTCCATGGGAATCGCCGGCTCCACCGTGAACCCCGACTTCTTCCAGGATTTCCTCGGGATGCGGAATGAGTACATCGACCTCACCGAGTTCAGCCGACGCATGGACGAGGGTATCTACGATCACGAGGAGTATGACCGGGCGCTGGCCTGGACGCTCCAGTGCTGTCCCGAAGGCGAGGACTACAACTCGCCCGAGAAGCAGCGCACCCGCGAGCAGAAGGACGCCGATTGGGCCACCTGCGTGAAGATGGCGATGATTGCCCGGGACCTGATGATCGGCAACCCGAGGCTGGCTGAACTGGGCTTCCACGAGGAGGCCAGGGGCCGCAACGCGATCGCCGGTGGCTTCCAGGGCCAGAGGCAGTGGACCGACTACATGCCGAACGGCGACTTCCTGGAGGCGATCCTCTGCTCGTCGTTCGACTGGACGGGCATCAGGCAGCCCTACATCGTGGCCACGGAGAACGACTGCCTGAACGGCGTGAGCATGCTTCTGATGCATCTACTCACCGGCAAGGCGCAGATGTTCTCGGACGTGCGGACCTACTGGAGCCCGGAGGCCGTTGAGCGCGTGACGGGGCATGTCCTGCAGGGCCACGCCACCGGCGGGATCATCCACCTGATCAACTCCGGCGCCTCCGCGCTGGACGCGTGCGGTCGCCAGGCCGGACCTGGGGGCCCGACCATGAAGCGCTACTGGGAGATCGAGCCCGAGGAGGCCGAGGCTTGCCTCGCAGCCACGAAGTGGTGCCCAGCCGACCTTGGCTACTTCCGCGGCGGCGGCTTCTCATCCGAGTTTCTGACAGCGGGCGGCATGCCGGCGACCATGAGCCGCATCAACCTGGTCAAGGGCATCGGTCCGGTGCTGCAGATTGCCGAGGGATGGACCGTGGAGCTCCCTGAGGACGCGGCGCAGACGCTCATGGACCGCACAAGCCCCGGCTGGCCGACCACGTGGTTCGCTCCGCGCCTAACGGGCTCGGGTCCGTTCGCTGATGTCTACTCCGTAATGAACACGTGGGGCGCCAACCACGGCGCGATCTCCGCCGGGCACATAGGCGCGGACCTCATCACTCTGGCGTCGATCCTGCGCATCCCGGTGGACATGCACAACGTGCCCGATACCGATGTCTTCCGGCCGGCGGCCTGGTCGCGCTTCGGCGCCCAGGACCCGCAGGGCTCCGACTACCGCGCCTGCGCCGCTTACGGGCCGCTCTACGGCTAGCCGTCACAGGGAGGGCACTACCGACATGATCACACGTGAGGAGTACACCTGCGCCGTCGATAGGGCTGTGGGCTACTTGTTCCAGGCCGGGATCGCCATCACCGATCAGGAGCGCCAGAACCTCGAAGTGGCAGATATGGGCCTGAGCGAGCTGGAGCGGACGGGGCTGGAGATAGTGGTCTACGTGAACACCGAGCGGTGCTGCGCCAAGGAACTGGTCATGTTCCCCGGCCAGACCTGCCCGGAGCACCGGCACCCATCGATCGACGGCGTACCGGGTAAGGAGGAGACCTTTCGCTGCCGCTGGGGCGAAGTCTATCTCTATGTTCTCGGACGGGCGACGCCTGATCCCAAGTGCTCGCCTCCGCCGGCGCCTCCCGGGGCCTATACGGTCTTCAATGAGGTGATCCTGAAGCCTGGCGACCAGTACACCTTGCCACCCAACACGCTGCACTGGTTCCAGGCCGGCCCTGAGGGCGCCGTGGTCTCCGAGTTCTCGACGAGGAGCCGCGACGATGCCGATATCTTCTCCGATGCGCGCATCCAGAGAGCGCCGGAAGTCGCGGGCTAGAGCATGACAGAACCCGAGCAGCCCAACCCCGACCCGGGCTTTGATCCCGGCGTCCAGGAGCCCGCGGGCGTCGCTGAGAGTGTCGTCGTCGCCGGTGCCACGGGCCTCGTCGGTCGAGCCCTGTGCAGCCGGTTGGCGGAGTGCGGATACGACGTGGTGGCGCTGGTGCGCGACCCGAACCGAGCCGCCGCCCTCTTCCCTGGCCCGGTCTCACTGCTTCAGTGGGAGCCGGATGTCGATGGCCCGTGGCAGGCCAAGGTGGCTGGAGCCGATGTGGTGGTCAACCTCGTCGGGGAGCCCATCGCTCCCCTGCGCTGGTCCGACGCCCGCAAGCGCATCCTGCGCTCCAGCCGCATTGCCACCACCAAGCGCATCGTTACCGCGATGGCCGAGGGAGCGCCCGGCCCTCGCGTGCTGGTCAACGCATCGGCGACGGGCATCTATGGCGACCGCTCCTCCGAACCGCTCACCGAGACATCCAAGCCCGGGCAGGGGTTCCTTCCGCAACTTTGCGTGGACTGGGAAGCTGAGGCGCGTACGGCCGGTACAGATGCCCGGCGCGTGGTCCTGGCTCGGCTCGGTATGGTGCTGGCCGGCGACGGAGGAGCCTTGCCCCGCATGGTGGCGCCGATGCGGAAGCTGATAGGCGTGGTGCTGGGGTCGGGCAAGCAGTGGGTCCCCTGGGTCCATCTGACTGACGCCGTTGAGGCCCTGATGATCTGCATCCATCCCGAAGGCCCCACAGGCCCGGTGAATGTGGTGTCGCCTGCCCCGAGCACCATGCGGGACGTGTCGGCCGCCATTGGTGCGAGGATCGATCGGCCGGTCAGGGCCGGGGTACCCGCCTTCGCGCTCCGGGCCACGCTCGGCGAGATGGCCGGGGTCCTTCTGGAGAGCCAGCGGGTATTGCCCGAGGCGCTTCAGGCGGTCGGGTTCGAGTGGGAGTACCCGGTAGTCGCACGGGCTGTCGCCGATCTAGTCAAGAGGTAGCCGCCATGGCGGGAGGAAGAGCATGATAGTGACAACCGGCAACGACGTGGCCGGTCGGCAGGTGGTCGCGTACCTGGGGATCGTCCGCGGTATCGTGGTCCGGTCCCAGAACATCGCGCAGGGCTTCATCGGCGGACTGAAGCAGATCGTCGGCGGGAACATCTCGGAATACGAGAGTGTCTGCGAGGCCGCCCGGCTCGATGCCTACAACCGCATGGTGCAGCACGCCTTGCAGATCGGCGCCGATGCCGTGGTCGGCATGCGGTACGACGCCACCGAGTACACGCAGGGCGCCACAGAGGTGCTGGCTTACGGAACGGCGGTGCGGCTGGGCTGACCGTGGCGGCAGCCCAGCCGGACTAGTAGGCGCGGTTCTTCTTGCGTAGCGCGTTGTAGACCACCCAGGCGATCCCCGCAAGCGCCGCAATACCGATGAGTGGGCCGATGATGTGGCTGAGCATCCCCAATAGCGTCTTGACGACGGCGATCGATACCAGTACGAGGATGCCGATCAAGATCAGCCGCGTGATGGTGTTGTTGTCCATGTCAGTGCTCCCTCGTCCGCGGATTGGTTCCGGGTTCGCCATGACTACGCAGTATGCTGGGCGCGGGTTTCGGCGCACGGCGGCGAGGCGAGCGGGGTCATTTTGCGGGCAAGGCCAAAATCGCGCCCAGAGGTACTTGACACGCCGCCGCATCGGTACGATAATGCCCTCGTCGCTGGAGAGACGCACCACCGGCGAACTCACCCGGCAAGGAGGGCCACGCGGCATGGCGCCGCCGGACTCTCAGACGGAAGCAGGCCGGGGGAGACGATCCATCGGATGAGTCGCTGATGCAGAGGCCCAGACCTACGGGTGGGCAAGGCCAGCGGCACTCAGGGCGCCGAGCGGCGCGCATGGAGCGGCTCCCCCGGTCTCTTTGTGTCTAGGCGCCCTTCGCCAGCCACTCTCGTGCCAACGCCAGCGCCGCGACCGTCTTGGCGTCTACCGACTCCCGTTCAGAACCCCAGGCAGCGTCGATCGGTGCGCGGCACAGGGTGATCACCTCGTCGTCGTCGGGGTTCACCGTTCCCTCGCCCAGGTTCGTGGCGGCGTAGACCCAGAGCACCTCGGACGAGTAGCCGGGCGCCAGGAAGAGCCGGCCCAACAGGTGCAAGCTCCCTGCGGTGTATCCGGTCTCCTCCTCAAGCTCCCTGGCGGCGCAGGTTGCGGGGTCTTCGCCCGCTTCCAGCGTGCCGGCTGGGATCTCCGTAAGCCAGCCGCCCGTGGCGTGGCGGTACTGCCGGACCAGCAGGACGTCGCCGTCGGATGTGATCGGCACGATCGCCACTCCGCCTCCGTGCCGCACCGTCTCGCGGCGAAGGAGGACGCCCTCGGGTGTCTCCAACTCGTCCACGGTTACGTTGATGACGCGGCCCTTGTAGACCAGTCGCGAAGCTACCTGCCTCGGCGTTTGTGGATCAGATGCGGGCATCAATGGCCGCCGCCGTTTTGGCCCAGCCCGTCCCAGCGTTCGGCGGCGCAAGTGTGCCATTGCCCCGCCACGAGGCCTGCCGCCGCGGCGGCCAGGAAGAACGGGCGCTCCATGTCGATGGACCTGCCCATGGTGGTGATGCAGAGGCCCGAGTCCTCAAGGGCCTGCAGTCCGCAGTCGGCGTCTACTGTGATGAACTCATGCGATCCGAGCAGTCCGGCGCTCTCCACCGCCCGTCGGAGCTGGGCCGAGAGCTCCTGTGGCAGGCGCGGCAGCGGTACGATCACCGGGCGCAGCACGATCTGGCTCAACACGGTCCGAGTGTGGTGGCTGAGGCCCACATGGCGGGGCCGTGGGTCCGCGAAGCTGAGCCGCGCCACGGCGATGGCGGTTCCGTCCAGGGCGCAGACTGCATTCAGCGCGGCGCCCTGGTCGATGCCCGAGAACCCGAGCGGCGTGGCGGTGCCCACATTGCCGGGACCTTGACCCACGACGATGATGTCGGCCCTCCCAACCGCACGGGCGACGATGAGCCCTGAGTAGAGGTTGACGGCCTCGTAGTCGCCTCCGAAGGCCTGTCCGGCCGTCACGGTAGCATCGATGAGGCGCTGGGCCTTGAGGCTGCGCACCGTGTCACTGAGCGCGATGGGCAGGGCGGCTTCGTCGGTCATTACGTAGACGACCCGGGCCGTTCCGCCGGTCTCCCACTTGGCCGCAGCCGCCACAGCCGCCACCTGGCTGTGGAGGCCGGTGCATACCACGGGCAGGTCGCCCAGCGACGTACACTGCGTCAGAGCCGCGTGATGCGGGCTCTCCGGCGCTTCGGCGGCCAGCACCGGGTGCTGCACCGGCGTATACCGCAGCTTCATCACGTGCCCCGCCGCCGTGCAGGGTTCGCGGTCGCAGTCCACTGCCGCGACGAAGTCGCAGCCCCCGGTTCCGAGGCCCAACTCCACGGCCCAGGTGTTAATCTGCACCCTGTCCCCTACCTCGACGCGGCCCACAAGGTTCGGGAAGCAGCGTACGGTACGCACCTCATCCACGACGCGCACCGACAGCATCTGGCAGTCGGCGTCGTCCGACGCGATCGCTTCGACGGTCCCCCAGAGTGATGCTCTCACGTGCGCGCCGCCTCCTGGAGGATGGCAATCAGCCAGTCGGCAGTGGCGACGAGTTCGTCGATGGTCACGTACTCCTGGTGCGTATGGACTGCCCGCATGGCCGTGCCGAGGACCACGGCGCAGCGGCCACGCTGGTTCAGGAAGTTGGCATCGCTGCCGCCGCCCCCGCCCGCCAGGGAGACCGGCAGGCCCAGCGAGGCGCCGGCTGCGGCGGCGAGGCGCACAGGCAACGCCTCGTCGGAGTGGACGTAGCCCGGGTAGGCGTTGAAGCGGTTGATGGCAACGGACGCGGAGTAGGCATTGGCTGCGGCGCGCATGGCGACTTCCATGGCCTGCACCTGCGCGTCGAGCTTGGCATCTGAGCGGCTCCTGGCCTCGGCGCGGAGGATGACCTCGCCGCAAACGATGTTGGTGGCCTGACCGCCGTGGATGGATCCGATGTTGGCGGTGGTCTCGGCGTCGATGCGTCCCAGCGGCATGGTATCGACGGCCCTGGCGGCCACCTGGATCGCCGATATGCCCTTCTCCGGTTCGATGCCGGCGTGGGCGGCCCGGCCCGTGAAGGTCGCCTCCAGGATGTCGTGCGCGGGAGCCGACGTGAGGATGGTGCCCACGGGCGGACCGGTGTCGAGCACGAAGCCGCAGCGCGGACCCAGCAGCGAGTCATCCATGTATCGGGCGCCGCGCAGCCCTGTCTCCTCGGAAATGGAGAAGGCCACCTGAATGTCGCCGTGCGGCAGGCCGTTCTCCATGACGACGCGGATGGCCTCGAGGACCGGCGCGATGCCCGCTTTGTCATCGGCGCCCAGGATGCTGGAACCATCAGACCTGAGGGTCTCGTCATCGGCGATGACGACCAGGTCGGGGTTGGGCTCGATCGTGTCCATGTGGGCCGAGAGGAAGAGGGGCTCGGCTCCCGGCACGTTACCGGGGAGGGTCGCGAACAGGTTGCCGCACTGGCCCTCGATCGTCTCGTGGGCGCGATCTCGTACCACCGTCAGCCCCATGGCCTCCAGCAGGTCGCACAGGTGATCGGCGACCCGGGCCTCCTGCAGGGAGGGCGAGTTGATACGGCAGAGGTCCAGGAAGGTCTCAACCAGTCGTGCGCGGTTCGTCATCGGGTGACCGTTACCTTGCTCAGGCCTCGCGGGGCGTCGGGGTTCACGCCCCGCACCTCGGAGAGGCGGCATGCGAGCAGCTGCCCGGCAAGGATGTAGACCAAGGGGCTGATGGCTTCGGGTACGCCGGCGGGCATGGGGATGGGCGCCGTAGCGCGCTGGAGGAGGTTCTCGCACGCCGACGCGATCACCATCTCGGCGCGGCGCAGGTCCAGCACGCCGGTGAGTTGCGCCATGGCGGGCAGGGCCTTGCCGTCCGGGGCGAACAGGAAGCAGGGGAAGCCGTCCTCGACCACGGCGATAGGCCCGTGCATGAAGTCCGCCGCAGACCAGGGCTTCGCGCCTACATAGCAGGTCTCGGTGAGCTTCAGGGAGGCCTCCAGAGCCGTACACTGGTTCAGGCCGCGGGCCAGGACGGAGCACTCTGTCATGTACCGGTAGCGGGCGATGTTGCGGACGATGGCCTCCTCGGCGGTCAGGGCCTCTCGCATGAGGGCCGGGGCGGACGCCAGGTCGGACGCCAGCTGCGCGCAACCCGACCAGTAGGCGACCAGTTGCGCGACCGCTGCCAGCGAGGTGGTGTAGGTCTTGGTGGCGGCTACAGCCATCTCCTCGCCTGCATTGCAGAGCAGGACATGGTCGCACGCTCCGGCCAGCGGGCTCTCCGGGTTGTTCGTCACGCAGGCGGTGATCGCGCCGGAGGATCGCGCGGAGCTGAGTACTTCGACGATGTCCGAGCCTTGACCTGACTGCGAGATGCCGAGGACCAGCGCATCCTTCACGCGGAGCTCAACCCCGTAGAGCGTGATGACCGACGGAGCCGCCAGCGCACAGGGGATACCCAGCGTGGTCTCGATCAGGTACTTGGCGTAGGTGGCGGCGTTGTCGCTGGTGCCGCGGGCGGCGATGACGACGGAGCGCACATCGGCCTTCACAACGGCGGCTGCCAGTGCGGTTGCCGCCGAGGCGGAACCCTCCAGCGCGGCTGCGACGGCGTCCGGCTGCTCGATGATCTCTCGGTACATGATGCTCATCTCAGTGCTTGCCTCCCTGCCTTGCTGTCACATAGCCCTGGAGCACAGCTCGGCCGAGCGGCTCCTCCGGATCGATGCCGGCAACATCGCGCATCACCGCCCCCGGCCCTTCAGACGATATCCGGGCCTGGAGCGCCACTGCCACAGGATCGTCCGGCGCGTCGAAGGCCAACGCGGCGCCGATGACGCCTGCGAGGCCCGCGGGATCGGTGCCGGCTTCCTCGCATATCCGCGCGGCGCCCACGAGGCGATCCGCGGCGGCGAGCTTGCGCACGGGATCGCGGGCCAGGCGGAAGCAAGTGTCTCCCAGAGCCTTGTTGGCGAACCGGTGCATCAGGTCGGCTACGTGGGTGTCCATGTCGGCCCGATCAAACCCGTGCCGGCGGCAGAGGGCCTGGCTACTCTCCTGCATGCACAGGTTGAGAACCGGACGCACTCGCGGGTCCTGCAGCGCCTCGTAACCGTACTCGATGCCCAACGGCCAGCCGAGGTACCCCAGCACGGCGTGGGCGCAATTGTGGATGTAGAGCTTCCGCGCCTCGTAGGCGTCGAAGCGCTCCACGGGCTCCACGCCCACCATGCTCGGAAGCGTGCCGCGCACGGCCGCGAGGTCCACCGGGAGCCGCTTGTAGGCCTCGACTCGGACTGCCAGGGGGTCATCGGCGTCGGGCGCTTGGATCGGCACCATACGGGCCACGACTGCCTGCACGAAGCCCGTAGAGGCAATGATGACCTCGGCGCGATCGGGATCAAGGCGCTGCCGGACGTGGTCGGCGAGCACGTGCCCCGCCATGTGCAGGTTCTCGCAGACAAGCACGTTCAGCGGGGCGGCTCCTTCGCGGCTCCGTTGCTCCAGGCCGGCGGCAATGCCGGGGGCCAGGAACCCGAGTGCGTTGGCGCCCACGGCGGTGCAGGCCACATCGCATCGTGCGAGCTCGGCGGCGACGGCCTCGAGGTCGCGGCCGTCGACGGCGCGGACGCGGTCGATGGCGACCTCCTCAGGTGTGTCACCGACGATATGGATGGTGTACTCGCCGCGTGCATTGATGGCCTCGACCACCGGCTGCACCACGTCGATGAAGACCACGTCCATCCCGCTCTCGTAGAAGAGCTGCGCGATGAATCCCCGACCGATGTTCCCTGCCCCGAACTGAACGGCTGTTGCCATGCCGGCCTCCCCTCCGTCGTCGTGCGCGCCTCAGGGGCGGCTCACCGATCAATTAAATGCGCAAGGCAACAGGTCGCCCAGCGTCCATCGAACGACCGCCCCAGCGACCGACACCCAGACCACCTCGGTCTCCGGGTCGCCGAACTCGCTGACCCATTGTAGGCAGGCCCCGCACGGTGGGCACTCCCGTTCCGTAGCCGTAACCAGCACGACCGCCCGGATCGCGCGAGCGCCCGCAGCCACGGCCGCAGCCAGGGCCGAGCGCTCGGCGCAGAGCGTGAGCCCATATGATGCGTTCTCTACGTTGCAGCCGGCAAAGACGCGGTCGTCCGAGGTCACCACTGCGGCCCCAACCAGGAAGCCGCTGTGCGGCGCGTAGGCTGCCAGGCGCGCTTGCGCGGCAAGAGCGGCCACGGCGCCGATCTCAGCGTGGGTCAGCATTCCTTACTGCTTGAAAGAGACGATCGTGACGCCATCGCCCCCCTCGTTCTCTTCGCCTACGCGGAAACCGGCGACGACGGGACTGGTCCTCAGGTACTCGGCCACCATCCGCCTCAGCACTCCTGTTCCCCGGCCGTGGATAACCCGCGCTTCGCGGAGGCCGGCAGTGTAGGCGTCGTCAATGTAGCGGTCGAGCATGGCGGTGGCCTCGTCGGCCCGCATGGCTCGGACCGTGAGCTCGGGCGAGATCTGGATCGCCTTCCGCATGGCGATCTTGGAGGCTCCCGTGTCCTGCTTCGGCTTGGCGGGCTCGGCTCCTGCCACCGGGCGGATCGACGCGACGGGAAGCGTGGCGCGCATGGCGCCGATCTGCACCGGCACGTAGCCGTCCGTGCACTCCTCCAGCAGCACGCCCTCGGTCTGCAGCGAGGTCACGAAGACCCGGTCGCCCTGGCGGTAGGTATGCCCATCCGGCGCCGGCGGCGGTTCCGGCTCGGGCTGCACGGAGGCGCCCAACTCGGCGTGGGTCTCCTGCCGAAGGACGGTGAGCTTCTTGCGCGCGTCGGGCGCCTTGCGTTGGCCCTTCCCTGCGCGGCGGAGCTCGTCGATGATGCCCTCGGCCTTGTCGGAGGTACGCCGGAGCAGGGCCCGCGCCTCCTCCTCGGCCTGGCGCTTCACCGTGCGCTGCACGTCGGTGATCTGATCCAGACGTCGCTGGTACTCCGACTGGCTCTTCTTGGCCTCCTGATTGGCCTGGGCGGCGTCGCGCTCGTGCTCCATGGCCTGTTTGCGGAGCTTCTCGATGCGCTGCAGGACCTCGGCGGAGGAGCGGCCCCGCCCCCGGAGGCCCTGGCGGGCGTCGTCGATCACCTCACGCGGTAGCCCCAGGCGCCGCGCGATGTAGAGTGCATGCGAACTGCCGGGCACGCCCATGAGCACGCGATACGTCGGCCTCAGCGTCTCGCGATCGAACTCGACGGCAGCGTTCTCCACGCCGTCGCGCTCATAGGCGAACTCCTTGAGCTCCCCGTAGTGCGTCGTGGCGATGACCCGAGCGCCCCGGTCCTGCAACGAGCGGAGGACCGCTTTGGCGATGGCGGCGCCTTCTGCCGGGTCCGTCCCCGCGCCGATCTCGTCCAGCAGCACCAGCGACCGCTCACCCAGCTCCTTCAGCAGCGCCACGATGTTGCGGAGGTGCGATGAGAAGGTCGAGAGCGACTGCTGGATGTCTTGCTCATCACCCACGTCGGCGAAGACGTTGTCGACGATGCTGATGCGCGTCCCCTCCGCGGCAGGCACCTGGAGGCCTGACTGGGCCATCAGCGTGGCCAGGCCCACCGTCTTGAGCGCTACCGTCTTGCCACCGGTGTTGGGCCCGGTCAGCAGCAGGACGGTGAAGGCGCCGCCCACCTCCACGTCGATGGGCACCACGGGCTCAGGCAGCAGCGGGTGCCTGCCGGCGACGATCCGCGTGAAGCCGTCCGTGGCCAACTCCGGCTCCACGGCGGCCATGGCCTCGGCTAGGACGCCCTTGGCGGCTGCAAGGTCCAGCGCGGCAGCGCGGGCGAGCATCGCCTGCAGGTCGTCATACGCCGAAGCCACGAGGCCGGTCAGCCGTGTGAGGATGCGGGAGACCTCTTGGTCCTCCTTCACGGCCAGTTCGCGGAGTTCGTTGCCCAGCGGAACACAGGGGCCAGGCTCCATGAAGAGGGTGGCTCCGCTGGCGCTGGCGTCATGCACGATGCCGCCCACGTGGGCGCGGTGCTCAGCCTTGACGGCGACGCACTGCCTGCCCTCCCGCGTGGTGATGATGGCCTCTTGCAGCATGGGGCGATAGCGCGGAGAGACCAGGAAGGCGTTCAGCTTCTCGGTCAGACGCGCTGCTACCGTCCGTTTGCGGGACCGGACGGTAGAGAGCTCAGCCGAGGCGTCGTCGCGGACGTCGGCGTTCTCAGAGATGCAGTCCAGAATCCGCGCGTCTAGGCTCAGCGAATGTGGTATGCCGGAAGCGATATCTGCGAGGCATGGCCATGTGTCCGTCCGCCGGAGTAGCGTGGTCCGAAGGCGCCGGCAAGCCTGGACGGTTGAGGCTACGTCGAGCAGTTCCACCGGCACGAGCTGACGGTCGACGCGGGCCGCGGCAATGACCTGCCGGATGTCCCGAATGCCGCCCAAGGGCAGCCCGTCGCCCACGACGGCAAGGCGCGCCTCTTGTGTCTGGCGCAGGGCAGATGCCGCTCCGGCCATGTCGGTGAAGGGCGCGAGCGACAGCGCCGCCTCGCGGCCCAGGCCGGTGGCGGCATGGGATGCCAGTCGGGCCAGGAGGCTCGGCCATTCCAGTACTCGTAGTGCATGCTCGTTCACGAATACGATTTTAGCACCTGAGGTGCCGGCAACGGGGGTTGAAAGCCATGGACTGGTCGCCTACCTCGCCCATCGGGCGCGGGATTGTAGTGGGATCGTTGGGCGTTGCAGCATCATCGCAGCCGTTGGCGGCTTCGGCGGGGCTCGATGTGATGCGGCGCGGCGGCTCGTTCATCGACGCGGCCATCGCCATTTCGGCGGTCCTGGTGGTGACGGAGCCCTACGCCAGCCATCTGGGTGGCGACGCTTTCTGTGTCGTCTGCCCGCGCGGTTCGGACGACTCAGTGGCCGTCAACGCCTCTGGCGCGGCGCCGTTGCGAGCCAATCCGGCGGACTTCGGCGTAGCGATCCCGCCGAGGGGCTCACGATCGTTCAGCGTGCCAGGACTGGTGAGCGCGTGGGGCGCCCTGCACAGCCTGTACGGAAAGCTGGCGCTGGAGGACGCCCTGGCACAGGCGATCGAGTACGCCGAGCGGGGTTTCCCCGCAGGCTACGCCTATTGCCGCGCCTTCCGGCAGACCTTCGGCTCAACGGCTTGCGATGTTCCCCCGCATGTGGCGTCCATGCTAACGGGCCTGGACCACCTTCCACGGCCGGGCGAGGCCATCCGGCAGCCCGCGCTGGCAGTGACGCTGCGGCACGTCGCCGCAGGCGGGGCCGACGCCTTCTACCGTGGGCCCATCGCCTCAGCCATCGCCCGACGCGTGCGCGCCGACGGCGGCTGGCTCGACGAGGAGGACCTGGCTGCCCACGCGCCCGACGTCCGGAAGCCATTGGCTACAACCTACAGGGGTCACGTAGTCCACGGCCAGCCGCCGGTGTCGCAGGGCCTGATCCTGCTGGAGGCGCTCAACATCGCCGAACTGTGGGACTTGCCGTCCATGGCGTGGAACTCGGCCGACCGGCACCATCTCTTGCTGGAGGCCTCCAAGCTGGCCGCTGCCGACCGCGAGGGCCGAATGGGCGATCCCAGGCTGGTGCGCGACCCGTCTGCAGAGCTCATCAGCAAGGAGCACGCGCGGAGCAGGGCGCGGGCGATCGATCTGCAGCAGGCGGCGCCTGCGCCGGCCCCAGCGCAACTGGGTTCGGACACCACCTACTTCCTCGCCGGTGACCGGGACGGCGTGGTGAGCTTCATCCAGAGCGTCTTTAGCGGCTTCGGCGCGGGCTACGTCGTTCCTGAGTGCGGCGTACTGATGAACAACCGCATGACGGGCTTCTCGCTGGATCCGTCCAGTCCGAACGTGCTGGCGCCGGGTAAGCGTACCATGCACACGCTGAACGCCTATGTGGTGACGCGGGATGACAGGCCCGTGCTCATTGGTGGCACGCCGGGAGGGCACGTGCAGGTGCAGAGCAACCTTCAGGTGCTGAGCAGCGTCATAGATGCGGGACTGGATGTGCAGCGGGCCATCGAGGCGCCTCGTTGGCAGTGGCGTCGCGAGGGTGACCGTACCGCAGTAGAGATAGAGGAGCGCCCCGGCGCCGGGCTGGTTGACGAGTTGCGGGGTCGCGGGCATGATGCGCGGCCCATCGGCCCTTGGGCTCAGGGCAGCTCCTACCAACTGATGCGCATCGATCCCGAGACGGGCGCGATGCATGTGGGATCCGACCCACGGTGCGACGGCCAGGCGGTTGCATTCTAGCCGCGTCACGATTTGCTCGGGGCATCGTCCAGTAGAGTGTATCGAGACCGAGGCCCTCAGCCGGGAGCCACAACACCCGGTAGAAGGAGAGATAAGATGAGACGACAGAGCGTTCAACTCCTGCTGGTTGTCGGGCTCATGTGCGCGGCGGCGCCCTTCACGGTGGCACAGAACCGCAGGGGTCAGAGCGAGGGCGGCGGCTCCGGCCGCGGCCAGGAGAACTCGCGGGGCTCCGATCGTGGTCAGAAGACCGACACCGCGCCGGACCGTGGCACCAAGACCGACACTGCGCCCGTCCGCGACCGCCAGACTGACGTCGTTCCGGACCGGGGTCGCCAAGCTGACACCACTCCTGATCGCGGGCAGCGGACCGATGTGACCCGTGACCGCACGGACCGGAGCCGCGACGACCAGCGCCAGCGCGACAACACCCGCGTGGACCGCACCCCTCGAGTCGACGGCGGACCCAGCCGCACCACGCAGGAGACCGGCTCGGGCCGGGACCGCATCGGGCAGGATCGGACGAACCAGAGCGGCGGCACTGGCCGCGACGCTTACCGCGCCGCCCGCGACCGCCGCGACGACTTCCTGCGCTCCGCCACACAGGGCCGCGACCGCGGCGACCAGGGCAACCGCGACACCGGCCGCGGCCAAGACACCGGTAACGTCGGCAATGACCGCAACCGGGGCGACCAGGGCGGCCGCGATGCCAGCGACAGCACCGTACGCGGGACCCGAACCGATGTTGGGCGCGGCCAGACCGTCGATCCCACACGCGGCGGACGCGACCGCGGCCAGGTGGACCGCCAGGATCGCACCAACGGCCGCCTCGGCGGGCCCACCCAGGTCCGAACAGACCGTGGCGCAAGCACGGGCCGCGACGGCTACCGCGGCAACCGCGAGACCAACATCAGGCAGAACCGGTACGTTGACCAGAACCGCGGTCGGGCCGATGCCGATCGGAATCGAGCCCGTGACATCTTCACGCGCTCCTTCGAGGGGCGCCGGTACGACCACGGTATCAACCTCCGGCCGGCATCCCGGACATCGATTAACTTCTTCTTCGGGTTCTTCCCGGACCACTACCACTACTACCCGCACTACTGCCCGACGTTCGTGCAGTCGGATGTCTTCTTCTCGCCGTTCCACTACTACTACGGGTTCTGCCCGCCCTGGATCTACCGGCGCCACGTCATCTACGGCGCACCTCGTGTGATCTACGTTGAGAGCCCGATCTACGTGGGCAATGAGTGCCGCGGCTGGGACGACGAGGACGAGTACTATCTGACCCGCAACAGCTGGGCCAACCTGCGGGAAGCTGACGCCGACGGCCTCCGCTATGCGGCAGACGACATCGAGGACTGCTTCCGTAACGCGGACATCAACCTGCTGGCCGGCCTGACCGATCCCGACGTCCGGATCGCCATCTACCAGCGCGGCCGCTACCAGTACTCCCTTGCCGCGGACGACTACCTGGACCTGACCCGAGACGCGATCCGTACTATCGACACGGTGGCGTTCGATCTGACCAGGGTGCGCCGCCGAGGCAATGGTGTCTACACGCTCTCCGGCACCCATGTCTATCGCGACAAATCAGGCGACCGGCGGAAGGTCTTCGTGAGCATGGCCGTCGAGCGGGTGCAGGGCCGATGGACCCTCACCCAGGTGGATACGGCCCCAGATCGCCTCGAAAGGTAGTGCCGTCGGCCGGATCCATACAGAGCCGCGGCCCCGGTGAGACCCTATCTCCGGGGCCGCGGCGCGTCTGGTTGCCTACAAGTGGAGCCTCATTCGGACGTGCTCGATGCCGCAGTCCAGGAAGATGCCGCCCTCGCGTACATACCCCAGCCGCTCGTAGAACCCGAGCACCTGCACCTGGGCGTCCAGGATGATGGACCGCGCCCACGGGCGGGCCGTCGCCTCGCACGCCCGCATGAGCGCCCAGCCGACACCGAGGCGCCGACTTCCTCGCTCAACCGCTACGCGGCCCACACGGGCCGAGCCTGCATCAAGGCGCACCACGCGCGCCGTGCCCACCGGGCGGCCGCCGACCTCGGCCAGCAGGTGTTCGGCGTCCAGGTCGCGGAGGTCGATCTCCTCCTCCGGCGGTACGCCCTGTTCGCAAACGAAGACAGCCAGCCGGATACAGAGCGCCGCCTGGAGGTCCTCCGGCGAGGAAACAAGCCGGACCCGGGGCGCTTGCGGTTGACTCGGCACTGCGTCCATCGATATAATCACCACGTTGGGGCGAATAGCTCAGCTGGCAGAGCGCATCGTTTACACCGATGATGTCGGGGGTTCGAGTCCCTCTTCGCCCACTTCCCCATTGGCCCCGCCTTGGGCGCCCTCGGTGAGCCCCTGGAGAGCCCGCTCCACCTCTTGCTGTGCCGTGCGCAAGCGCCGGCGACAAAAGGTGACCAGTTCGACCCCCTCCTTCACCGCTACGGTGAGCGCGTCGACGCCGATCTCGCCGCCCTCAAGCTGCCCGACGATCTGCTCCAACCGGCCTAGGGCCGCCTCATAGGTCAAGGACGCCTTGTCCACTATCCACCTCCGCTTTGACGATCTTGCTGCGAACCGTGCCCCCGTAGAGCTCGGTCTCGAGAGTTGCTCCTTGCCGTAGCGTGGCCGGGTCCGTCACTGCTGCGCCCCGGTACCGCGTGATGCTGAAGCCGCGCTTCAGCACGTTGGCCGGGTCCATGATGCTCAGGTTGCGCTCACCGGCGGCAAGCTGCTCGGCTTCGGCCTGCAGGCGGCGCTTGCTTCCCGATGTCAGCCCCTCGACCACGGGCGCCAGTCGGGCGTCCAGAATGGCAAGGCGAAGCGCGGGGGCCCTGTTCAGACCTCTGATCGACTCGTCCAGCGCCACGGCACCGGCTCGCAGATGCCTCGACGCATCCGATGCGAACGCAGCCGTCCCTGACGCGACCCTTACCGACCATGCCGACAGAAGCCGCGTGGGCGCCGTAGCGAAGCGTCCCGAAACACTTGTCAGCTCCACCCGGTCGCTGTTCAGTGCCGTTGCGGCGAGCTTGGCCGCACGAGTGATGGCCGCGTCGACCTGCTGCTCGAACTCATGGATGCGGGCCACCAGCATTTGCGCCGCGTCGGTGGGCGTTTTGGCTCGCGTGTGGGCCGCCAGGTCGGCCACCGACTCGTCGCGATCGTGTCCGATGCCCGTGATCACCGGGACCGGGCACGCGCAGATGGCCGCCGCCACGGCGTATCCGTCGAAGCAGTTCAGGTCGATCTGCGAGCCGCCGCCGCGGATCACCAGCGCCACATCGAAGGATGTGGCACGACGGCTCACCCTGGCTAGCGCGTCGGCGACCGACTGCTCGGCAGCGTCGCCCTGCATGGCGGCCTCGAAGAGCGTCGTATGGAACACATAGCCGTGCGGGTTGCCTGTCAGGTGCCTCATCACGTCGCCGTAGCCCGCCGCCTGCCCGGAGGAGATCACCGCCACGCGCTGCGGCGCGATCGGCATCTCAAGTGCGCCGTTGCGGCCCAGGATGCCCTCGCGGCGAAGGCGCTCGATGACCTCCTGCCGCTTGCGCGCCATTTCGCCCAGCGTGTAGGTGGCGTCAAGCTCGCTGATGATGAGCTTCAGGCCGAATCGTTCGTGGAAATCGACGCGGCCCCGCATGAGGACCGCCATCCCCGGCGCCAGGCGCTGGCCCGTCGCCCGCACGAAGTCGTTCACCGTTCCGGATTCGCGGGACCAGATGACGGCGCTGAGCGACGCGACCACCGACTCAGCCTTCTTCTCCACGAGGTTCAGGTACCAGTGGCCGCTGGTGTGCTGCCGGCACTCGGCCAGTTCAGCCAGCACCCAGATATCGCCGGCGTCCGACATCCACTCGGCGATCGTGGCCCGTATCAGCTTGTTCAGTTGGGAGAGCGTCATGTGGTTGGCAGTCGCCACTCTAAGCCTCCATGCCCTGCTTCGCGGCGGCCACGCGCCGCAGGCAGGCCATCAGCTTCATCCCCAGGAGGTCGATATCCTCCTGGTTGACGCCGAGGTTGGGCCTGAGCCGGATCGACGTGGGCCCGGCCCTCAGCAGGAGCGTCTCCTCGGTCTCAAGGGCGTCGTCCACCAGCGCCTGCGTGGCCGGTGCTGTCGGCATGGTGAATCCTTGATAGAGGCCCATGCCGCGGATGTCGGTCACCATGCCTGGGACAGATGCGGCGGCTACCTGTAGCACCCGGACGAGCGCCTTCGCTTTGACCGGGACCTGCTCGACAAGCCGCTCCTCCTGCACGATGGACCACTCCTGCACAAACCGGACCATGTCGGAGAGGCTGCCGCCCCACGTCGAGTCCAGCACTCCGTGGTCGTCCATTGGGTAGAGCATGTAGACCACGCCGCAGGCCATCTTCTTCGCAGTGGCGACCACGGAGGGCGGGTACGGCAGGTCCAGCTGGTCGATGGCAAAGACCGTACCGGTCTGCCCTCCAGCGGTCTGCACTTCGTCGAAGCCAAGGCCGACCCCGTGGGCGTGGGCCAGGCGGCTCAGTTCGCGGAAGAACCGCGGTTGCGCCATGCGGTGGCCTCCCGCGCCCTGCAGAGGCTCAACCACGATGCCGGCGATGCCGCCGGGATCGGACCTCAGCGCCGCCTCCACTGCCTCCAGGGCAGCATCCGTCCGGCGGTCGTTCTCGGCATCGGGCGCGTCGGCGTTGACGGCCGGGAAGGCGATCTGCGTGTTGCCGTCGGCCAGCCCGCGGAAGTCGCGCGTGATGACCGGCGAGTGGCGTAGGTCCGTCACGTTCAGCGCGAAGACCGTGCGGCCGTGGAACGCCTGGTCGAAGTAGATGAAACGACGCGCATTCCCGCCGTGCTGCTGCACATGGAGGTTGATCATGTACTTCAGCATGTTCTCCACCGCCTCGGCGCCGGAGTTCACGACGTAGACCTCCAGGCGCTCGTTGCGCATGCAACGCGGAGCCAGCGAGTGGATCAGACGATAGTAGTCCAGGCACTCGGGCGTGAGGAAGTCGGGATTGGCGATCTTGTTGTTGGCCGCCACGGCCAACCGGTGGAGGTAGTCGGGAGCGTAGAGCGCCGGGTGGTTGTGGCCGATCAGCTTGGCGCCATAGTAGCCCGCCCAGTCGAAGAGGCGGCGGCCATCCTGCGTGGCCAGCCACATGCCCGATGAGCGCTCCAGGTCGAGTACGAAGGGGTATGGGTCGGCGAGGACATACCTGCCCAGTTCCTTGAGCATCTGTCGGCTATCCACAGCGCGCCTCCACCCAGCGCCGGCCTCGAAGCGGCTCTGGTTCGACCAATAGGGTACCAGACCGCTGAACGTGCAGCCCACAGACCCAGCCACGTCTCTGAAGGGTGGAATTGCGCCGGTAGACGTGGTATACTTCACCGTCAGCGCGCGCTCGTAGCTCAGCGGATAGAGCGACAGGTTGCGGACCTGTAGGCCGGGGGTTCGAGTCCCTCCGGGCGCACCAACCTTGATCCGCCCCACCGGGCGGATGCAGGCCCTCGTAGCTCAGTGGATAGAGCTGGGGCATCCTAAGCCTTGAGTCGGGGGTTCGACTCCCTCCGAGGGCGTTTTCACCACATGGCGAGCAGCTCGGCGCTGCCGCCATGTCTGTGTCGCGGAGGGGTCGCATAGTGGTCTAGTGCGCCCGCCTCGAAAGCGGGTAGGCCGCAAGGTCTCGCGGGTTCGAATCCCGCCCCCTCCGCTCCCCCATCCTCCTTCTCTTCTCCTCTCGATTTGTGCGGCCCATCCCCGCTTACTGAAACCGCTGTGCGCGCCTGCGCGTAGGACTACTTGATTCAGGTACACTCAAGTCACGCTATACGGCGAGGCTAATACGGCGGCGACCGGAACCCGCGCTGGTCCTGTTCCAGCGGCTCGATCCACTATCATTCGCCGCGTCCGGGAGGAGCATCGATATGCCAAAGACCGTCGGTATCGACCTCGGCACCACCAACTCTGTTGTCGCGGTCCTGGAAGGTGGCGAGCCCACCGTTATCGCGAACGCTGAAGGCAGCCGGCTGACCCCGTCGGTCGTCGGGTTCTCCAAGTCCGGCGAGCGGCTCGTGGGCGCCGGCGCCAAGCGGCAGGCCATCGTTAACCCAGACCGCACCATCATCTCCATCAAGCGCAAGATGGGCGCCAGCGACACCGTTCGCATCGACGACAAGAGCTACACGCCCGAGCAGATCTCCGCCATGGTGCTGCAGAAGCTCAAGGCGGACGCCGAGGCCTACCTGGGCGAGACCGTCGACTCTGCCGTCATCACGGTGCCGGCCTACTTCAACGATGCCCAACGCACCGCCACGAAGACCGCCGGCGAGATCGCCGGGCTCAAGGTCCTCCGGATCATTAACGAGCCCACGGCTGCCGCACTGGCCTATGGGCTCGACAAGAAGAAGAACGAGACCATCCTCGTCTTCGACCTGGGCGGCGGGACGTTCGACGTCTCGGTGCTTGAGGTGGGCGATGGCCTCTTTGAGGTTAAGTCGACCGCCGGTGACACCCGCCTCGGAGGCGACGACTGGGATGCGCGGCTCGTCGAGCACATGGCCGCGGAGTTCAAGAAGGAGCACGGCCTCGACCTGAGTAAGGACCGCCAGGCCATGCAGCGCCTGCGCGAAGCGGCCGAGAAGGCCAAGATTGAGCTCTCCAATGTGGTGCAGGCCAACGTGAACCTGCCGTTCATCAGCGCCTCGCCGGACGGACCGGTCCACCTCGACATGAGCATCACCCGAGCCAAGTTCGAGGAACTGACGCGCGACCTTCTCACCCGCTGCGAGGTCCCCTTCAAGCGCGCCCTCTCCGATGCGAAGGTGACACCAAGCCAACTGGACGAGATCGTGCTCGTGGGTGGCTCCACCCGGATGCCCATGGTTCAGGAACTGGTCAAGCGGCTGGGTGGCGGCAAGGAGCCGAACAAGAGCGTCAATCCCGACGAGGTGGTGGCCGTCGGCGCCACCGTCCAGGCGGGGGTCCTTGCGGGCGAGGTTAAGGATGTCGTCCTGTTGGACGTCACTCCACTGTCGCTGGGCATCGAGACGCTGGGCGGCGTCTTCACGCGGCTGATCGACCGGAACACGACCATCCCGGTGCGTAAGTCCGAGACCTTCTCCACGGCGGACGATGGCCAGACCACCGTCCATGTGAAGGTCTTCCAGGGCGAGCGCGAGATCGCGGCGCACAATACCGCCCTGGGCGACTTCGTGCTGACCGGTCTGCCGCCTGCCCCTCGCGGTGTGCCCCAGATCGAGGTTACCTTCGACATCGACGCCAACGGCATCGTCAATGTCAGCGCCTTGGACAAGGCCACCAAGAAGCAGCAGTCGATCACGATCACCGGCTCGAGCAAGCTGGACGACCGCGACATCGAGCGGATGGTCCAGGAGGCAGCCGCGCACGCCGAAGAGGACAGGCAGGCGCGCGAGACCGCCGAGAAGACCAACAAGGCCGATCAACTGGCCTACCAGACCGAGCGCCTGCTGAAGGACCTTGGCGACAAGGTCCCCGGCGACGACAAGCTGAGGATCGAGACGATCATCGAGAACCTGCGGGCAGCGATCAAGGAGAACAACCTCTCCGAAACCGAGCGGCTCTCCGAGGAGCTCCAGCAGGCCAGCTACGCGCTGAGCGAGAAGGTCTACAAGGAGACCGCAGCATCGACAGGGCCGGAGGGCGCTCCCACCGATGCAGGCTCTGCTCCGCCGCCGTCCGATGACGTAATCGACGCCGAGTTCAAGCAGTAGCCCTGCCGCGCGCCCCTTGGGGGCCGCCTACCACGGCTCCCAGGCCAGGCATAGCCCTACAGACGCGGTAACGGCCCTGGCCGTGCCGGGATGGGAGGCGCCACATGAACTCGCCTCAGTACAAGGACTACTACGCGATCCTCGGGGTAAGCCGGCAGGCTGACGAGAAGGAGATCAAGGCGGCTTACCGCAAGCTCGCCCGCAAGTACCATCCCGACGTCAACCCCGGCGACAAGGCTGCGGAGGAGCGCTTCAAGGAGATCAGCGAGGCCTACGATGTCCTTGGCGACGCCCACAAGCGGTCGCAGTACCAGAGCTTCGGTGAGCAGTGGAAGCGCGCCAGCCAGTCCGGCGTGCGATACCCTCAGGGCGCAGGACCGACGCCCGGCGGCTTTGATATTGGCTCGGGACTGTCCGATCTCTTCGAGACCCTCTTCGGCGGCGGCGGTAACGCCCGCGCCGATCGCGCATCAGGCAGGGGCGAGGATGTTGAGTACGCCATCGAGGTGACCCTTGAGGAGGCCCTGAAGGGTGTCTCCAAGGAGACCACACTGGTCCTTGAGGATGCCTGCTCCGGATGCGGCGGCGTTGGCGCCCCGCGGCGCGGTCGCGGCCCGATCGACATCGGCGGCATCTGCACTCGTTGCCACGGCACCGGCCGTGTGACCCGGACCCAGCGGATGAACGTCAAAGTCCCTGCCGGGATCGAGGAAGGACGTCGCCTGAAGCTGGCCAACCAGGGCGCGGCGGGGCCGGACGGCGTGCGCGGCGACCTATATCTGGTCGTCCGCGTTCGCGAGCATGCCACCTACGAGCGAAGCGGGAAGGACCTGACGACGAGCGCCGATGTGCCCTACACGCTCGCGGCACTGGGTGGTGAGCTTGCGGTCGCCACTCTGCAGGGATCGCGCACCCTCACGGTGCCGGCCGGTGTGCAGAGCGGTCAACGCATTCGCGTCTCAGGACAGGGCATGCCCGGGCAGGATGGCCGCAACGGCGATCTCTACGTCCGTGTGAAGGTCACCGTGCCGAAAGACCCTTCGCCGCGTGAGCGGGAGCTGTTGAGGCAGTTGGCAGCGCTCCGCGGGGACATCGTGAGGGACTGACGGCGATGTGCCAGAGGTTGGTAATGTGATGCTAAGAGACCAAGACGAACCGGTCTACATGATCAGCATAGCGGCCCAGCTCACTGGGCTGCATCCCCAGACCGTGCGCCTCTACGAGCGGATCGGGCTGGTGCAGCCGCGCCGGATCAGCAACAAGAACCGGCTCTACTCCGACTCCGACATCCTGCGGCTCCAGCAGATCCGTCGCTTCACGCAGGAGATGGGCGTGAACCTGGCGGGCGTGGAGATCATCCTCGAACTCCTCAAGCGCATTGAGAGGCTCCAGGACGAGGTGGATGAGCTACGCGGACAGGCGGCGCCTTAGGCGGGCGAGAGCCTTTGACAAGCCCCACGGGGGCGGCTGAAGGCCTTTGTGTGGCCTGCAGCCGCCCCCGTTCTGCAGGGGGTGGGGCGCCTAGTGGCGGAAGTGACGCCGTCCCGTGTAGACCATCGCGATGCCGCGAGCGTTGCAGAGCTCGATCGTCTCCTGGTCGCGCTTGGAGCCGCCGGGCTGGATGATGGCCTTGATGCCCGCATCAGCCGCCGCCTGCGGGCCATCGTTGAACGGGAAGAAGGCGTCGGATGCCATGACGCCTCCCTCGGCCAGCGCTCCTGCCTGCCCCACCGCCAGCCGCACCGACTGAACGCGGTTCATCTGACCGGCGCCAACGCCTACCAGGCGGCGGTCGCGCGAGAAGACGATGGCGTTCGATTTCACATGCCGGACGATGCGCCACGCGAAGAGCAGTTCCGCGACCTCCTCATCCGTGGGTCGCCTCTCCGTCACGCAGGTCAGCTCGTCCGCGCCGAGGACCACCGTGTCACGGTCCTGCACCAGGAGGCCCCCGACAACCGACCGCAGGTCCACCCCGGACGTCTTGCCTCGCCAACCCTCCAGGCTGCCCAGCTCCAGTACGCGGACGTTGGCGCTCCACGCCTTGGCTACGGTCAATATCCTGTAGGCTTCGGGCTCGTAGCTCGGAGCGGCTATCACCTCGAAGAAACTGTTCTTCTCGGTTATGACACTTGCCGTCTGGGCGTCCATGGGCCGGTTAACGGCCAGAATGCCGCCAAACGCCGAGACCGGGTCGGCCTCGCGCGCCAGACGGAACGCTTCAGCGAGCGTCGGCCGCATCGCCACCCCGCAGGGGTTCATGTGCTTGACGATGACCGCTGCCGGCCCCTCGTCGAACTCCTTAACCGCCTCGATGGCAGCGTTGGCGTCGGCCAGGTTGTTGAACGAGAGCTCCTTGCCGTGCAGCACCTGCGCCTGCGAGACGCAAGGCTCAGAGACGCCGTGCATCACGTAGAACGCGGCTGACTGGTGCGGGTTCTCGCCGTAGCGGCAGATGCGGTCCAGGTTGGCCGAGACCGCGAGTTCGCCGGGGTACTTCGTCTCAGGGTCCAGCCGGGCGCCGAGGTACTGCGAGACCATGGCGTCGTAGGCGCCGGTATGGCGGAAGGCCTTCACGGCCAGCCGCCGCCGAAGCTCAAGACCCGTGCAGCCCTGGTGGCCGTCCATCTCGTCAAGCACCGCCGTGTAGTCGGCCGGGTCCACCACGACCGTCACGTCGGCGTGGTTCTTGGCCGCGCTACGGACCATGGCCGGTCCGCCGATGTCGATGTTCTCGATGGCATCATCCAGCGTGCAATCGCGGCGGGCGGTGGTAGCGGCAAAGGGATAGAGGTTCACGCAGACGAGGCCGATGCCGGTGATCCCGGCCTCGGCCATGGCGGCCATATGCTCAGGCAGGTCGCGGCGCGCCAGGATGCCGCCGTGTACGGCGGGGTGCAGTGTCTTTACACGGCCGTCCAGCATCTCCGGGAAGCCTGTGACGGCGCTCACATCGGTCACCTCGAGCCCGGCCTCGCGGAGCGCCCTGGCGGTGCCGCCGGTGGAGAGGATCGCCACACCCCGAGCCGCCAGCCCGGCGGCGAACTCGGCCACCCCCCCCTTGTCGGAAACGCTGATCAACGCCCGGTCGATCTTGCAGTCCATTCCATGCTCCTTCCCTGTCGGCCTGCCACAGACGAACGAGCGCCCGGGCAGCCGCAGTCAACGGTTGCCCAGGCGCTCGGCAGTCCAAAGCGGGCGCTTCCCCGGGGTCGTCCCCGCAACGCGCCAGTCACGCCCGCCGTCTGTTGTCGGTTAGATTATGGGCAGGAAGCGGCCCCATACGTCAAGGCGCACTCGCTGCGACCCGGCCCTACTTCGCGGGCTCCGTCTGCGCGATGAGCGGAGATATGGCCGCATCGAGGGCAGCCTCGCCGGCGCCGATATCGACCCTGTCGAATAGGTACCAGCGCTCAACGTACTCGACCGTCGCGCCCGGCGCCAACTTGGTGAGAGGCCCCGTGGACTCCACCTCCATGAAGGATCCCTTGGTGAAGGTCTCGCAGTTGCAGCCCGAGTCGGGGTATGGGGCGCCTTCCTGGTAACCGAACCGCTTCACGAAGAGGCGCCCGGCGTTGGCGTAGGCGGCCCAGCCCTGCTTGTTGGCGATGCCGATCTTCTGCGCGTAGTTGGCCTTGTCGTCCGTCTTCAGGCAAAGGTACTTCTTGCCGACGGTCCACCGGGCATCGGTCAGGTCGGTGTAGTGCCAGAGCACCATGGGGCGCGCAGGAAGGACATAGTCATCATGCGACTTGAAGGGTTCCTGCGGGAGGATCGTGACGCCGCCGCCCGCCACAATGGTCAGTGCCCACGGAGCAAGCTCCACGTCCCAGACTCCCGTGTTCGTGAGGCGATGTGTCACGGTGACCTGGGTGCCGGTGGCTGCCAACTCCACCTGCATCTCCTTCCTGATGCCCGTTCTCGGTTCGACCTTCTGGGTCAGCTTGATGCCCGTAGTACCCACCGGCACGAAGGCGACGGGGTCATTATCCGGTGAGTAGCTGCGGGGCTTCGCCTCGGGTGCGTGCCAGAGGCGGTGCCCGCCCAGCGGCTTCCAGTCGCCCCATTCGGTGGTCACCGTATCGGCCGGCAGTTCGGCGAAGTTGTTTGGTCCTCCAGACAGCGCGTACCGGATAACGCGGGGTCCAACGTTGGTCGTGACGACCACTTCGGCGGTACCGTTGCTGAGCCGATAGCAATCCGGCAAGTTTAGAAAGTTTACTTTATCCAAGGTCACCTCTCCTCTGGCTCCCAGGGCCATCGCGCCAAGCCCGATAAGCCCGACCAATCGTAGTGTCAGCCTGCTCAGGTCCATCGCCATCAGCCTCCTGGCTCCATCGTGCGCTCGGGCAGGATCCGCACGCGGCCGTCGGACAGGGCCAGCCGTCCGGCCGCGAAGAGCGCCACCGCGCGAGCGTAGGCGGCATGCTCCTGCGGCAATACCCGAGCCGCCAGCGTCTCAGGTGTGTCGTCGTCGTCCACTCGTACCGTGTACTGGAGGACGATCGGTCCGTGGTCGTACATCTCGTCCACCATGTGGACGGTGCAGCCGCTCACCTTCATCCCCGACTGCAGCACTGCGCGGTGAACATGCTCGCCGAACATGCCCTTGCCACCAAAGAGCGGCAGCAACCCAGGGTGCACATTCATAATCCGGCCCCGATAGTCCCGCACGACCTCCTCCGGTAGCAGGCGCATATAGCCCGCCAGGCAGATGAGGTCGACGGAATGCGTCTTCAGCGCTCCGAGCAGTTGTGCGGCATAGGCGGCTCCATCAGCCGCGGGCCTGACCACCAGAGTGGGAATGCCCTGTTCCCGGGCTCGGACCATGGCCGGAGCCTGGTCGCGGACGCCCAGTACCAGCGTCACCGTGGCGTTTGCCGTGCCGTTGCGGCAGGCGTCGATGATGGCCTGCATGTTGCTGCCGCGCCCGTGACCGGAGACCATCACGGCGATCCGCACGCCGCCCTCACACGGTGAACCCTCCACTGGCCTGCCCCGTTTCCCAGGCGCCACGCGCAACAACGCCTGCCCGATCCGGACGGATCGTTCCCCGCCATTATAGGCCGCAGCACCGGCTCAGTCAAGCCGCCTGCGAACGGGATCGGGCCGCTTCCAGGCTTCGCGATGGTCCTGGCCCTATATGTGTGTCGCGCGGGCACGCGATTCTGGATGATCGCGCGCGAATCGGTGCAACAAACGGCCCGCCGGGTTGTCACATGCACTGTTCAAGACCATCCACCATCCAGTTCGGAGGATCTAGCGATGACGACCAACACCAAGCAAGACGACCGACAGGCTGGAACGATCTCCCAGGAGGCAAGAATGGACTGTGACAGAGTGTGGGATCTGCTCTCCGTCTACGCGGACGGCGAGGCTGATTCCAACGAGACGACGATCGTCGTAGAGCACATCGCCTGCTGCACCACCTGCGCCCGAGACCTCGAGTTCATGCAGGGCACTTCCGCTGCCGTGCAGGCCGAGACCCAGGTCGCCCCCCCGGCGGCCATGCGGCAGGCCATCCTGAACGCCACGATCTACAAGCCGACCATGCAGGAGCGCTTCGCTTCCGCGATCCGCCGCTCCTTCTCCCAGTCGCCCGTTCGGTACGGCGCACTGGCCACCGCCGGCGCCGCCGCTGCCCTGACGCTGACCGCGATCCGCCCCGGCGTTACCCCCGGCCTGATCCCCGCAACCGGTGTTGCACAGACGCAGGTTGCCGCTGACATCGAGCCCGGCGTGCTTGAGGGCCTGGGCCTTGAGGACCTGATGCCGAACGCGATGCCCGGCATGGCCACCCGCCAGTCCGGAACCAGCGGCGCCCGCATCCGCCGCACCGCGATTGCCTCCACCGGCCGCACCGGCGCCCCGCTCGCCACCCGCGCCGCCGCCGCCCGCAATGGCCGGACGATGCCGAGCGTGAGCGCCCCGACCGGCACCAGCCTCGATGACGTGGACCTCGACGAGAGCGCCGCCGGACAGGACGAGATGGCCGCAGTCGCCTCGCCCACGATGACCGCCGAGCCCTCCCTCGAGCCTGCCGCAGCCCCGGTGAACGTCCCCGCGGTGACCGCCACGATGGCCCCTCGGATCGTTCTTGCCGCATCCACCGGCGCCGTGAACGCAGGCCAGATCGCCACCCTGGCCGACATGAGGAAGAGCCTGAACCGCAGGCCCAACGGACTGAGCACCGCCGATCTCCGGCAGCAGGCCCGCGACGGTCAGGTCCGCATCGACCTGATCAAGGGGAGCTTCTAGTTAGCTGCCTCAGGCTTAGCACGTTGAGCCATTCGACCTCGGACGGAGGTTAGACAATGACCAAGAGCATCATCAACAACGCAAGCAGGATCCTGGCAGCAGCCCTGGTCCTTGGAGCCACACAGACTGCGGGCGCCCAGAGCGCGTCGCGGTTGTTTGACTTTAAGGCAGAGCTCGCCCGGACTTCTCTGGGCCTCAGCCAGAGCCTGTCTTACATCGACGCCACCGGCAAGCCCAAGGGCCAGACCCGGTTGTTCGTCGAAGCGTTGCGCGGCAACGGAACTCGCGCAGGCTACATGCTGTCTCACGGCGGCGTGGTGCCCGGCACCCTGCGAGTATCTGTGGGCGCGCGGTCCCTCAAGGCGGAGACCGACTACACGGTCGACTTCGCTGGTGGTGGCCTGATGTTCGTAGAGCCCGTCCGTCCCTACGACAGCATCAGCGTCTCTTACCAGTACGTCGATGGTTACGACGCCTCCCGCAACGTCACCGGCACTCCCGGCGTCGGCCTGAAGCTTCGCGGCTCAGCGCTGAACCTCGGCTATGCCGTCTCGTCGCTCAACGGTGTCAGCTACACGACCTACGGGCTGGCTCACAACAGCAAGGTGGGCTCCGGCTCCATGCTCTCCGGACTGCTCTACTTCAGCTCCGGCGCAGCCAGCAACGGCAACACCATCGGCCGCACCAACCAGAACGGCGCCATTCAGCGCCCCAGCAATGCCAAGCCCGCCAACGACCGCTTGCTCGTTCAGAACTTCCAGGGCAAGTCCGGCAAGGCTACGTTCAACGCTTCGTACCAGGACGTCGGCGCCCAGTTCGCTGGCTTCAGCGCCATGCGCAACAACCTGACGTCGAACCCCGTAGAGGCCCAGCAGCTCGCAGCGCTTGAGAAGGAGCGCGGCATCAAGCGGATGAGCTTCGGCGGCGGCCTGGCCACGAGCAAGACCTCGAACCTTGGGCTCAACTGGGACAATATCGGCGACGGTACCGGCAGCATCGTCAAGCAGGGGCTGAACTACACCGCGGGTGCTCTGAAGATGCAGTACCAGGGCCAGACCGTGGGCACCAGTTTCCAGCGCTTCGGCAACCTCCGCGATGGAGAGGCCGCCCAGTGGGCGCGCGAGCGCGGCGTCAGCCGCTCCAACATCTCGCTGGCCTACGCCCCCGCCAAGGGAGGCGCCCTGAGCCTGTCGCAGAACAAGATCGGTGACAAGAGCGGCGGCCTGACCGGCCTCGGCTTCAACTTCGCCGGTAAGAACCAGAGCCTCAGCTACAGCTCGAGCAAGGCCGATCGGACCTTCTCGCGCCTCAACGACCTGAGCGACGCCGACAAGACGGCGGTCGCCCTGGGTATCCGCCAGCAGTTCAACGCGGCAGCGACGGCAGGCGAAGTCACCGCGAAGGACAAAGAGCAGGTGGCCCGCGAGGCCGGCCTGTCCCGTACCCGCTGGACCTACGGCTCCGCGTTGGGTAAGAGCTCGACCCTCGGCTTCAATCAGTTCTCAGTAAGCGACGGTAGCGGCAGCGTTCAGCGCACAACCCTGAACCTCGCCGGCAAGGGCTTCTCGCTCAACTACCTGGATCAGAACATCTCGCAGAGCTTCGGCAAGCTGGGCTCGCTGAACGACTTCGAGCGCAGCCAGTACAACAACGAGCTCGGCATGCGGCGCACCGCATTGGGGATGAATCTGACTCTGAGTCGCTCCTCGACCCTCAGCTACAACCAGTCCACGGCTTCAGATTCGGCCGGCTCCATGTCTCGCCAGTCCCTCGCCTACGCCGCCAAGGGCTTTGACGCTCGCGTCAACCTGGGCACAACGGCTTCTTCTTACGCGCGTGCACGTGATATGGCGTATTTGAACGACGCCGAGCGCGCCGCAATCGAGGGCGAGCGGGGCTTCCGCCGCATGGACTTCGCGGCGAACCTGACCTCGATCCGCAACCTGACCCTGAGCACCACGGTCTACAACGCCGTGAACTCCGAGCTTTCGCTGACGCGGAACAACTACCGCCACGCCGCCGGCTGGACCCCGAACAAGGCCACCCGGATCAACTACCTGAGCGACGGCAACTCCTCCACAAAGTCCGGCATCGTGGCCAACGGCACCGCCCACCAACTGGTCAGCATCGACCAGCAGCTGAAGCGCGGCATGAAGTGGAACGCCTTCCGCGATGAGGTGACGACCACCGCCAACGGCGCCGTCGCCGGCCGCACGACCACCAACTTCCTGCACTTCGAGACCGACCGCAGCAAGGCCAACAACCTGCTGGCCGAGACCAAGCGCATCGGCTTCAGCGACGGCCGCTTCGAGAACACGACCGTCGTCGACATGAACTGGCAAGCGTCCAAGACCATGGGCTTCCACATGAACCGCACCGCGGTTGATCGTGGCCGCGAGGCCTCCGCAGCCACCAGCATGCTGGACTGGAAGTGGCAGGCGAGCAAGACCCTGAGCCTGACGGGCCAGATGGGCGCCACGCAGACCAACACGGGCACGGGCACCACGTTCCGCGGCCTGACCCTGGCCACGCCGGTCTCCGGCATGTTCAGCCTCGCCGGCACCTACTCTGAGGCTGTCGTGCAGGGCAAGAACAACCGCTCGGTGGCAGGTCTCTCCATCTCGTCGCTCAAGCCCATGAACATCCTGGGCCTCCGCAATGCTTCCGTCACGCTCGGCTACGCCGGTGTGCACGACCAGCGGAAGCAGCAGACCGAAAACGTCAGCGCCAAGGTGCAGGGCCTGCTCGGCAAGAACACCGTGGCCCTCGAGTACGGCGGCGCACTGGATGCCAAGGGCAACTCCGGCGTCTCCCGCGGCTTCAGCTTCGTTAGCGATCGCAACGAGAAGCTCCCGGTCCACTTCAGCGTCGCATACAAGGCCCGCAACGTCAACCGCGGCAACATCCAGCTCGTTCGCAACTACAACCTGGCCCTGCGGCTGTCCAAGACGTCCAGCCTGACCTACGCCTACAACTCGCTTCCCGAGGACGGCGCACTGAACATGCAGCAGTTGAAGAGCTCCGGCTTCACGTTCAAGCATGCCCTGAACGCCGGCACCGCGCTGTCGCTCGACTACACCACCAGCGAGAACCTCGCCAATCGGCAGTCCACCCGCAAGCTCGGCGCATCCCTCATTGGCAAGCTCGACAAGGTGGCTTCCTTCCAGGCCGGCTACAGCGTCAACGTCAGCAACATCAACGGGCAGAACGTCAATGCCCATGCCGTCAGCCTGGGCTTCGACCGCCGCATCGATGCCGACCACTCCGTGGCCTTCAACACCGTCTACACGATGAACATGGCCGGCCGCACCACCGATGTCCAGGCCAACGTAGAGTTCAAGACCCGCTTCTAATCAGACCCCTACTCCGTCCCTATCCCATTATCTAGCAAACGTAGCCTCTAGACCGCAATCAGCCGATCCCCGTAAGGCCCGCCGGACACCGACCAGCCTGACCCGCCCAAACCTCCCAAGCCAGACCCGCTGAACCCCCTTCCAACCCACCCGAAACGCCGTAAGTGCGCCTGATCGTAGGCCCGACCCGCACCGCCTCCCTCACGGTATACTGAAGCGCTGGCCGCCACCGGACCGACCCGTGCGTGGCCGCATACTATATGTATAGGGTGGAGGACTACCGTGGCGTTCGACCATGTCGCCGCAGGTCGCCGGGTGATGATGCAGGAAGCCGCCGCCATCACTAACATGGCAGGGGCCCTGGGACCCAGCTTCGTTCGGGCCGCCGACCTGCTGTTGGCCTGCAAGGGCCGGGCAGTGACCACCGGTATCGGCAAGGCCGGCGCCGTGGCGCGGAAGGCCGCCGCCACGCTCGCATCTACCGGCACTCCGGCCCTCTACCTCCATCCCGCCGAGGGCGTCCATGGCGATCTGGGGGCTGTGACGCCCGATGATGTGGTGCTCGCCCTCTCCTACAGCGGCGAGAGCGATGAGGTCTCACGGATCCTTCCGACCCTTCAGCGCATCGGCGCTCCCGTCATCGCGGTGACGGGCAACGAAGCCTCCACGCTGGGCGTGGCCGCCGCCCTGGTGCTGGATGTCTCCGTGGAGCGTGAGGCGTGCCCTTTGGGCCTGGCGCCCACCACGTCGGCGGTGGCCATGCTCTCTATGTGCGATGCGCTGGCCATGGCCGTGATGGAGGCCCGGGGCTTCACACGGGAGGACTTCGCCCTCTGCCATCCTGCCGGCGCCCTGGGCCGCAGGCTCACGCTTCGCGTCTCGGACGTCATGCGGTCGGGGGACCAGATGGCGGTGACCGGACAGAACGTGTTGCTCCGGGACGCGCTCTTCGCCATCACGCGGGCCCACGCCGGTGCGGCCTTCCTTACCGACCACGAGGGCAAGCTCACGGGCCTGCTGACCGACGGCGATGTGCGTCGCGTGATCCTGACCGACCGTGACGCCCTGGACCAGCCTGCCCATGCAGTAATGAATACGTCGCCGCTCACAATTGCAGGCAACATCCTGGCAGCTGACGCCCTCTCCATCCTTCAGGAGAGCCCGAAGCGGCCCGGCGAAGCGCCGGTCATCGACGCCGACTGCCGGCCCGTCGGCCTGCTCATGATCAAGGACTTGCTGCGCTGTGGAATCGTCTAAGTGTCACGTCCTGCCCGCCTGGTTGGTCCGGCGGGCAGCCTGTATTCGGATCATCGCCATGGACGTCGACGGCGTCTTGACCGACGGGCGGATCATCCATATGGGCGATGACGAAGCCCGGTGCTTCCACGCCCATGATGGGATGGGGCTGCGGCTGGCGGCCGCGGCAGGATTGCGGATCGCCTGGATCACCGGACGCGGCTCGCGCTCGGTTCAGCGGCGCGCCGCCGACCTGGGGGTCGATGAGCTTGTGGAGCACTGCGCGATCAAGTCAGATGCACTTCGGCGCGTGTGTGATGCGCATGGATGCCAGTTAGGCGAGGTCGCCTACATCGGCGATGATGTGAATGACATGCCCGCGCTCTGCATCGCGGGCCTGAGTTTCGCTCCCGCCGATGCGGTGCCGTGGGTACGCCTGAATGTGGACCACATCACGCCTGCCGCCGGCGGATACGGGGCTGTGCGCCAGGTCTGTGAGGGTATCATCTCTGCTCAATGCGGCATGGAGGCGGCTGTTGAGGCCTACCTACGGCTTGGCGCTGCGAACTGAGGTCCGCTGCAACCAGCATGGACGGCGCCATGAACGATAAACACGGTCCGCTGATTGCCATCGGAGGGCCTACGGGGGTGGGCAAGACCGCGGTTGCGGTCTGCCTTGCAGAGGCTATCGACGGCGAGATCATCAGCGCAGACTCCATGGCCGTCTATCGGTGCATGGATATCGGCACAGCCAAGCCCACTCCGGAGGAGCGGCGGCGGGTCCCTTGTCACCTTATCGACGTAGCCGACCCGGACGAGAGCTTCAACGCCGCGCTCTTCCAGGTGACCGCTGCCGAGGCCATTCGCCAGATCCGCGCACGCGGAAGGCGCCCGATCCTGGTGGGCGGCACGGGCTTCTACCTCCGCGCCCTGCTTGTCGATCTCGATCTGAGCCTGGCGCCTGCGGTGGACGAAATCCGGAACCGCTGGGTCGAGTACGGGCGTATATACGGGAGCGCCGCACTGCACCTCAGGCTTGCAGCGGTGGATGCGGTTGCCGCCCAGCGCCTGCATCCCAACGATACTGTTCGCGTGGTCCGTGCGTTGGAGGTCTTCGAGGTTACCGGTAAGCCGATGACCCAGGTGCACGCCGACGCGGCGCAGGGGCGCAGGCCCTATGCTGCAGAGCGATATCTGCTGACGATGCCTTATCCCGCGTTGGACGAGCGCATCAACGCGCGGGTTGAGGCCATGCTGGCGTCTGGATGGCTGGACGAGGTGCGCAGCCTGCGTGCGCGCGGCTTCTCGGCGGAGTGTCCGGGCATGCGCGCACTGGGCTACATGGACCTATGCCGTGTCGTGGACGGGTTGTGCGACGAGCGCGAGGCCGCGGAGATGATCAAGCGGGCCACGCGACGGTTCGCTCGGAGGCAGTTGACCTGGTTCCGGAGCGACGAGGGTTGGGAGTGGCAGGATATCAGCGATACGCCGCCGAACCAAGTGGCTCAGGCGATCGCCATGCGTATGGTTGGCAATTACCCGGCGCGTGCCGCATTTTAGGTGCCGCGCCCATCGAGGAGAACTCACACGATGCCTAAGTCACAGTTGAACCTGCAGGACGTGTTTCTCAATCAGGTTCGAAAAGAAAACATCGGCGTGACCATATTCCTGGTCAACAGCGTGCAACTCAGGGGCCATGTCCGCGGGTTCGATCCGTTCACCGTCCTGCTTGAGATCCCAGGGCGACCCACGCAGCTCGTGTACAAGCACGCCATCACCTCCATCGTTCCGTCGCGGCCCGTCTCCGGGTTCTACGGCGAGGGTCACCGGGGTCCCCAAGCGGTTGCTGCGCCGCGTCCCGTCGAGGAGCCCGTCGCGCCGCCTGCCGAGCCGGCGGAAGACGAAGAGTAGCATCGGAGTGAGCCTTTGAAGTTCACGAAGATGCAGGGGATCGGCAACGACTTCGTCGTCGTCAACTGCCTTGATCACCCGCTTGCTGAGGCCCAATTGCCGGGCCTCAGCCGGTACCTGAACGATCGCAAGTTCGGCGTCGGCGGCGACGGCCTGCTCCTTGTCTATCCATCAAAGATGGCCGACTACCGCATGCGTATGCTCAACCCGGACGGATCGGAGGCCGAGATGTGCGGGAACGGCATACGGTGCTTCGGCAAGTACCTGTTTGACCGCCGCATGGTGCCTGAACCGCAGTTCCGGGTGGAGACACTGGCCGGGGTTAAGCATCTCCGCGTGACCTCGCGTGGTGGCAAGGCCGAGACGATCCGGGTCGACATGGGGCAGCCGCGCCTACGCCGGGCGGAGATACCCATGCGCGGCGACGACACGCCGACGGTCGTGGCCGAGGCGGTGAAGATTGACGGGCGGAAGTTCGAGGTGACTGCCGTCTCTATGGGCAACCCGCACGCCGTCGTATTCGTCGATGACGTGGCCGCCTTTGATGTGCCGCGCTACGGGCCGCAGATCGAGACGCACAGGCTCTTCCCACAGCGGACCAACGTCCAGTTCGCCCAGGTCACATCGTCAAGCGAGATGACCGTGCGAACCTGGGAGCGTGGAGCCGGGATCACCCTGGCGTGCGGCACCGGCGCTTGCGCATCTGCCGTGGCCGGCTCCCTCACGGAGCGCACCGGAAAGCGCGTCAACGTCCACCTGCCCGGCGGTAGCCTGACCATCGAGTGGCTGGGCGACAACCGGGTAGTCATGACAGGCCCGGCGGCCGATGTCTTTGAGGGAACCGTGGAGTTGCCGGCCGTGCCGCCGGATGTGGCGGCCTGACCATGCGGTTCGCTATCTGCAACGAAACCTTCCAAGGCTGGGGTTGGGACGAAACCTGCGCCACTGTCGCCGAACTCGGATACGATGCCATTGAGGTGGCGCCATTCACGCTCGCGCCGGATGTGCGAACGCTGGATGCCTCACGGCGCGCCTCGGTTCGAGGGGTCGCGGAAGCCAATGGCTTGGCCGTCACGGGTCTCCACTGGCTACTCGTGTCGCCGGAGGGGCTATCCCTAACCTGTGATGAGGCCGAGGTCCGGGCGGCCACGGGCGCTTACCTGACCTCGCTGGTGGACTTCTGCGCTGATCTCGGTGGCTCCGTCATGGTCCTAGGTTCGCCGAAGCAGAGACGGATTGCGCCCGGCAGTAACAAGGACGAAGCGCTCGCCCGTCTGGGCGATGCACTCCTTCCGGTGTTGGACCGGGCCGAGAAGGCCGGGGTGGTCATATGCCTGGAGCCGTTACCAGA
>CAJBBX010000006.1 GCA_903951425.1 uncultured Chthonomonas sp.
AGGCCCGTGCGGTCCACGGTGCTGAGGCCGGTAGTGGCCTGGGTTACCGTGAGCGTGTTCGATCCGGAGCTGGGTTCGTAGGTCGCGTCGCCCGCGAAGGCCCCGCCCAGCGTGTGTGCGCCCGCCGACAGGGCGTCAGTCACGGCGTAGGCCAGCGTTGCGATGCCGGTGGCCGCCGTGTTCGCCGATCCGATGCCGCTGCCGTCAAGCGTGAATGCGATCAGTTTTGCGTAGAGCCCGGCGCCGCCCCCGTCAGCCAACTTGGTCGTCAGGGAGAGGGAGGCTCCCGGGGCGCCGGTGGCCGAATTCACGGTGAGAACGCTGGCCACGGAGGTCTTGAAGCTCACCTTCAGGACGAAGGCGTCACTTGTGCCGCTTGCTGTGGTCTGGAAGGAGCCGGCGGTCACCGGGAAACCTGCTGCAGTCGGTCCTGTGACGTACGCGGCACCGTTGCGGAAGGCGACGCGCGGCTCTTGCTCCGCGCTTGGTCCGCCGAGGTACGTGGAGTAGTTCAGGGCAGACAGCGTGGGCGTCAGGCTAGCTAGGGCCACGTCATAGGTGCCTGCATAGCTGGACTGGAAGGCATCGCCGGTCACCGGGAAGGCGCCGTCCACGGTGGTGGCGAGGGTCACGGCGCCGTCATCCGCCAGAGCCACCGAGGTGTAGGCCTCGTTGCCTGTTGAGCCGACGTAGGTGGATTGGAGCAGGCTGGTTCCATTGTCGGCGACACGGCAGAGGAAGGCATCCGCCTTGCCGCCGCCGAACGCCGTCTGGTAGGCGCCCGCTGTCGTTGGGAAGGATCGTGACGCCGTGTAGCCGCTGACAACGGCCACGCCGTCGGCCCCAACCGCCACGCCCTCGGCTAGGTCGGGGGAGGTGGCGCCTAGGTAGCTACTGTAGGCCAACGCCGTGCCGTCCGCCGAGAATTTGGTGATCATCCCGTCGGTGTTGCCGTTGTAGCTGGTGTCATAGGCGCCGGCCGTCGTGGGGTAGTTGGCCGAGGTGGTCTTGCCCACGACGTAAGCGCACCCGGCCGAGTCGATCGCCACATCGCCGATGGTCTCCTCGCCGCTGCCGCCCAGGGCCGTGCTGTAGGCCAGACCAGTGCCGGTTGCGTTCAGTTTGGCCACGAAGCCGTCGAGTTGTGTGGTGTCGAACGTGGTGTCGAAGGCGCCGGCCGTAGCCGGGAATGCCCCGCTCGTGTGCCCGGCCACATAGGCCGCGCCTGACGTGTCAACCGCGATCCCCGAGGCCGTGTCGGTCCCGGAGCCGCCCAGGTAGGTGCTGTAGGCCGGCGCCGTGCCCGTGGCGTTCAGCTTGGTAATGAATAGGTCCGCGGCGCTGTAGCCTGTCTGGTAGGCGCCCGCGGTCACGGGGAAGTTGGAGCTGGCGGTCGATCCGGCGACATAGGCGCACCCGGCGGCATCAATGGCGATGCGCGGGTCGTCCTCCCAGCTCGAGCCGCCCAGGTAGGTGCTGTAGACCAGGGCGGAGCCGGCGGCATTCACCTTGGTGACGAAGGCGTCCTTGTCGCCTGAGTTGGCCACGGCATACGATCCCGCCACGGTCGGGTAGTCGGCGCTTGCAGTGGTTCCGGTTACGTAAGCACATCCTGCGGCATCGACAGCGATGCCCGTGCCGACCTCGGCTCCGGCGCCGCCCAGGTAGGTGCTGTAAGCCAACGTCGGGTCCACCACCAGCGGGCGAGAGGTATCGTAGCGGGCCACTTGGAAGGCGAGGGTGTTACGCTCGAAGGTGAAGGAGCAGGCGACCTGCTTGCGCTGCCCGTTCACGGTCTGGTAGGC
Source organism: uncultured Chthonomonas sp. (assembly GCA_903951425.1). Classification (GTDB taxonomy): domain Bacteria; phylum Armatimonadota; class Chthonomonadetes; order Chthonomonadales; family CAJBBX01; genus CAJBBX01. The sequence goes on from CAJBBX010000006.1 coordinate 1,806, forward strand.
ATAGGGCCGGTTCAGCGCCACGTCGCCGCAGAAGGTCGAGGCGACGAGTTTGCCGCCGACCGTGCGGAGCGACTTGGCGCCGGAGACCGCCATGCGGATCTGCCTGGGGTCCGCGCCGGGCCGCACGACGAAGTCATACTCCAGCGTGCGCGACCGGCCCGCGCCGTAGTAGACCAGGTCCACGCCGCGGTAGACGCTCGCCAGCTTCACGCGGGAGTAGGTGGGCACGTTGGTGCGCCACTGCTTCGGTTCCCTGCCGATGAAGTAGTTGACGATGCCGGGCTGCTTCTCTAGGCCGGACGCGACGGCCTTTGCGTTGGAGCCCTGCAGCTTGAGCCGAAGCGCCGTGGCATTGTCGCCCTTGCGAAGGGCAAGCACTGCCTCGCGCCGGATCAGGAAGAGCGTGCCGCCTCCGCTTCGCGCGACGAACTGCACCTCCTTCGGCCAGTGACCCGTGTTCCTCTCGAAAGTGAGCGTCAGGTTGGGCGTGGCGACGCGCCGGGCAGACACAGCCGGAGAGGCGATCGCGGCCGTTGCGGCAGCGGTGCAGGCCAGGAGGGCCAGAGGGCGAACCAACGCGTGGAGCGGCTGCTGGAGCAATGGGTAGGACATGCGTTTCTCCCTTGTGTGGTATGGCGAGCCCGGTTACCGGGGTAACGCTCTTGTCGAGCAGGCTTACAGGGTCATGGGCGCTCCGGTTGGGCTTGGGGCCGCGCGGCGGTGCGACGGCCCCGAGCGAGTACGTCTTACGGCACCACGTTGAAGCCAGTGGTCGCGGTTAGGGCCTTGTACCATGCGTCGCCGGCGAACCCGGCTGCGGCGGTGTGCGCGCCGGTGGCTTCGCCGGCCGGGATCGCCCAGGTGGCAGAGGCCCAGCCGTCGGCGGCTACGGAGCTGGTGCCG
>CAJBBX010000007.1 GCA_903951425.1 uncultured Chthonomonas sp.
AGGCGGTGGCCGGCGTGGCGATGGTGGAGGAGGAACCCAGTAATGTTGATGCCCAAGCGCGTCAAGTACCGCAAGCAGCATCGCGGGCACCGCAGGGGCGCTGCGCATAGCGGCAACACGGTGCACTTTGGCGAGTTCGGACTTCAGGCGCTGGAGTCCTGCTGGATGACCGCCAACCAGATCGAGGCAGCTCGTATCGCCATGACCCGCCACGTTCGCAGAGGCGGCAAGATCTGGATACGGGTCTTCCCGGACAAGCCCTTTACGAAGAAGCCGGCTGAGACCCGCATGGGTTCCGGTAAGGGCGCGCCGGAGGGCTGGGTGGCGGTGGTGAAGCCTGGCCGCATCCTGTTCGAGATGGCGGGCATCCCTGAGGATCTGGCGAAGGAAGCCATGAGGCTCGCCAGCCACAAGCTGCCCATCGACGTGAAGTTCGTGAAGAAAGCCGAAGTGGAGGAGGAGACCCATGGCGGAGGAGAAGATCCGAGCGAAGTTGGAGCGGCTCAGGAATCTTAGCGATCAGGAGCTCGTTGACGAGTTGCGCAAGCAGCGGGAGCGCCTGTTTCAGCTTCGCCGCCGAAACGTCACCCGCCAACTCGACAACGTATCATCGATCCCTGAGACCAAGCGCGATATCGCCCGCATCCTGACGCTTCAGACGGAGCGTGCGATCGCTGGCGGCGGAGAATAGGCACTATGTCTGAGGAAGTTACGAGCGCAGGCGAGGCCCGCGGCCGTCGCAAGACCCGCATCGGGCGCGTCGTCAGCGACAAGATGGTGGAGACGGTGGTCGTCGCCGTCGAGAGCATGGTGCGCCATCCGCTGTATGGGAAAATCATTCGGCGCACCACCCGGTTCAAGGCGCACGATTCCGAGAACACCTGTGGTGTCGGTGATCGTGTGGAGATCATGGAAACAAGGCCCATCTCCAAGGAGAAGCGGTGGCGCGTCGTCCGCATCCTGGAGAAGGCCAAGTAGGAACCGGGGGCGCGCTAGCGCGCCTGTGGTTATCGGAGAACTGCGATGATACGACCATATACGCGACTGAAGGCCGCCGACAATAGCGGCGCCCGCGAGATCCTCTGCATCCGTGTGGTCAAGGGTTCGAATTGCATGGATGCCCGCGTGGGCGATATGATCGTCGGCGTTGTCAAGTCCGCGACGCCGGGCCAGCAGGTCAAGAAGAGCGATGTCATCAAGGCTGTGGTCGTCCGCACCAAGCAGGCGATCAGGCGGCCGGACGGCTCTGTCCTGCGGTTCGACGACAACGCCTGCGTGGTGATTAACAACCTGCAGGAGCCGCGAGGCACTCGTGTCTTCGGCCCTGTTGCCCGTGAGCTTCGCGATCGCAACTTCATGCGCATCATCTCGCTCGCGCCGGAGGTGCTGTAATGGCCAAAGCCCCCAAGCCTGGCGAGTATCAGGCCAAGCTGCGGATCAAGAAGGGCGACGAGGTGATGGTGATCGCCGGCAAGGATGCCGGCAAGCGCGGCAAGATTCTCCACGCGTTCCCGAAGGTGAACAAGGTGGTGGTCGAGGGCGTGAACATGATCATCCGCCACCAGAAGGCCCGCCAGTCCGGCCGCACCGGCCGCAGTGGCGTGCAGCAGATGCAGGAAGGCGGACGGATCGAGAAGCCGGCGCCGCTATTCGTGCCCAAGGTGATGTTGATCTGCCCGAACTGCGGCAAGCCGACCCGCGTCGGCTATGGGTTCCGCGAGGGCGCCGAGAAGCTCTCGGCCCGCAAGTACCGGGTGTGCAAGCACCCTGAGTGCCTGAAGCCCATCGACTAGTGCGAGGCCGTCGTGAGCCGATCGGCTCGTGGACGAGATGGAGAAGCTAGATGCCACGTCTGAAGGACAAATACAAGGATCAGGTCGCCAAAGCGCTGCACGAGCAGTTCGCCTACGGCAACGTCATGCAGATCCCGCGCCTGGAGAAGATCGTCCTGAACATGGGCGTCGGCCAGGCCGGGCAGACCGGCGGCGACCCCAAGCAGCTCGACAACGCCATGCGCGACATGACGATCGTCGGCGGCCAAAAGCCCTGCGTAACCCGCGCCCGCAAGTCGATCTCGAACTTCAAGATCCGCGCCGGCGCCCGCATCGGCTGCAAGGTCACCCTGCGCGGCGACATGATGTACGAGTTCCTGGATCGCTTCGTCTCGCTGGCTCTGCCCCGAGTACGTGACTTCCAGGGCATCAACCCGAATAGCTTCGACGGCCGCGGCAACTTCGCCACCGGCATCAAGGAGCAGCTGATCTTCCCCGAGATTGATTACGACAAGATCGACAAGGTCAGGGGAATGGACATCATCATCTGCACCAGCGCCAGGACTGACCAGGAAGCGCGCGCGCTCCTCAAGGGTCTGGGCATGCCGTTCCGCGAGAAGTAGGCTGTCGGTCATCGGAGGTTACGGCCGAGATGAAGAAATACGCTATCGACTCCATTCGCAACATTGGTCTCTTTGGCCATCAGGGCTCCGGCAAGACTTCCCTTGCCGAGGCGTTGCTGGTCGCGTCCGGTGCGAGTGATCGTATGGGCCGTACGGACGACGGTACGGCGACGACGGACTTCGACCCGGAGGAGGTCCGTCGCCATATCAGTATCAACATCGGCTTGGCGCCCTGCGAGTGGAATGGGTGCAAGGTCAATGTGGTCGACGTCCCCGGCTACCTTGACTTCGAGGGCGAGGTGCGCGCGGGGGTTCGCGTCGTTGACGGCGCAATCCTTGTGCAGCCCGCGCAAAACGAAGTCGAAGTGGGACTTGAGATCGCCTCAAGCCTTGCCGCTGACGCCGGTCTGGCCCGCGCCATCTATGTGAGCCGCATGGACCGCGAGAATGCGGACTTCGGCGCGGTACTCGGGAAGCTGCGTGCGGTTCTTGGTTCTGGCATTGCGCCGGTTCAGGTGCCCATCGGCGTTGCCGACGGTTTCAAGGGTGTCGTAGACCTTGTTGCTCAGAAGGCTTACACAGGCTCTGGCGGCGAGTTCAACGAGGTGCCCATTCCGGCGGACCTTGAGCAGACGGTTGCGGACTATCGCGCCATGCTCATTGAGGCCGCGGCCGAGGGCGACGACGACCTGACCGAGAAGTTCCTGATGGAAGAGACCCTTACCGACGAAGAGATCGAGAAGGGGCTCTCAGAGGGCATTGCAGCAGGCAAGGTAGTGCCCGTCCTCTGCGGCGCGTCGCCCCGTAACATGGGCGCCTCGGCGTTGCTCAACTTCGTTACCCATATGTTCCCGAGCCCTGCCCAACGGCCCGCCGCCACAGGCAAAGTCGCCGATGGTGCGGTGATCGGTCGGGAGCCGTCCGAGGCTGCGCCGTTCAGCGCACTGGTCTTCAAGACGCTGGCGGACCCATTCGTGGGTCAGCTGACCTACTTCAGGGTCTTCTCTGGCGTCATGAAGTCCGACAGCCACGTCTGGAACTCGGTTTCGGGTAAGGACGAGCGCGTCGGCCAGGTCTACACCGTTCGCGGCAAGACCCAGGAAGCGACCACGGAAGTCGGCGCCGGTGACATGGGCGCCGTGGCAAAGCTGGCAGCCACCCACTCAGGCGATACCCTGTGCGAGCAATCGAAGCCCGTGGTCCTCGACTCGATCGCCTTCCCCAAGCCGGTGTACGAAGTCGCCATTACACCAAAGACCAAGGTGGACGAGGACAAGCTGGGCCCTGCGCTTCAGCGCGTTGCGGCCGAGGACCCGACCTTCGCCTTCCGGCGTGATCCGCAGACCTTCCAGACGGTCATGAGCGGCATGGGCGAGACGCACCTTAACATCGTTGTGGAGAAGCTCAAGAAGTTCCAGGCCAACGTCGAGACCGTGCCGCTGAAGGTTCCCTTCCGCGAGACCGTGACGATCAAGGCAGAAGGACAGGGCCGCCACAAGAAACAGACGGGCGGTCGCGGTCAGTACGGTGACTGCCACATTCGCCTTGAGCCCAACCCGCGCGGCGCAGGCTTCGAGTTCGTCGATGCTATCGTGGGCGGCTCCATCCCGCGGCAGTACCTGCCGGCGATTGAGAAAGGCGTCATCGAGGCCATGAGTACCGGCATCCTGGCCGGCAACACGGTCGTCGATATTAAGTGCACTTGCTACGACGGCTCGTACCACGACGTTGACTCCTCTGAGCAGGCCTTCAAGATGGCCGGCATTCTGGCGTTCAACTCCGTGGCGATGAAGGCCGGTCCCGTGATCCTTGAGCCCATGGTGACGGTATCCGTGGTGGTGCCCGAGGGGATGATGGGCGACGTCATGAGCGACATGTCGGGCAAGCGCGGACGGATCGTGGGTACGGAGTCGGTCGGTCGTGGCCGAACCTGCGTCAAGGCCACCGCGCCGCTCTCTGAAATGGTTCGCTACGCCATCGACCTCCGGTCCATCGCGAGAGGCCGTGGAACGTTCGAGATGGAACCCTCGCACTACGAGGAAGTTCCCGCACACATCGCACAACAAATTGTCGCGGAGCACCAGAAGTCCCGCGACGAGCAGAAGTAACCTTCGTTACCGGCCGCGCTAATACCGCGGCTCCGACGAGAGGAGAACAGACTTGGCAAAGAAGTGCCTCATCAACAAGCAGCAGGCTAAGCCGAAGTTCGCCGTGCGCGCCTATACCCGGTGCAGCATTTGCGGACGGAGCCGCGGCGTGTTCAGAAAGTACGGTCTGTGCCGTATCTGCTTCCGTGAGATGGCTCTCCGGGGTCTCATCCCGGGCGTCACCAAGAGCAGTTGGTAGGGGGAGAGGGATATGGCCTACACGACTGACCCGGTTGCCGATCTTCTGACGCGCGTGCGCAACGCCAACCACGCCTACCACGACTCGCTGGAGATCTCGGGCAGCAAACTGAAGCTGGAGATCGTCCGCATCCTCCAGGCCGAAGGGTTCATCAAGGGCTTCGAGGTCATCAAGGACCCGAAGCAGGATCGCATCCGCGTCTTCCTGAAGTACGGACCCAAGCGTGAGCGCGTGATCACCAATCTGCGCCGCGTTAGCAAGCCAGGCCTCCGCATCTATGTGGGCAAGGACCGGGTGCCGCGCGTCCTGCGCGGTCTCGGGATCGCCATCCTCACCACGTCCCAGGGCGTGATGACGGACCGGCAGGCCCGGAAGCTGGGCGTCGGCGGCGAGGTTCTCTGTTACGTCTGGTAGTCTGCGGTTCGCGCGGGGCGCTCGTCGCCCCGCGTGCCGGAGGAGCATATAGATGTCACGCATCGGTAAACTGCCCATCCCGCTCCCAGCTAGCGTCAAAGTGGAAGTGGGGGAGGGGTCGGTAACAATATCGGGACCCAAGGGCAGCCTGACCAAGCCCTTCGATCCCTGTCTTGGGATCGCGGTTGACGGAGCCACACTCGTGGTGACCCGTCCGACCGATGAGCAGCGGCACCGCTCGCTGCACGGCCTGACCCGTACGATCCTCGCCAACATGGTTGAGGGTGTTACGAACGGCTATGCTCGCACGCTGGATGTGGTCGGCGTCGGCTACCGCGCGTTAATGGCGGGCTCGAACCTTAGCCTGTCGGTCGGGTACTCGCACGGGATCGAGATCCCGCCGCCGCCAGGTGTCACCTTCGAAGCCGGCGTTGAGCAGCAGACCAGGACGCCCTTCGTGATCGTCCGCGGCATCGACAAGGAGCTCGTCGGCCAGACTGCCGCGCAGATCCGGTCGGTCCGGCGCCCCGAGCCCTACAAGGGCAAGGGTATCCGCTATCGCGGCGAGCAGATCCGGCGCAAGGCAGGCAAGCAGGGCAAGGCAGGCGGCAAGGGCGGCAAGAAGTAACGCCGCCCGGCGTTTGCACGGGCTACCAGCCGAACCCTGAGGTATACTTTTCATTCGCGCCGGTCTTAACGACGGGGCGCGTTGCGGGTCGGCAATCCGCGGACGAGGGGAAGTTCGAATGGACAAGAAGATCGCGCTGCGCATCAAGCGCCACAGGCGGGTCCGTGCCAAGGTGCATGGAACCGCCGAACGGCCGCGGTTGGCCGTGTTTCGCAGCGTTAAGCACATATACGCCCAGTTGATCGACGATGACGCCGGCGCCACTCTGGCTGCGGCGGGTAGCGTTGATCCGACCCTGAAGACCACGGTCTCGGGCGGCAACATCGACGGAGCGAAGGCGGTTGGTACTCTCATTGCCACTCGGGCTCTGGAGAAGGGCATCGCTACCGTGGTGTTCGACCGCGGCGGCTTCCGCTATCACGGTCGGATCAAGGGGCTTGCCGACGCCGCTCGCGAGGCCGGCCTGCAGTTCTAAGGCGGGTGGGGGACACCCCGCCGGCGAAGGAGTGACGAATGGCGAAGATCAACGCGGACACCCTGAACCTTGAAGAGCGTGTGGTACGCACGAACAAGGTGCAAAAGACGCATAAGGGCGGCCGCACCATGAGCTGGAGTGTCCTGGTCGTAGTTGGCGACCGCAACGGATATGTGGGCGCCGGCCTCGGCAAGGCGCGCGCGATCCCGGACGCCATCCGCAAGGGCATCGAGGACGCCAAGAAGAACCTGATCCAGGTTCCCACCGTAGGCACGACCGTCCCGCATGAGATCCTGGCGCGCCACGGCGCTGCCGAGGTGCTGCTGAAGCCGGCATCTCCAGGTACAGGCATCGTAGCGGGTAGCTCGGTCCGCACCATCCTTGAGCTCGCCGGCATTCAGAACGTGTTGGGCAAGTCGCTCGGCTCGTCGAACCCGGTGAATATCGCCTGGGCAACCATCCGCGCCCTTCAGTCCCTCAAGCGCGGCGAGGATGTTGCCAGGCTTCGCGGCCGTCCGTTGCGCGAGATGGCGCCCTGGATGTGCAAGGCTGAAGAGCCCGCAGGAGTATCCGCAGATGCCCAAGCTTAAGATCACGCTGCGCCGTAGCCCCATCGGCTACGTTAGGACGCACCGGCGCACCGCAGAGGCCCTCGGGCTTCGCAGGCTCCAGCAGTCCGTCGTCCAGCCCGACAATGACCAAATACGCGGCATGGTCCACACGATCGCCCACCTTGTCGAGGTGGAGACGGTTGAGGACACTGCCGGTGAGGTGGTGAGTTAATGGGACTCGATAAGCTCGCCCCGGCTGAGGGCGCGACCCACCGCAAGAAGGTGATCGGTCGGGGACCCGGCTCGGGCCATGGCAAGAATGCGACGCGTGGTCACAAGGGCCGCAAGAAGCACGGCGCCGTCAACCCGAACTTCGAGGGTGGACAGACGCCCCTGCATCGCCGCCTCCCGCACCTGCGCGGCTTCAAGCCCGTGAACCGCGTCGAGTACGCCGTGGTGAATGTAGGCCTATTTGCCGAGTTGGAGCCCGGAACCGAGGTTACCCCCGAGTTTCTGTTCCAGCACCGGCTCCTGCGCGATCCTAACGAGCGGCTCAAGGTCCTCGCTGACGGCGATGTGACCGCTGCCATTCACGTGAAGGCGCACAAGTTCAGCGCGGCCGCCAAGGCCAAGCTGGAGGCGGCCGGCGGTACAGCGGAGGTGCTCTGACCGTGCTTGAGGCGTTGATGCAGGCGTTCCGGATCCCTGAGCTGAAGAAGCGGATCCTTTTCAACATGGCCATGTTGGCGGTCTTCGTCCTGGGTGCGCATATCCCTGTGCCCGGCGTTGACCACAACAGACTGGACGCGTTGTTCGGCCAGGGCGGCTTCCTGGGCCTTGTGGACGTGTTCTCTGGCGGCGCTCTTCGGAAGATGACCGTCTTTGCCATGGGGATCACACCATACATCAACGCCTCGATCATCATGCAAATGCTTACCCTGGCCATTCCGTTCCTTGAGTCTCTCAGCAAGGAAGGCGAGTCCGGGCGCAAGCAGATCGCGAAGTACACGCGTTACGGCACCGTTGTGCTCGCCGTCATCCAGGCGATCGGCTTCGCCATGAGCTTCCGCGCTGCCACGACCGGCATCCTCGGCGTGATCCAGATGGTTGTAGTCATGACGGCCGGAACGATCTTCCTGCTCTGGGTTGGTGAGCAGATCACCGAAAAGGGCATCGGCAACGGCGTCTCGATCGTGATCTTTGCGGGCATCATGACAAGCCTCCCGTTCCAGACCAGCGTCGTTGCGGCGTCCGTGAGGAACGGCTTCGTCTCGCCCATCAGCGTGATCGTCCTGGGTCTGCTCTTTGTCGGCACCATCCTTGGGATTGTCTTCATCACGCAAGCGACACGCCGCATTCCTATTCAGCATGTGAAGCGCGTGGTCGGTATGCGGATGACCCAGTCGGGCGGCGGCTCGTTCCTTCCGATCAAGGTCAATACCGCCGGCGTGATCCCCATCATCTTCGCTATCTCGATCGTGTTGTTGCCCGCGCAGTTGTTGAACAACTTCCCTCAGCGTGACGGTTTCATCGGCACCCTGAAGAGCATGGCGAACAACCTGAGCCCCGGCACGACGTGGTACGCGATGCTCATCTACGTCGTCCTGATCGTGGTCTTCACCTACTTCTACACCGCGGTGGTGATGAACGTTCAGGAGATGTCGGACAACCTGAAGCGCTACGGCAACTACATCCCTGGCATCCGGCCGGGCAAGCCGACGTTTGATTACCTTGACCGAGTGGTCTCGCGCATCACGCTGGCAGGGGCCGTGTTCCTCGCTGCGGTGGCCGTGGTGCAGTACATCGCGCCGATCGTCACCGGCGTCACGTCGTTCAACTTGATCGGTGGCACCTCGCTGTTGATCGTAGTGGGCGTGGCGATCGAGAGTATGCAGGCGGTCGAGGCGCAACTGCTGATGCGGAACTACGAAGGCTTCATCAAGGGCTCCGGCTCGAGCTGAGAGGTAGAGAGGCTAACGCAATGATTCTGGTTCTCTTCGGACCGCCTGGCGCGGGCAAGGGCACGCAGGGCGCACGCATCGCGGAAGTTGTGGGGATCCCCAACGTCTCTACCGGTGCGATCTTCCGTGGGCTGGCCGCGGCCGGCACCGAGGTCGGCACCCAGGCGCTCGGGTATATGAAACGCGGCGAACTGGTTCCGGACCAGATCGTGGTTGACCTCGTTAAGGAGCGGATCGCGCAGCCTGACTGTGAGAAGGGCTTCCTTTTGGACGGCTTCCCGCGCACGATCGCCCAGGCGGAGATCCTGGATACGATGTTGGCGGATCTGGGCCTCGCTATCGATGCCGTCCTGAACTTCGATGTGGCCGAGGAGCTGCTCATCGAGCGTCTGTCCGGCCGTCGGACCTGCATCACCTGCGGGGCGACCTACCACGTGGTGGCTGTACCGCCTAAGCTCGACGGGATCTGTGACGCTTGCGGTGCTGAGCTGGTCCAGCGAACCGATGATATGCCCGAGTCCATTCGGACCCGGTTGCGGGAGTATGCGGCGAAGACTGAGCCGGTCCTAGGCTACTACGGTACGAAGGGTTCGCTCAGGAACATCGAAGCCGTCGGAAGCCCTGAAGACGTTTTCGCCTCCGTGACTGCCATCGTGCAGTCGCTCGGCTAGGCGGAGATCGCTGCCGCGTGGTAGTGCGCAAGACACCGGAGGAGATCGACAAGATTCGGGCGGCCGGACGGGTGGTGTGTGCTGCGCTTAGGGCAATGGGGCAGGCTATAGTGCCCGGCAAGAGCACAACCAACGACCTTGAGAACGCAGCCATTGAAGTGATTGAGGCGGCGGGTGCGACGTCGGCCTTCCTGGGCTATGCGCCGCAGGGCCACCCCGCGTACCCGGCATGGACCTGCATCTCGGTCAACGATGAGGTGGTGCACGGCATACCGGGTCGGCGTGTCCTGAATGACGGCGATGTTGTGAGTTGCGACGTCGGCGTGAAGCTCAACGGCTTCTACGGCGACGCCGCCTCTACGTTCGCGGTTGGTCGGGTCTCAGACGGCGCTGATCGGCTGCTGAAGGCTACACAAGAGGCCCTCTACAAGGGGCTTGACAAGGCGGTGGCGGGAAATCGCATCGGCGATGTATCCGCCGCGATCGATAAGCATGTTCGGGCGCATGGCTTCTCGGTGGTCAGGGATCTGGTCGGGCATGGGGTGGGCAAGTCCCTCCACGAGCCTCCGCAGATACCCAACTTCGGGAGGCCTGGTCAGGGCGTGCTGCTTCAGGAGGGCATGACCCTGGCCATCGAGCCCATGGTCAACGCGGGCGGACACAGGGTGCATGCTCTGGCAGATCACTGGACGGTGGTCACATCGGACGGGAAGCTGTCGGCGCACTTCGAGCACACCGTGGCTGTTACCCGCGGCGCGGTTCGGATTCTGACGGAAGGGGACTGAATGCCACCTAAGCGAACGTACAGGGGGGGCGGTGGAAGCGGCCGCAAGACGGGCGCGTCCAAGGGACCCAAGACGCCGGGCGGTCCGCGGCCAAGGCCGGCTCCAGAGCCCGTTGAAGACGGGAAGGAGCCCGGGATCGAAGTCGAGGGCGTGGTCAGTGAGAACCTGCCCAACGCCATGTTCCGGGTCCAGTTGCAGACCGGCCATGACGTACTGGCGCATGTTTCCGGGAAGATTCGGATGCACTTTATCCGTATCCTTCCGGGTGATCGGGTCCTGGTCGAGCTGTCGCCGTACGACCTGACGCGGGGCCGCATCCTGTACCGCTACAAGTAGCGGTGTGGGCGCGCTGCCCGCCTGTGACGGCGGCGGCTCATACGCGTCAGGGGCACGATGTTGCGGTTTGGAGGATGGAATGAAGGTTCGGGCGTCGGTCAAGAAGATGTGTGAGAAGTGCAAGATCATCAAGCGCGAAGGCGTCGTCAGGGTGATCTGCAAGAACCCGAAGCACAAGCAGCGGCAAGGGTGATGTGCTTAGGCTCCCGGGCAACGCGCCGGGTGGCCTGTGATCTGGGGAGGTTGCTTTGGCAAGAATTGCGGGCGTAGACCTGCCACGCGACAAGCGAATCGAATTCGCGCTGCCGTACATCTATGGAGTAGGGCTCACCAGTGCGCGCAAGATCATTGCGCAGGCTGGTGTCAACCCCGACACCCGCGTTCGTGAGCTGACTGAGGCTGAGAGCAGCCGTCTCAGGGAGATCATCGAGCGTGACTACCGGGTCGAGGGCGACCTGCGCCGAGAGATCTCGTTGAACATTCGGCGTCTGGTTGAGATCGGCTCGTACCGTGGGCTTCGCCATCGGCGCGGGCTTCCGGTTCGCGGACAGCGGACCAAGACCAACGCGCGCATCCGCAAGGGTCCGAAGCGCGCAGTGGCCGGCAAGAAGAAGGCCAAGAAGTAGCGGTGATCGCCTCGCATGCCGACAAGGGCGGACGTTGCCTGCTAGCGCAGGCTGCATACAGGTATGCGAAAGACCTAGGAGTGATGGATGGCAAATAAGAAGACGGCGAGCGCCGGGCGCGCGAAGCCCAAGATCAGCAAGAACGTAGTGCAGGGCGTGGTGCATATCCAGTCGTCGTTCAACAACACGCTCATCACGTTCACGGATGTCAAGGGTGATACGCTGTCCTGGGCGAGCGCCGGCGGCATCGGCTTCAAGGGCACCAAGAAGGGCACTCCCTTCGCCGCCCAGATCGCGTCCGAGAACGCTGCGCGCAAGGCGATAGAACATGGCCTTCGACGCGTGGATGTGCATGTGAAGGGCCCTGGCTCCGGCCGAGAGACCGCGATCCGCGCCCTCCAAGCTGTGGGCCTCGAGGTCACCCTGATCCGCGACGTGACGCCGATCCCTCACAACGGGTGCCGGGCGCCCAAGAGGCGACGCGTCTAGGCGGCTTACGAGCAAGGATGTAAGTGCGAGGGAGGACGAAGCGGCAGACTACCCGCGTAAACTCCCAGGAGCCCGCGAGGGCTCTCGCTTACCGGAAGATCCGGAAGGAGCATTGGTCGCAGAATGGCAGCTAACAATCTGGAACCGAGATGCCGACAGTGCCGGCGGGAGGGCGTCAAGCTCTACCTCAAGGGCGACAAGTGTGTCGGCAAGCACTGTACGTTTGACAAAGAGAGCCGGCGCAAGCCGCCTGGTATGCACGCCGCCAGTCCCTTCCAGAGGAAGGTGAGCGAGTACGGTACCCAGCTTCGCGAGAAGCAGAAGTGCCGGCGCGTCTACCGGGTCCTTGAGGGCCAGTTCCGAACCTACCTCGCCGAGGCGGAGCGCCGCAAGGGCGTCACCGGCGAGAACCTCCTGCAGCTCCTTGAGACCCGACTGGACAACGTGATCTTCCGCTTGGGCGTCGCCTCGTCGCGCGCCATGGCCCGGCAGATGGTCAGCCACCGGTTCTTCACCGTTAACGGCCGCCGCGTCAATGTCCCGTCGTATCAGGTGCGCGTGGGCGACGTGATCGCGGTGTTCCCCAGCAAAAACGACACGGACATCGTCCGGGGCGCCCGCGACAAAGCCATTTCCCGCGGTCTGCCTGCGTGGTTGGAGTACAAGGCGACTGAGATGGTGGGCACGGTGGTCAGCTTGCCCACCCGCGACCAGATTGATACCGACGTCCAGGAGCAGTTGATCGTCGAGTTCTACTCGCGGTAAGCCGCAAAAGGCGTGCGCCGACGGCCTTCAGTGGGCCTGACCCGGCGCGTCACCCGTTGCGAGGTATATATGGAAATCACACTGCCACGCCTTGAGACGTTGGAAGAGACTTCGACGCACGGTCGTTTCGTGGTCGAGCCTCTTGATCGTGGCTACGGCGTCACGCTCGGTAACTCGCTGAGGAGGGTCATGCTCTCCTCTATTGAGGGAGCCGCCGTGACGGATGTGCAGATCGAGGGCGTCCTCCATGAGTTCTCGATGATCCCCGGGCTCAAAGAGGACACGACCGAGCTTCTGCTTAACCTGAAGAGCCTGTATGTCCGCGTCGACCGGCTGATGGCCGGTTCTGAAGGCGGGTGGAAGATACGCGTTGATCGGTCCGGTCCAGGCCGTGTGACCGGCGCCGATGTCGAGTGCCCTGCGGGCTTGGAGATCGCCAATCCTGAGGTCTATCTCGCCACCATGGCCGACGCGAGTGCCCGGCTCTGCATGGAGATGACCGTCGAACTGGGCAAGGGCTATGTCTTGCCTGAGAAGCAGGAGAAGCGCGGCCCTGTGGTCATCGGTGTAATGCCGGTCGGCGCCGCGTTCACTCCGGTCCGTCAGGTGAACTTCACGGTTGACGCCACTCGCGTCGGGTTCAAGACCGACCTCGAGCGGCTGACCATGGAGGTCGTCACCAACGGCACCATGACACCGCGGACCGCGGTCTCCGAGGCTGCCCAGATCCTCACGAAGTACTTCCGGTACTTCGCTAGCTTCGGCGGCGCCCAGGACGAAGATTCCGGGCTCGGCGGCCCCGGTGGCCGGCCGGATGTGCCGGACGTCAAGGTTGAGGAACTCGAGTTCAGTTCGCGTACGTTCAACTGCCTGAAGCGCGACTCGATCGACAGCTTGAGCAAGCTGGTCCAGAAGACTGAGGCTGAATTGCTCACGATCCGCAACCTTGGCCGCAAGTCGCTGGCCGAGATCGTGGTGAAGCTGCGCGACCGGGGTCTGGAGCTCAAGGGCGGAACATCGATCAAGCCCGAGGAGCTTGAAGCAGTGTCGGCCGGCGGATCCGCTGACGACGAAGAGGCAGAGGGGAACTAACAGTGCGACATCGTATTGGCGGCCGCCAGTTCGGCCTACCTAGCGACCAGAGGCGGGCGCTTCTCAAGGGCCTCGTTCGGTCTCTGTTCGCTTATGACAAGATCGTCACCACGGAAACGCGGGCCAAGGACGTCAAGCCTATCGCCGAGAAACTGATCACCACGGCCAAGAAGAATGACATCGCCGCTCGCCGGTTGGTCCGACGCTACATCGACGCCAACGTGGCCGAGTTCGCGCGAAGCGCAGACACGGGCAAGATCGTCCGGAACCCTGACTACGTCCTGCCGCGGCTCTTCGAGGAGATCGCGCCCAGGTTCAAGGGCCGGTCCGGAGGCTACACCCGCATCGTCAAGATCGGGCAGCGGCGCGGCGACGGTGCGCCGATGGTCCTTCTAGAGCTTCTTGATGGTGACACGGTCGTTCGGCCGACGGAAGGCGCAGAGGCGCCGGCCGCGGTGAAGAAGGCCGGGGCGGGGAAGTAAGCCATCGCCGGTGCGCCGCGGTCGTTCAAGGCCACGCTCGAGTATGACGGCACCGAGTTCGCCGGGTTTCAGTACCAACCCAGCCTCCGAACCGTCCAGGGCGTGTTGGAGACCGCGGTGTGCCGGATCAGCTCACAGGCGGTACGGGTCTCGGGTGCCGGCAGGACGGACGCCGGCGTCCATGCGATGGGGCAGGTGGTAGGCTTCAGGATCGATACGGCCGTTCCGACGGACCGCATGGCTCTGGCGCTTAACGCCAATCTGCCGCCCGATACGCGGGTCACGGCGGTGCAGGAAGTCGGTCAGGAGTTCCACGCCAGGTTCAGCGCTACCTCCAGGAGGTATGTCTACCTGATCCTGGCGCGGCAGGCGCCGTCGGCGTTGCTGGGGCGGTACACCTGGCATCTGCCGGATGCGCTTGACGTGGCCGGCATGGAAGCGGCGGGGGAGCGCCTCCGAGGGGAGCGCGACTTCGCGGCCTGGGCCAACGATCTGCGGGAGGCGAAGAGCAGCATCCGATTTATGCGGCAATGCTCAGTGCGGAGGTCCGGACCGTTCATAATGGTCTGGGTCGAGGCAAATGCCTTCTTGAAGGGCATGGTCAGGAACATTGTAGGGACGCTGGTTCAGGTGGGTCGCGGTAAGCGGCCTCCCGAGGACTTTGATGCGATAACGGGATCACGCGACCGTGGTCAAGCCGGGCCGTCCGCCCCAGCACGGGGCCTGTGCCTGGTACGTGTGCGATACTGAGGAGACTTCGATGAAGACGTTCTCGGCCAAGCCCGAGGAGATCGAGAAGGCGTGGTACGTCCTGGATGCCAGTGGGCAGTCCATTGGGCGATTGGCCGTCGAGGCGGCGCGGATCCTGCGCGGCAAGCACAAGCCGACGTTCACGCCCCACGTAGACACTGGCGATTTCGTCATCGTCATCAACGCCGCCCTGGCCAAGCTCACGGGTGGCTCCAAGGGTGACGAGAAGGTCTACCGGCATAGCGGCTGGCCCGGCGGCATTAAGTTCATCACCCGGGCGCAGGAGCTGGATCGGAAGCCGCAGGAGGCAGTGCGGCGCGTCGTGCGCGGCATGCTCCCGCACAACCGGCTGGGCGACGCCATCATCGGCAAGCTTAAGGTGTACGCAGGTCCGGAGCATCCGCACGAGGCTCAGAAGCCCGTTGCATGGCTCGGCGTTGCGGCGGAATAAGGAGAACTAGGCGTGCTCAACTCTGTTCGCTACTACGGAACCGGAAAGCGCAAGGACGCGGTTGCCCGTGTTTGGATTGTGCCCGGGTCCGGCACCGTCACGATCAACGACCGTCCCGCGGATCGCTACCTTGGTCGCCTCGTCCTTGAGCGCCTCGTGCAGCAGCCTTTCGAAGTCACCGAGATGGCTGGCCGCTTTGACGTCATCGCTCGTTGCGCCGGTGGCGGCCTCAGTGGCCAGGCGGGCGCCATCCGCCACGGGATCAGCAAGGCCCTCGTTGAGGCCGACCCTGAGCATCGGACGGCACTGCGCCGCCTTGGCTACCTGACCCGCGACCCGCGCGTCAAAGAGCGCAAGAAGTACGGTCGCAAGCGAGCGCGGCGCGGCTTCCAGTTCAGCAAGCGCTAAGCGCCGGTTCGGAGGTCATTCTGGCCTTCGGCATCTCAAAGAACGAGGACCATGGAACACCGTGGAAGCGGGGTTCCATGGTCTTCGTTGCGTGCGGCGCGGCGGCTTTGCTTGGTGCTGGCCGGTGACAAGGCGTACCTGCCGGCATCATCGCCGACTGGGCGTGGTCGTCTGCTTGTTCAGTAGCCCAGACCTGCGAGGAGGCTGCCCGCCGGGCGCAGGCACTCCGGGCCTTCGTTGCGGGCGCTATTCACATAGCATGAGACGGGATCCATGGCCATGAGGTCCTCGGGCATGGGCGCGAGCGCATGCATTACCCTGGCTGCGGGCACGAAGCCGGGCGTAATCCAGAGGTCCTCATCCCAGTCGCGCAGGATGGCCGGCATCCGGGTGTGGATCGGCGCGATCAGTGCGTTGGGCTCCACCGTGACGATGGCGCAGGTTCGAAGCGGTGATCCGTCCGGCGACGGCCATTCATCGTACAGGCCGGCGAAGGCGAAGAGCCGACGGTCGCGCAGGTGGATGAAGTAGGGCTGCTTACTCGAGCCCGAGCCCTTCCACTCGTAGAACCCGCTTGCGGGTATCAGGCATCTGCGGCGCATCAGGGGACCGCGGAATGCGGGCTTCTCGGCCAGCGTCTCGGCACGGGCGTTGATCAGCCGAGCGCCCATCGTAGGGTCCTTGGACCAGAAGGGCACCAACCCCCACCGCATGGGCTCCAGCGCCGGCCGCCCGCTTTCGCTGTGGACGACTATAACAGGCTGCGTTGGCGCGATGTTGTATCGGGTGGGTAGGAGCAGCAGGGCCTGGCCTGGCGCGAAACGGTCACGGACCTGCTCCATCGAACTCAAGAGCGCATACCGGCCGCACACATTGTCCTCCTTGGCGCCGTTGGGCGCCCCGGCAAGGTCATTCACCGCCAACCCGCGGTATCCCTGCCTGAATGGGCACAAGGACCTACGACGGGGTACTCCCCGTCGTCTATTCTGTGAACGGGGGTATGTGATGAAGCCGAGCGGGCATGGCGGCAGGTTGTGGTCATGGACAGGCGTCGGGCGGGTCCTGGCTGCCACGTCTGCGCTCGCGCTCGCGGGACTGGCTGCGTCGCCGCTGTTGTTGGCCTCAGTGGGCGCTCACCCGCTACGCGTTCCGCTCCATACGCTACCCAGCGACCTCGGTCTGCCGTTCGAGACGGTGACATTCGAGTCGCGTGACGGGTTGCGGTTGGGCGGGTGGCTCGTACCATGCGGTCGGCCTAAGGCCGTCTTACTCCTCTGTCACGGCCACCCTGCCAATCGGTGCGAGACGCTCTGGCTGGCAGACCTCATGCACCGGCGCGGGTTCGCATGTTTCATGTTCGACTTCCGCGCCATGGGTGTCAGCGAGGGTGCCATGTCCTCCGTCGGGGCGTTGGAGACGGCCGATGTGCTGGGCGCCATCGATTTCGTCACAGGCCGGCCGGAGCTGCGCGCCTTGCCAGTGGTGGCCTACGGGATGTCCATGGGCGGCGCCGTCTGCCTGCGAGTGGCTGCCGGAGACACGAGGATCAGGGGCGTCGCGACGCACGGCAGCTACGCGACGTTAGCCGAGGCCGTCGAGTGTCGTGCGCGGTCGTGGCTCGGGCCGGCGGGTCCGCTCGTCGCCCGCGTGGCCATGCAGATGGGCGGCCGCTGGGCGTCTGCCGACCTGCGGCATGCGGGACCACTTGGCACGGTGGGTAGGCTTGCGCCGCGGCCGGTGCTGTTGGTCCACGGTGCGCTTGACCCTTCGGTCCCGCCGTCGGAAGCCCGCCGGCTGCAGGCGGCCGCGCGGGGGACTTGCGACGTTGTTTTGTTGCCCCACTCCACCCATGCGTGGGTCGCTCCAACGGACCGCGCCAAAGCCGTAGGGAGCCTCATCACCTTCTTCGAGCGCGCAGCGGCCGTCGGTTCACGCCATCCAGCTCAGTGAGCGGCTTCCATTGCATGGGCAAAGGCAGGGCCCGAGGCCGTGGCGCGGACCGTGCGCTCCAGGAATACAGCATCACCCTCCGCCGATGGCGCAGTCCTGTCAACGTCGCAGACCACCACTCGCGGATCCACGGCGCCAGCCTCGCGTGAGCGGGCCAAGGCACGGTCCTCGGTCAGGCGGCGAGCCGTCTCGGTGGCCGTCTCAAGGTCGCGGGCGCGGATACGCCTGTCGGTCAGGTGAACCAGAAAGCCTGCCACAGCATCCGCGCAGATGACGGCCTCTTCTCGGACCACGACATCGCCGGCGATGGCCCCCACTGCATTGGCCACGTCTGCGTCGGGCGGCACCACCACCTCTACGCCCATGTGTTCGGCGATGGCGGGAGCCAGCAGCGCGGCGGGCGCGCCGATGGCCACGATGGGCCGATCCATCGTGATGCCCAGTCTGAGGGACCCCGCCGTGCCGCCGAACGCTCGGTCAAGCAGCGGCGTCCACTCCGGCGGCACTTGGGCCCTGGTCATGCCGCAGGTGATGGCCTCACGTCGGATCGCTTCATCGAACAGCCGGCGTGTAAGCAGTAGGCGGATGCTATGCAACAACTCGTCGGCGGCACGGCCGTACATGGCGGCGAAAACGCCCAGGGCCGCACCGGCCGCTTCAGCGTCCCAGCGCGAGAAGTCGCCTGCGGCATGCAGGATATCGGTTGGTGTCAGTCCGCCGCGCTTGATGGCTCCAGCCTGCTCCAGCCGCTCTGTCGGCAGGAGCCGGTAGTGCGGCGACCGTAACGTCCGGGCCAGCTCAAGCGCCGGGACGGGGCCTTCCTGCAGGGCGTCCAGAATCGCCTGCTCCTGCGCGGTCCAGACACGGGCCAGGGGGCTCCCGAGCATCAGCACATCGAGAGCCGATGCGTCGGTCGCGGCCCGGGTGTGGCGCCACTCGAAGCCGGTCACGAACTCCTTGATGGGTGGATGCGCCGCAGCCAGCGAGCACAGGGGCACGTTTCGCTTTGGACCGATCCGCAATATCCGGTCCCGGTCGAAGTCGATGCGGCTGTCTCCGCCCAGGCCTGTTGTGCAGATGTCCGCCACGTCGACGCTCATGACCTGGCCTCCCACGTGGGCGCCGGCGGGCGACACGTTGACGTGGCCGTCTGTGAGGATCGCGCAGTCGGTGGTGGTCCCACCGATGTCCATCACCATGGCGTTGGCAAGTCCGGTAAGCACTCGGGCGCCACTCACGCTTGCTGCCGGTCCGGACAGCAGTGTCTCGATGGGCCGGTCGCGGGCTACGCTCTCCGACATCGGTGTGCCGTCGCCGCGCACGACCATCAACCGGCCCTGGAAGCCCTCGTGGGCCAGGCCGGAGGCCACAGATCGGAGCAAGCTGTCAATCACGGGTAGGAGTCGAGCATTGGCCACTGCCGTTCGGGCGGCCTGGACGCCATTGAGGCGCCTAGTCACCTCGTGAGCGCAGACGATCGGGACCGCGGTCACACTACGGACGATCTCTCTTGCCCGGTTGGCCATTTCTGGGTTACGGACCAGACCGTAGCCTGCGATCGCGACGGCTTCAACACGGTGATCAGCGGTCAGCAATAGGGCGGCAGCCCGGCAGGCAGCCTCATCCAGCGGCTCTATGACATCGCCCGAAGCGTCTACCGCGCCAGGCACCCTGACTGCGGGTGCGTGGCCAATATCATCGGCGAACCAGTCCCACGGCGCCAGAACGATGAGCCCAACGGAGCCGCCACGGTGCTCCACGACAGCATTCGTGGCCAGTGTGGTGGATAATGAACAGATACGGGCCTCCGCGATATAATGCGGTGGCAGCATACGGAGTGCCATGCGCACCCCTTCAGACAGGTCGTGGTACGTGGTGAGCGCCTTGGCCTTGGCGAGCAGGGACCGATTCGCCAGGTCGTAGATGACGGCGTCTGTGTAGGTTCCGCCGGCATCAATGCCCAGGCCCAGTGCGCTGGCCACTATGGCGCCCGGCATGGTGTCTGTGTCCGGCCGCTGGGTGGTGTGCATACGGGCTCCTTCGTCGTTTGCGTGTGTACGCGGCGCGTCAGTTGCCGGGCCGGCTTGGACCAGTCCTGGTGGTGCGGCGCGAAGTTCATGGAATTCCGCCGAACAGTGTATCATGCAGCATGTCGTCCAACTCTATCCATCAGCGGCATCCAGAT
>CAJBBX010000008.1 GCA_903951425.1 uncultured Chthonomonas sp.
GCTGGATGACCGGGAGTGGTTCCTGCGCCACGAGGCCCGCCTCACGGCAGCGGCCGACTGGATCCTCCGGCAGCGAGCCGACTACATGAAGCAGGTTCCCAACCGCGCCAGGCTCTTCGCGGCGGGCCTTCTGCCGCCCTGTATGCTTGGAGACTACGCCATCCCATCGTGCGACTGGCACTGGTACTACGTCGACAACGCGCTGGCCGTGCAGGGGATCCAGCGGTTCGCCGACGCCCTGGCGCGGTTCGGCCGGCCCGCGTCGCGCACCTACCTGAAGGAGGCCGCAGCCTTCCGCAAGGATGTGCTCCGGGCCGCCGCCGAGGACGCCATCCTCTCGCCGGTGCGCCGGGGCCGCGACGGCGCCTACCACACCTACCTGCCGCGCATGGCCTACGCCAGAGGCATGACCGGACCCGAACTGGGTGCGCCGCAGTTCCCCGATACCGATATGTGGATGGGCGCGCTGCCGCTGGCCGAGCCGCTGGCCGTGATGGACGCCTCCGACCCACGGGTCGTGGGCACGTCGGACATCATGGAGGACATGGGCACCTCGCCAGCCGCCGTGAAGGCCGCCGAGGAGGCACGCCGCTTCAGGGGCCTGGCCACCGAGGACGCCTGGTTCTGGCACAGCTACTCCATCCTGCCCAAGGCGTCGCACACCGCCAACGCCTACCTGCTGCAGGATGACGTGCCCAGCTTCCTGCGGTACTGGATGAACCAGTACGCGGCCATGGTGGGCGCCGACGGCAAGCTCTGGGAGCACGCGCACCTGGGCGGCTACGACGTCTGCGCCTCGCCGGACAACGGCACCGCAGGTTGGTTCCTGGAAAACTTCCGAAACGCGCTGGTGATGGAGGAGGGCGAGGCGCTCTGGATCGCTCGGGGCACGCCCCGAGCCTGGCTGGAAGCCGGGCGGCGCATCGCCGTGGCGGACGCGCCCACGGTCTTCGGGCCGCTCTCCTATACGATCGAGGCCGGCCCGTCGGCGAACTCGATCCGGGCGTCACTGAAGCTGCCGCAGCGGACGCCCGGCGCATCGGTGACACTCCGCCTGCGCCACCCCAAGGCCGCGCCCATGCGATCGGTCACGGTGAACGGCAAGCGCTGGACCCGGTTCCACCCCAAGCGCGAGATTATCCGCCTCCCCTTCCTGAAGGGCGAGACCGAGGTAGTGGCGGAGTATTGAGGGTTGTCGGGACGGCGGCGGCAGAAAGGATATCGATGCCTGACATTGGCCGAAACGCGCTCGTCAGTGCATCTTGACAAATACCGTGATCTGCTGTAGCATGCATCAGACTGGGCAATTTCGTCTCGCGTGAGACCATAGCGATATGCCTTGTGCCAAGGCTGCCACCGATGGCACGTGGGTCTGGTTCGGCCCGGTGCGCGAACCGTCGCCTGTGATTCCCACAGCCGGTCAGCCGCCGCCTAGTCGGGGTGCTCGGGAAGACCATGTGTCGGTTACGCCACCACAACAGAGCGGGACAAGGGGGGACGCACAATGCCTGACTTGACACTTCGCACCTTCATGGCGCCGGTCTTGCGCCCGGACGGGACCAAGGCCGTCACCGACGGCGTCGGGAACCCGATCTACTGGCTTGACGACCTATTTGCTGGGGGGATCAGGGTGCCCGAGAGCGTGATCAGCGGAGAGACGGCGCCGCTGCTGTGGCTCGTTACGGGTCCGCCCGGGACTGGCAAGACCATGTTCGCCCTACAGCTCTGCTACAACCTTGCCAAGAAGCCACAACCCTGGGGGGCTCCAGTAGCGTCCAAAGGTACTGGCAGGCCCGACCCTCTGCTTGCAGTCATACCGGCGATTCCAAACTTCGATTACTGCGACACCACCGACTGCGGGGTGATCACGCACTGCCACAAGGACGGCACGCCGTGCCTCGATTCCGGTACCTGCGACCAGCCACACTACCACCGTGTGCCGCCGGGCCTGCATAGCATGTACGTGTCGCTTGAGCTTGACGCCGTGCGCCTGCAGGAGAACGCCGAGAGCCTGGGCTGGGTTAGCAGCTATCTGAAGCGAATGCAGGCCGCCGGTGACAGCCCGATCCGCAACGCCGGGGCCCCCGGTATTGTCTGGCTGTACGGCACCGACGAGATTGTGAAAGACCCAAGGAAGAGCCCGCACACCAACTTCGTCGGCAACATTCCGGGTATGTGGGAGAGCGCCTGGCGCGCGCGGATAGACAGCACCGGCATCCGGGAAAAGATCGCTGCCGGTTACTACGGTGTCGTGGGCTCCGAGGTGTACTGGGAGCGCCGCCCTGCCGTGGTCGTCATCGATAGCCTGAACACCATGGTCGATGTACCGCATACCGCCGCTCAGATTGCAGATCTCCGGGGTGCGTTCAAGGGCAAGACCTGGATCGTGATGGTCATCTGTGAGGAACGACAGGGCTCGGAGATGGGGCTCCACCTGGCGGATATCGTGACTCGCCTTGGCGATGCCGGCGACCGCCGATACTGGATGGAGACCTTCCACATCGTGAAGGCACAGGCCCAGGACCACGCACGCGGGGGGCCCCACATCCTGAAGCGCTACGGCAAGCCGGATACCGCTGACGCGATACCCGGCGTTGCCGCGCGCAGGGTGACGCTGAACCAGCTTGAGGGGGGTGTCTATGTCTTCCCGTCCGTGCATCGCATTCTCGGTGCCACGCGGTCTTGGATCCCGCCTGCCCCACTGGAGGAGAGGCAGAGGGAGATGCCGGTGTCCGGGATGCATCCCCTGATCGGCCTTGGCAGCAATGAACTTGTCGGCCTGCCCGGCAACGCCGCCACCGTGTTTCTTGGTCCCCGCGGGCTAATGAAGAGCCATCTGGCCTACCTCTGGATGCTCAAGAACCTTGCCAATAACGGCGACCTGAAGGGGCTGTTGATCTCATTGCGTGACGATGAAGAGGGCGCGCGGGCAACGCTCAGGAGCATTGGGGAGCGGGAAGGGATTGCTGATATCGAGGGTGTCCTGGACCGGCTTGACGTCTGGGGGCCGTGGCTCGGCTACCTGCCGCCTGGCGAGTTCATGCACAATGTCTTCATCCGGGTGTCTGGCGACGCCAGGTATTGCGTGGTGAATGGTGTTGATCACCTGCCGGTTCGTGCGCCGCTTTGTGCCGAACTTGATATCTTCGTGCCGGCGCTCGTGACACTGCTCAGCAAGTCGGGTGTCACCAGTGTGTTCACCTCCGCGATCGACCAGCAACCGGGCGGGTGGCAGTCCGGCCTGCCCGATACCGCTTCGCTGCTGCTCAGGTTCAGCGAGTATGACGCGTCCGGCGACGGCGGCGTTGATCTGCCGAACGGAGCTGAACAACGGGTGTCGATCGTCGCCGAACGCGTGCCCGCCGGCGGCATCGGAGGGCGTCGGGGGGTCATGTATCGCGACGGTTCGACTGGGAAGCTGGGTTTCGCAGTGTGATGGCCATCTCCGCAGAGGCCAGGCCAGTGGGTCACCAGGCTGGTTGGGGGCTTCCCATATCGCCTTGCCCAAACAGACCTCCGTGCCACGAGGCCCTGGAGCAGGCCCACGGTAGGCTGCCGCAGCGGACGCCCGGCGCATCGGTGACGCTCCGCCTGCGCCACCCCGGTGCCGCGCCCATGCGGTCGGTCATGGTGAACGGCAAGCGGTGGACCCGCTTCGACCCCAAGCGGGAGATCATCCGCCTCCCCTTCGTGAAGGGCGAGACGGAGGTGGTGGCGAAGTATTGAGCGTTGTCGGGACGGCGGCGGCATCGGATCCTGCCGCCTAGCCGTTTCTGCACGCCGCGAGGTACCATCGGCGGGGAATTCATGCGATGCCCGTAGCGAAGCTGGTTATCGAAGGCACATGGGAGGAGATCGCGGCCCGAGCGGGCGAGGTCGCCGGGAACAGGGTGCGCCTGACGGTGCTGCCTGACGGACGTCGACGTCGGCAGTCTGCGCCCCGGCCCAACGTCGCCCTGCTGGCTGCGCTTGGCTCGATAGAAGCGCTTGTCGGCGATATCCCGGCAAGGCCCGGGGCCGACTCCGTAGCGCTGGTCCGTGAAGCGCGCGACGGCGGCCTGTACGACTGCGTTCGCTGCGAGTGACCTGGCGTGATCGTGGTCGATGCAAATGTGGCGATTGCGCTATGCTCACATGAGGCGGAGCGGGCGCCGATGGTGGCTGCCGCCCTGAGCAGCTATGCCCGGCAGGGCACACAAGCGTACGCTCGTGCGGTGATCGCGGCTGAGGCGCTCTACGTCCTATGCCGCAAGAGTGCCGAAGGCGTGTTGACGGCGGAGGAGCATACTCGCGCTGTGGCGGCGCTCTAAGCGTTTCTCTTGGCTTTGGCCGCACCGCCTGTCTCGGACCTAACCCTGGCGGCCCGAGCGGATGCGCTTCGCGGAGCCTATGGCTGCAGCCGGTCAGCGGACGGCTGGTACCTCGCGCTTGCGGAACATCTGGCTCAGGGCACGCAGGTCGATCTCATCACCTTCGATGTCGATCTGGCCCAGCAGGCGGCAGCCATGCGGGCGCCGATCAACCCCGTCCTGCTTGATCGGTGATACACGCCGCCTCAGCGCACATCGCCCTGTACTCGTCCAGCATGATGCGGTAGCTCTCCGGCGGCATGCCGTGGAAGATGCAGTTGGACGTTGAGAGGATGTAGCGCTTGCCGATGCCACCGTGGGTCATGCATTGGCGCACGGCCGACCGGATGGCGCTGTCGTCCACATCCTGGAGCAGGTTGCAGGGCACGTTGCCCATGAGCAGCCACTCCGGGTACCGGGCGCGAACCTGGGCGATGTCCATGCCGCCCTGCGGGTCCACCGACTGGTAGCCGTCAAGGCCGGTTGAATAGATCTGGTCGATGATCCGCGTCAGACAGCCGTCCGAGTGGAGGATCGCCTTCTTGCCCAGGTCGTGCGCCATCTGGACGATCTCGGTCAGGTAAGGGACAACGAGCCACTCGAAGTGCTTGGGCGCCACGAAGGGGGCGTCGTTGTAGCCGAAGTCGTAGGTGAGTACGAAGAAGTCTACCCCGGCGTCGGCCTCCCGCTTGAGCTGCTCCTTGGCGGCGTCGCACTTCCGCCGCGCCTCGGCGCGCAGGTCGTCGGGCTGCTCAAAGAGGTGCACCGCGAAGCCCAGCATGTCCGTGCCGGAGGGCATCCAGAAGACGCCTCCGCCCTCATAGCCCGGCACCAGGGCATGCTCACCGACCCGCTTACGCGTGGCGATGATCGACTGGGGGCTACCCGCATTGTGCGGCGGGATCGCGGCCCAATCGCACTCCTCGATTAGCCGCTCGGCCACGTCCAGGTGGAAGTTGCAGAACGCCTCATCCCGCGCCGCCTCGGAGGCGTAGGCAGCCGAGTGGATCGGCGCGGGGTCCATGCCGAACATGGCCTGCGGGATCTGGAAGACCAGCTCCCACTGCGGCGGCACGTCGGGCGTCCCGCCGTCGAGGAGAAGCTGCAGTCGGTCTTTGTTGCTCATCGTTGCCTCCCCACAGAATGTCGGCCCGCTCCCATCTGCCGGTGGCGGTGCGACTTCACTGGACCACGAACACCTCTCGGGCCTCCGAGACGGACATCGGCGCCGTCTGCGGGGCGAACGCACCGGACAGCGCGCCATCGACAAGGCAGTCCAGAAGGTAGCCGGCCTCCGGTAGCCCATTGCGGATGCCCGCGAGCACGCGCAGGGAGCAGATGAGCAGCTTGCCCCGGCCGATGCGCCCCTCAGTCACGAGGCCGCACCGGTACAGCTTGGTGCGGTTCCTCGGATCGGGCCACGGCGCGGCCGACGCCGGGTCGAAGTCCGCCTTCAGCGCCCAGACCACCGGGGCCAGCCGGTTGCGCTCGATGCCGTTCGATGTGGTGAGATCCACTGCCGCGGCTTCCGCGCCGAACAGCCGGATGTACTGCAGGCCGCAGTAGCCGTCCGCGGGAAAGTCGCGAACGGCGGGGTGATCCTCGACCATGGTGCCGATGCTCCGCAGGCCCTGCGGCCAGTACGGGGTCGGTATCATGCGGCGCATGACGCCCTCCTCCGCAAGCAGGACCGCCGTGCCGCCGCCGGCGATGTAGTCCAGCAGCGCAGGGCTCATCTTGTCGGCAACAGCCAGACGGGTCGTGTCGGACAGCGCGAAGGTCTGCGCGCGGTAACGTGCGCCGATGGCCGCCTCGCCGGTCAGGTTCGCCACGCCGGTGCGTGCCGGACCGGGCTTCGTGGCCGGGTACGCCCAGAAGTCCCACGAGTTGGTCTGCGTGCAGGACGGCGCGTCCAGGCGCACGTCCAGGGTCAGCTTGGCGGCTCCGCCCTCGCTTCCGGGAGCCAGGGCCACCTTTGCGACCTCCTTGACCTTCCCCACGGCGACGGCGATGTGGTCGATGGTCCCTGACGCCACCACATGCGACGCCCGCCGCAGGCTCCACGACAGCTTCCCGCCGGCGATTGGAACTGCACCGTAGTGTGAGACGATGAGCCCGACCTGTTTGGCCTTGCTGGCTTCCAGGACCCGGTCCGATGCGCCCGAACTGACGAGCAGGACCGTCTCGCTGTTGAAGCGCCTGAACGGCTCCGGGTCCGGGAACTTCTCCGGCTCGTAGAACATGTTCAGCAGACCCAGGCACGGCGGGTCGCCTTCGACGCCGCCGGGCAGGTCGGTCATAAGCCAGTAGTTGAAGCCATCTAGCGTGGGCGATCGGCGGGCGGACTCGTAAGCATCCTTGAGGTACATGCCGAAAAAGCCGAGGGAGGCCTTGCGGATGGCCGGGTACCGGTGGGTGAGGCCGTAGTCGGCGATCTGTCGGATGTGAACGGCCACGCAGTCGGTGTCGACGACCACGCCGGTGTACTTCGGGAGGATCGACAGGTCCGGCAGGCTACCGGCGTACACGTTGTTGAATTCATGCCAGATGTGCGGCTTGTCCTTGGTGGACTGGGCCGCGCTCGGTTCCGTGACGAGTGCGCCGATCCTGGCGTCGACCGGATCCACCATGAAGTGGACCCGGGTAGGGGTCTCGGCGGCTCCGTTGATGGCGAGGGTCAGTTGTGCGCCGTCGTAGGTCACGCCGATATGGTTCCATTCGCCGGCCCGCAGCGATGCCGCGGATCTGGCCACGTTCATCATCCACTGTCCGACGAGTAGCTTGCCGGTCCCTGCCTCGCCGTCCATCGAGAGCAGGAAACCCGCTCCGCCTGAGGCCGCGCCGCAGGAGAATGGCGTGCCGAAGTCGCCCTTGGCAAAGCCGGCCGGCCTCACCCAGACCGAAAGGCTGAACGGCTCGTTGCCCTTGGCGAACGTCTCCGGTGCTGTACGTCTCAGATCGATCCCCGGGGCGGCGTCGCCAAACCGGACCGCGCCGATTGATGCCTGCAGCGGCACGGGGCCCTGGGCGCCGAACGATCCCGCCGGCATCGTGGGCGAGTAGGCGCCATGCCTGCCGTGCCCGCTCAGGTCGGCCGCCCTGGCTCCGGGGCGATCGTTCAGGGGCCAGTAGCCGGACGGGCGGAGGGCGCGCACGAGGGCGCGGCGCTCGGGGCCGGTCCCGGCAAGCCTGGCCATCTCATCCGGCGGCAGGCACGTGCGGAAGTACGCCACCTCCGAGATGTCACCCCGGAAGGGCTGGGCGGGCTTCGCGGAGGCGTCGCTGTCCCCGAACTGGGCGGCAAGCGTGACGATGTCCGATGGGAAGATGCCCGTCCCTTCCGAAGCGATGAAGAGCCGCGTGGGATCGGCGCTCTTGAAGATCTCATGGGCATACCGGACGTAATCCATCCATTCTGGGGTGGCGGCGCACTCATTGCCTGCCGACCATGCGTACCACGACGGATGGTTCCGGTGCTCCCGGATGATCTGCGGCACCATCTTCTTGTAGAGCGGGATGACCTCCGACTGCCGGGGCCAGGTATTCCAGTAGGCCGCTGCTTCGGCCAGGATCATGAAACCCACCTCATCGGCGGCGTCGAACACCTCCTTTGACGGAGTGTGACCAAGGTACCGGAAGCCGTTGAAGCCATACCGCTTGCACACCTTGATGCGCTCGGCGTAGACCGCCTTGTCGGGCACGAGGGTTCCGGTAATCGGTTCCACGTAGTCATCGCCCAAGCCCCGGATGAAGTAGGGCCGGCCGTTGAGGAGGAGGGTGCCCCGGGGCCCGATGGTGATCTCCCGCATGCCGAACCGGTCCCGCTTCTCATCGACGGCGGCGCCGCCGTGCGAGAGGATGGCCTGGACGCCATAGAGGAACGGGTCCTCAGGTGTCCACGGATGCACGCGGCGGAGCTTGACATCCAGCCGAACGGGCTCGCTCACTATCTCGCCGGCGCGGAACTGCACAGGCGCCTCCGCGTCAGCTCCAGTCCCGCCGACGGCGGCCGCGATCGTTACCCGGAGCCTGCCCTCCCATGCACTCCCGGGAACGGCGCGCTTGAGGCAGACCTCCACGGCGGCCGACCGGCCGGTCAGGTGCGGCGTGACAAACAGCGTGTCGATGTACGGATCCGACCGCGCCTCCAGCCAGACCGGCCGGTACAGCCCGCCCCAATGCCCCCAGTAGTTGAACATGCCGACAGGCCCCGGCCTGACTACGGCATCCCTGTGGGGGTCATGGCTTCCGGAGACGCTGTCCACGCGGCACACGATGGTGTTGGCGGCTCCGTACCGGGCCGCATCCGTGATGTCGAACTCGTAAGGTGTGAGGTAGTGCTCGACCGTGCCGACACGAACTCCATTCACATAGACATCGCCCAGGGCGGTCACGCCGTCCATGTGGATCCAGACGCGCTTGCCTTGCCAGTTCGCCGGGATCTGGACCGTCCGCCTGTACCATGCCTTGCCCTGGTAGTCGTTGCGAAGGTGGTTCCTGGCGGCTCCGAATCCTTGCGCCTGCCAGTTGCCGGGAACCTTGATCTTGTCCGGGTACGCCGCATCCGTGCTGAACCAGCCCTGGGCAACGCCCTCGTCTTTCGGATCCATCCGGAACTCCCACACTCCGTTGAGGTCGAGGGTGGGGCGTGGCTCTGCGGCGAGTGCCGTCGTGTGAAGCGTGGTTGCCATGAGTAGACTCCAGAGCGCGGGACCGATACGTCGTAGGAGGAGGGTCATGGTCTGAACCCGATCCGCCGGCCGCACGGCGGCTCCAGCGGCAGGTCGAGCCAGGCGAGGCCGAGGTCGCGGTAGGTGTGGCTCACGCTGTCGCCGCCCGGCGCGTCATAGAAGACTGCCAGCCGCTTCCCCACGGGGGTCACGGTGGCCATACCGATGCACTTCTTGCTCCACGTGCAGTTCTGGCCGTCCAGCACCACGGCGCGGTTCCGACCGTCCCACTTGCTGATGTCCTTGGTCCAGAAGACCCAGGTGGCATCGGTGTACATCAGCCCATCGTGCCGGCCGATGTGGTTCACGAACAGGAACCAGGCCTTGTTGGCCTTCTCGTAGTAGATCGACGAGTTCTCGATGTCGTAGTGGCCGGAGTCGAACAGCGGCCCCGGGTCAGGCGTCCACTTCGCGTTGAGGTCCTTCGTTCGCGCGATGCCGATGGCGCCGGGCGACCCAAAGAACATCAGGTACTCCGCGCCCCGCTTCACGATGTGCCCGGGGTAGGCCATCCCCTCGGGATAGGCGCCCACCCGAGGCGAGAGCGGAATATGGGCATTCGTCTTGACCCATGGGCCGCGGAGCGACCTGCTGGTGGCCTTCATCGTGTTGTAGGGACCCATAGCTACCAGGTCCGGCGGCGGCGTGGCGTTGGTGGCGGTGACATAGAACATATGCCAGAGCCCGGCGCCCTTGACGAACCAGGGCGATCCGGCAAACCCTGAATCCGGCTCGCCGGGCTGCCCCAAGGCCAGCATGCGGCCGTGGCGGGTCCAGTTCACCAGGTCCTTGCTCGTGGCGAGGCACACGAGGTACCCCTGCGGCCCGAGGCCGTCGTAGAAGAGGTAGTAGGTGTCTCCATCCTTCACGATGCTGGGCTCGCGCATGCCGTTGAGATCGCACTTGTCAGGCCCTTCGCCGTGGCGAAGGATGCGCCCCTGGTCGTGTGTAGCCATCCGGTAGACCGGCTCAGGCG
The DNA here is from genome assembly GCA_903951425.1 of uncultured Chthonomonas sp. Classification (GTDB taxonomy): domain Bacteria; phylum Armatimonadota; class Chthonomonadetes; order Chthonomonadales; family CAJBBX01; genus CAJBBX01. The sequence continues at coordinate 10,056 of CAJBBX010000008.1, forward strand.
CGGGGTAGCTCTCGCGGTTCGGGTTCTGACCGGCTACGGCAGTGATGCCGGCGAGCAGGCCACACGGGATGATGGCATATAGGCTGGCTGATGGATGTTTCATTATATTAGTCGTATAGTTTAGTATGTCGGCCGTCAGCGGGCACAGTGGAGTTGGACCGGGCCGAACAGCCCTGCCTCGGCGGCGGCACCCATGTTGTTCGCGATCAGGTTGCCCACACGGATGCGCACGGCATTGGTTCCGGGGCGTACATGCTGGGTCAGCTCGAACTCATACGGCGCCCAAAGGCGGGCCCCAACGCTCCGACCATTGACCCAGACCTCGGCCAGATGCTGCACACGCCCCAGGTCCAGCCGCACCGACCCGCCGGCAGACTGAACCTCAAACTTTGTGGCATAGTCCACATACCCGCTGAAGGCCTCCAGGCCGCACTGGTTCCAGGACTTCAGTTCCCTGACGACGCTCGACGTCGAGCGCAGGTCTGCCGGCAAGGTCACGGGACTGGGTACTGGGGGCTGCACGGCGGGATCAATGCTCCAGCGCCAGGGCCCGCCGAGGGGCTGGGCCACGGTCTGGCGGGGGGCGATGCCTGTGACTCGCCTTGCCGGCTTCCGGCTGTCGAAGACCAGCCAGCAACCCTCGTTGGGCCTGAGCCCCATCGCCACGCGGCTGCCTTGCGGTGTCTGCACCGAGGAGAGCCCGGCAATCTGCCCCGTCTCGCAGTTCCAGACAGACGCGGCCCCCTTGGCTCCGCGGACCATCACGCGGAACCTACGGGGTTCGTCCGTGTTGTTCACGAGCCAGAAGAAGTCGCGCCCGTCGATCCGCCGGTGCTGCTGGATCATCGGAAAGGCGCCGGATTCGAACGTGATGGCCGAGCGCAGCGCGCCGCCGGGATTGGCGATCTCCGGCGCCAGGCCGGCGGTGCACTGCACAAACGTGGCCTCGGCTCGCAGGGCCTTCATGAGCGCAATGAGATTGGCATCGTTCGCTCCGGCCTCCGGTGAGGCGCTGGGCAGGTCACCGAGCGAGTAGACGTGTCCTCCGGCCCGTGCAAAGGCGACGAGCTTGGCGGCCACTTCCAGCGGCATCACCAGCATGGGCGGCATCACGATGCTACGGAATGCGAATGGGCCGCTGACCAGGTGGCCCTTCCTCAGACCGAGTTTGCGCAGGTAGTGGTTGTCCGCACACAGGAACTCGACGCGGGCGTCCGTGAGGTGGTTGATGGCATCGGCATAGACGGTATCCATGCGCAACGCATCGGAGCCGAAGTCACCGTTCAGCGACAAGAGATCCAGCGGCACATTCGCGTCGAACAAGCCATCCCCGGACAGCGCCCAGAGACTGTCCATAGGGTTGAGCAGCAGCACATCCGGTGCAGTATGGCCATGGGAGGTGATATAGCCGGCGCGGCGCGTGAAATCGGCCCATTGGTGCAGGTATGCGAAGTACGGGTTCTCCGTATAGCCGTCCGGCGGCCAGCCCAGTGCTTTGATGTTGCGGCTGAGTAGATTGATGATGGCGACGAACTGGCTCACCCCCCAGGCGGTTGTGCAGTTCACAGCGCGCTTCATGAGCGTGGGCGACATGTCCCAGCCCGAAACGGAAAGCGTTTCGCTCATGAACCGGCGGTTCTCAAACTCGGAGACGGACTGCGCTTCGCGGAAGTCATGCGAACTGAGCCAGTTCTGGCTCAGGCTATCGACCCCTTGCATGGATAGGGCTCGCTGGGTCTTGAAATGGCTGCCGTCCGACGCCGCCTGCAGCATCAGGGTCTCTTCCCATGTGTGACCCATGCAGTACAGGCCATGCCGGCGGAGCCAATCGGTGCCCTTCTGCCAGTAGCTGTCTGCATAGATGCTGGACACCACGTCGAACCAGTCCCAACGTGCCTTGGCCCACAGGCCACCGGGATCCTGGTCGATTAGGAGCGGCATGAGACGTCGGATGTCCTGATGCTTGTCGCGCTGGTAGCGGCGAGGGAGGGAGTCCGACCAGGCGAGCTTGTAACCGTACGCGCCCTCATTGTCTCGAAAGGCGCCGACGAGCGTTCGCCCAAGACGGTCCCCGAAGTGCCGCTCATACGGTTCGTATGCGAGCTTCATGAACAGGTTGGGAAGCCGCTCGTCCAGGTAGTTCACCGGCGATCCCGACCAGGAGACGTGGTACTTGGTGAAGGTGTAGACCCGCCACTCGCCCGGCGGGACGGTCCACTCGAACGGCTTGCCTCCGCCGATCACGCGCAAACTGGACGCGTCAATCTGGACCTGCCGGTCCGCTTGGTGGAACCTTGTGTTCCATGGCGCGCCGCCGGCCGCCGTGACGACGGAGGCCTTGACCCAGGCCTGGTCATCGTAGGCGGGCTCTGTCCAGCCCGGGTAGGCGGTGGAAGCACAGACCCAGTCAGGTCCCGTATACTGGTGCGCTTCCGTGCCATCGACACGCAGTGCGTGGATGCCGGCGGTCAGACCACACGCGCCCGTCACGTTGCGGGCCTCGACGGCGATCGAATTCGTGCCGGCGTGAACGTAAGGGCGCAGGTCGTAGTGGTTGATGCGTTGCCAGTAGCCATCAGCGGCCACGCGCCGTCCGTTGACGTAGAGCGTCCAGCCATCGTCCGCGGTGAGGTTCATATCCAAGTATCGGGTCTTGCGGGCAGGGCCAACCTCCAACCGGGTGCGGAAGTAGACCGTCTGGCCGTCTCCCCTTGCGGTGGGGTGCCAGATCCAGGGGCCGATGGGGGGTGTGGCAGGTGCGGGCTTGATCCGCTTGGCGATGCGGGCCGCCACCGTGAAGAACCCCTCCGGCAGGGCCACCTTGGCGCCACCAGTCACGTCCTGGATTGACCACTTGAGGGACTCAGCCTTCAGTTCGGGGTGCCCGGCCAGGACGCGCCCTGCCGCCTGGCCGCCGGGGAAGCCGTACTCATCGCAGAACCCCAGGTATGTGCCTGCTCTGCCTGCCTGTTTCAGCGCGCCATCCAGCGCCTCGAACCAGTCCGGTGACAGCCACTGCTCCGGCGGCATGGCGCCCCAGGGCGTGGGAATTGCGAAGGGATAGCCGGGATTGATCCGCTGTCGGCTCACGGCGGCTGCCATCTCCGCCGCCCTGGCTTTGGCAGCGGGCGTCAGCGGCGTATCCCAGAACCAAAACATGAATGGAGCGTAAGCCATGGGCGGGTTCGTGAACCCGGCCCGGAGTTGGCCGTAGCTGATCGGCGTTCTGTCGCCCATCGTGGGCTTGGGCTTTCGGGGTAGTTCCGGTGCGCGGCCAAGCGGGACGCCACCGGCAACGGATAGACTCGTCGCCGCGACCACCGTGGCGACGACTGCTCTGAGAGCCAACATGGAGCCTCCTCTACGTAGCCGGCGCCAGTGCGCACGAGATGCCGGACGAGCGAGTCGCAGCGATCTTCACTCCCCTACTATCCCCACCTCTACCAGCCGCAACCCGCGCTTTGCATCGTTCCGCCCGAAGTCGAACCGCACGTGCGAGGCCTGCACCGGCGCGAACCGGACGCGGCTCCGCGAGGTAACGCCCGCGCCGGGCAGGACGGCAACCTGCCTGAACGTGACGCCGTCGGCGGAGACCGACACCGTCGCCCGGTCCGGGATGCGGGAGGGCGGGATCTGCTGCCCGTCACCCTCGAAGTAGTCCACGAAGACGCCGCGGACCTGCCTGGGCGACTTGAGGGCGATGGTGACCGACTCCTCTTGCTCGGCATCGGCGAACGTGACGCCGTCGTTGAAGGAGCCGTCGATCAGGTTCGTGAGCTTGTTGGGTCGGTCCGACAGCACGTCGTTCCTGGGCGCGAGCGCCGACGGCGAGGCGACCTCCGCGCCCTCAAACCAGAACGACACGCAGTCGGTCTTCTCTTCGACGCGCCGGAACACGTCCAGCAGCTTCGGCCCTTCGGGCAGGGCGGCCAGCCGCGCGAAGAATTCGCCCCTGGCCGGCTTGCGCGGGTGTTCACGGCCGTTCTCATCGAGGAAGGAGGCGTGCGGTGTGAGAACTCGGTCGCCCATCCGCTCAAGCAGGCGGATGGCCCTGATCGGCAGCGTCCGCTCGATGACGAAGAGGCGAGCGGAGGCGGGCAGCTTCGCAAGCTCATCGGTAAGGACCAGTTCCAGGTCGCCGGGCGGCATCCGGTCGCAGATGCGCAGGAAGGCGTCGATGTGGTTCACGGCCGACACCGTGTAGTGGAGCGTCTCCTCCGGGAAGTAGACGCGGACCTTCCCCGGCCTGTACCTTGCGTAGCGGCTTGGGTCGGCCCCATAGGCGCCGCCAAGCTCCTTCCATGCCTGCCCGTTCGCCGTCCGCCGCTCGCCGCTCGCCGCGATAAGCCCCCAGACCTCCTCACGGCCGCACCAGGCCATGGCGCCCGCCGATGGGCCGCCCACATCCGCAACCAGCTTGAAGGCGCGGGGCTTGACGCCGGGGACCTCCGCGATGAAGAGCCGCGAGCCGGCCGCCGCCGCAAACTTGGAGAGGGTGCGGTATTGCGGGTAGTACTCCAGCGTGTCGCTATAGAGGTCCGCCGACAGGAAGCCGCCGGTCATGGCCGCCGTGCGCATGCTCGGGCCGCAGGCGGGCACGGTGGCGGACCGGATGTCGGCCAGCGCTCCCAGCGGGTTGAGCAGGCAGCCGCCGGCCCAGACCGCCCCCGGCGCCTTGCGGCGGATGGCGTCTCGCAGGCCGGCCAGCACGTCGCGCTGCATCAGGTCCATGGCCCTTCGCAGGTCGAAGGTGCGGCGGCTGTTCACGGCGGAGGGCTCCACGGAGCGGCCGTCTGCAGTCATGATGCGCGGCGTCTCGACCTGCTCGAAGCCCGAATACGACGTGCCCCACTCGCGGTTGAGCGCACCGATCCTGCCGCCGTACATGCCGGCCAGCTTCCGCCTGAACGCCGCAGGGAAGCGGACGCTCTTCTCGTGCTTGTACGTGTTCCACCACCAGCTCTCGTACCAGCCGTAGACGATCTGGTCGCCGTACTTCTCGGTCAGGTGGTCGACCACCAGCATGGTGAACCAGACCGTGGGATCTGCGTTCTCGGGCACGTGGAGCGACATCCATGCCTTGGTGGTCCAGTCGCCGCGGACCTCCGGCGAGGGGCAGACGTTAGGCGTGAAGCCGTGCTTAACCATCCAGTCCATGACGGCGTCGAGGCTCCGCCAGTCGGGCGCGGCCAGGTCACCGGGGTCTAAGCGGCCATCGGGCCGCCACGTGAGGAGCCGCTTCTCGTCTATGCCCACCTCGCTGGGGTAGAGCGGGAAGCGGACAGCGTTGCATCCCAGCGACTTCAGGTATCCCGCATCGTCGTCGGTCAGCGGCCAGTAGCGCGCCAGCAGCTCCGGCGGCCCTACGTTGTACTGGTTGACGCCGAAGAGGATGCGGGGGATGGGAGGCAGTCCGGCAGTGGGCGCGGCTACGCACGGGACCACGGCAGCGAGAAGGCAGAGAATCAGGGCAACGGCGGTGCATCTGGTCATGGGCGGCTCATGTCCGATCTTGGGTTGTTATGCCGGGGATGGCGCTCGGGTCCAGCAGGGGTTATGTTCGGCTGTCGGCACGTCAAATCCTTGCACTGCGCCCGCCAGGTAGCGGCAATCGGCTCCTGGCAGCAGGCAAGACGACCCAAGTGTTTGCTATTGACTAGATGCGCGGGCGGCACGGGCGGGAACGCCCTACACTCGTTCACACTTGGAATGCGCGGCATCGAGCGACTATGCTGGTTCCCTGACAGCACCCGCGTCCTGGTCTCTCATCTCTCCGACACTGGCACCCAGGGCTTCCACACGGTCGTCAACGTCACCACCACCTGGCGACCGCGCTCCAGTTCGCAGCGACCCGCCCGGCGGCCACGACGCGCCTGTGGTCAGGCTCCTACGTGAGGCATCGCGCGCCCCACCTTGACACAGCGGACATCCAGAGCCGACACGTGAGCATCCATCGCTCGGTTTCGCCAGGAGTTCGCCGCACTCGCACCTGAACCGGGATGTGTGGTATCGCTCTCTGACCGAACCGACGTCCTGAGCGCCCACGCCCGCCTGCTGCCCCTATCGGCGTCTGCCGATCAGGTGAGGGAGGCGGTCCGGTAGACGATCCGGTAGCTGCGGTAGATGTCGATCTCCCGCGCCCTCATCCCGCATACTGACTCCAGCGCCGCGCGGAACCGAGCGGACCGATGGAGGATTGCCCGTGAGCGCGATTCGGCGGCTGCTGATCGGTGTACTGTGCTTGGCGACGACGCTCGAGCACGCTGCCTTGGCTCAAGGTGGGCCGTCCGGCATTTCGCAGGACGTGCTTTGCGAGGTCCTGGCCCCCAAGGCTCTGCCTGCCGGGTCCTACACACAGGTGGCGCGCTGGGCTTCGACCGACCTCAAGCATATTGTCGGTGTGCCCACGGACGATGCCGTAGCCGCAGGCGGGCGGGCGTGGGAAGGGACTGCCAGCCTGGCCGCGGCGGGGGGACCGCTTCTCTTCGGGCCCTATGCCGCCATGCCCGCCGGCGACTACGTGGCGTTCTTCCGCATCCAGCAGACAGGCGAGCTCGGCGAGGAGGCCATCGGCGCTATCGACGCCTGCGTGAACGGCGCTGCGGGCGCGGCCATCGCGCGCGAGCTTGGCCCCGGCGACCTGGCCCAGGGTCGGTACGTGCAGGTACCCCTGGCGTTCGCAATGAAGGCCGGGTCGCTGGAGTGCCGGCTGCCTTGGAGCGCGACAACATCGATCCGTGCCGACACCGTCACCCTGTTCCGGAGACAGGGACCACAGGTGCCGACGGGTCCCGCCATGGTGCCTCAACCCGTGCCGACGGGCGCGCCGTCCGGCCTAACGTACCGTCCCGCGCGGCCGCCCTTTGCGGGCAACTTCCCCCGGTCGTCGGCCCCGGCAGCGGCCCTGGTAGTCTGCGATGTCGAGAACCGGCCCACCGACGTGCAGTTCCTGGCAGTGTAGGTTCAGGGCTTGGTCAACCGCACCAAGCCCCGCGTCTACTGCATCCTGAACCGCAAGGACCGGTTCTGGCTCGAATGGATGACGAAGACGGGTCGAGTTCAGAGCACCAAAGACGTGGCAGACGCATTTGCGCTGCTGGCGCGCTACCGGTCTGAGGTCCAGGGCGTCGTGGTCACCGATCCTGCCCTGCCGGCTACACGGAATGTCGCCACGATGGCCGCCGGTGTATTGGACGGCGCCATCGAATCCCCGCGGCTGGCCGCCAGACTCGGCCTGCCCGTCCTGGCGGACCTGCGCGGGCGGTGGCGCAAGAGCGCCTATGCCTACCGCTGGGCGTACGACTCGCTCTGGGATCGGATGAGCCACAGAGTCGCTGCCTGTATCTGGCCGACCGACCCGGGCCTGCGCGACTATCTCATCCAGCACCGCCTGCCTGTCTTCTGGCTTCCCGGACGCATAGACGGCGCCAAACCGTACGCCGATGCGGCTGCCGAGATGCACGTAATGGAGCAGATGCTGGCCCGCATGCCTGCCAACGTGCCCGCCATGGGCCTGCCGTGGGCCGGCGAGAACGTAGGCATGGGGGAGCAGCCGGGCGTCTCGCTCCTGGCCGAGTTCGGGAAGTATGTAGTTGCGTCGGTGGGGCTCTCCAACGCCAGCGTCCATTCCGGGTATCCGACGCCGGCCTTTCGGCAGCACCGATCGGCTGCCCCGCGGCTTGATCCCACGAGGATCTACCTGTCGTTCCTCATCTCGGACGGCGACAACCTGGGCTGCCTGGAGATCGGCAACTGGCCCGACATGTGGAGCGGCACCTCGCGCGGCAGCATCCAAGCCGGGTGGACGATCTCCCCCTCTGCCGCGGCGCTCCTGCCCGATATCGTCGACTACTACTACTCAGTCGCCACGCCCAACGACCAGTTCGTGGCAGCGGTGTCCGGCGTGGGCTACACGTACCCCGAGCTGTACGGCAAGCGCTACAGGCAGCCATCCGCGGTGTACCGGGGCTTCCTCGACCAGACCAACCGCACTATGCGGGGAATGGACCTCGTGACCGTGAACCCGACCGGCGCAGGAGACCGGCAGATCGCAGGCTACGCCGAGAGGGTTGCGGGCCTGAAGGGCATCTTTGCCGACTATGGACGCACGGTGGGAACATACGCCGAAGCGACCGTCGTGACCACGGGCAACGTACCCGTCTTCCACGGGGTGACGAGCTGGGTGGCGGACGGCGACCGCGAGGCGCAGATCACGCACATGGTCGACCAGATCCGAGAGATCGCGCCGAGTGCCGGTCCAGGCTTCCTCCACGCGTTCGCATGCAACTGGTTCTACGATCTGCCCGCTCTGCAAGAGGTGATGCGCCGCCTTGGCCCACGGTTCGTGGTGGTCTTGCCCGAGCACCTTGCAGCGCTCTGCCGGCAGGATATGGAGCGCAGGCAGGTGTCCGTGTCCATACCTGAAACGCTCTGCGCCATCGAGGGAAGCACCACGCGCATTCCGGTCTCGGTTCGCAACCTGAGTTCGCGGCCCCAATCAGTGCGGCTCTCACTCAGCCCGGGCGGCGGCCACGGAGTTGTCGAGCCCGGGCGTCTCACCGTCAAGCCGGCACAGGAGGTGGAGGCCGCGGTCACCGGCGTGACAAGCGGCAAGCGGGTCGAGGTTCGCGCATCCGGTGCGTTCGGGATCCGATCATGCGCCTCTACGATGCTGATCACACCTCGCTCTGAGCTCTGCACCGGCCCGTCGCTGCCGCGCACCCGCTTCGTTTCGCTGTTCGAGGCTGAAGGTTTGCCCCATATCGTAGGCTCGGAAGCAGCAGACCCTGCCGCCTCCGGCGGGCGCGTGCGGGCGGCCGTGAAGGGCGAGACACAGCCCGGCTTCCTGGTTCATGGACCCTACCGCTCGTTCACGGCCGGCTGGTACGTGGCACTCTTTCGGCTGAAGCGGACAGGCCATGGGTCTGGTCCGACCTGTGTACTCGACGCCATCGTGGCGGGCGGATCCTGGACACTGAAGGTCAGAACGGTTTCCGCCGGCGACCTACCTGTGGGGAAGTGGCGGGCCGTGCCCGTGGAGTTCGTGCATTCGGGCGGTCCGCTGGAGACCCGGGTGAACTGGACCGGCGGCGCATCGATGATCGTGGATCGGGTGGAGGTGTATCGAGTGAGGTAAGTCGGTTGCCCGACGGTGCCGACGACCGGCCTGAGTCCCGGTTCTGCACGGAGTGCCGACCGCGCACATGCCCCCCGGTTAGCAACGCCGCCGCAGGCGTTTCGCGGATGGAACCTGCCCGGCGGGCTTGGGTCCCTCCACAACGAACAGACTTGTGAATGGCCTCATGCTCAGAGTTGCGGGAGCGGAGCGACGCTGGATGCTGCCGTCCGCCGGGCTGTATATCCATACGATAGACGGCCCGGCGCCTGACAGGCGCACCCGGAAGGACGCGCGGTCGGCGCTGTTGTTCACGATGTAGTTCAGACGACGGGCATCGCGCAAGTACCGTCCGACATACAGGCCCTCGCCGTTGTTCACCTGCAGCGCGAAGGCGTGTAGCTCCCACGGACCCGCGAGGCCGACCGCCTCCACGCAGGTCGCCGAAGGCGCCACCGGCTTGCCTGCCGCGTTACCGGGCCGACCGTCCTTCATCGGGTAGATCATGGCCGAGACGAAGCCCTGGGCCTCCTTGGGCAGGTCGATCCGGACGGCGTCCGGGCCCGCCCCGCTCCGTGTCAGCGGACGCAAGCCGCGTAGCTCCAGCGCCGGATCACCTTCGACGACGCGTCCGCCGGCCTGTCC
>CAJBBX010000009.1 GCA_903951425.1 uncultured Chthonomonas sp.
CGGGTTCGTGATCTTCTGGGCCGTGGTGCAGGTGATGAGGGCAGGCTTCGAGGGGCCGGCCGTCTGGCGCGGGTTCATCATCACAGCCGTCTACGTGGTCTTCATGGCGCTGAAGCAGAAGTACCTGCACCACATGTACCGCGTGCCGGGCCCGTTCGACCACTCCAACACGCTGCCCCTCTACATCAACCAGTTCCTGCCGGTGGTTGTGATGCTGGGCCTCTGTGACCCGACCCTGACGCCTCGCGGGGCGGCCGCATCAGTGCTGGTGGCGTTGGGCCTGATCGCCGCATCTCAGGCGACCTTCTCTCGGTTGGGTATGCTCCTCTCCATAGGCACCTTCATGGGGACCATTGCCTACGCCAACATCCGTCTGCCGGGCAGGCGGGTCCGGATCGCAACGGCCGCGGCCGTCATCCTGGTCTGCATCGGCGGGGCCCTGGCTGCCAAGAGCATCATGGAGAGGGTGAAGAGCGCGCCGGAGAGCAGCGAGGAGGCCCGCAACGAGTTTAACATGGCAGCTACGCGGATGGCCGATGACCGCATGTTCGGCGTGGGCCCGAACAACTTCCCGGAGGTTCTCACGAAGCAGTCTCGGTACAGCGGGTTCGTCTCCGTAATGGAGGACGAAGAGCAGGCTGGCGTCTGCCACCACATCTACAATCTGACCGCGGCGGAGATGGGCTACGGGGCCAAGTACGTGTTCATAGTCATACTGCTCCGTTTCCTGGGTCTGGCCCTGATCCCGGCGTTGCGGCGACGTGGGCTGGAGGCAGGCTTGCTGTGCGCGTTTGCGTTGGGCGCTGTGGCCCTGCACATCAGCGGCTTCTATGAGTGGGTGTTCCGGATCACACCGGTCACGTTCATGTACTCCATCTGCGCAGGCCTGGCGGTGGGCCTCGTGGAGCAGCTGAGGAGCCGCGAAGCGGCCGCCCGCCCGGCGGCTATGGGGGTCCAGGCATGACCGAGCGCACCTCGCGCAGCGCGCAGTTCGCCCTGAACGCCGGAGCCAGCTACCTGCGGTTCGGTGTGAACATGGTGATCATGCTGGCGCTGACGCCCTTCATGGTCGGCCGCCTGGGCGCGCAGGACTTCGGCCTCTGGTCGCTCGTCTTCGCCGTTCTGGGCTTCGTGGCGCTCATGGACTGCGGCTTCGCCACCAGCACGGTGAAGTACGTGGCCGAGTGCCGGGGCGCCGGCGACTTCGAGCGGCGCAACCGCATGGTCAGCACCCTGGCCATCGTCTATCTGGGCCTGGGACTGGTGGGCGCGCTCTGCATCGCCCTGCTGGCGGCGTTCTTCAACCGCGTCTTCGCCATTCCCGCCGAGCAGCACGCCCGCGCACTGGCGATCCTCTGGATCCTGGGTTTCCGCAACGTGATCCTGGCGCTGCCATTGGGCCTATTCCAGGGGGTCCTCTTCGGCGACCAGAAGATCTGGGTGGTCAACATCATCCAGATCGTCGGCAACGCGCTCTACGCCGTCCTGACGGTGCTGACCCTGAGCGCCGGCGGGGGCGTGGTGGCGCTGGCCTGGGCCAACCTGGCCGCCATGCTGGCCGAGTACGCGGCCTACGTCGTCCTGGCCTTCCTGCTCGTGCCCTGCCTCCGGGTGTCGCCGCGCCTGGCTGACCGCTCGCTACTGGGGGAGATGACCTCCTTCAGCCTCTCGCAGTTGGTGGTGAACGTGGCCGCTCTGGTGCGCCTGCGCACCGACCCGGTGATCCTGAAGCTCTTCCTGCCCCTTTCCGCCGTGGCGGCCTACACCGTGGCGCTGCGGATCGCCGAGGCGGTCTACCTCCTCACCAAGCAGGGCGTGAACGCGATGTCGCCGGTGGTCGCAATGCTCAAGGGCGAAGGCGACGAGCAGAAGATCCGCTTCGTACTCCTCAACGCCGCCAAGTTCGCCTTCGTGGGCGCATGCCTGCCCGCCGCGGCCGCGGCTTCCTTCTCTCGAGACCTGCTCACGCTCTGGGTAGGTCCGGCCTATGCCTGGGCGGCGCCGACCATGGCCCTGCTGGTCACCGCCATGTGGCTCTCGGTTCCCCAGATGGTCGCCGCCATCGTACTCGTCATGGGCGGGCACCACGCCTTCTCGGCGCGTGCGCAGGTGGTGGGGATGGTCCTGAACGTGGGCTTCAGCCTGCTTCTGGTGCGGCCGTTTGGCATGGCCGGCGTGGCGGCGGGTACTCTTCTAGCCACGATCATCGGTGATCTGCTCTACGCAACCGGGTATGCCTGCCGAGTCCACTCCGTGACCGGCCCGCAGTATCTGCGCCGGGTGGTCGCGCCCGGAATGGCGGCGGCAGTCGTCCAGGTGGGCGTCTCGCTTGCGTTGCGGGCCGTCTGGCCTCCCCACCGGCTGTGGGAGGTGGCATTGCTGGCGTTGCCGGGCATGGGCGCTGCGCTGGCGGTGCTGTGGTTGGGTTTCACCGACCCGTCGGAGAAGAACCTCGTTCTTGCCCGCATGCTGCGCCGGCGGGGGGCCGTCGTCGAACCGCAGCCGGCCCCGGAGGGTTAAGGCCAGGCCATGTCCAAGCCGCAAGAGACCGCACCTGCCGCCGGCCGTGGGCCCCGCATCGATCTGCGGGCCACGGCAGTGAGCGTCATCCTGAAGCTGCCCATCCTGGCCGTCTGCGCGGCGGGCGCGGGCATGGTCGCCATGTCGCTGAGCGCCCAGTTGGCATCCAGCACCTACCAGGCCGAGACGCTGATCCGCTTCCGCCCCAGCGCCGAGGTGAGCAAGGACGCCGACGAGAAGACCATCGTGATCACGCTCAAAGACACGGTGAAGACCCGCGCCAACGTTGAGGAGGTTCGCTCACGCCTCGGCTTCGGGTCGCCTATCGAGTTGATCGGCAAGGCCCTGAACGTGGAGGTCATCAAGAACACCACGCTCATGCGGATCAGCGCCGAGTGGCGGACGGGCCGGGGCGCAGCGGAGATGGCCAACGCCATGCGCGAGGTCTTCATTGATCGCTACCGAAGCGGCGACCGGCGAGACGCGGCCAGGCGCATCGCCAGCTTGCAGCGGCAGTTGGCCGCCGTGAGGGCCGCCCTGAAGGCCGGTGACGCCCAGTTGGAGGCCTTCACGGCATCGAACCGAATCATCGATATCGAGAAGCAGTCGCGCGCCTTGCTGGAGGAGTACAACAACTACGGTGTACTCCTGGAGCAGGCAGAGGCCGACCGCAAGACGGTAGAGCAGCAGTCGGCGCAGCTGGACAAGGTGGTCGCCGAGCTAAAGGAGCGGGTCTCCAAGGAGAGCAAGTCTATACGCGAGCTTGAAACGCTCAGCGACATCAAGATCCGCATCGAGCAACTGAAGGAGGCCATCGCCGACGACAAGAAGGTGCGGGTCGACGAAGCCGAGTTGCGCCTCCGTGCCCAGGAGATGGCGCGCTATAAGATGCTGCTCGACATCGGCGCAATCTCTGAGGCCGACTACGAGCGGGCCGCCACCGCCCACGAGAAGGCCAAGATCGCCGCTGTCGATACGGTCAGGGATCGCGGCTGGCGCGAGGAGCTTGAGAGACTCAAGAGCACCGTGATCCCGCAGTCCGGCGGCGACGCGCCCAGCATGCCCGTGCTGCGGGAGACGCTGATCCGAAGCCTCGACATCCAGTTGCAGAAGGTGGCCGTGGCGGAGCGCGTACGTTCGCTGGCGGCGGCGCGGGGGCGGGTGCAACTGCTGCTGGACCGCATCCCCGCTCAGCAGAGGCAATTTGATGCCCTGTCGCGCAATATTGCCGCGCACGAGGTGGAGCGCAAGGAGCTTGAGGACCGGCTCTCCCAGGCGCGACGCGTTGAAGATCTGGTGGGCATGGACTTCTGGACGGTGACCGAGGCCGACGTGCCCAAGCGCCCCGTGAAGTCCAACAAGATGATGTTGGCGGCGGGCATCCTGATGGTCGGCCTCCTGGTCGGCCTGCTTCTCGTGGGCGGCCTGGAGGCGATGGACCGTACCGTGCGCTCCGCCGCCGAGGCGCGCCTACACACCGACCTGGAGCCGTTGGGCTCCGTGCCCGCCTGCAGGTTGCCCGCCTCGGAGCCCTGGATGCCGCCGCAGCCGGTGGCCGACCGGTATAGCATGGCCGCGAGGCGGCTCCGGCAGGCCGTCCCGCAGGAGGGCGCCCGCATCCTGCTGGCAGGGCCCACGGCCGGCGTCGGCGCCACCACGGCGGTGCAGAACCTGGCCGTCAGCCTGGCACGGCAGGACGAGCGAGTGCTTGTCATCGACGCCCGGTCGGAGTCGATGCCGGGCATGGCCCTCTGGGCCGGTGACGCGCCCGAAGCGGGCTTGGCCATGGCGCTGGCGTCCGAAGGCGCACTGCCCGGCTCCATCATCCAGACCGGCATCGAGGGCGTCTCGCTCCTTACCCGCGGCGGACATGGCATGGAGCCGGATTCGCTGGCCTCAGAACGCATGGCGCGCCTGCTCGGCGAGGCGTCTGCGGCGTACACTGTGATCCTCGTGCTGGCGAGCCCGGTGCAGGAGGGCGTCGAGGCCGAGCTTCTGGCCCATAATATGGATGCCTCGGTGCTGGTGCTGCGCAGCCGGTTCACGCGCCGAGCCGATGCCCGGCACGCCGCCGACCGCCTCGCGGCCGCGGCGAGGCCTGTTGCCGGAGCCCTGCTGAACCGTGTGGGCCGGCTATACATGACGCGCGATGTGTGACGGGAGAGCAGTCGAATGAGAGTGGCCCAGGTCCCGCGCAGGTTCGTGCGGGAGGAGTGGGGCGGCACCGAGACCGTCGTCCTAGAGACCAGCAAGCGGCTGCTGGGCATGGGGCATGACACCTTCATCGCCTGCCCGAACGCCCTGGCCTCCACCAATGAAGAGGAGATCGACGGCGTCCAGGTCCACCGCTACCCCTACTTCTACCCCTACCTGGGCCTGCGGGCCGAAGCCCGACAGCAGCTGGACAAGAAGGGCGGCAACCTCTTCTCCTTCCAGCTCATGCGCGCCCTGAAGGAGTGGCCTGGTCTCGACGTCATCCACCTGCATACCCAGAAGCGGCTGGGAGGCATCGGCCGCCACGTGGCCCTGAAGCGGGGCATCCCGTATGTAGTCTCGCTGCACGGCGGCGTCTATGACGTGCCCCGAGGCGAGGCGGCCACCTGGACCGAGCCGAGCCGCGGCGCCCTGGAGTGGGGGCGCGTCCTGGGGATGTGGGTGGGCAGCAACCGTGTGATGGAGGACGCCTCGGCTATCCTCTGCGTGGGCGCCGGTGAGCAGAAGGCCGTGCAGGCGCGCTACCCGCACAAGAACGTTCTGCTGCTGCCCAACGGCGTCAACTCGGAGCGGTTTGCTGTAGGCGACGGAGCGGGGTTCCGCGCAAGGCGAGGCATTCCGGCCGAGGCCACCGTCATCCTCACCGTGGGGCGCATCGACGTGCAAAAGAACCAGATGCTCCTGCTGCGCCTGCTCCCCGAGATCCGCCGCTTGGATCCCACGGCGCACCTGGTGCTCATCGGCCATGTGACCAACGCCTCGTACCGGCAGGAGATCGAGGCCTATGCCCAGCGGCAGGGCCTCACCGGCCACCTGACGCTCATACCCGGCCTGGATACGGCCAGCCACGAGTTGGTGAACGCCTACCACGCAGCCGACCTCTTCGCCCTGCCCTCGGTCCACGAGCCCTTCGGCATCGTGGTGCTGGAGGCATGGGCCGCCGGCCTGCCCGTGGTCGCCAGCCGGGTGGGCGGCATTCCCTCCTTTGTGGTGGAGGGCGCCGACGGGCTGCTCTTCGACCCCGATGACGAGGCCCAGGTGTTGGCCGCATTCGCCCGAGCGCTCTCGGATCGGCCCCTGCGCGCCGCCATGGCCGCCCGAGGCAAGGCGAGGGCTGCGGCGGAGTACGGCTGGGATGTTGTGACCCGCAAGCTCGTGGGCATCTACGAAGACGCCATCGCGCAACGCCCGCGACGCGGAACCTGACGGTAGCGTCGGAACAAGGAACTCCCCCATGCGCCTGCTCTGGGTCAATGAGATCGCCGGTCTGACGGGTGGCTGTGAGCGCTATGTGCGCGACACGGCCGTCCTGTTCCGCGAGTTCGGCGTCCACTCCACGCTGATGTACTCGGTTGCGGCCGACCATGACCCGGCATTCACCAAGGCCTTCGACGCCGCCTTCCCCATGGTGGACATCCCGAGCCAGCTCGTCGCGCTCAAACCCGACGTGGTCTACATTCACCGGCTGAGCGGCATCGCACCGGTTCGCGCCTTCGAGCAGGGGCCGGCGCCGGTGGCGCGCTTCTTCCACGACCACCGCCTCTTCTGCACCCGCGAGCACAAGTATACGGCCCGTGGGCGCCGCACCTGCACCCGCACCGTGGGGCCGGGCTGCCTGGCCTGCCACGGCGGCCTGGTGAAGGATGGCGGCCTGCGCTTCGTGGGGCCGTGGAGCGTGCTGCGCGAACAGGCGGCCAACAAGGGTCTGGCAGCCTTCGTGGTCGGCTCCAGCTACATGGCGGGCCACATCGCCGCGCACGGGTTCGACAAGGCCCGCACGCATGTCCTTCCGCTCTACACGACGGAGCCGCTTCCTCCGGCCGATCCACCGGCGCCGCAGCCGGACCTGGCCCTCTTCGTGGGTCAGTTGGGCGCCATGGCCAAGGGGTTCGACACGCTGCTGGACGCGCTGGCCCTCTGTCGGAAGCCCGTTCGGCTCCTGGTGCACGGAACCGGGAAGTTCGAGGAGACCTACCGCGCCCAGGCCGCGGCGCTGGGACTGGGCGGCCGCGTCGACTTCGCCGGGAAGGCGGACGACGCAGGCCTGGCCCGAGCCTACGCCAGGGCTGGGTTCGTGGTCTTCCCGAGCCGCGGACCGGAGACCTTCGGACTGGTGGGTCCCGAGGCCATGAGCCGCTCGACGGCCGTCATCGCGACCATGGTAGGCGGAACGGGCGAGTGGCTTACCCCGGACCGGAACGGCGTCGCCGTTCCGCCCAACGACCCGGCGGCGCTGGCGCAGGCCATGGACAGGCTCGCAGGCGAGCCCGAGCTGGCCGCCCGGCTCGGCGCCGCGGGCCGCAAAGAGTGGGAGCAGCGGTTCCGACCGGACCGGCATGTACGCGACCTGCTGGCGCTGCTGCGCGGCCTGGCGGGCAAAGGAGACGGGCAATGAACGAGCGGTGGGGCCGGTTCACGCGGTACGGTAGCCCCGAGGTCGAGGAGCGGATCACCGCGTTGGTGACCGAGGCGGCCGAGGCCTGTTCGGCGGCGCTTGACCCTGCGACCTATCGCGCGGTTGTGCTCATCGGCGGCTACGGCCGGGGCGAGGGCGGCGTGGAGGCCACTCCTGGCGGCGAGCGGCCGCACAACAACCTCGACTTCCTGCTTATCGCCCGCTCCGGCGCAGGCGACCCGCAGGCGCTGAAGCGCAAAGCTGACGAGGCCCTGAAGCCCCTGTCGGAGGCGCACGGCATCGGCCTGGACGCCGGAGTAGTGACCGACGGCGCGCTGGCCGTATCTCCATGCCTTGTCATGTGGCACGACATGCGCTTCGGCCACAAGACGCTGCTGGGCGACGCCGACTATGTGCCCTCCCTCACGCGGTTCACGCCGGGCGCTATCGTGGCCTACGACGTACGGAACCTGCTGGTGAACCGGGGTACGCTGCTCGTCATCAACGACTACCTCCTGCAGCGCCGTGCGCCCACCGACGCCGACCGGCGCGTCATGGTGAAGCATGCCGTAAAGGCCATCATCGGCTACGGAGACGCGCTCCTCTTCTTCCGGCGGGCCTACCACTGGAGCTACGCCGAGAAGCAGCGGCGCATGCAGACCCGGACCGACGTGGCGCCCGACTTTCGCGCCCTCTACGATGAGGCCGTGGAGTTCCGCTTCCGGCCGAACTACGCCGCCTACCTCTCCCGCGACCCCGTCGCCTGGATGCGCGAGCTACGCCGGGCGCTGGCCCCGGTGCATCTGGAGTGCGAGGCGCTGCGGCTGGGAGCCGAGGGGCTGACATGGGCCACGTACCCCCGCCGCGCACTGGCCCACGAGGCGTTCGATCGCGTCGACACGCTACGCCAGATCGCCCGAAAGGTTGTTAACGTCCTGAAGCGCGAGACGCCGGTGCAGGGCCTCCCGTTCGACGCCGCCCTGGGCGCGCTGACGGCCGGTATGGCCGGCGCCATGCCCATCCTCTTCCCCGTCATCGCGTATGACCTGGAAGATGGGGCCTACCGGTCCACTGCCTGGAGCATGCTCTCGGCCGCATCCACCGCCGCCGACGACCTGCGCGCAGCCTACCTTGGCGCGTGGGGGCGCTACGGCGACGTGAACTTCGGGCTGGCCCTGGAGCGGCTGGGCCTCGCCATGGAAGGCCCCTCCGCATGATCTGCCTGACCGGCGACATCCACCACAGCAGCCTCCGCACCGGCAACCAGCAGCACTGCGACATCACCGAGATCCAGGTGGCGTGCCGTTACCTCAAGCTGCTGGAGGAGGCCGGCGTCAAGGCCACCTTCTTCATGTCAGGCAAGTGCTTCGCCGAAGAGTGGGAGGACCTGAAGCCGCTGACCAAGAGCCCGCTGGTGGAGATCGGCGGGCACAACTGGGACTGCTTCCAGAACACGCTCTTCCACCGGGTCTGCAACAAGGCGCTGGGCAGCTACAACGGTCCGCTCTGGTTCCAGCGGTGGGATGCGCGGCGGACTGCCGCCATTATTAAGCAGAAGACGGGACGCACCGCCTGCGTCTGGCGCAACCACATGTACATGCATGGCCGCCATACCGAGCGCGCACTGGCCGGCGCAGATATGCGCGTCTGCTCCGACGGCGTTAAGCGGGACTGCTGCGGCCCGATCGCACACCCCGCGGGCATCTATAACTACCCGCTCAATATCATCCCGGACCACGAGCACCTCTACCATGCGGAGCGCACCCGCGAGTGGGTGGCATGGTGGCAGAAGCGATACAACTGGTCCGACGACTTCGGCCCGGACTCCTACGAGGTGGAGGAGTGGACTGATATCGTGCTGGACGGCCTGCGGGAGAATGAGCAGAAGGGCGCGGTCTCCAATATGATCATCCACCCCATCACGCTCTACCTGTGCGACAAGCTGGCCTCGTTCCAGCGGATCCTGGAGTTCCTGCGGAGCCATGAGACCGTGCATATGAGCCGGATCATCGATGACGCGGACCGTGCGCGGACGCAGGGGGCACGCGCATGAGCGCCCCGCGCGTCACCGTCATCATGCGGGCGAAGAACTCGGATTGGGTGATCGCCCAGGCGCTCTCCGGGCTTTTCTCGCAGGACTACCGCGACTTCGAGCTGCTGGTGGTCGATTCCGGCTCTACGGATCGTACGCTGGAGATCGTGCGGCAGTATCCCTGCCGGCTCGTCGAGATCCCCGCAGGCAACTACTACCCCGGCGCGGTGCTGAACGACGCCATCGCGTCCGTCGCCACGGAGCTGGTGGTCCTGCAGAACTCCGATGTGGTGCCGCTGAACCCGAGCGCGTTGGGAAACCTGGTGGCGGCGTTCGATGACCCCGCCGTGGTGGCCGCCTACGCCCGGCAGCTGCCCCGGCCGGAGGCCGACACCTGGGTGCGCCGCGACTATGCGATCAGCTTTCCGCCCTCGGGACCCGGTCCGGAGTGGATCACGCTGTCGTTCCCGCTTGCGGGGATGCGCAGGTCGGCCTGGGAGCGGCGCAGTTTCTACACCGACGCCTGGGGCTCCGAGGACACAGAGTGGGGCCACTGGGCCGCGGGTGAAGGCCTCGTGGTTCGCTATGTGCCGGAGTCTGTCGTGATGCACTCGCACAACTACACCCTGACGCAGCTCACCGGCCGACGCTTCATCGAGGGCGAGGCCGACGCCTTTATCTACGGCGGGCGCGACACGTCGGCAACGGCCCTGCGCCGCGCCCTGGCGGCTACGGTGCGGGATATCGGACCGCACGTGGCCGCAGGCGACTGGCGCGGCCTGCTGGAGACCCCGGCGCGGCGCTGGGTCTACTCCTGGGCGTACCACCGCGGGCACGTCCACGGCGAGGCGCGCATCGCGTCAGGCAGCAAGGATGTGACCACCGGCCAGCGCATGGTTCTGGATCGGCATGAGTCCGTGCGAGGCCCCAAATGAAGATAGGCATCAGCACCTGCGGCGCCGACGGCGGCAAGTCGGGCATCAGCCGGTACACCATAAGCCTCATCCGCGAGTTTGCTGCCATGGAGACCGGGCACGAGTTCGAGGTGATGGCCTACGCCGATGAGTTGGATATCTTCGTGCCCGGCGGCTCGAAGATCGGAGCCGTCTCGCTGGCGCCGGAGCTTCGGGGCATCCGGCCCAACCTGCTCTGGCACGTGGCGGCGCTGGGCCGGCTCTGCGCCCGGCGCGGCTACGACGTGCTATTCCTGCCTGCCGGCAATCGGCGCCTGCCCTGGTTGTGCCCCTGTCCCACCGTGGGCACCATCCACGACTTCAGCATCCTCCACGTGCCCGGCAAGTACGACGCCGTACGTGACCTCTACATCCGGCGCGCCCTGCCGGCGCTCTGCCGGCGGCTGACACGGGCCATCACCGTCAGCGAGTGCAGCAAGCTCGACGTGGTAGCGCACGCCCGCGTGCCGGAGGATCGCATCGTCGTCATCCCGGAGGCTGCCGATGCCGAGGTCTACACGCCCGGCGACCGGGTAGCGGCCCAGGCCGCTGTGGCCGCACATTTCGGGCTGACCGGGCCCTACCTGCTCTACATCAGCCGCATCGAGCATCCCGGAAAGAACCATGTTCGGCTCATCCAGGCCTTCGCCCAGCTCAAGGCCGCAGGCGCCCTGCCCAGTCACACGCTTGCGCTCGCCGGTAGCGACTGGTCCGGAGCCGAGGCTGTGCATAGCGCGGCTGAGGCCTCGGGTTGCGCCGGGAGCATCCGTTTCCTGGGCTTTGTGCCCGACGCCGCCGTGCCGGACCTCTACCGAGGGGCCGATCTCTTCGTCTTTCCGTCGCTCTATGAAGGTTTTGGGCTGCCGCTTCTAGAATCCATGGGGTGCGGCACTCCCGTGGCCTGCTCCAGGGCCTCTTCGCTGCCCGAGGTGGGCGGCGACGCTGTGGTGATGTTTGATCCCGAAGACACTGCCGGCATGGCGGCGGCGATCCGCGGCGTGGCCGAGAGCCCCGCGCGGCAGGCCGAACTCCGCGCTGCGGGGCTTCATCGGGCCGGGCAGTTCAGTTGGAAGCGAGCCGCTACCGCTACGCTCGCTGTGCTGGAAGACGCCGCAGGGCGACGGTAATGCAGCGGTAACGCTGTGCCGCGATACTGCAGCGATTCCGGTAAGGGCAAAGGCGGTGCAGGACATGACTACAATGGCACAAGAGATCAAGAACCTCCCGTCGGTGGAGCAATCCCGGTCGGAGATGGTGGACGACCTGAGCCGCCGCTACGACAACCCGGTCTGGCGCCGCAGGCTGCAGGATTTTCGGGCCAAGAGCCGGATGGCCGCCTTCCGCAACACGGTGCTCTTTGCCGAGACGTTGAAGCGCGCCATCGACATCGTCGGCTCGGCTCTCGCGCTGCTGCTGTTGTCGCCGATCTTCGGCATCGTGGCCCTCTGCATCTGGCTCACCGACCGCGGTCCGGTGCTCTTCTGGCAGACCCGCGTGGGCCGGCACGGGACGCACTTCCGCTTCCCCAAGTTCCGCTCCATGGTGACCAATGCCGAAGCGCTGAAGGACAAGCTGATCGAGCAGAACGACCACGGCGCCGACGCGGTGACCTTCAAGATGAAGAACGACCCGCGCATCACCTGGATCGGCCGGATCATCCGCAAACTGAGCATCGACGAGCTGCCCCAGTTCTGGTGCGTCTTCACCGGCCAGATGTCGCTGGTGGGGCCCCGCCCGCCGGTACCCCGCGAGGTGGCCCTCTACACGCTGGGCGACCGGCGGCGCCTGGAGATCAAGCCCGGCCTCACGTGTATCTGGCAGGTCGAGGGGCGTGGCGACATTCCCTTCCCCGAGCAGGTGCAGCTGGACGTGCGCTACATCGAGAGCCAGAGCTTCCTGTTGGACCTGAAGCTGCTGGTGATGACGGTCCCGGCTGTTCTCATGGGCAAAGGCGCCTACTGAGATGAGCCGGGAGCCAGGCCAGTCCGGAGGAGAGGTCGACCCTCTCCTCCGTTTTGGCGATCCTAAGGACCGTGTGCGACGCTCCGCCCGCAGGGCTTGGAGCGTTTTCGCGCATCGTGTAGCCGGTCAGTGCGAAACATGGCTGAAGCGTGGCTTCGACATCCTGCTGGCGACTGCGCAACTCCTCGTGCTGTGGCCCCTGCTGCTGCTGCTCCGGCTTGTGTACGGCCCCATGCGGCGGTATCCCCAGTTGGGCCGTTGGTGTGAGCCGTTCGATGAGTTCGCCTTCGCTATTCCGGTGGTCGGGCCCCACCGCATCGTCCGTGCCCTTCGGCTGCATCGCCTTCCCGCCCTGTTCAACATCCTGCGCGGTGATATGTCCTTTGTGGGTCCACGCCCCGTCAATGTCGGTCCCGCGGTGCGCGACAGGCTCTACCGGCGCACCTGCTCGGCCCGTCCCGGCCTGGTGTGCCTCCACTGGATCCGCAGCCGCTCCAACATCGACTTCGAGGGCGAGGCGGCCTCGGACGCCGAGTACGAGTCGGGTGCAGGACTGCGAACCGACGTCGGCATCGCGCTTCGAGCCGTTCCGGTCCTCGTCTACGGTTCCGAAGATACCGAGGTCCCGGAGACCGTGAGCCTTCTGGGCATCCGCATCGACAACTACACCATGGCCGACGCCATCGACCGGCTTATGGCCGACATGGCCGGGACGACGCCCACGCACGTCTGCTTTGTCAACGCCGACTGCGCAAATATCTCTGCCGTGAATGCCCACTATCGCGGCGTCCTTGCCCGCGCCGCCGTCGTCCTGGCAGACGGCATCGGCATGAAGATCGCCGGCAAGCTCAAGCGGCAGCCCATCCGCCAGAATGTGAACGGCACGGACCTCTTCCCGCGGCTCTGCGCCGAGATGGAGGCCGCCGGCCGCTCGGTCTATCTGCTGGGCGGCAAGCCGGGCGTGGCCGACGGCGTCCGCGATTGGATCGAGGCCCATCACCCTGGCCTGCGAGTGGCCGGAGTGCAACACGGCTACTTCCCGCCCGAGCAGGAGCCGGAGGTGATCGCCGCCATCCGTAGCGTGCAGCCCTCGCTGCTGCTGGTCGCCATGGGTGCGCCGCGGCAGGATGAGTGGGTCGCGGAGCACCTGGCCGAGGCTGGCGCCCGTGTGGGCATGGGGGTGGGCGGCCTGTTTGACTTCTTCTCGGGCCGCGTGAGCCGCGCTCCGCAATGGGTGCGCGACGTCGGTTTCGAGTGGGCTTTCCGGTTGCTACAGGAACCGGGCCGCCTCTGGAAGCGTTACGTGATCGGGAACGTGGTGTTCCTATGGAGAATCGCTTGGTATCGGCCTGACGCCGATGCCGGCAGGGGGTAGAGCAAGTATGCGAGCCGTGGTCGTCGTGCCGAGTCGCCCGTCGCTCTTTCCTGGCGCCCAGGAGACAGCCTCAGACCTCCTGCTTCCGCTGGGCGATAGGCCCTTTGCGCAGCATGTGGTCGAGCGGCTTGTCAGCCTCGGCGCGACCAGCCTCACCTTCATCTCCGAGCCGCTGGGGCGCCGTTGGAGTGACCTGCTGGGCGATGGAGCCCGCTGGGGATGCCGGTTCAAGTTCGTTGTGGCAGCGCCGGCTGAGACCTACGCATCGGTAGCGCGGGAGGCCGGCGAGCCGGGCGAGGTGGTATGGCTGGCCCACGCCGATGAGGCCCCCGGCGTCGCGGCCGACGACGTGGCCGGCGAGACGGCGGGCATCTTGCTCCGAGCCGACGGCGACGATTGGACCGGCTGGGCCATCGTCACATCCGGCTCGCTTGCTAGCCTGACGGGCTGCCCCGACCGCGAGGCTGCCGCGGCCACGCTGGATGCCCGGTGCCGGCGGGTCCGGTGCGGAACGTCGCTTTCCTTTGCCGATTACACGGCCTTCCTCGCCTCCCAGTTCTCCGTGCTGCAGGGCGATGCGGTCGCCGCGCCGCTGACGGGACGCGAGGTGCGGCCGGGCATACGCATGGGCCGAGGCGCCATCGCGCATCCTAGTGTTGAGTTCGTTGCTCCCGTCTTCATTGGTGACAACGTGCGGATCGGCGCGGAGAGCCGCATCGGACCCAACGCCGTCATCGGGCGCGGCTGCGTGGTGGAGAAGAAGTGCTCAGTGGCCGACGCCATGATAGCGGACGGCACGTATGTCGGCGAGGGCCTTGAGCTAAACCATGTGCTGGTAGCCGGCTCCACGATCCTCAACGTGGAGCTGGGCGCGGCCCTGGTGATCCCGGACAAGTTCATCCTCAGCTCCGTGCGATAGGCTGGCGGCAGCCGCGTGCGCGGCTCGCGGTAGGTATGCTGTGGGCACTTCACGCTCGGGTGGGTGGCCCTATGATCCTCGCCTTGGTCGCGCTGGGTGTGGCCGCGCCGGCCCGCCCCATCCCGGTTCGGCGCCTCTTCGTTGACGCCTCGCTGATTGAGCGCTCGTCAGGAATCTCGTTGCGCCTCCACCCGCCGCGCAAGACGGGTGAGAAGGCGCTCCAGGCGGACCGGCCCTGGGAGAACGCCACCCTAAACTGGTTCACCGTGCTCAAGGACCGGGGCGTGGTGGACCGCCGCGCCCGGTTCCGCATGTGGTATGAGTGCTACGACGTGTCGGGCTGGCCCACGGCTGATGACACGTCGTTCTGCTATGCCGAATCCCGCGATGGCGTCCACTGGACGAAGCCCGAACTGGGCCTCACCGAGTACCAGGGGGGGCGCGGCAACAACATCCTCTTCCGGCAGGTCGGCTCCGGTGCGTCGCGGTCGCGGGTTCACGGCTCCTGCGTCTGGATCGACCCGGCAGCCCCGCCCGCCGAGCGCTACAAGGCCGTCTCGCAGGGCATCTGGCAGGATCGGCAACCGCCGCACCAGGTGGCAGGCATGGTCTCGCCGGACGGCATCCACTGGACACGACTGCCCGAGCCCATCTGCGCCGCCTTCGCCGACAGCCAGTTCACCGCATTCCGCGACGCCACGCAGGGCAAGTTCGTCCTCTTCGGCCGCGCGGCAGGCAACGTGGGCCGGTCGGAGAGCGCCGACTTCGGCCCCTTTCCGCCGCTTCAGCCCGTGCTGGCCGTCGACGGCTCCGACCCGCCCAGCAGCAACCTCTACAACTCGGCGATCAGCCGCTACGCGGGGCTCTATCTCGCCTTCCCCAGCCTCTATGACCGGCGGCCGGGCATCGATGCGATCGACATCCGCCTAGCGGTCAGCGGCGACGGCGTGCAGTGGGCGCGGCCGGACCGCGACCGTCCCTTCATCCCGCTTGGCCCGTCGGGCGCGTGGGACAGCGGCTCGCTCTACATCGGGCAGGGCCTCATCGAGGAGGGCGACGAGGTCTGGCTCTACTACTCCGGCTCGCCCCTGAAGCACCAGGAGGCCGAACTGGAGAACCTCGTGGCCTGCAAACAGCCGCGCGCCTACAGCCGCGTGACGCTGAAGCGCGACCGCTTCGCTTCGGCCTCGGCCGGTAGCGGGGGCGGCCGGCTGGAGACCCAGACGCTCACGGCCGGCGGCGGTGCGCTGACCCTCAACGCGGCGATCCGCCCGGGCGGCTCGGTCCGGGTGGCGCTTCTGGGCGCCGATGGGAAGCCGCTGAAGGGGCGCGGCCTGGCCGACTGCGTCCCGCTGACGGGCGACGGCCTGAGGCTACCCGTGCGGTGGCGCGGAAAGGCGGGGCCGGCGGCGCCCGCCGGGGCTGCAGTGCGGTTGAACATGGAACTCAGAGACGCGGACCTGTTCGCCCTGACGCTGGGCGGGCGGTGACGCGAACAGGAAAGGAAAACGCATGACGACACGCGGAGCTCTGACGGGCGCACTGGGCGCGGCGGCCGCGCTGGGGCTATCGGTGGCCTCGGCCGCGCCGCCCGCGCCGATCCTCAAGGTGAGCGAGAACCACCGGTACCTGGTGACGACGCACGGGGAGCCCTTCTTCTGGCTGGGCGACACGGCCTGGGAGCTCTTCCACCGCCTCAACCGCGAGGAGGCGGCCAGGTACCTGCAGAACCGCGCCGCCCTGCGCTACACGGTGGTGCAGGCGGTTGCGCTGGCGGAACTCGACGGCACCGGCGCGCCCAATGCCTACGGCCACCTGCCGTTGGTCGATCGCGACCCGACGCGGCCGGTAGAGGAGTACTTCCGCAACGTCGACTGGGTCGTCGCGAAGTCCAACGAGTTGGGCATCGTCGTTGCGATGCTCCCCACCTGGGGCAGCCTTTGGCACGACGGCAAGCCTATCTTCAACCGCGCCAACGCCGAGGCCTACGGCGAGTGGCTTGGCCGCCGCTACCGTAGCGCATCGCTGGTCTGGGTCCTCGGCGGCGACCGGCCGGTGGAGACGCCGGAGCAGCTTGAGATCATCCGTGCCATGGCGCGCGGCCTCCGGAGGGGCGACGGCGGCGCGCACCTGATGACCTTCCACCCGCCTGGGGCCAACGGCTCCTCCACCTGGCTCCACGATGAGCCGTGGCTCGACTTCAACATGCGCCAGAACGGCCATGTGCTGGAGTACACGGGGCGCTACGAGAAGACCCGCGCCGACTACGACCGGCTACCCGTGAAGCCCGTCATCGACGGCGAGCCGATCTACGAAGACCACCCGGTCGACTTCAGCGCCGGCCGCCGGGGCCACTCGGTCTCCGCCGACGTGCGCCGGCCGCTCTACTGGGACATCTTCGACGGCGCCTTCGGGCATACCTACGGGCACCACTCGGTCTGGCAGATGTGGGCCCCCGAGCGCCCGCCGATCAACAACCCGCTGATGCCCTGGTATGACGCGATCCTCCAGCCCGGCGCCGCCCAGATGCAGCATGGCCGCGCGCTGATGGAGTCGCGGCCCTTCCTCACCCGGGTCCCGGCCGACGACGTGCTGGTGGAGGGCGCCGTGCGCAGCGCCATGCCCGGGGCAGGGGTCTACCACTTCGCCGCCACGCGGGATACGGAGCGGACCTACTCAATGGTCTACGCGCCGGTGGGCAGGCCCTTCACAGTGCGGCTTGAGGCCCTGAAGGCGGCCCGCATCAAGGCCTGGTGGTTCAACCCGCGCACCGGCAAGGCGACCCAGGCGGGCACGTTCGCGGCCAAGGGCGAGAAGCGGTTCCACACGCCCACGCCCGGCGAGCTGCTGGACTGGGTGCTGGTGCTGGACGACGCGGCGAAGGGGTATGCCGCGCCCGGCGTCAGGAGGAGGTGAGGGGGTGACGGGCGGCCTCCTGCGGCCCTACGTCCGTGGCGAGTTGGATTGCCCCTTGCGCTCCTGTGCGGCCAGCCTGAGGCATAGGAGCGTAAGGGGAGCCAGCAGCAGGGCGTTGATCTGCAGTGCGGCGGGGAGCCCGACGGCGCTACCGATGGCGCCGGTCCACCAGGGCGGTATCGACGCGCCGGCCGTCATGCCCACGGAGAGCGTGCCGGTGACCGTTCCCGCCAGCCCCGGATAGAGGCGCGTGGCGTAGGCGAGGCCCGTGGGGTAGAGGCCCGACTGGAAGAGCCCCGCCAGCAGCACGCCCACCGCGACCCAGGCCGGGCTGCCGCCGAACACGGCCAGCGGGTAGGTGAGTGAGGCGCCCACGGCGCAGATGACCAGCGTCCGGCCGTAGGTCCATTGCTCGGCCCAGCGCGCGCAGGCGAAGCGGCCGGTGGCCAGCCCGACATAGAAGATCGAGATCAGCGCCGAGCCGAACTCGGGCCGGGCGCCGGAGCGGTGCAGGCTCTCCTTGATCCAGCCCAGCAGTGACCACGAGACGCCGTTGTAGATGAACCCGACCGCGAAGATCATGGCGAACTGCTGGTTGCGGAGCAGGTCCCACTGGAGCCGGCGCGACGCCATGGGTGCAGGCGCTCGAACCGGGCAACGGACGCATAGCGTCGCCAGCCCGAAGGCCAGCCAGACCAGGGCCGCGCCCAACACCACGGGGCGCCACTCCATGCCCGGCCCAAGCGCCAGCCGGATCAGGAAGGGCGACACCATGGCTCCCAGCGAGAATGTGCCGTGGAGGCCGTTCATTGCGGCCCCGCGTCGGGTCGCGTTCAGGTCGAGCACGAGGGCGTTGACGCTGTTGGAGAGCGCCCCCTGCCCCAGCCCCAGCAGCAAGAAGGCCCCCACAAACAGGGGCCAGCTCTGCGTGTGCCAGAGCGCCAGCAGCGCCGCGCCGGAGACCAGCGCCCCGGCGCAGAGGAAGGGCTTGCGGCCCAGCCGGTCGGAGCCCGCGCCCGCCCCGAGCCCGCCCAGCACGCTACCGACGGCGTTGGCGGGGAAGATGAGCCCCGCCGTGACGAGGCTCAGGCCGAACCCGCGGATGATGCCGGGCATGACCGACGGGAAGAGCGTCGCCAGCGTGCCGATAAGGAAGTACGAGCCAAACGTCAGCCAGGCCATGGACAATCCATGCCGGAAGGATACCTGCGGCCGTGGCTCCGCGCGCTACCTGGCCCCGGCCGGCACGATGGCCACCGCGCCCTCCGGCGCCAGGGTCAAGCACACCTGCCCATCGCGCACCGGGACGCCCCTCCGGACGGGGGCTTGACCCTCCAGCGTGATCGGCTGCACATCGACCGCGGCCACGCCCGCCCACTCATCGGGGAGCCGCCATGTGCGCTCGGCGTAGCCCTTGCGGCTGTAGGCGATGATCTCGCGCTGCTTCCAGACGGCCGGCACGAAGAGGTCGTCGTCGTCGCGCAGGATGAAGTCGCCCTTGCGGATGATCCTGCGGCCGCTCTCCACGCCTGCGGTCACGCCGCCGCTGTAGTGGAGCGTCTCGCCGTCCAGCCGCTCCCGCTCCAGACGGCTCAGGTAGGCCCAAGGGAGGGTGGCGCGGGAGAACATGCCCAGGAAGCCGGGTAGCCGCTGCAGGTCCTCCTTGAAGATCTCCTCACCATGCATGCTGGAGCCGAAGCGGAAGTCGCCGTCGCTGCCCCGGTCGGTGCGGCCGCGCGCCATGAGCCGCTCAGGGATCAGCATCTGGTACCCAGGATCGCCGGGGTACCACCAGCTCATCGACTGGAGGCCGGTGAACCCCTCGCCGGGCGGGTGCGCCCAGAATATGCCCTCGCCGGTCACGTCGAGGCCCTGCTCGCGCCAGTAGTGGAAGATTTTGCGCTGGGTCTCTACGTACCGGTCGGGCGTCAGTCCACCGTTCTCCGGCTTGGCGTGCCAGGGGCTGACCGGGTCACCGCTACGGAAGCGGTCGTATTCGGCCCGCTGGGCGATGAAGACGTCCACGTGGATCGTATGACCTGCGGCCAGTTCCGGGACCCTCTTGATGAGCAGGTCGATCCGCCGCTGGGCCAGGCCGGCTTCCCACTCGCGCGGGTAGACGACGTTGTACATCTCCTCGCCCTGCATCTGGATGCCGGCCACCAGCAGGCGACCGTCTGCCTCGCGGGCGAAGAGGTCGCGGGCCGCGTACTCCTCGAACAGGGGGCTCTGGCGGTAGGCGTCCAGCATGTTCAGGTGGAGGCTCACGGTGGTGTGGTAGCGCCGGGCGGCGCGGATGAGCCAGCGGAGGCTCTCCAGCGCGGTGGCGTCCTCGGTGCGCTTGAGCCTGGGGTTCACCTCGTCCCACGAGGGGTAGCCGTGATCGTGGCCGCCCTTCTGCCAGCCCACGAGGTAGATGATCTTGGGCATGCCGCGTGTCAGCCTGTCGGTCTTGCGGATCACCTCCAGCGCCTGCTCGAAGGTGCATAGCACGTCGTTCGGCTTCTGGAACATGGGATCGGATACCAGGCGCTCCACCGGCTTGCCCTCCATCCCCATGAAGAGCTTCAGGACCAGCGTCTGGTGGTAGTCGCGATAGAAGGGCCGCACGACCAGGCGGGCCGAGGCGCGGAAGGTCCTGCCGCTGCGGGCCACCTCGGCCTCGACCTCGGCGACGCCGCCCTCGAGCGGCGCCACGCGTCCCCGGACCAGGCGCGCCACGGCGACTCCGCCGCTGGCTGCCACGGTGCGCACCTGGAGCTTCGCATCGGACAGCGGCAGGCGCCGCGATATGCCGTCGGCATACTGGGCAGTGAGCGTCAGGGCTGCCGTTCGGCCGGGCTCGCGGACCGGGTTCAGCGTGGTCCGGTCGAGGGTCAGTGTGATGCCCGTCATGGTTGCCGCCTCCCGTCCGAGGACTTGATGTCGCCCGCCGCCCATCGCAAGGAGCGCCAGCCCGGCGGCCGGCGCCCAGACCCAGATTGCCATGATGCGTTCTCTCCTCGTGGCTCGGTGCAGGCTCAGAAGAGCCAGAGGTGGTCGAGGTCCTCGCCGTGGCGCCCCTCGGTGCGGCGCTCGCGAACGACCTTGGCGGGAACGCCTACGGCCACCATGCCGGCGGGTACATCATGCGAGACGATGGAGCCCGAGCCGACGATGGCCTCCTCGCCGATGGTCACGCCCGGCAGGATCGTGGCGCCCGCGTAGACCTTGGCTCGGCTGCCGATGGTGACGGGCTGGTAGGTCCGCTCCATGTGCGAGGCCTCGGAGTGGCCGTGGGTGAAGATGCGGACGTCCTCGGCCAGCGCCACGTCGTCGCCGATGGCGATGCCACCCTTGCTGTCCAGGAACACGCCGCGGTTGAAGAAGACGTTTTGCCCCACCGTGATGAACTGGCCGAAGTTGAACCGCACCTGCTCCTCGCAGATGAAGGCCGGGCCGCACTGCTGGAAGAGCTTGGCCGCGATGAGCCTGCGGAACGGGATGGAGAAGTTCACCGTGATCGAGGCCGGGCCGCGGTCGAAGAGGTCCCACAGCGCGTGGAGGTACCGTTGCTCGTCGGTGAAGCCCGGTTCGCGCCCCTTGGGGAGCGTCTCGCTGTAGAGCCGCAGGTGGTCCAACGCCTCGTCGCTGGGGATCGGCGCCTCGCAGAGCCGGAGGACGCGGCGCATGGAGGCCCCATCCAGGCCAAGGCCGATCAGCTGTGCGGCTTCGTCGAGGCGCGCCCGAAACGGACGTGTGGAGGTCTCACTCATGGCTTCACCTTCGGCGCCGCATCGACGCAGTAGACCGCCAGCCGGCGCAGCGAAGGCTCGGCCACGGAGCGGAGGCAGCGCCAGCGAACCCGGCTCACCTCGGTCGGCGCGAACCGGTCGATCTTCTTGTGGCCGATCGCCTCGCCGCGGCATAGCTCGCGCCACTGCCCGCCCACGAGCCCTTCAATGACATACTCGCGGACCCGCTCGCCCTGCGTGATCGTCTCCATGGTGATCACATGATCGATGCGTGTGCGTTTGCGCATCGGCAGCTCCACCGCGGCGCCGCTGCCCGAGGTCTGGGCCAGGCATCGGCCGAAGCGGCGGCGGATCTCGTCGCCGAACTCCTTGTAGCGGCGCATATCGGCCTCGGGGATCAGCCCGTCCGGCCCCGGGTTGGCGTTCAGCAGCAGGTTGCAGTTGTGGCCCACGGAGCGGTAGTAGCGATCCATGAGCTGATCCACGCTGAAGAGGCGGCCCTCGGTGTTTGGCTCCCACATCCATGTGCCAGCACGGACCGGCACGTCGCACTCGCCCGGCAGCCAGCGGACGCCGTCGGGGTCGCCGGGACCGGCGTAGTCGCGCTCGGCGGGCACGGTGGCCCAGCAGGGGTAGGGCGCCACGCCGTCCTCGTTGCCGATCCAGCGGATCGTGGCCGCCGGTCCCTGGAAGACGGTGGCATTGGGCTGCCGCTTCCGCAGGATGGAGAGCATGTCTGGGCCGCCCTTGTCGGGGTCCAGCACGCCGCCGTCGAACCAGATCTCGGCGAGCTTGCCGTAGCGGCCCCAGAGCTCGTTCAGCATCCCCTCGCAGATGCGGGCGTAGCGCGCCTGCTCGTCGGGCGTGCCGCCGCGGCCCCGGTTCACCAGGCCGGGGTTGTCGACCTCCAGGTAGCCGTTGCAGCCCATGTGGGCGTAGATGCCGGGCTTGATGCCGAACTTGCGGCACGAGCGTACGAAGTCGCGCACGATATCGCCCTGGCCGTTCTGGAACGGCGACTGATTCATGCCGAAGGGGTAGAGGTCGCTCTGCCAGAGCATGAAGCCGCTCCCGTGCTTGGCGGTGAGCACGGCGTACTTGGCGCCCATGGCGCGGGCGGCCTCCAGCCACTGGTCCGTGTTCAGCTTGGTGGGGTTGAAGAGCTCCGGTCCTGGGCGCGTCTCATACTGCCGGTGGTCCCAGCCGGGCTTGAAGACGTTCATGTCGTAGTGGATAAACATGCCCAGCTCCATCTCCTGCCAGGCGGCCTGGACGGGCGTGGGCTTGGGCAGGGCCTGGTCGGCGTGGGCGGTCATCGCGGCCATGAGGAGCATGGCTCCGGGCAAGGCAAGGCGCAGCGGCATGGGATGGACCTCCTGCTCGGCATGGGTGGCTGTACCTCTCCGGTACTCTATGCATGGAAGCGGCGCCCGGCATGGGCGTCAACCGGGAGATAGATATGACATCCGGCAGCGAAATCCTCCGAGATGCGGCGGCATTGGCCGGTTGCGTCCTATGTATGGCAAGCGCCGGAGCGGCCGAGGGCGGAGCCTCGCGGCGCATCTGGCCCATGGGACCGCCGCCCGCGGCCGTGGTGGATGTGGTGGACGTCTCCGCGCAGACCCCCGCCATGCGCCTGACGCTGACCATGCTGCAGGGGCTGGCCAACCGCGGCCCCCGCTCGGCGGTCTACCTGTTGCACCCGGGGCCGTCCGACGCGTTCTGGCTCGAGCACCTGAAGCGCAAGGGCTACGTGCGCGCGTCGAAGACGCTGGCCCCGGCCGATATGACCGGGCGCTACGGCCGCTGCTACCGTAAGGTCTTCATCTACGACCCCGCCCTCACGGGGAGCATGAACGCCGCCGTCATGCTCGGATCGCTGGAGGCCGGCCTCGCCTGCGCGCCGGACGACGCCCAGCGGCTGGCGGGCGGCAGGCCCATCGTGGACCTGCGCGGCCGATGGCGCACCAACGCCGAGGCGTTGGAATGGGCGCGCGGCCGTCTGCTCCCGCGCATGAGCAAGCGTCTCCTCGCCTCCATGAACCCGCAGGCGGCCGAGATCTCGCACTACGACTACCTGGTGGCCAACCGCGTCTTCACCTTCTGGATCACCGGCGAGGAGAAGAGCGACGGCGCCGCTCGCGACCACAGGGCCGAGCGCGCCGTGGTGGAGAAGGTGCTGCAGGCCTCGCGCCCCAACATTCCGGTAGCGGGCTTCTGGTTCACCGGCGCCGACCCCGGCATCAACGAGTACACCGGCGTGGGGATGGCTGGGGAGACGGGTCAGTACACGCTCGTGACGAGCCTCTGCGGCAACATCACGCTGCTCAGCGGCGTGAAGGTGGATTGGCCCGCCGCGGTGCGACGTTACCAGGCGCGCCTGGCAGAGCGGACGGCCCCGGCGTTGGACCGGTCGAAGGTCTACATCTGCTTCGAGTTCACCGAGTCCGGCGACTCGCCCTTCTACCTGCAGCACGTGCAGTGGAAGCAGTGGCAAGACCCCCAGCGCGGCAATCTCCCCTTCAACTGGAACGTAGGCCCCGCCGTGCTGGACCTTGCCCCGGCCATCATGGAGCGCTTCTACGACGACGCCACGCCGAACGACTTCTTCTTCGTCGCCCTCTCCGGCGCGGGTTACAACCACCCCTACCGCAACCTCTTCGCGAAGGTGAAGGAGCCCGGGCGCGCCTGGAGCGAGTACCTGCGGCAGACGCGCGACTACATGCGGAGGATGGGACTGCGAGACCTGCAACTCTACACCGACTCGTGGAAGCCCTTCGACCGGAAGAAGCTGGACCCGGTCACGCTCCGGTTCATCGAGGGCATCCCGGAGGTCCGCTCGGTCGAACTGGGCATGGGCCGCGACGGCGAGCTGACCGGCGACAACGGCAACTACCGTGTGGGGAGCCGATCCGTGCTGGTCTCACACTGCCTGACGCGGTGGGATACCGGCTTCGGCTCGCGCACCAAGGAGCAGAACATCGACTGGCTTGTGAACGACGTCCGGGCCCATGCGCCCACCGCCCGCCCCGGCTTCATGCACGCCATGGCGCTGAGCTGGGCGTACAATCCCACCGAGTACGTAGAGGTCATGCGGCGCCTGGGCCCGGAGTACGTGCCGGTCACCCTGGCCGAATACGTCCGCCTGTTCAACGAAGCGAACCCGTAGGGGCGGCCACGGGGGGCCGCCCCGCGGCGGCTACAGGGCCTGCGGGGCATGGGGGCCGACGCGGTGGGCATCGGTGGCGGCGCAGAGCACGCGCCACTCGAACCGCGCCCGTCGGGCGGACCGGGCGATGGCCTCGGACGATCGTCGAACACCCGCCGCGCTGAGCGCCAGGAGCATGACGAACGGCGGAGCGAAGAGCAGAGCCACGCAGACGGCCGCGCAGACCGCGGAGGCCGCCAGGGCGGTCGCCCATCCCGCGGCGGCCACCACGGACCGAGCCACGGGGACGAATGCCGAGATCGGCGTCACGGCCCAGGCTGCCAGATGGAATCGCTGATGCATCGTACACCTCCTCGGGCGCCGGGCCTGTCCCATGGTCGGGAACGACCGGTCCCTGCACCCTTCACAACCCTACAGACGACCCGGTTATGAAGGAGATATGAGGGCGGTGAGGCGTAGCGAAAGGCGAGTGGCGAATCGTAAGGCCGTGGCCGTGCTCCTTCCCCTTGCGCGATGCAGTCGCGGAGGGGGAAGGCCGGGATGGGGGTAGCTGTTGGGCTATTGGGATGTAACAGTCATTGCGATAACGGCAAGGACCCCCACCCCAGCCCTCCCCCTGCTTCGCAAGAGGAGGGAGCGAAGCGCCGCCTACACGCTGCTGAGCGGCTCGGGCTTCTCGAAGAGGCTACCGGAGAGGTAGTCCCGATTGAGCCTTGCGATGAAGTCGATGCTGATGCCCTTGGGGCAGGCCGCCTCGCACTCGCCGTGATTGGAGCAACCGCCGAAGCCGAGTTCGTTCATCTTGGCGACCATGCGCAGGGCGCGCTGGCGCCGCTCGGGCTGGCCCTGGGGCAGGAGGCCGAGGTGGGAGACCTTGGCGGCCGTGAAGAGCATGGCCGAGGCGTTGGGGCACGCGGCAATGCAGGCGCCGCAGCCGATACAGGCCGCGGCATCCATGGATCGATCCGCCACCGGCTTGGCGATGAGCATGGCGTTGGCTTCGGGTGCGCTGCCCGTGCGGGCCGAGATGAAGCCGCCGGCCTGCACGATGGCATCCAGCGCCGACCGGTCGATGATCAGGTCCTTGAGCACAGGGAGCGCCCGCGCCCGGAATGGCTCCACCACCACCGTCTCGCCGTCCTTGAAGTGGCGCATGAAGAGCTGGCACGCCGTGGTGAGCTTCTGCGGCCCGTGGGCTACGCCGCTGACCATGAAGCCGCAAGCGCCGCAGATGCCCTCGCGGCAGTCGCTGTCGAAGGCCACCGGCCGCTCGCCCTTCAGGGTCAGGCGCTCGTTCAGCACGTCGAGCATCTCGAGGAACGACATATCCTCGGCCACATCGTCCACGGGATAGGCGACGAACTTGCCCTTGTCCCGGGGGCCATCCTGCCGCCAGATGCGAAGTGTCAGTTTCATAGGATCCGCTCCGTGGCCGTCACTTGTAGCTGCGCTGCGCAGGATGCACGTACTCGAACTCCAGCGGCTCCTTGTGCAGGATGGGCGCCGTGTCCGCTCCGGTGAATTCCCAGGCGGCGGCGTGGCTGAAGTTGGCGTCGTCGCGCTGGGCCTCGCCCTCCTCGGTCTGGTGCTCCACCCGGAAGTGGCCGCCGCAGGACTCCTCGCGGGTCAGGGCGTCGCGGCAGAGTAGCTCGGACAGCTCCATGAAGTCGGCCACGCGTCCGGCCTGCTCCAGCGACTGGTTCAGCTCGGAGGCGCCGCCCGGCACCTTTACGTTGGCCCAGAACTCCTCGCGGATTTGCGGGATGCGAGCCAGCGCCTCGGTGAGGCTCTCCTTGCTGCGTGCCATGCCGCAGTTGTCCCAGAGCAGCTTGCCCAGTTCGCGATGGAACGAGTCGACGGTCCGCTTGCCGTTGATGCCGAGCAGCCGCCGTCCGCGCTCCTTCGCCTCGTCCAGGGCCTCGGTGAAGGCCGGATGGTCGGGCTTCAGCCGGTCGGCCGGTGACATGCGGGCCAGGGTGTCGCCGATGGTGTAGGGCAGCACGAAGTAGCCGTCGGCCAGCCCCTGCATAAGCGCGCTGGCGCCAAGGCGGTTGGCGCCGTGATCGGAGAAGTTGGCCTCGCCGATGACGTGGAGGCCCTCCAGGTTGCTCATCAGGTTGTAGTCGACCCAGAGGCCGCCCATGGCGTAGTGGATGGCCGGGTAGATGCGCATGGGCTGCCGGTAGGGGTCCTCGGCGGTGATCCGGTCGTACATCTCAAAGAGGTTGCCGTAGCGCTCCCGGATGACGTTCTCGCCCAACCGTCCGATGGCCTCGGCGAAGTCGAGGTAGACGCCCAGGCCGCCGGGGCCCACGCCGCGGCCGCCGTCGCATACCTCCTTGGCGTTCCGCGAGGCCACGTCGCGAGGGACGAGGTTGCCGAACGCGGGGTATTTGCGCTCGAGGTAGTAGTCGCGCTCGGCCTCGGGAATCTGCGCGGCGGGGCGCGTGTCGCCCTTCTTCTTCGGCACCCAGATCCGGCCATCGTTGCGCAGTGACTCGCTCATGAGGGTGAGCTTCGACTGGTGCTCGCCGGCCACGGGGATGCAGGTGGGGTGGATCTGCGTGAAGCAGGGGTTGGCGAAGAGCGCGCCCTTGCGGTGCGCCCGCCAGATCGCGGTGGCGTTGCACCCCTTGGCGTTGGTGGAGAGGTAGAAGACGTTGGAGTAGCCGCCCGTCGCCAGCACCACTGCGTCGGCCGAGTGGGCCGTCAGCTCGCCGGTCACCAGGTCGCGGACGATGATGCCCCGGGCGCGGCCGCCATGCACCACCAGGTCCACCATCTCGCTGCGGCTGTTCACCTTCGCCCGGCCCAGCGCCACCTCTCGCGAGAGGGCCGAGTAGGCGCCCAGCAGGAGTTGCTGGCCGGTCTGGCCGCGGGCGTAGAAGGTGCGCGAGACCTGCGTGCCTCCGAAGGAGCGGTTGGCGAGATAGCCGCTGTACTCGCGGGCGAAGGGCACGCCCAGGGCCACGCACTGGTCGATGATGGAGGCGCTGATCTCGGCCAGGCGGTAGACGTTGGCCTCGCGGGCCCGGAAGTCGCCGCCCTTGACCGTATCGTAGAAGAGCCGGTAGACGCTATCGCCGTCGTTCTGGTAGTTCTTCGCCGCGTTGATGCCGCCCTGGGCTGCGATGGAGTGGGCCCGGCGGGCGCTGTCCTGGAAGCAGAAGCAGTCGACCTCGTAGCCCATCTGCGCCAGCGACGCACCGGCCGACGCACCGGCCAGCCCCGTGCCGACGATGATGACCTTGTACCGCCGCTTGTTGGCCGGGTTCACCAGCTTCATGTCGAAGCGGTGCTTGTCCCACTTGCCCTGGATGGGGCCGTTCGGCACCTTGGAGTTCAGTTGCATGGCGTCATCCTCCCAGTCGCCGCCGTCATCGAACCCATCCCGCAAGCACGGCTACCGGGATCGAGATGTAGCCCGCCACGATGGCCGCGGCCACCGCCGGACCCACCATGCGCCGCCACGGCTTGTAGCCCGGCCCGCTGAGGCCCAGCGTGTGCGCCATGCTCCAGGCGCCGTGGAAGAGGTGCGCGCCGAGCAGCAGCATGGCCGCGATGTAGACGGCGGAGATGGCCGGCTGCTGGAACGAGAGGACCACGTTTCGGTAGACGTCGTGCGGGCTGTAGCCAGGCCCCGTCCGCAGGAACGTGAACATCATGAGGTGGTAGATCACGTAGAGCAGCACCGTGGACCCCGTGTAGATCATGGTCCGCGCCGCGAAGCTGGTCTCAAGGGAGCGCTTCGTGGCGTATCCCTGCGGCCGCGCCTGCTGATTGGCCACGGTGACCATGAGGCTGGAGTAGATGTGCAGCAGGAAGCAGGCCATCACTCCCGCCCGCATGATCCAGATGACCTCGCCCGTGCTCTTCAGGAAGGCCGCGTAGCCGTTAAGGTGCTCGGGGCCGAAGAATATCTGGACGTTCCCCAGCAGGTGGCCTATCAGGAAGAGGAAGAGCGCGGCGCCTGTGATGGCCATGGCGCCCTTCTTACCCAGCAACGTGCGGTACGACGCAAGCACCGCCAACATGTCTTCCTCCATTCCCGACCGGCCGGGCTTCTGCGCCCGTGATTGCCAGACTATAGCACCTGC
This sequence comes from uncultured Chthonomonas sp., assembly GCA_903951425.1. Classification (GTDB taxonomy): domain Bacteria; phylum Armatimonadota; class Chthonomonadetes; order Chthonomonadales; family CAJBBX01; genus CAJBBX01. Next base: position 28,287 of record CAJBBX010000009.1, read on the forward strand.
CACGCAGCCGGCGAAAGGCCACAGTGGGCCATACGGGTAGACGGCCCCTCCGGATTCCCGCCGCCGGCCTCGGACGCCACTCCGTTTGCACGGCTACGGCGGCGTTCGTTCGGTACACTACACGCAATCTGAGCGCCTGGCGGACCGGATTCGCCGAGGACGCAGAACCCAAATCACGTCAGAGGGAGTGCGACATGCCCGGAGTGCAGGATATCGCCATCATACGGGAGCTGGCCCGGCAGGTGGCCGAGGTCGCGGCTCTGCCCGTGCAGGAGGAGAAGCGCCGCCTCTGGCGGAAGCTGAACGGCCTCAAGCCCGAGCGGCCCATGGTGATGATCGACCAGGTCTGCTGGAACGAGATGAACGTCGATGACGCCCTCACGCTCCAGTGCGAGGATGCCGAGTGCCGTGGCTATGAGTGGGCCCTGCGGAGCACCCTCTTCCAGTGGCGCAACTTCCCGGTGGACATGGTGGTGGAGCCCTTCATCCGGGTGCCCAAGGCGATCGCCAACACCGGCTTCGGCATCCGCGTGCAGGAGGACATCGCTGTCGGCGATCCTACGAACTCAGTGGTGGGCCACATGTTCACCAACCAGTTCGAGACCGAGGAGGACCTGCAGAAGATCCAGATGCCTCAGGTCAGCCACATCCAGTCCGAGACCGACCGCCGCCTGGCCGTGGCCCACGAGCTGTTCGACGGGATCATCGACATCCGGGCCGAGGGCGCCGACCTGAACCTCTCGCTCTGGGACCCCATCAGCACCTGGATGGGAGTGCAGGGAGCCCTCTACAAGATCGCCGACGAGCCGGACTACATGCACCGCCTGGTGGGCCGCATGACCGACGGCTACAGCGCCATGCTGGACCAGCTCGAGGAGCAGGGCCTCCTTTGCGGGCCGCAGAGCCTCATCCACTGCACCGGCGCCTGGACCGACGACCTGCCGGCTTGCGGCTATGACCCGGCCAAGCCCCGCTGCGCCGACCTCTGGGGCATGGGCCTCGCCCAGATGTTCTCCACCGTCTCGCCGAAGATGTTCAAGGAGTACGAGGTCGACTACGCGAGCAAGCTCTTCAGCCGCTTCGGGCTCACCTACTACGGCTGCTGCGACCCGCTGGACGGCAAGATGCGCGAGGTCCGCATGATCCCGCACGTCCGCAAGGTCTCCATGAGCCCGTGGGCCAACCAGGAGAAGGGCGCCGCGAACATCGCCGGCGACTTCGTCTTCAGCCGCAAGCCCAACCCCGCCTTCCTGGCGTGGGACAACTACGCGCTGGACGCCGTCCGCGAGGACCTGGTGACCACGCGCGAAGTCTGCAAGCGGAACGGATGCCCGCTGGAGTTCATCCTGAAGGACATCAGCACCGTCCGCTACGAGCCGCAGCGCTTGTTCGACTGGGCCCGCGTGGCCATGGAGGTCGCCGAGGGAGGGTAGCCGGCTACCCTCCTCGAGCGCCGCGTCGAGACGGCCTGCGCCGGGTCCGCCCGGCGGTTGGATGCAATCCGGCACATGGCGCAAGCCCTTCCAAGGAGGCGATTCATGTCCAGAGCAGCATTGTGTTTTTCGCTCGTGCTGGCCGTAGCCCTGGCCGGCTGTAGCAAGCCCGAGAAGACCGTTAAGGTGAACACGCCTGACAGCACCGTGACGGCAACCGAAGACGGCGGCAAGGTGGAGGTCACCGGCAAGGACGGTTCGATCTCCCGCACAAGTTCCGAGGACAGCAAGACCGTCTTCGAGGGCACCGATGCGTCGGGCAAGGCGGTGAAGGCCGAGGGCGGCAAGAACGTCGACATGTCCGGCCTCGGCGTGCCGCAATACCCCGGCGCCACGCTGAAGGATGAGGGCAGCCAGGCCAAGGTAGAGACCTCGACCGGCGCCACCCACGGCATCGCGCTCGTCACGCCCGATCCGCCGCAGAAGGTGGTCGATTGGTACAAGGGACAGTTGACGGACGCCACCAGCATGAACATGCCCGAGGGGGCCATGGTCATGGGCAAGAGTAAGGACGGGCAGCAGGTGACCGTCACCGCCTCCTTGGAGGCCGGCAAGACGACCATCGGCATCGTCACCCTGAAGGGGCAGTAGCCTCGGCCCGGCGTCTACGCCGAGTAGATCGCCGCAAGGCCGGCCGCCACCACCAGCGCACCCAGTGCGCGCCGTACCACCGTTCCGCGCCGCGCCTGCTGGGCCCAGCCCAGCAGGCGTTCGGCTCTCTCGAACGAGCTGCCGACCGCCACCACGGCGCCGCCGTACCCCAGCCCGAAGGCCGCCACCATGGCCGCGCCCGCCCACGGCCTGCCCGGGGCCGCCTCGGCCGCCGCCGCGAGGACGGGCGCGAGGAAGGCCGCGGAGCAGGGCGCCAGCGCCACGCCGTAGATCAGCCCCAGTGCCAATGCGCCCGCAGGGCCACGTAGCCTGCCCGGCGCACGCCCGGTGGCCAGGCGCACCGGGATCACGTCGAGCAGGACGAGCCCGGCCCCCAGCAGGACGATGCCGCCCGTCCATCGGGTCCATGGCCCCTCCAGCCGGCCGGCCCAGCTCGCGACGACGCCCAGGCAGGCCACGGAGACCAGGAGGCCCAGGGCGTACGCGCCGGAGGTGAGTAGCGCCCGGCTCGGACCACGCTCCCCTCCGCCGGCCAGCGCCGCCATGAGCAGCGGCATACCCGCCAGGCTGCAGGGGCTCAGCACGATGCTCAGCGCGCCCCATGCCACGGCCGCCAGCAGCGCGGCCGGCAGGGCGCCCCGGCCCAGGTGGCTCAGGCCGTCGAACAGCGCGTCCACGGCTACAGCTCCACGCCCAGCTTGCGGAAGACCTGCACGATGCGGTCGCCGGGCACAAAGCCCTCCATGCGCCGGAGCTCGCGGCCCCTGGCGTCATAGAAGAGGATCGTGGGGCTCGTCTTCACGCCCAGGCGTCGGGCCTCCTCTGGGCGGTCCCACGAGTCGATGTGCTCCACAGCCAGCCGCCCGGCGTAGTCGCGCCGGAGCCGGGCTAGCACGCCGACCATGGCCTTGCATGGCGCGCAGGAGTCGGCGCCCACCTCCACCAGCCGGGGCAGGCCGGCCGCGATCGGGGTCGGCGACCGCTGAGGGTTTGGCCGGAGGCTTCGGGCGGCTAGGGTCAGCGCCAGGGCCACGGCCACCACGCCGCCTGCCGCCATGCGGTAGGTGCGCGTGGTCACGGGTTCGCCGCTCCGGGGGCGAGGATGCGCTTGAGCTGTGCCACCGTCAGCAGTGCGCCCATTACTTTGACGTCGCCGTCGATCGCAAGCGCGGGGATGGCGGCCACGCCACGCTCGGCCAGTTCGCGGAGGCCCTGCACGCGGCCCACCTCGGCGCTCAGGCCCAACTCGGCGACGGCGGCCATGACACGCTCGTGCAGGGCGTCGCACCGCTCGCATCCCGGACCCAGAATATCGATCCTCATGGCTTTCCGGTTCCCCTTCCCTTGCGCCAGTCTACCCCTTGGAGAGGCGGCCGGCCGGCGCGATAGAACGCACCGCGCCCGCAGCGCGTCTATGGAGAGGCGCTGCGCCATTGACACTCACCGGAAGGGAAGCCCATAATCGGCCATGCCCACGAAGTCCAGAAATCGGCGTCCGGGCGTAGCCTCGGCTTTGGCCGCCCGCCATGCGGCCTCCCGGCGCCGCGTCAAGACCTTTTTCGGCATCCTGCTGCTGCTCGTCCTCGCGCCCGTGGCCATCGCCATCGTCTCGGGGATCATCATCTACGTGCGTGAGTCCCGGTCGTTGCCGTCAGTCTCCGAGATCAGCAATCTGGATGTGGCCGGCGCCACCAAGCTCTACTACGCAGATCCCGACGAGCAGGGCAAGCCTCGCGTACTCGCCGTGCTCGCCGCGGCGAACCGGGCGCCGGTCCGGCTTAAGGCCATCTCAGAGCATCTCCAGAACGGCACCATCGCCATTGAGGACCGCCGATTCTTCGAGCACAGCGGGGTCGACTACTACGGCATTGCCCGCGCCATCTTCCGCAACTTCGCCGGCCGGACGCTACGGGGAGAGGGAGCCAGTACCATCACGCAGCAGCTGGCCCGCAACGTGGCCGAGCTGGGCCTCACGCGGGAGAAGCGCTTCATGCGCAAGATCCGCGAGGCGATCCTGGCCAAGCGCATCGAGGAGACCTACACCAAGCCCGAGATCCTCGAGCTCTACCTGAACCTCGTCTACTATGGCAACGGGGCCTACGGCGCCGAGGCCGCCGCGCGGGCCTACTTCGGCAAGAGCGCCAACAAGCTCACCATCTCCGAGGCCGCCTTCCTTGCCGGTGCGCCGCAATGGCCGTCGCGCTACGGCTCCGACCGCGACGCAGGAAAGCGCCGCCGCGACACGGTGCTGGACCACATGGTCTCAGAGGGCAAGATCACCGTCGCCCAGTGCGCCGAGGCCAAGCTCGAGCCCCTGCGCTTGCGCAGGACCTCGCGCAAGGGCAACACCGTCAACGGGGCGCCGCACTTCGTGAACTGGGTGGTGGCTGCCCTCCTGCGCAAGTACGGCCAGGACCGAACGTACAGCGGCCTGCAGGTCACCACCACGCTCGATTCGCGCATGCAGGCCGAGGCCGAGGCAGCGCTGGACGAGACCCTCTCGCACAACCGCTCGCTGGCCAACCAGGGTTGCCTGGTGAGCTTGGACAACCGCACCGGCTTCGTGAAGGCCATGGTAGGGGGCGCCGACTTCAGCGAGAACCAGACCAACAACGTGACGCAGGGAAGGCGGCAGCCGGGCTCCAGCTTCAAGCCGATCATCTACGTGGCCGCGTTCAACGAGGGCATCTGCACCCTTCGCAGCACCTACCGCGACGACCCGAACTTCGCCTGGAAGGGCCGCGACAAGTGGATCCCGCGCAACTACACGCGCCGCTACTCCTACAGCAGCATGACCGTCGCCACGGCCATCCGCCGCTCGGTGAACACCGTGGCCGTGAAGGTGCTGGCGGACCTGACGCCGCAGAAGGCCATAGAGTACGCACGCCTGCTGGGCATCACCTCGCCGCTGGACCCCTACATGCCCCTGGCGCTGGGAGCCTCGGCGGTGCGGCCGCTGGAGATGTGCTCGGCCTACAGCGTCTTCGCCAACCTGGGCAAGCGCGCCGTTCCCCGCGGCATCGTGCGCGTGCTGGACCGGAACGGCGATATCCTCGAGGATGAAGAGCCCGTCCTGGAGGACACGAACCTCCGGTCCGAGGCCGTCGAGCAGATCGACGAGGGCCTCCGCGGCGTCGTCACCAGCGGCACGGGCCGCCTTGCCGGAGCGGTGCCCGAGGCTCGGGGCAAGACGGGCACCACCAGCGGCAACCGCGACGCCTGGTTCGACGGCTACACCAAGGAGCTGAGCACCGTCGTCTGGGTCGCCAGCGAGCATCGCACAAAGAAAGGCTTCACCTACAAGGAGATGCCCAGGGCCTCGGGCGCGCGCCTCTGCGTGCCGGTCTGGCGCCGGTTCATGCTCCTCGCTTCGCCCTTACAGAGACAGATCAACGAGGCCATCGACCGCGGCGAGGAGCCTGGCGCCGTCAAGCCCGAGCAGCCCACGCGCAGGCGCCGCACCGCGCCCGAAGCCGTGGAGCCCGGTGTCGGCGAGCCGCAGGAGGGCGACGCCGTGCCCGCGCCGGGCGCCGACGACCCGCTGGCGGACGATACCATGGCCGTCGAGCCTGCGCCGTCCACATCGCAGCCTCCCGCACCGACACCGGTCGTGGAGCCGCCGCCGGCGGTGCAACCTACGGGCCGGATCGGCGGCGAGCCCCGCGCGCCGGAGGCGCCTCGCGAGGTCACCTACCGCGCCTGCGCCGACACGGGCCTGCGGGCCACGCGCTACTGCCCCATCACCGTGGAGCGCCGCGCGCGCGCCTCGGCCGTGCCACGCAACTGCACCACCCACGCAGGCGAGCCCGATGGCTAGTCCATCGAGCCTCGAGTAACGAAACGCCGTGTCCCTCATCCAGGAGCCGGGCCCGCCCATGGACACACGCCGCGTGCGCTTCGCCGCGTACGTTGTGCTGGTGGCCGTGCTATGCCTGACGGCCCGGCTCTGGTACCTGCAGATCGTCATGGGGCCGGAGCTTCGGGCACGCTCAGAGCGTAACCGGAGCCGCACCATCCGCCGGCAGCCTCCCCGAGGCGTCATCGAGGACCGCACGGGCGCCATACTGGCAACCAACCGCACCCGTGTCATAGTGCATGTGGTGCCGGCTGTCCTGGCCAAGAGCGCATCGGAGTTCTCGCTGTTGGCGCGCCTTCTGGGCATCACCGACGAGGAACTACTCAACACCATCGCCGACCGTAAGCGCAACGACCTCGACCCCGTAGCGGTCGGCCGAGATGTCACCATGGACCGCGCCACCGCCATCGAGGAGCGGCTGACCGAGCTTCCCGGCGTCACCATCGGCCCGGAGCCGGTGCGCCACTATCCCGACGGGAAGCTCTTCGGCCACCTGCTGGGCCATCTGGGCCAGGTGGACGACCGCGATGAGAAGGACAAGGCCGTTCTGGGATACCAGCGTGGGGACATCTGCGGGAAGCTGGGCGTGGAGGGCAGCAGCTTGGACGGCGCCCTGCGCGGCGTCGACGGGGCCACCGTGGTGGAGGTAGACGCCACGGGCCGCGCACACCGCGTTCTGTCGAGCCATGCTCCGGTCCCCGGCGCTACCATTCGACTCACCGTGGACCGCGCCGTGCAGCGTGCGGCGTACGAGGGACTGGCCGCATGGGCGCAAAAGGGGAAGCCCGGCGCGGCAGTGGCCCTCGACCCGAGCGACGGCTCCGTCATCGCCCTGGCGTCCGTACCCGGCTACGACCCAAACGACTTTGTACTCGGCATCTCCAGCAAGACCTGGAACGGCTTGCAGGAGGACAAGCGGAACCCGCTCATCAACCGCGCCGTGGCGGGGGCGTCGGCTCCGGGCTCGACCTTCAAACCCATCACCTCCTCCGCCGGGCTTGAAACGGGGCTCATGAACCCCTACGAGCGCATCGTTTGCACGGGTGCGATCCGCCTCGGTAGGTGGACCAAGCGGTGCCACAAGCACGCGGGCCACGGCTCCGTGGACCTCACGGCGGCCATGGCCGAGTCGTGCGATGTCTACTACTACCGCATGGGCCAGCGCATGGGGCCCGACACCATGGCCCGCTTCGCCGTGAAGTACGGCCTTGGCAGCCGCACGGGCGTCGACCTGCCCCGCGTGGAGCAGGCCGGCCTGGTGCCAACTATCGCCTGGAAGGAGAAGAGCCCGCGGCGAGGCCCGTGGGTGGGCGGCGATACGGTGGACTACGCCATCGGCCAGTCATTCCTCGCCGTGACGCCGATCCAGATGGCCTCAATGACCGCCGCCCTGGCCAATGGCGGCACGCTCTACCGCCCGCGCCTGACCGAGTCGATCACCACCTACGAGGCCAACGGCCAGGCCACCACCCGCAAGCAACCCGCGGCGGTGAACGGCAAGGTAGGCGTCTCGCAGGCGACGCTCGACCGCGTGGTCCAGGGCATGCACGCGGCGGCGTCGCCGGGCGGCACGGCCTACCGCTGCTCCGTGCCCGGCATCGAGATGGCGGCCAAGACCGGCACCGCGCAGAAGCGCAGGCGCGGCAAGATGATCAACAACGCCTGGTTCATCGCCTTCGCGCCGCTGGAGAACCCGAAGATCGCCGTCTGCGTGACGGTGGACGAGGGCGGCCACGGCGGCGCGGTGGCCGGGCCCATCGCCCGAGCCATGATCGCCGCCTACCTGAAGATCAAGCCGACGGCGCCGGCCCCGGTGGACGCCGGAGACTGACGCCGCCGCAGGCCAGGTCCGCAAGCTACTCCGAGGGGCGCCGAACCCGACGCTGGTGGGAGTGCGGACGTTGCGGCTCACGCCGGAAGGTCTCGACACGGAGTACGCCGCAGGCAGCAGCCGCACGAAGTGGTCGGCCGTCGAGCGGGAGGAGACGACCGCCGGCTACGTGTTGATCTACCTGGGCGCCAACATGGCGCACATCGTTCCTCGCGGCGCCTTCCCCGACGATGCCGCCGTCGCCAAGTTCGCGTCCGAGATCGAGCAGCGGCGCACGGCAGCGACGCCCCTCTGAGCGCACAAGCCCAGCCGTCGGTTGAGTAGGCCCGCGCAGCCGGAGCGCGGGCCATATTGAAACCACGGCGCACATCCGCCACAGCGGACTCGGGCACGGAGACCCGAGCCACCAAGGCGGCGCAGCGCGGCCGTGGGTCTCGGTACGCCTGTCCGCCTGGCGGCGAACAGGCGCTCGACGGACGGCCTCGGGCTGGTCAGTAGTGGTAGGCGCAGCTCGCGGCCGCCCTTGACGGCCACGGACCAAGGCGCTCCTGCGCCACGTCTGGGTATCCAACTCCGTCCACGAAAGGGCTCACCCACCCATGGACATGCGCCAGATGCTGCAGCAGATACTCCAGCGCTACGGGACCTCGGTCATCGAGGAGCCGGGCCGCTTTGCCACGATGTTGAACGATATGCGCATTGGCGAGGGCAAGCGCCAGGCCAACCTGCTGCTGCTGGCGCTGCGCGATGGCGTGCCGGATCGCCTGCTCTCCGCCGGGCAGGGCGTGCCGACGGCGCCGCTCGTGGGGCAACTCGCCAGGTGTCTGGTCGATGACGTGGGCCTGACGGATGAACTGGCACTCTGGGCCGTAGAGAGCTGGGCGCTGGCGTTCGGGCCGCGTTTCGAGCGGCAGGCCGCGCCCGCGCCGGTTGCCAGACCATCCCCGCCGCCCGCCTCTGTGGTCGCGCCTGCGGCAGGCGATCCTCGGTCGCGGCTCCTCGCCTCGATCGGCTGGGTCGACGTTCCCGCCGGACCGTTCCTCTACGGTGAGGCGAAGGAGCGCCGAACGCTGCCCGAGTTCCGCATCATGCAGACGCCCGTGACGGTGGCGATGTACCGCGCCTACTGCGCCGCCGGCGGCGTCGCCATGCCGCCCGCGGCACGGATGGCCGCGAGTACCCGTGGGGAGCGGCTGGGACCCGAAGCGCTGCGTCTGCTCCGTGAGCCCCGCCAAGGCCGTCTCTGTCGCCCTGGTGGGCAGCATCCCGTCTGGCGCAAGCCCCTACGGTTGCCTCGACATGGCCGGCAACGTCCTTGAGTGGTGCAGTGGGTGGTACGACGGTGGGTGCAAGTTCCCTCAGGTTCGTGGCGGCGCGTGGGACCACCGCATTGCCGTCAACTTCCACGCGCGCCGCCGCTTCTGGTTCAGCCCTAACTCCAAGTTCAGCAGTCGGGGCTTCCGCTGCGTCCTGCCCGAGGGTTCCTCGTAGGCGTCTTGCGCTGTACCCTCCCCGCCCTTCCCCCTACCGCCGGCACGGCAAGGGGAAGGCGCGGTGCGGCGCTGACGCTACTCCAACGTCTTACCGCATCTCCTGGCCGCCGGTGACGTTGAGGGCCTGGCCGGTCATGTAGGACGACTCGTCGGAGCAGAGGAAGACGACCACGTTGCTCACGTCCTCATAGGTGCAGCCGCGGCCCAGCGGCACCTGGCTCTCGTACTTCTTGCGGACCTCGTCCGGGGTCAGGCCCTGGGTCTTGGCGTATTGCTCGTATAGGCTCTGCTGCCAGAGCGTGCCGTCAAGCAGGTTGCCGGGGCAGATGGCGTTGACCCGGACGCCGTGCGGGGCCAGGTCCAGCGCCAACGACTGGGTCAGGCCTATGCCGCCGAACTTGCTGGCCGCATAGGCGCTGTTGCGAAACGAGCCCTTCTTGCCCGACTTGCTGTTGATCTGGACGATGGTCCCCTTGCCGTTGGGGGCCATGACGCGGGCGGCGGCCTGTGCGCAGACGAAGTAGCCGTTCAGGTTGACGTCGATCACCTTCTTCCAGGCGCCGGCGTCGAACTCCAGCACGTCCTTGGCGATCAGGACGCCCGCGTTGGCCACCAGGATATCCAGCCCGCCGAAGGCATCCACCGTGGCCTTCACCATGGCCTCCGCGCCCACGGGGTCGGTCACGTCCACCGTCACGCCGATGGCGCCGCAACCGGTCTCCCCCGCGATGGCCGCAGCCGTCTCGGCGGCCTTGGGGCCGTTCATGTCCGCGATGGTGATGCCCTTGCAGCCCTCGGCCGCCAGACGCCGGGCGATGCCCTCGCCCAATCCCTGCGCGGCGCCGGTAACGATGGCGACGCGCCCCTCAAGACGCTTGCTCAATGCCTCTCCTCCTCCAGGTCCTACTCAGCTGCTACCGTGAGCGCGAACAGCTCTTCCTCCGCCGCCTTGGTCCAGAACTTGCCGTCCTGCATCTTCGCGTAGACGGTGGGGTACGCCTCCTGCAGCTCGGCCAGGGACATGAGCGGCATCTCTTCGATGAGCGGGAAGACCAGTGTCTTGCCGGGGAAGCGGCCGTTCTTAACGCCGAGCAGGCCCTCCTGCGCGGTCTTCATGCCGCCGATGGCCGCCAGCGAGGCGTTGGTGTTCAGCTCCTTCGCCTCGACCATGGCGAGGGTCTGGCGCATGTCGGCGATGGAGGAGCCGCTGCTGCCGATGAAGCGTACGCCGCGGTTGCGGATGGCGTCGGCGTCGAGCTGGGCCATGGTACCGCGGGCGACACCGGCGAAGACGTTGCACCAGGCGTTGTCGCCCAGGTAGTCGATGGAGTGCTCGATGAGCGCGGGCACGGGCACCAGCGAGATGATGTCATCGAAGCCCTTGCCGCCGGTGAGCCGCTTCAGCTCGAGGTTGAACTCCTCGGGGCTCATGCCCTTGGGGTTGATGGTGACCAGGCGAACGCCGCGCTTCTGGGCCTCGCCGGAGAGCCGATCGACGAGGGTGGCCAGGCGACCGTCGTCGATGTCCGTGCCCACGATGAGCGACGGCGGGTTGGCGTGCATGACGGCCCGCTGCACGTGCATCTGGCCCATGGGACCGGCGGCCCCGATGAACCAGGCCATGCCGCCCGCCAGCAGGTCGGCGCCGCGGGGCTCGGCGTAGGCCGCGGCGGCCTCGAGGCTTGCGGTGCCCATGTAGTGGTGCCAGTTGTAGTGGATGCGGCCGATGTCGATGGTGAGCTTGCGGGCCACGGCGTGCGGGCCCACGAAGTTCAGCATGCCGTGGTTGGCCAGCGTGGATGCGGCGCCCTCGATGGCCTCCGGCTCGGGCGCGCCGAGCACGAGGATGTCGTCGAAGCCCGCGTCGCCGGTCTCGGCGGCCTTCAGCGCGGCCCAGTCGTCCACCGAGGCGACGGCCTTGCAGGGCGCGCCGTCGGCCAGGGGCAGGGCAGCCGCGTAGTCGCCTACCACCACCGCGGAGCCCGCGGGGCCTTCGGGCGCGGCTCCGTCCCAGACCTCGCCGCCCGCGCCCGGTCCGGCCAGCACGAGCAGGCGCCCGCCGGCCTTGATCCCGGCGCGGTGGCCCTGGTTGTAGGCGCCCACAACGCAGGCCCACGGCTCCACCAGGGCGGTCTCGGCGTAGCAGGTCTCGTCGCTGATGGGCAGGAGGTAGCAGCCCTCGTCGCCGTCGATCATCGACTGCGGGATGATGCTGTACTGGCTCAGGCCGCCGCTGATGGCGTAACCGTAGGCCATGGAGACGCCCTTGTAGAAGACGTCGGCCTGGACGATGAAGCGCTGCCCCACGCTGAACTTGCCGGTCAGGTCTGCGCCCACCTGCACCACGGTGATGGCGACCTCGTGGCCCAGCGTGGCCGGGTCGACGCTCAGGTCGCGGCCCACCATGCGCGGGTGGCCTGCGCCCAGGGCGATGACCTTGGTGTCGGAGAAGCAGAGGCCGTTGGCGTCCTGCCGCACCAGCAGCTCGTACGGACCGGGCTGCGGCACATCGACTTCTTCGACCTTCAGGCTGTCATACCCGTCGCCGTAGAAGTGCCACTTCAGCATTCGCTGGGGCACGGGCTGCGTTCCGGCGCGGTAGGCATCGAGCTTGCTCATCACTGGCTCCCTTATCGTTGGATGCGCCCGCACCGATGCGGGCGCAGGTGGTCACTTGTTGCCGATCAGGTTCTGGCGGTAGGCCTCGTCCGGGCGGGTATGGATGCGTGCCACGTTCTCCGGGGTGAAGAAGCGCGGGCCGCCCAGGGCGTAGGTGCCCAGCAGCACGCGGGCCGTCTTCACGTACATGGCGGTGGCGGTCTGCACGTCGCGGGCGGTTTTGCCTGTGGCGATGAGGCCGTGGTTCTCCATGAGGATCACCTTGGGCGCCATGTTGTAGGTGTCGATGAACGCCTCCACGCGGTCGCGCACGGTCTTGGCCAGCACCACGCCGGGGTCGACGTACTCGACATAGCATACGGCAGGGCCGCAGCAGACGATCTCGTCAGGGAAGAGCCTGCCCGAGACGGCCTCGCGCGAGTTGGCTGAGCAGAGGATCGAGTTCACGGCGGTGGGGTGCGTATGGCCCACGAAGCCGATGCTCGGCAGCGAGAGCAGGTACGCATGGAGGAAGGTCTCCACCGAGGGGCGGGGCCGCTCGCCGGTGCAGCCGATGCGCGCATCGAGCAAGACGCGTCCGACTTCGGCGTCGTCGATGTCGGGACCCTCCAGCGTCGCCAGGATCTTCTGGGTGGAGACCAGGACGAAGCTCTCCTCGTCGGCCGCGCCCATCTCCTTGCCGGACTGCTTTACCAGGAAGCAGGTCTCATCGACGCGGGCGGACGTGTTGCCCTCGCCCAGGATGGCGAGGTCGCGCGCCGGGTCGCCGAGATGGCGCGACAGGGCGACGAGTTCAGGCATGACGGCAGAGACGTCGGGCATGGAGGGCCTCCAATGTGCTGGGGTTGTGCCCTGATTCTGGCACACACCTGCAACCCCGGAGGCCCCAGCGCCAAAGGCGCGGCCTGTGTTAGCCCAGGGCGTTGCCCCGGGCCCATGCGCGCAACATCAGAGCGAGATCGCCGAGAGGTCGATCGTGATGGCGCGCCCACCGGGGACGGCGCCCGTGAATGTGACGGACTTGAGCTTCACGTCCTTGGGCACAGTGTAGATATAGCGGAACTTGACCTCGGAGCCCTTCTCGGGGCTGTACTCGGTCTCGCGGTCCGACGTGGGGTGCATCATGAGCTTCTCTTCGCTGCTGGTTCCATCCTCGAACCGAAGCAGGGCGCCCCACGAATCCCACCGGACGATCTCGCACTTCTCGTGGCCTTCGTTCCGAAGGCGCATGGAGAGCGCGACGAACTGGTAGTCCTCGGGAGCGGGCTCGCCGCCCTTGGTGCCGGTGTAGAGCGACGCGCCCTCCAACGCGAGGCTCAGGGCCTCGCGGCAGGACTGGTCGCGAGCCGGGATCTGGAAGACTTCACCAACCTTGGCGGAGTACTCGGTCTTGGCCTTGAAGCCCTTGGGCTCCGACGGGTCGGCGAAGGCGGCCGCCAGCGGCGCCAGCTTGCCCTTCAGCGGGTAGCGCAGGACCTGGTCGTCGGGCGAGATGACCATCAGCTTCTCGATGTCGGCGTCGGCGGCCATGGGGATCACGACGTAGGCCGCCAGCTTCTGGCCGGGCTTGAGGCTGATGCTGAAGGTCTCGCCGGTCTCGGGCCGCGCGATCTCCTTGATGTACTCGGTGTTGGCGCCCTTCTCGTCCACAACCGTGAAGCGGAACGTGTCGAAGCGGGCCAGGACCTCCTGGCTCTGCGGGTTGTGGAGGGTGAACGTGCAGACCACGAGCTTCTCGGCGGCCAGCGGCATGCAGTACTCGTTGCCCAGCCGCACGCGGTCGCCGCGGTACTCCACTTTGGTCATGGAGATGTTCATCGGCGACGACTTGCCCAGGGTGTACTCGGTCCCCAGCGTCACCTCGCTGCCTGACATCTGCTTGGTGCCCAGCGTGTAGGGCGGCTTGTTCTGGGTAGGCTTGGGCTTCGCGGCGGCAGGTTTCGGCTTCGGCTTGACGGGCTTCTTCTGAGCGAACGCCGGCAGGACGGCCGTCGCCGACACCGCCAACAGGACCGCGATTATTGATCTACGCATCCAACCCTCCTTCTGTGTTGTGGAAGGCCGGCATGGGCCGGCATCCCGCATGTACGCCGATGACGTGGCCGTGGACTCCCATGGGGCGTCCGCCGGGCGGCCATGCCCGGGATCAAGCGAGGTGCCGGAGAATCAGTCCAAAGACGTCAGTAGAATCTACTTCGCCAGCCGCCGGCAGGTCCGCGCTTCGTGTGGCGAAGAGCGGCCGGCCGCCCGGCGCAGCCACGGGCCGTCCGTGGCTTCCCCGGACCAGTGAGGCGTCCAGGGGCGTCAGGGTCATCAGGGTGCGGAAGCCCAGCTTCTTCTTGAGGAGCGTGGCGCCCGCTTTGATCCCGGGGAAGCGGATCGCGGGATCGAAATAGAGCTCTGCCGGGTCATATCCCGGCTTGCGGTGGATATCCACCGTACGCGCGAAATCAGGCGCCCGCGCGTCGTCCAACCAGTAGTAGTACGCAAACCAGGCGTCAGGCGCGGCCACGGCGACCAGCTCACCTGTTCGCGGGTGGTTCAGGCCGGCCTTGCGTATGCCGTCGGCATCCAGCACCTGCTCCACGCCGGGCGCCTGCTCGACGATGCGCCGCACGGTCGGCAGGTCGGCTGGGTCGCGCACGTAGGTATGCGCCACCTGGTGGTCGGCCACGGCGAAGGCCCGGCTGGCGCCCGCGTCCAGCAACTCCAGGCCCAGCTCCTCGCGAATGGCGATGAGGCCCGCCTCGCGCAGATGCCGGTTCAGATGGACGGGCCGCGTTACGTCGGTGATGCCGTACTCGGAGAGGACGACCACCTGCGCACCGCGGCCCTCGTAGAAGGCAATCAACTCGCCGCAGATCGCGTCCACCTGTGCCAGGTCGCGGGCCACGGCGGCGGTGTCGGAGGGGCCGTTACGCTGCAGCACGTAGTCCATGTGCGGCAGGTAGACCAGCGTCAGCGTGGGTCCGGAGGCCTCTTCCACCCGCATGGCAGCGTCGGCGATCCAGCGTGTGGAGCGAAGGGTCGTCCGCGGTCCCCAGAACTCGAAGAGCGGGAACGTGCCCAGTTCGGTGTTCAGGTCGGCCCGAAGCTCCGGAGGCCAGGTGTAGACGTCGGGCAGCTTTCGTCCGTCGGCGGGGTACATGGGCCTCGGAGTCACGGCGATGTCGGCCGAGGAGTGCATGTTGAACCACCAGAAGAGGTTGGCGCAGGTGAAGGCGGGGTCCATCTCGCGCGCCTTCTCCCAGAGCTTGGGAGCCTGCACCAGCCTGTTCGACTGCCGCCAGAAGCGCACCTCGCACTCGTCCCGGAAGCACCATCCGTTGGCCACGACGCCGTGCTGGGCGGGCGTAACTCCGGTGAGGTAGTTGGACTGGGCGGTGCAGGTGACGGCCGGGAAGGCCTCGCTGATCGTGGCCGACGCCCCGCCGGCGACCCACCGCGAGAGCGCCGGTGCGGCAGGATCGCCATTGGGCCCGCACAAGCGCAGCAGGTCGGGCGTGAGCCCCACCACGTTCAGCACGACCGTCTTGCGCAGCGCCACGCGGCCTAGGCTCCGGCTCCGGCAGCTTGCAGCGCCGCCAGCGTCCACTCGTACTCGGACGCGATGGAGCGGAGGAGCCCGCGCTTCAGCTCAGGCGGCAGCACGTCCCAGGTATAGGTCTCGATCTCCAGGTGCGACGTGATGCCGTCGCGCAGGGCCGCTTGCAGCGCCCCAGGGATATCGTCCCGGGTCGACTGCAGCTTGCCGAAGCCCGGAGCGAAGAGCGGCACATGGAAGTGGACGCGCCACTCGACCGCGTCGGGATCGTGGATGTCCTCCAGCGCGGGACCCAGGTCGGCATGGTGCACGATGGCGCCGTCGGCATGGCGCTCCGCCACCTGGTGCAGGTAGGTCGACTCGACGAAGGCCGCCAGCCGCTTGCCCACGCTCTCCCGGGCCACGGGGTCGGTGGGCAGCACCACGCGCAGGGCGGCCGAAACCTGGATGCGGCCGATGGAGGCGCCTACGCGCTCCAGTTCGCTCCGTACGCGGCTGAACTCCTCGTACTGCACGGAGAAGTGGCAGGTGTCGTAGCAGAGCCGCACGTGCCGCTGGAGCAGCCGCTGGGCCTCGGGCAGAGGCACGCCCAGGGCCTCGGCCAGCATGGGACCGCCCTGAGGCAAAAGCTCGTCCTCGAAGAAGGCCACGAACTCGGGACCATCCTCGATCAGGCCGTCCGGCTCGGGCTCGATGTCCAGGTGGATCAGCCGCCCGGTGTCGCGCTCCACGGCGGCCATGGTCTCGGCGACCTGCACCACGTTGGCCAGCATGGCGGCTCGGTCGGGCTTCTCTTCGCCCGTGAACCAGCGCTTGTAGGAGAGCGGCGAGGTGGAGATGCCGCCGTCACCGCCCTCGGGCATCAGTTCCGCCAGGATGGTCACCAGCCGCAGCGTGTACTCCGTGCGCTCATCCGTGGCCCAGTCCGGCGCGAAGACCTGGTCCTTCACCGTGGCGTGGTGGAACGAGCCGAACGGGAAGCCGTTGATCAGGGCCGCATAGAGCCCTTCGGCCGCCAGGAACTCCGCCGCCTCGGCCAGGGCGTCGCCCTCCAGCAGCTCCTGCGCCGCCTGGTCGGAGAGCCGCAGGCCGATGCCGAAGGGCGCCTCGGGCGAAAGCGCTGCCTTAAGCGGCACGGCGTAGGTGCGCAGGCCCTGCAGCACCTCCGCCCAGCCCTCGCCGGGGTGAATGTTGGTGCAGTAGGTCAGATCGAGCGGGGCGGCGGCCGGAACCTGCATGGTGTTGACTCCTCAGACGGCGTGGGCGGATACGGGCGGCTTGAACTTGGGGCACTGCCCCAGGAAGGTGATTGGGTTGTCCCAGACGATCTTCCGAGCCAGGGCGTCGGCATGGCCGCGCCGTCGCATCTCCATGACAAACTGCGGCACCGCAGCGGGAACGCTGTGGCCCCAGTCGCAGGCCGAGTCGACGTAGACGCGGTCGGCGCCGTGCATCTCGATGATGTCCACCGCACGGGCGACTGAAACCTTGGTCTGCGGGTAGAGCGTCAGGCCGGTCCAGAAGCCGTTGTCCAGGATCATCTCGATGGTGTGCTCTTCGGCGTGGTCGATGCTCACCCGAGCCGGGTCCATGTTCGGGAACGACTGGAGCGCCTGGATGATGGCCCGGGTGCCCTTGTGCTTGTCCTCGAGGTGCGGCGTGTGGATCAGGATCATCTGGTTGTGTTCCAGCGCCAGCGCCACATGGTCCTTGAATGTCTCGATCTCGTTCCGCGTCACGCGGTTCAGGCCGATCTCGCCGATGCCCAGCACGTTGGCGTGGTCGAGGTACTTGGGGATGCGCTGTACCACGGCCCGCGCCAGGTCTCGCTCCTCGCCCTCTTTGGGGTTGAGGCAGAGCCAGGTGTAGTGCTGGATCCCGAACCGGGCCGCGCGCTTCGGCTCGAACTCGGTGAGCTGGCGGAAGTAGTCGTCGAACCCGTCCGCGGTGCTACGGTCCCAGCCGGCCCAGAACGCCGGCTCGGTGATGGCCGCGCAGCCCATGAGCGCCATCTGCGTGTAGTCGTCGGTGGTGCGCGACACCATGTGGGCGTGCATCTCGATGTAGTCCATGGCGACTACGCTCCCTTCTCCGAGGCCGGGTCCCAGGCGCCTCGGGCGGCCTTCTGGTCCAGCTTGGGCTTCGGCTCCACGGTGGGATCGCTGAAGATCATCTGGATGCGCTGGGCGCGGCCGGCGCCGGGCTCAGCCAGCACGGCGATGGCCCGCACTAGGGCCTCCATGCGGTAGTCCGACCGCCAGTCGCCGCCGGACCTGTCCAGCCGATCCAGGAAGGCGGCCACGTCCAGGACGCGGTGGCGGTTCTCGATGAAGTACTCGTCGACGGCCTCGCGGGCCGGGAGGGGCTTGGGTCGACTCGTTCCGCTCATGCAGGCCTCCTTGTCAGCCTCAATCGGGTCTCCGGCTCGACCGCTCCCGCAGCAGGGCCACCGCCCGGTCCATGGCGCCGAGATCCACGTCGTGCACTTCGACCGCCATGCCGATGCCGCGGAGCATGAGGAGCGTCAGGCGGCCGCCAAGGTGCTCCTGGAACTCCGTCAGGCCGGCGGGCAGGCTTCCGCCCGACTCCATCTCCGGTACGTGTGTGGCAAAGCCGAGGGTCTCCAGCAGGCCCGCCACGCGCTCGAAGGCGGCTGCGGGAAGCAGGCCGATGAGCATGGCGTAGGCGCAGTCTAGGGCGATCCCGATGGCCACTGCTTCGCCGTGCCGCAGCGAATATCCTGTGAGGGCTTCCAACTTGTGCGCCGACCAGTGGCCGAAGTCCAGCGGGCGGGAGGAGCCCATCTCGAAAGGGTCGCCTCCCTGGCCGATGTGCTCGATGTGGAGGCGCGCGCACCGGTGGATGAGGCGGTGCATGGGATCCGGCTCGCGGGCGGCCAGCGCCTCGGCGTCGCGCTCGATCTGCTCGAAGAAGGCGCCATCTTTGATGAGGGCGACCTTCACGGCTTCCGAGATGCCGGAGCGCCAGTCGCGGTCGTCCAGCGTGGCGAGGAAGTCGAAGTCGTTGATCACAGCCCAGGGAGTGGCGAAGGTGCCCAGGTAGTTCTTCTTCCCGAAGGCGTTGATGCCGTTCTTTACGCCCACGCCGCTGTCGTTCTGCGATAGCACCGTGGTTGGGACGCGCACGTGCCGAACCCCGCGGTGGGCCGTGGCCGCGGCGTAGCCCACGGCGTCCAGCGCAGCGCCGCCGCCCACGGCGACCACGAAGGAGTGGCGGCAGAGGCGGGCATCGTGGATCGCCTGCTGCAGCGACGCCACATGGGCGGGATCGTTCTTCACGGGCTCGCCGCCAGGGATGAGCAGCGGCGGGGCTGCCAGTTCCAGCGCACTGGCATGGCGGGCGCAGTACCTGCCGATGGCCGCGCAAAGGTCCGGGTGGGCTGCGGCGACGCTGGCATCCACCACGACGAGCGCTCGGGCGTGGTCGCCGTCGGCCGGAGCCAGGACGTGCCGGAGGAGCGGGTTGCCCTCGCAGAACAGGCCTTCGGTGAAGTGAACGGCGTACTCAAACCGGATCGATAGGGACTGCTGAATGGGTTCCATGTTCATGTCACCGAGAAGACGCGCGCCAAGGCACGGGCCAGAGGTGCGGCCGCAAGGATCGCCGCTCCAGTGTATACGCCGCCGAATCCCGCCGCGATAGCGGCGTCGAGGGCGATGAGCGAAAGCACACCGGCGCGCACCGCGGCCCCGGCCAACGCCGGAGACGGCGACGCGGCGCACCGCAGGTAGGCCGGCGCCACCAGGCAGAGGGGTAGCGCCGCGAAGAGGCCGCTCCAGAGGGCGGAACCCCCGAGGGCGAAGGCGAGGCACGGAAGGCCGACGATGGCCGCGCCGAGCAGGGCAAGCGCCGCGACGGCGGGCGTGCGGCGTGCGCCCTGGACCTCGCCCAAGCTCACCACCGTCACGGCCGCGATGTAGAGCGTGGGGACGATGGCCACCGGCCACCGCTGTTGCAGCAGCAACGGCGACGCGCTCAGCCCCAGCAGGAGGTTCAGGCCCCTACACGAGGCCATTACCACGGGGCCGGCCACGGGGCGCCCCTTGGCCCAGGCGTCATAGAGGACGATGCATGCCGCCAGCGCCGACGCCACCAGTCCGCTCGTGGGCGACGCGGCCAGCGCCAGGGCCACGCCTGCGGCCAGGCATCCGAAGGCCAGCGTTGCCGCCCGCCGCCGGGTGATGCGCCCACTGGGGATGGGACGCTCGGGACGCTCGACCGCATCCAGTTCGGCGTCGCAGACGTCGTTGAGGGCCACGCCGCCGGCGTAGAGCAGGACGCCCGCCGGAGCGAGTAG
Source organism: uncultured Chthonomonas sp. (assembly GCA_903951425.1). Taxonomy (GTDB): domain Bacteria; phylum Armatimonadota; class Chthonomonadetes; order Chthonomonadales; family CAJBBX01; genus CAJBBX01. The sequence goes on from CAJBBX010000009.1 coordinate 48,053, forward strand.
CGCCAGACTGCCCCAATCGGGCAACGCGGCTACGGCGAAGCCCGCCACCACGTCGGCCGCGGCGGTCATCAGGTTCGGGGGCCGTAACAGCCGGAGCCACGCTGGAGGTGTCGGGCGCGAACGGGCGCCGGGCGCGAAAGAGGGTGTTTCCATGGGCGGCGTGAGTGTACCTGCTGCCCTGAGCAGGAGCGAGGCGCCTTGGTATCGAAACATGAGGTCGGCGCGGCGAACGCGCACCCTTTGGAGGCTTGCCCTATGTCTATCGGATGCACCACGCTCAAGTCGCTCGTTCGGCCCAGGGACGCCCGTACCTGCCGCATCTCCAGCTACGACAAGACCGGCGGGAATGCCGACGCCTGGCCCATCCCCGTGGGCGAGACCGCCACGCTGGCCGAGATCCCCGGCGCCGGCTGCATTACCCACATCTGGTTCACCATCGCCTCGCCCGACCGCTACTACCTGCGCCACCTCATCCTGCGCATCTACTGGGACGGCGAGGAGGCGCCCTCGGTCGAGTGCCCGGTGGGCGACTTCTTCAACATCGGGCATGGGCTGGCGGCCTCCAACGCGGCCATCCCGCTGGCCACCGTCGCCCCGGACGACCAGGAGTGCAAGCTGGGCGGCAACATGGCCATGAACTGCTACTGGCAGATGCCCTTCGCCGCCGGAGCCCGCGTCACCATCACCAACGAGGGCACGGAACCCGTTGGCTCGTTCTACTTCTACATCGACCATGAGCGCTTCGATGCGCTGGACCCCGAAGTGCTCCGCTTCCACGCCCAGTGGCGCCGCGAGAACCCCACCGTGGGAACCGAGGGCGACCTCTCGGCCCAGGGCGTCAACTACTGGACTCGCCTGGCCAAGCCGAACCTCGACGGCAAGGAGAACTACGTCATCCTCGAAGCCCAGGGCGCAGGCCACTTCGTGGGATGCAACGTCAGCGTCGACAACATCGACCCGACGCCCGACGGCCTCACCTGGTGGGGCGAGGGCGACGACATGTTCAACATCGACGGCGAAGAGATGCCCTCCATGACCGGCACCGGCTCCGAGGACTACTTCTGCCACGCCTGGGGAATGCACCCCAAGGGCTACCCCTACGCGGGCACCTCGGTACACGAGCACAACGCCAAGTTCCCCGGCCGCCACAAGTGCACCAGCTACCGGTTCCACATCGAGGACCCGGTCCACTTCAAGCAGTCGCTGCGGGTCTCCATCGAGCACGGCCACGCCAACCTGCAGAACAACGACTACAGCTCGGTGGCCTACTGGTACCAGACGGAGCCGCACGCGCCCTTCCCGGAGCTGCCCGACGCCATCGCGCGCCGGCCGCGCCCCGACCGATAGGCCGATGACCCGGCGGGCGTCGCACCCCGACGCCCGCCTCCGCCTCCAGGAGGCCGCCATGAGCCCGATCCTTCTCGCAACCCTCTGCCTCGCCTGCGCCGCAGCCGCAACCCCGGCCAGGCAGAAGGCGCTCGTCTTCACCTCGTTCCGGGGCAATGGGGAGGACGGCCTCCACCTGGCGTTCAGCCGCGACGGCCTCGCGTGGGAGGCGCTCAACGGCGACCGGCCCCTGCTGGCGCCCACGGCCGGAGGTAAGCTCATGCGCGACCCGCAGATCGCCCGAGGCCCCGACGGCACGTACCATATGGTGTGGACTACAGCGTGGGAGAAGCAGGGCGTGGGTTACGCCTCCTCCAGGGACCTGATCCACTGGTCCGAGCAGCGCCTGATCCCCGTGATGGACGCCGAGCCGGGATGCCGAAACGTCTGGGCCCCGGAGCTGGTCTACGACCCCGGTGCGAAGCGCTGGCTCATCTACTGGTCCAGCACTATCCCGGGCCGCTTCCCGGAGACGGAGAAGGCCGGCGACGACGGCTACAACCACCGCATCTACGGCTGCGAGACGGCCGACTTCGCCACGTTCACTCCCACGCGGCTCCTCTTCGATCCCGGCTTCAACTGCATCGACGCCACTATCGTCCGCGACGGCAGGCGGTGGCTCATGTTCCTCAAGGACGAGACCCGCAACCCGCTCGCCAAGCGCCTCCACTGGACCAGCGCGCCCCGCGCGGCAGGCCCCTACAGCCGAACCCTCTCGCCCGCCATCACCGGCGACTACTGGGCCGAGGGTCCCACGGCCATGAAGCTCGACGGCCGGTGGCGCGTCTACTTCGACCGGTACATGGACGGCCGGTACGGCATGGTCTCCTCGAACGACCTGAAGCAGTGGCAGGAGGCCCCCGCCGAGACCGTCCGCTTCCCCGCAGGCATGCGCCACGGAAGCATCCTGGAGGTGCCCGAAGCCGTGCTGCAGGGGCTACTCGGGCTGGCGAAGTAGGGGACGGCGGCAGGCCTTGGCCGTCACACGTCGGCGGCCGTTGCCGCTGCCGTCATCCTGACGCGGTCTTTCCGCCGAAGGACCCCCCGTAAGCCGCCCGCCGCTAGAAGAAGCGCTTGACCAGGCCGAGGATGCCCTGCTTCCACGGGACGCGGTGGCTCACGCCGCTCTTGTTCTCGAACTCCGCCTTGTGGGCGATGTACCACTCGTAGTTGCGGATCAGCGCGGACTGGTTGGAGTGCTTCGGCTGCCAGCCCAGCACGCGCTGAGCCTTCTCGATGGAGACGAACGAGTCTTTGGCCGCCGTCTCATAGACCCACTTGTAGAGCGGCGAGAGGTGCAGCGCCTCCAGCAGCCGCAGCGTGGCGATGACCGGCCCGGCCGGCGTACCCTTGATCTTCTTCCCGAAGCCCGCCTTGTCCAGCACCGCCTGGTAGTCCTCCTTCATCGTGGCGAACTCGGCCGCGCCGATGTTGAAGGTGTCGTTCACGGTCTCGGCGGGCAGCGTCAGGCAGAGCCAGATCGCCTGGCAGAGGTCCTCCACGTCGAGCAGCTGGTACCGGTTCGCGCCGGAGCCGATCACCGGGAAGCCGTGGCCGCTCTGCGCCCAGTCGTAGAAGAGCGCGAAGACGCCCAGCCGCTCCGGCCCCACGAAGGACTTGGGGCGGACGACGGGCACGCAGAGGCCCTTCTCGCGCATCTTGACGCACTCGCCCTCGGCCTCGACCTTGGCGATGCCGTAGGGGCCCACGCCCACCATCTGGTCATCCTCCACCAGCGGATGGTGGTCCGGGATGCCATAGACGGCGGTAGAGGAGATCATTACTACCCGCGGGATACCCAGCTCGTGGGCGATCTCCAGCACGTTGCGGGTCCCCACCACATCGGTGGTATGGATGTCGTCCGGCGGGTAGAGGGGCAGCGCGGCGGCGGTATGCACCACCAGTCCGCAGCCCTGCATGGCCTGCTTCAGGGCGCGCCGGTCGCGGATATCGCCCTTCACCTCGGTCACGCGGCCGCGCTCGGGGTAGTCGAACGGCGCCAGGTCGTAGCTGACGACGCCGCACCCTTCGGCCAGCAGCCGCCGAACCAGGTTGATGCCAAGAAAACCGGCCCCGCCGGTGACGAAGACGTTGGAAGCCATGCACGATCCCTCCCTGCGATGCCCGATGATAGCACACGGGCGGAGGGGCGGGCGGGGGAGCCGGCAAGCCACGGCTCATAGCCCCGCACATCACCGCAGCGCCGGAAGCCGCACCGTGGCCGCGACGTAGGGCTTCAGGTCGCGCGCGTTGCCGCCCTGGATGACGCCTACATAGAACTCGACGCCGCGCCGGCGGGCGGCCTGTGCCTGCTCGATCGTGGGGCTGCCCGTGTAGCCGTCGGTGAGGATGACGGCCTTGCGCGGCGTCTTCGCCGGAGGCAGGGCCAGCAGGTGGTCGTAGACGCACCGGATGTCGGTGCCGCCGGTGGTCCGAATCCGGCCCGCGAGCAGGTCCTGCCGCGTCACCTCGGCCACCATGGTGCTGAAGAGCCGGACCTCGATGTCGCCGTTGCGCACCAGCGGACGGAGGGCGCTCAGGAGCCAGGGCAGATCCCCGAACATCGATCCGCTCACGTCCAGGTAGACGAAGGCCGAGGTGCGGGGCATCAGGCGGCAGGCCGGCCGCGCCACGGCGTCGGTGTACAGCAGCGGGTCGGCTCCCCAGAGCTCGCCCCTGGCCGCGGCGGTGCGGTCGCCGGCATTGGGCTCGAAGGTGACGCGCTCGAGTGCCCGCGGCTGCACCTGCCACGAGAGTGCGCCGCCGCGCCGCCCGGCGACGATGCCGGCGCGGCGCAGCAGGGCGCGCAACCCCTGCAGGAACGAGGCCCGACGCGGCATCGGCTTGCCGAAGAGGAGTTCCTGCAGTTCGTCCCTGCCCAGCCCGGCCGCGCGGCCAAGCGCGGCGTTGGGCCACCCGGCCACCGTCCGGCCGAGCACAGCGGTGACGACCGGGTCGCGGACGGCGGCGTCATCGGCCGGGCCGGACCCGCCGGGCCCGGTGTGGTCGCCCAGCAGCAGCGGCTCAAGGGCTTCGCCGCCCAGGGGGTCGGCTTCGGGCTCAGCGTCGAAGAGGGCGCGTACGTCGTCGTACGTCACCATGGAGGGTGTGTCGCCGGCCGCGGGGCCACTGCCATAGAGCAGTTCCATGACGGCCTGCTCCTGCGGCCCGGCGTCGTCGGCCGGTACGCAACGGGACTGATGCCAGCCCACCGGTGGCCGCAGGAGGCGTTCCGGGAAGGTTTCGGCGCAGTAGAGGCTGGTGAGAAGCTCCGTGTAGACCGCCTCGTCGAACTGACGGCAGAGGAGCGAGTTGATGACGGCGTCGAGGACGATGTTGTCCACGTCCGTCGCCCTGGGCCAGAGGCGCGTGTGGCCCAGGATGACGTGGTACAGCTCATGCATGATGAGCATGAAGAGCCGCTCGTTCGTCGCGCAGTGCTCCTCGATGAAGTCCGGGTTCACCAGCAGGCGCGACTGGACTCCGGTCTCCACTGCGGCGGTGGCGCAGCGGTCATCCACGACGATGTCCACCAGTGAGAGCAGCGTATGCATCTCGTAGCGGGCGGCCGGCAGGACCGACATGATGCGCCAGCGCATCTTGACCGCCCTGGCTGCGTCGTCCTTCTCCCTGTCAAGCGAGTAGCTCACTGGTCGCACCCGGACGGCACGACGACGGGTTTGCTCCTGACCCGTACGCGACTGTCAATCCGGATCGGTTGGGGTAACGGTGCGAGGTTCAGTTGCTCCCGTAGCGCCTCGCTTGCCGGAGACGAGTCGCCAATTGGCTCGGCGATGGCGACGCCGCACGAGAAGAGCTGGTCCCAAGTGACCACTGGAGGGCGATCACGCAAGATGACCGAACCGACACGACGCGACAGCGCCGCAACGGTTAGGGCCAGGTCCGTGCTGACGACGAGCGCTCCCTGCCTGCAGGGGGCGGTGATGCCGAAGCAGGCATGCACGGCGTCAAGCCGGTTCGCGGCCTCCTCGATGGCCTGACGCGTGCAACCGACCGAGGCAGCTACGTTGAGGAAACGAGTGATGTCGCGCCCGAACGCCTTGTCGGCCACTTCCACGAGCCGCTCGCCCGGCTCCAAGATCGTTGCACGACCGATGAGCCCGGCCGCCACGCACGCCGCCCGCACCGAGAGCCACATGACCGACCCGTGGACGGGCTCGATATCGAAGGGACGTGGTGCGGGATCACTCCCATAGCGCCATAGCATATTACCTTACCTCCATATAGTGGTACGCCTTATTGAATCTCATATGCGCCCAGAGTTCATAGAACTCATTCCTCACAGACACTGGAGTACGATTTTTGTATGCGTCTGGCCTATTACACAGTAAACGGATGAGATTGCACGCATATACAGAGCAGACCTCCGTGCCCGGCTGGGCCGCGGCGACAACCGCATCCGCAACGTCCATGGCTTGCCGGTACACGGACCGCGGCACGCCGGGGCAGGGGACGCGAGCCGTATAGGTACCAGCGGTGACCACCGGCGCCACCATCTGCGCCAAGGCGTCCCATGCCATAGCGTGGAGCTTCCGGTCACGGCGACACGCTTCGTAGATGGCCACAGCGGCTAGGAGCTTGCGCGTGTCATCGGCCGCGCCTGCCAGCCCGTCCATGATGAGCTTGGAGAGGGCGTCGTCGTCCATCTCTTCGCGGCGGGCCACGGCCTCCAGGGCGCGCTCCAGCGGGTCCTGCACGGCGAGGATGGTGCGCCAGGGGTTCTTCTCATCCAGCTGGGCCCTGGCCCAGGCGTGGCGGTGGGCGCCCAGCAGCTGCACCGGGTCGACGGGCGCGCCCGCGGCCGACTGCGGCAGGCTGTGCTGCAGCGCCAGCATGGCGGATCCGCTCCAGTCGACGAGGAGGGCCCTCTCGTCGTCGACGGCGATGCCCAGCAGCGCGATTCGGGCGGCGTGGACGGCCAGGATGTTGCGGTGGATCATGGTGGCGCGGCGGGTTGAGACGGCGATGCCCTTGCCGGCGAGCTGCTCGAGGAGGGTAATGACGTAGTCGGCCAGGTCGGGCGGGGCGGCGGCGCTGAGCGCGGCCAGGTGGCCTTCGGCACGGGCGACCAGCTCGCCGGGAGGGGTGGCGAAGGGGTGCCGGCCGGCGAACTGGTCGCGCAGGATGGCGCGCTGCTCGGCGCCGCTCAGGTCGGACCAGCCGGGCACCGTGATGAGGAAGCTGAAGCGGTCGGCCAGGGCCGGGTCCAGCATCTCGGCGCCCAGGTAGAGATCCGGCGAGTCGGCGGCCTGCTCGGCGGTGGGCGGCGGGTTCATGGCGGCCCAGCGGTAGCGGAGGCGCTCCAGCTCGATGCCCTGCACGCGCCGCTCGTGGACGATGGGGAAGAGCTTGTTCTGCAGCTCGGGCCGCGTGCGGTTCAGCTCGTCGATGAAGACCACCTCGGCGTCCCAGATGGCGGTGGCCGTGCCGATGTAGCGGAGCGATTTGCGGTCCTCGGTCGGCATGGGGATGCCCACGAGGTCGTCGTAGTTAATGAGGCTGGCGTTGTAGAAGCGGTAGTCCAGGTTGAGCGCCTGGGCCAGCCGCTCCAGCAGGAAGCTCTTGGCGGAGCCGTGGGGTCCCACGAGCAGCATGGGCTGGCCGGAGGCCAGCGCGGCCAGCAGCACGGGCTCCTTGGCGGCCCAGCCCTCCAGCCCCAGCGGCCGCGTGAGCAGCGACGGCAGCCGCGTGCCGTCCGTCACGAGGGGCAAGCGCTCGGGCCCTCTGGCCCGCTCCTTGCGCGATGGTCGCGTCTGCAACTCGGTCCTCCTTTCGGGCCGGACCGGGGCGCTGAGGCCCCCGACGCCCGGCCTCGGTCGTGGCCCATGTGGGCCAGGTATCGAGGTCGAGCAGCAGGCTGCAAACGGAAAAAACCACCCGGCGCAAGGCCGCGGTGGCTCTGGAGACGGATGGACACGCACTGCGTGTGGGACTATAGTTCGGAGGCTTGATCCTCCGCACATCGAGGGTTTCCCCTCAAGGCACCGTCGCCGTCTCCAGGCCGGTTGCCAGGCGCAGCGCGAACGCTGCACCATTCCTGATGCTGGTAATATTGTACGGCAACGCGGCCCCTCTTGTCAAGCCCTCTTGGCGTCGGCCCGCGGCTCAGGAGGTCTTCATGGAGTGGCTGGCTCTCACTGCTGCGCTGGCGGTCTGCGCGATCTCGACGGTCGTGGCCGAGGCCGCGCCGCAGCGGGCAGTGCGCATCGCGCTGCTCAGCGACACGCATGTCCGAACCAACCCCACGGGCGACCACGCGGCCTACCGCGACCACCTGCTGCAGGCCATCGCCCAGGTGCGCGAGATGAAGCCCGACGTCACGCTCTTCGCCGGAGACCTGACGGAGAACGGCTCGCCGGAGGACTTCCTCACCTTCAAGGCGCTGGCCGCGGGGCTGCGGAAGCCGGTGCTATGGGTCGCCGGGAACCACGACGTGGGCGGGAAGCGGCTGCCGGGCAAGGCCGAAGGCGTCACCGAAGAGAGCGTCGCTGCCTTCGAGGCGGCGCTTGGCCCCAGTTTCGGCGCCAGCACGGCCGGCGGGGCGCGGATCATCACCGTCAACGCGTCGCTGCTGGGCAGCGGCCTCCCATCCGAGGCGCGGCAGTGGGCCCTGCTGGAGCGGGAGACGGCCCGCAAGGGCGCCATGCCGAAGGTGATCCTCCTCCACAATCCCCTCTTCCTCAAGGAGCCCGGCGAGAAGGGCGGCGACTACTGGTGCGTCGAGCCGGAGCCCCGCAAGCGGCTACTGGAGCTGGCCCGGCGCGGCAGCGTACGTGCCATCCTGTCGGGGCATATCCATCGTCCGCTGGAGGCCGAGGCCGAGGGCATCGCCTGCATCACCACGCCGCCGATCTCCTTCGGCCTTCCGCCCGGTGTCCAGCCGGAGGGCTGGACCTGGATAGAGATCGACCCGGCAGGCGGCGTCACCGCGCGGGTGGTGGAGATCCGGTAGGCCCGGCGAGGCTGGAGCGCGCCGATGGTTGCAATACGGTCCGCGCAACGGCGGCGCGGCCCTACTCAACCGACGGCTGGGGTCGTGCGGTGTGATAGATAACAACCGCAGCGCAGCGCCCAGGACGTCGGTCGAGTGCCTGTCCGCCGCCAGGCGGGCAGGCGTATCGAGACCACGGCCGCCCGAACCACCGCACCGCCGTTACCCCCGGCCCTACGGCCCCTCCGACTGCTGCCGGAGGGGCCGTAGTCGAGGCTACGGGATGCAGTTAAAGCCGGCTGACGCTGTCCCGGGCAGGTAGGAGCCGTCGCCGGCGAAGGCGACGCCCAGGGTGTGTGCGCCCGTGGGGAAGGTGGGCGGGACCGCCCACGTGACGGTGGCCCAGCCGGTCGCGTCGGTGGCCGCCGAGCCGATGGGGCTGCCGTCCACGTCGAACGCCAGCGACTTGCCGACGAGGATGACGTAGTCGGGTAGCCTGCGCAGGTAGGCCTTCGGGGTGGCCGTCGTGCCCTGCTTCACGGTGCGGGCGTAGGGCCAGATGTAGACCGGCGCCCTGGTCACCGTAAGTTTGGCGGTGGTGAAGGAGGCCGTGTAGCCGGCGTCGCCGTCCCACTCGGCCCGGATTACCCGGTTGCCGGCGCCGCCTGCCTCAGGGATGGTGTAGAAGAGGGCCGCTCCGCCGGAGACGTTGGTCACCGCCGTGCCCACCGCCGTGCCGTCGATGCGGAACCGCAGGGTCTTGCCGGCCACGCCGGTGCTGTCCATGCGGTAGAGCCAGGCCTTGAGTATGGTGTAGTTGGCGATGGCGCCGGTGCGATCCGGCGCGTACATCTTGGTTGCCAGCGTGTTGCAGGTGAGCGTGCCGGTGTCGAACGACGCGTTGTACCAGGTGTCGCCGGCGAAGTCGCCCCGGAGGGTGCGTGACGCCGAGCCGCTCGTCATGATCCAGTCGAGGTAGGCCATGCCGGAGGCGTCGGTGACGCCGCTACCGATGGCCACGCCGTCCACGCTGAAGGTTACGGTCTTGCTGGCCAGCCAGCCGCTGTCGGTGAGCCGCCAGAGGAAGGCCTTGAGCCGGATCGTGTCGGTGATGGTGCCGGTGCGGTCGGGAACCCACATGCCGGTGTTGGCCATGGTGACACGGAGGACGTTGGAGCCCGAGCTGGCTCCGGCAGAGGCGTCACCGGCGAACGTGGCCGTGATGGTCCGCGAACCCGGCCCGGCGCCCTCGGCAATCACGTGGTTGACCGAGGCCCAGCCGGCGGCGTCGGTGTTGGCCGAGCCCACGGCCGTTCCGTCGACGTCGAACGCCAGTGGCTTGCCCGAGATGGGCGAGCCGTCGAAGCTGTAGGTGAGTTGCGCCTTGAGGGTCACGGTGGCCCCGATGGCGCCCGTGGCTGCAGCCACTATGGTGTCGGTGCCGCGGCCGATGGCGAGCCTTGTGACGAAGGCGTCGCTCACCCCGTTGAAGGTGATGTCGAACGCCGTGGCGGTCACCGGGAAGTTGGCTGAGTCGGTGTTGCCGCACAGGGTGGCGTTGGCATCGGCGTCGAGCCGTATGCCGTATCCAATCTCATGCGCGTCGCCGCCCAGGTATGTCGAGTAGATCGGCGCGTTGAGGAACGGCACCATGCGGGTGACGAAGGCGTCCATGGCGCCGCGCAGTACCGGCTGGAACGCCGTCACCGTCACCGGGAAGGCCTGCGAACCGGTCCAGCCGACCAGGTAGGGCTCATCCCAACTCACGTCGATGTCGTGCCCCTCATCCGGTCCAGGGCCGCCCAGGTAGGTCGAGGCCTGCAGGTCGGGCGGGCCGCCGTTGGCCGGAATGAACCGGAAGACGACCGCGTCTTTCGGTGGCGCCAGGACAGGCTGGAAGGCTCCCGGCCGGATGGGGAAGTTGCCCGAGTCCGTGAAGCCGGTGACGAACGCGTGGCCCTGCCCGCCCACGACGATGCCCAGGCACTGCTCGATCCCTTGCCCGCCGATGTAGGAGGAGTAGACCATGTCGGCCCCTCCCTGGCCCAGCGGGTTGATGACGAGGACGAAGCCGTCGACCGTGCCGCCGAAGACGGGCTGGAAGGGCGCCTGCGATACGGGGAACGGGACCGACGACGTGGCGCCGCCGATGTACGCCATGTTGCGGTTCCAGAGGTCCATGCAGAAGCCGAAGTCGTCCGCCTCGCCACCGATGAAGGTCGAGTAGCGCAGGTCGCCGGCGCCCAGGCCCATGGGCGTCAGCTTGGTGTAGAAGGCGTCATAGCCGCCGTTGTGGATCGGGTCGAAGGCGCCCAGGGTCGTGGGGTAGTCGCGGCTCTCGGTGAAGCCGTCGATGTGGATCGTCTGCTCGATGCCCCACCGGATCTCGCGCCCCTGGTCCTGCAGGCCTCCGCCTACATAGGTGGAGTAGGCCAGGCCTGCTCCGTTGGGCGTCAGCACCGTGACGAAGGCGTCTGTCGCCCCGTTGAAGACGGCATCGTAGCACCCCGGGGTCGTGGGGAAGCCCTTGTCATCGGTCCAGCCCGTCACGAGTGCGTGTCCGTTCACGCTCACGTCGATGCCGTGGCCCCACTCCTCGCCCGGCGAACCCAGGTAGGTGGAGTAGACGAGCCACCTCCCCTTCGGCTCCAGCTTGGTGACGAAGGCGTCGGTGGTGCCTCCGTTGTAGAGGCCCTGGAACGCGCCCGGCACGGTGGGATAGTCGACCGAGTCCGTGGCGCCGGTGACGTAGGCGCAGCGGGCGTCATCGAGGCCGATGTCGAGCGCCGTATCCATGGACTTGCCGCCGAGGTAGGTCGAGTAGTCCAGCTGCGGGTCGATGACCAGCGTCCGAGACCTGTCGTACGGGCCGACTTGGAACCAGGCGCTCCGGCCGTCGGTGCGCCACGCGGCGGCAACCCGGCGGCGCGCTCCGGCCACCGTCTGGTACGCCACCGGCGCGGCCCAGTCCACCGTACGTCGGCCGAGACCCAGCGCCAGCCTGCCGTTCCGCACGCGCACCGACGAGGCGCCGTCGAAGGCGATCCTCACTCGGGCCGGATCGGCCCCGGCCGCCAGCATGAAGTCATACTCCAGCGCGCCCTGCTTGCCGTAGTAGAGCAGGTCGACGCCCGGGTAGACGCCCCGGAACCGGACCTGGCGGTAGTAGGGCACGCCGGTCACCCACCCGGCTGGGTCGGGCCCGCGAAGGTAGTTGGCGCGCCCGGGCAGCGGGCCCTCGGCGCGGCCGCCGGCGCCGGCGTCGGCCCCGAGCAGGCGCATGCGGAGCAGCGATGCCTCACCCTTGGCGACGCCGGCGTCTGACCCGGGCATGGTGGTACGGGTGAGCCTGAGCATCGCCTGGTCGGGGCTCAGGAACAGCACTGCGCCGGGGCACTGCGTGATGAAGCTCGCGCGCGGGTCGGTCTGGCCAAGGTTGGGCTCGAAGTGGAGCGGCAGCCGTGAGACGGCGCTCAGCGCCTCCTGCCGCGTACGATGGGTCGCTGGCGTATCGATGGCTCCCGCGCCTTGCGCCAGGAGCAACGCCAATGTGCCCGATATGACCCCGCATCGTCGCATGGCAAACCTCCTTGATGCGTAACGAGCGGCGGCTCATCCATTTCTTCAGCCGTCGCGGGGACACTTAAGGCGGATTGTATGACCGACTCCCGGCGGGCGCAAGGGGCTACCCGCGCACGGTTGCCTCGAACGCCGATCGGTGCCGCCAAGCCCCTCGGCGTAGGCGCTCGAGCGCCTCGGCCGCCGCCACTTGCGCACCTGCGTGCTGTGTGGGCTATGATAGGATGGGTGCCGCACCTGTAGCGGGACCGTGCTTCGATGGGGTCCGAGGCCTGCGGCTGGTTGGCCGGCGCGGGGGCTGCTCGATCCCGCGTGACAGCAAGTGGTTTCACTGGTTATGCTTAACGGCAACCACATCTGGTACCAGATTCTATGCCTGAGTAGCGCGGCGCTCAGCGTCGGGCTCATGAGGCGCATCCTCCAGCGCAGCGCGCCTGGAAACAAGCCGGCAGCCGCCTTCATGGGTTGCGCCGCCCTCTGGTCGCTCGGAGCCGCGGGCGAGTACGGCTGCACGAGCCAGGCTCAGGCCAACATCTGGTATGCGGTAGCGGCTCCGGGCAAGGCGCTGGGCCCGCTTTTCCTCTTCCTCATGGTGTTGGAGTACCTCCGCTACCACACCCTCGTCACCCGCCGGGCAGTCGCGTACTTCGCCACTGTCCCGGTCCTCACGGTGCTGGCCCGCTGGACCGATCCGTGGTTGGGCCTGTACTACACACACACGCCTCCTCCCGGCGCGTTCCAGGCGGCGACGTACACTCCGCTGGGGTGGCTCATGCTCGGCTACTCGCTGGCCCTCGCCTTCGCGGGCCATACGCTCCTGCTGCTGCAAATCGCGCTGGCGCCGCCGCGGCACCGACGGCAAATCTGGCTGTTCCTGATCGGCGCCCTGATGCCGGTGGCCGGGTCGGCTCTCTACATGCTGGACGTGGGGCCGTTCGCGGTGTACGACCTGACGCCTCCCTTGCTTAACGGCGCGGGCCTGATGCTGTCGCTGGGGATGGTGAAGCACCGTCTCTTCCGCATGACGCCCCTGCTGCACCAGATCGTGGCCGCATCGGTGAAGGACGGCATCCTGATCGTTGACGACTCGGGGGCCACCATCGAGTGCAACACCGCAGCCCGCCGCCTGCTGGACGGGCCGGATGCCGATCTCGTGGGAAAGCCCTGGCCCGCCTCGGCGCCGGACTGGTACCGGGAGGCCATGCCCGCGGCGCGTGCGGAGAGTTGGGACGTGACCCACGACGGCGTGACGCTGCAGGTCACCACCACGCCATGCCCGGCGCCGCACACCGATGAGACCATCGTCACGCTGCGCGATGTGACCGCGGAACGGGCCATGGCGGAGGAGAGGGCGCGGCGCGCCATGGCGCGTTACCTGCACGACGACATCGGCCAGTCGGTCTCCGCATGCCTGCTGCACCTTGCGGCGCTGCAGCGGCAGGGCGTGACCCCGGCGCAGGGCGACCGGCTGCAGGCGATGGCCGGGGTCCTGGAGCATGCGCTGAGCCGGTCGCGCGCGGTCACGATGGAGCTGACCCCGGCGCTGCACTGCGAGGAGGGGCTGGCGCCCATGCTGCGCTGGCTGGCGGCCAATATGCAGCGCGCGTTCGGCGTCGCCATACGGGTGGAGGCCGACGGCTCCGTGCCCGACCTGGACGTCGAAGGCTGCCGCAAGCTCTTCCGCATGGTCCGTGAGCTGCTTTTCAACGCGGTGAAGCACTCCCGGGCACGGGAAGTGGTGGTCACCGTGGCGGCCGAGGCGGGCCGGCGCCTGATCATAGTGACCGATGACGGCGTCGGCATCCACGCAGGGACCGCCGAGCCGTCGGGCATGGGGCTGGCCACGATCCGGGTGGAACTGGCGGCGCGGGGAGGCGACCTGGTGATTGCGCCGTCGCCCGCGGGAGGGACATCCGCCTGCATCGTCTGGCCCCCAGACCGCCAACGCATGGAGTAAGACGTGGGCAACTCATTCTTCCTTGTAGATGACCATGACGTGCTGCGCGAAGGCTTGCGCGCCCTGCTGCAGGCCGAGGGACACACCATCGTCGGCGAGGCCGGCGATGGCGACGCGGCACTGGAGACCATCCCTGCGGCCCGGCCCGACGTGGCCATCATCGACGTGGGCCTCCCCGGCCTGAACGGGATCGAGGTGACCCGAG
>CAJBBX010000010.1 GCA_903951425.1 uncultured Chthonomonas sp.
CCACCCCCGCGGCCCTGGCTGCGGTGACACAGGAGTGGCAGGCCGCCATTGTCCGCGCTCCTGCTCCAACTGCGCTACGTGTAGCGGCGCTCAGGGCCTGCAGGTTCCTCAGCACCCGCACCACACTGGCTCGGCCCGGCAAGGACCCCGCGGGGCAGTGTCCGCCGTTCGGTATCATGACTGTGGCCTCGTCCGGCACAGCCGTAGCGGTGGATCCGGCACGCGCAACGGAGGCTCGTGCGGTCGTCTCCACGCTCTTCCCTGCCCTGCTGGGCGGCGCGACGCAACCCCCGGGACGATGGCCGGGAGCCGCAGATGCCGCCCCAGACCCATCCGATGCCGACATGGCCGCCACGCAGGGCTGGGCGCCCTTCTGGCGGTCCATGGGCTGTACCTACGACGGCAACGCAGGACTGCTGACCCTTGCGCCCGACGCGTCGGCGCTGGGTGGCCGCGGCGCCGTGCCGATGCTGTCGCCGCAGATGTGGGCGTCCGTCACGGGCCGCGTTGACGACGAGGGTGTCCAGATGGATGTGCGCCTGGACCACCTCTGGTCCACCCGGTTGCCGGGCGGCATGGTGGACATCCTGAGTAGCGCCGGGAGGCGCGCCGAGGTGCGCAGCGTCGTCGTGCCATGGCGGCTGGGCCGCAAGCCGGAGGCCGCCCTCTACTCCGGCGATGACCCGATACCAATCTCCTCGGCGACCGTAGCCGAAGGCCGGCTCACGATTGCGCTGAAGCAGCCGTGGAGCGCCCTGGCAGGGAGCCGGCTATCGATCGTGGCCCGGTAGGGACGAGCCTACCGCATCGCCTGCCCTGTAAGCGTTCGGGCGATGTCGTTGTACATGACCACCACTACCAGCGATACCAGGATCGCCACGCCTACCATCTGCACCCGGTAGACCTCGCGCAGGGAGAGGCGACGGCGGCGGAGCTTCTCGAAGCCGAAGAGCATCAGGTGGCCGCCGTCGAGCACCGGGATTGGCAGGAGGTTCATGATTCCGAGCCCGAGGCTGAACTGGGCCGCGATGAGAGCCAGATGGGCCACGCCAAGCCGCTGCACCACCGTCGTCATCTGCCCCATGGCGATGGGTCCACCCAGGTTGTCGCCCAGATCGGCGGGCTTAGCGAAGATGGAGCCGAGTTGCATCACATACGCGACGGTCAGGACCGTGCCCGCACGGATGGACTGACCCACGCCGAGTCGCTTCGGCTCGAAGTTGGGCGTGATGCCGATGAGGCCCGTAGGCTTGTTGTTGAAGGTCTTCAGCGCGTCGCCGGTGGCAGGCTCAGGCTTCACGTAGGCGATGATCTGCTCGCCGCGCCGATCCAGCCGCAGCGTCAGCTCCTTGTTCAGGCTACGGTGGATAGTGTCTACCATCTGCTCGCCGGAACGCATGGCGATGCCGTCGATCGACACGACCCGATCGCCGATCCGGAGGCCCGCACGGTACGCAGGGCCGCCGCGCCGCACGTCCGCCACCTGGGTGCTGGCCTTGCCGCCGGGCAGGCCTACCGTCATACCCACCAGGCAGAAGAGAACATAGCCGAATAACATGCTCGCAACCGGCCCGGCCACGATGACAAGGGCCCGCTGGTAGATCGGCCGCGACGAGAAGAGGCCCAGATCATCAGGATCGGCTGCAGGCGCTACGTCATCTCCGGCCTCGCGGGCGCGGCGCATCACATCAGTGACAGGGTCGCCGTTGGAGACATCATCGGCCTCCATACCGGCGATGCGCACGAACCCGCCGATAGGAATGGCGCGGAGGTTGTAGACCGTGTCGCCGCGCTTGCAGATGCGCCAAATGACAGGGCCCCAGAAGAGCGAGAAGTCCTCCACCCGGATTTTGAAGGCCCGCGCCACACCGAAGTGGCCCAATTCGTGCGCAACCACCAGCAGGCTCAAGATCACGAGCAGGTAGGCAATGCCCGATACAACCTCACCCATATGCGCTAAGCTCCCCCGGCCGACCGCGCGGCGCGGCGGGCCCAGCTATCGGCCTCCAGCACGGCGTCCAGAGATGCCGCGCATGGAGTATGCAGATCCATCACGGCCTGCACCGTATCCATAATACCGGTGTACGGGATACGGCGTTCCAGGAAGAGCGCCACGGCCTCCTCGTTGGCTGCATTCATGACTGCAGGCATGGTGCCGCCGGCTCCGAGCGCCGCCAGGGCCACCCGGGGAGCAGGGAAACGGGCGTAGTCCACCGCCTCAAACGTTAGGTCGGCCGCCTGGGCCAGGTCCAGCCGAGGCAGGTGCGTTTCAACGCGCTCGGGGTGCGTCAGCGCCACCTGGATGGGCAGGCGCATGTCGGGCAGGCCGAGTTGGGCCAGGACAGAGCCGTCGGCGAACTCGACCAGCGAGTGGATGATGCTCTGCGGGTGGACCAGCAGATCGATCCGCGACGGAGGCACGTCGAAGAGCCAGCGCGCCTCGATGATCTCGAGGCCCTTGTTCATCAGCGTGGCCGAGTTAATCGTGACCAGGCCGCCCATGGTCCAGGTTGGGTGCTTGAGCGCCTGCTCGGGAGTGATCGCGGCGAACCGGTCGGCAAGCAGCGTGCGGAATGGCCCTCCGCTGGCGGTGATGATGAGCTTCTCGACCGTCTCCGGCGCCCTTCCGGCAAGGCACTGGAACAGGGCCGAATGCTCGCTGTCGATGGGCAGGATCGCCACGCCGGCCTCGCCTGCCAGCCGCATGGTCTCCTCGCCGGCGGCCACGAGCACCTCTTTGCTGGCCAGCGCGATGGTCTTGCCTGCGCGGATGGCGGCGTGGGTGGGCGCGATGCCGATGGCTCCGGCGACCGCCACCACCACAAGGTCGGCCTCGCCCATGGAGACCAACTCGCAAAGTCCCTCGACACCGGATGCCACGGCCATGCCGGCGGCGGACACACGGCCGCGCAACTCGTTGGCGGCGGGCTCGTCCGCGACGGCCACGTGAGCAACGCCCCACTCGCTGGCCTGCCGCTCCAGCATCTCCACGCTACGGTTGGCGGCCAGGCCCACCACGCGGAACCGGTCCGGCATCCGCCGGATGACGTCAAGCGTCTGCGTGCCGATGGAGCCGGTCGAGCCGAGAATGACAACGTTCGTCATGGCGCTAGCGTCCCCCCGCCGGAGCCTGCCGCGTCACAGCGATGACGGCCTTGCCACGCACGCGCACGGCGCAGGCGTTCCTGCCGGCCTCCACGTCCGACGCCTCGGCCACGTGGCCGTTGACGACCGGCCTTACGCCGGCGCCTACCCCGGAAAGCAGCACCCAGTACGGCTTGTCCGGCCACCCGACGACCTCGACCTCGGCGGCAGTCGGCTCGTCCTTCAGGACACGTACGGCGCCCGGAGCGTGCGCCGAAACGCCGAACTGACGCAGCACTGCACGATCGTATATCGGCTGCCCGTCGAACATCTGGAAGGCATTTGCCTGCACAGTGCCCGGGTTAATGGCCACCGCGTTCCGGCTCTGGGCCCTCGGTTCGAACGAGTCCGGCAAAAGGCCAGCCAGCTCGGGCTCATCCGCCCCCCAGCTCTGCTGCATACCAGAAATCGTGATGCCCTCGGCCAGCTTGCGCCATGGACCGCTCGGGTCCAAACGAGCCAGACGATAGAGGGCGTCCGAGTAGACCAAGCCGCACCACTGGACCGGCAGGCCCATCCAGTTCGGCGCCTGCCAGCCCGTCGCGCCGAGGACAGCAATGGTGCCGTAGAGCCCCACGGCCTCGCGGCTGGGCGGCGTGAGGTAGACAAACGGCACGCCGGTCCACGCCCAGTAGCGGGCGCGCTCCAGCATCTCCGTCTCGCCGGTCAGCTCGTAACCCAGCGCATAGGCACGTACCATATGCGCCGACGCCAGGATGTCGGGAGTGTGGAGCGGGCACTCCCAAGTCTGCGCGCCGCGGGGCACTGTGCTGTCGAACCGCGACTGCTTACGCAGCGCCGATACAGCGCGGTCGATGAGGGCTCGATCACCTGAGAAGACCGCAGCTACCAGCGCGTCGGCAACCACGGCGCCGACCAGGCCGTTGGCCTCACGGGAGAAGTGGGTCCGGGCGTAGTCGGTGGCGCCTGGGGCGGCGCGGTAGATGAGCCGGCCATCGGCCGTTAGTCGGGTCAACTGGCCCGCGGCGTAGGCGCCTGCGGCTTCAGAGCTTCGGAGCGCCCCGCCGAAGGCCAGCGGCGCCGCTGGCAGGCGGACGTGCGAGACGGCCGACATATAGCGCGAGGCAGGATCGACCAGCGCGATGCCCGCCGTAGCCGTCTGCCGAAGCTGGGTAGCCAGCGATGGATCGGAGACCTCACCCGCCAGCCGCTGCATGTAGGCCGCCGCATCAGCCGCGGGCTGCGCGCCGAAGCTGGTGACGCCGGGCCAGTAGGCGTGGCGCCACTGGTTGCCCGAGCGAACGCCCGACGACAACCAGCCCTGGGCCGCCTCGTTCAGGTAGCGTCCTCGCGCAGCGCGCATCCTGGGCTTGGCCGGCATCCCGAGCATCTCGACGTACTTCTGGACAGCGGGCACCACAGAGCTGCCGGCGCCGCCGATGATCGTGGCCATGGCAACCACGGGACGCTGGGCGCGCAACTGGAGCGGCTCGTAGGGTAGCACCTGGCCATCGTGGCGGCCTGAGCCGTCGGAGCCTGGCAGGACCAGGGCCATCACGTGCTTGCGCGAGCCGAGGGTTCGGTCGGGCGAGTCGAACATCGCCGCCACGTTGGCCTCCGGTTTCCAGACCATACCCACGTACGCGCCGCCGTTCTGGATCGCCATCAGCGGCATGGTTACTTTCAGCGAGTCCGGTACGCGCCGCAACGCGCCGGGGCCGATGATGTCGTCCTCCGAGCTGCTCCTGTCCGGCTTCTCGAGGTACTCCAGCCCGCAGAAGAGCCCCTGGTTGCGCGGGGCGCCCGCCTTGCCCGCCAGCAGGCCAAGCATGGGCGCGTAGACCAGGCGGCGATCGGAAGAGGACGCAAGCGAAGTCCGCACATCGACGGTACCGGCCACGCTGCCGGGCGCAAATGCCTGAGTACAGGTCCAGACGCCGCCCTCGGCATCGGCGGCCCGGGCCGTGACGACGATCCGGCCGCCCTGCTTCCTCACGGTGGTGACTGCCTTGTCGCCGAACGATAGCCAACGGATGCCTGCATCGGTGTCGTAGCCTATCAGCGCCCGCGTGAGGCCGACGGCCACCTGCTTGCCGCCCACCTGCACAGTAAACGCACCCAACTTGCCGGCTGCGTGCGTGAGCTTGACCGCTCCGGAAACAACCGATGGGCTACCAGGAGCCGGGGTGGGTTCAGATGGCACGGGCCACCGCGGCGCGGCGATCACCCGGCGCGGCGTGAGCGTCATGCTCTGAACCACGCAGGAGCCCTTCACGCCCGGCGGGTCGATGCGGAACCGGTAACCCGACCCCAGCGCCGGTAGGGGCACCCTCACGTCCTGCCATTGGCCCTTGCGGAGGGCGCAACGGACCGCGGCGGCCTCGGTGGGGCCCGTACGGAAGTAGAAAACCTGGAGTGCGCCGCCCTCGTCCGAACGCGCCCGAACGTTGAGCCAGAGAGGCTGCCCCGTCGGGAGGTCGACGGCGGGACCGATGGTGTACGGGTCGGGGCCGGAGATCGTGATCCGCATGCCGTCCGGCGTGCTCTCCAGCCGGTTTATGTCGCTGGTGGGTTGCCAGCGGGCCACAGCGCCTGCATCGCGGAAGTCGAAGCCGGCAGGCTGGCCTGCGCACGCCGTCGCCCCGGCCACGAGGGCGGCGGTGGCCGCCGCCGCCGTGCCGAGCCAGCCCGGACGTTTCTTGAGAGCCATATCACGCGACCTCCATGGGCGCCAGCCAGTGCGGCAGAGCAGCCACAATGCGGGAAAGGGGCCGACCGGAGTGGCCTGCCCCTTCCCTATTACGCATGTCCCGACACGTTTCGGCTAGATGAGCTTGCCCGTGGGATCATCCGACCACGAAGCGAGGGCCTTCATGTAGTTGGCTCGCTCGAAGGCGGCCGGCTCGCGGACGCTCTTCTGGCTCATACTACCGATCATCTGCTTGACGGAAGTGTACTCATGCTCCTCAAGCCACGCGGTCAGAGCTGCCAGAAGCTCCTTGGTGCGGCCCGGACCGTGCTGCATAAGCTCGGAGGCGATCTGCACCACCGAGGCGCCGGCCATGAGGGCCTTGATGACGTCCTCGTGGCAATGCACGCCGCTGGTGAGCGCGATGTCGGCCTGGATGCGGCCGTGCAGGATTGCGGTCCAGCGGAGCGGAAGGCGCAGGTCGTCAGAGGTGCTGAGCACGACGCGCGGCACCACCTCCAGCGCCTCCAGGTCGAAGTCCGGCTGGTAGAATCGGTTGAACAGCACGAGGCCGTTGGCGCCGGCTTCCACGATCCGGTTCATCACATTGGCGGGCGAACTGAAGTAGGGTCCCACCTTCACGGCCAGCGGGATCGATACCTCGGCGCGCACTGCCTTCACGACGTCGATGTAGAGGTCCTCCACGTCGGCCGAGGTTAGCTTCGGGTCGGTGGGGATGTAGTATACGTTGAGCTCCAGCGCATCGGCGCCTGCTTCCTGGATGAGCTTGGCGTACCGGGTCCAGCCGCCGTCGGAGACCCCGTTGAGGCTTCCGATGATCGGTATGGAGGTCTTCTGCTTCGCGTCGCCGATCAGGTTCAGGTACTCGTCCGGGCCCACGTTGTAGCTGCCGAGGTCCGGGAAGTAGCTGAGCGCTTCGGCGAAGCTCTCCGTGCCGAACTCCAGGAAGTGGTCGAGCTGGTGGCTCTCCTGGTCAATCTGCTCCTCAAAAAGCGAGTAGATCGTGATGGCCGAAGCGCCGGCGTCCTCCAGGCGCTTGATCTTGTCAAGGCCCTTGGAGAGCGGCGAGGCGGACGGCATGATGGGATGGGCGAGATCCAAGCCCAGGTAGTTGGTTCTGAGATCCATGTTCTTCAGGCTCCTAAGCGTGTTCTGGCTGCCGTCTACACCCCGACCTCGGCTGCGGCCATCTGCTGGTACAGCTTCCAGTGGGCCTTGACGCCCTTCTGGGCCTGGTCCAGCAACTCAGCGGCCGCCGCGGGGTTCGAAGCCTGAAGCATCCGGAACCGGTTCTCGTTGTAGATGAAGTCCTGCAGCGGGATGATGGGCCCCTTGCAGTCCAGCTGCAACGGGTTCTTTCCCTGCGGGACCAGGCGCGGGTCGTACCGGTAGGTCAGGAACGCGCCGGACTCGACGGCCGCCTTCTGCTGCTGCAGACCCTTGGCCATGTCGATGCCGTGGGCGATGCAGTGGCTGTACGCGATGATGATCGACGGGCCTTGATAGGACTCGGCCTCGGTGAACGCCTTGATGGTCTGGGCGTCGCTGGCTCCCAGCGAGACCTGCGCCACGTAGGCGGTTCCGTAGGCCATGGCCATGCGGCCGAGGTCTTTCTTGTTCGACGGCTTACCGCCTGCAGCGAACTTGGCCACCGCACCCATGGCCGTAGACTTGCTGGCCTGGCCGCCGGTGTTTGAGTAGACCTCGGTATCGAGCACCAGGATGTTGACATCGTGGCCGGTGGAGAGGACGTGGTCCAGACCGCCGTAGCCGATGTCGTATGCCCAGCCGTCGCCGCCAAGCATCCAGACGCTCTTTTTGACCAGCGTGTCGGCCACGACGATGAGGTCGCGTGCCCGCGGATCATCGATCCCGGCTAGCTTGGCCTTAAGATCGGCCACCCGGGCGCGCTGGGCGCAGATGCCGCCTTCGGTCGTCTGGTCGGCCGTCATAATGGCGTCGACGAGGCCGTCGCCGATCTGCGCCGCCAACTGGCCCAAGACCACCTTGGCGTAGTTGTTGTGCGAGTCCAGGGTCAGGCGGAAGCCGAGACCGAACTCCGCGTTGTCCTCGAACAGGGAGTTGGCCCAAGCCGGCCCTCGTCCATGCGCATCGACAGCCCACGGCGTGGTGGGCAGGTTCCCGCCGTAGATACTGGAGCATCCAGTGGCGTTGCCGATCAGCGCCCGGTCACCGTACAGCTGGCTCAGCAGCTTGACGTAGGGCGTCTCGCCGCAACCGGCACAGGCGCCGGAGAACTCGAACAGCGGCCGGAGCAACTGGACGTTCTTGACGCTGTTGAACCGGATAGCCTCGGTCTCGCGCGGCAGGTCGGGGATGCCAAGGAAGAACTCCCAGTTGGTCCGCTCCTGCTCGCGAAGCGGGCGCTGCGGCGCCATATTGATGGCCTTGAGGCCCACGGCGCTCTTGTTCTTGGCCGGGCAGGTCTCAACGCAGAGGGTGCAGCCGGTGCAGTCCTCGGTCGACACCTGGATCGTGAACTTCTTGTCCGCGAACTCACGCCACTTGGCGGTGGTGGACTTGAACGCCTCCGGAGCGGATCCCAGGAGCGCGGGGTCGTACACCTTCGAGCGGATGCAGGCGTGCGGGCAGACCATGATGCACTTGCCGCACTGGATGCAGGTGTCGGGATCCCATACCGGCGCGTCCAGGGCGATGTTGCGCTTCTCCCACTGTGTGGTGGCCGTTGGGAACGTTCCGTCCACCGGCATGGCGCTGACAGGCAGCTCATTGCCGCGGTTGGCGATGATCTCGGCCGTCACCTTCCTCACGAACTCGGGCGCACAGTCCGGCACGGCGGCGGCCAACTGGATCTCACCGGAGCGGCCGGGCACGGTGGCCTCGTGGAGGTGCGCGAGGGCGGTATCGACCGCCGCGTTGTTCTTCTGCACCACGGCATCGCCGCGCTTGCCGTAGGTCTTCTTGATCGCATACTTGATCTGCGCGATCGCTTCGTCACGCGGAAGGACGCCGCTGATGGCGAAGAAGGCGGTCTGCATGATGGTGTTGATACGAACGCCCATGCCGGTGGCCTTGGCCACGTCGTAAGCGTCGATCACATAGAGCTTCAGGTTGCGGGCCTGCACCGTCTGCTGGAACGACTTCGGCAGATGGTCCCAGACCTCGTCCTTGTTGAAGTGGCTGTTCAGCAGCACGACGGCGCCGGGTGCGGCGGTCTCCAATACCGGGTACCGCTCGAGGAAGCCGAACTGGTGGATGCCGATGAAATTGGCGGACGTGATCAGGTAGCTGCTGTGGATCGGCCGGGGGCCGAACCGCAGGTGCGACGTGGTGATGGACCCGGACTTCTTCGAGTCGTACACAAAGTAGCCTTGCGCGGCATTGGTGGTCTCTTCACCGATGATCTTGACCGAGTTCTTGTTGGCGCCAACTGTGCCGTCAGAACCGAGGCCCCAGAAAACGGCGCGCACCACATCGTCCGGCTCTGTGCTGAACGACGGATCATAGTCGATGCTGGAGTGGCTGACGTCGTCGTTGATGCCCAGCGTGAAGTGGTTCTTCGGCTCCGGCTTGGCCATCTCGTCGACCAGGCCCTTGACCATGGCCGGCGTGTACTCCTTGGAGGAGAGGCCGTAACGGCCGCCGATGATCTTCGGAAAGGCCTTGAACGGGGCCGTGCCCGCACTGAGCGTCTCGGCGACGGCGGTGACCACGTCCTGGTAGAGCGGCTCGCCGCCGGACCCGGGCTCCTTGGTGCGGTCGAGGACCGCAATCGTCTTCACGGTGGCCGGAAGCGCCGATACGAGGGCGTTGATGTCCAGCGGGCGGAAGAGGCGGACCTTCAGCAGGCCGACCTTCGCGCCACCCTCGTTCAGGTAGTGGACGGTCTCTTCGGTGGTGGTGGCCGCAGAGCCCATGCAGATGATAACGCGCTCGGCATCCGGGGCGCCGACATAGTCGAACAGGTGGTAGCTGCGGCCGGTGAGGGCGGCGAACTGGTCCATGGCCTTCTGCACGGTACCCGGGGTCGCGGCGTAGTAGGGCGACGCCGCCTCGCGGGCCTGGAAGAAGACATCAGGGTTCTGCGCGGTCCCTCGAATCACCGGATGGTCCGGCGAGAGGGCGCGCTTGCGGTGCTCGCCGACGCGGTCCATGTCGATCATGGAGCGAATATCGTCGTCCGACAGGACCTCAACCTTCAGCACCTCGTGGGAGGTCCTGAAGCCGTCCATGATGTTCAGGAACGGGACCCGAGACTGCAGGGTCGAAGCCGTGGCGATGAGCGCCATGTCCATGACTTCCTGGACGTTGTTCCCGAACAGCATGCCCCAGCCGCACTGGCGCACTGCCATGACGTCGCTGTGATCGCCGAAGATGGAGAGCGCGTGGGTTGCGAGGGAGCGAGCGGTGATGTGGAACACCGTGCTCGTGAGCTCGCCGGCGATCTTGTACATGTTGGGGATCATCAGCAGAAGCCCCTGGCTCGCCGTGAACGACGTGGTCAGAGCTCCCGCCTGCAGCGCACCGTGGCATGCGCCGGCGGCACCGCCTTCGGACTGCATCTCCTGAACGATCGGCACCGATCCGAAGATGTTCTTCTTTCCTGCGGCTGCCCAGGCATCCGACAGTTCGCCCATGGCCGTCGACGGGGTGATCGGGTAGATGGCGATCACTTCCGACGTCCGGAAGGCTACGTGTGCGGCTGCCTCGGTGCCGTCTATCGTGACATAGGTACGTGACATCACGATTGCCCTTTCTGATCCGGCGCTGCCCGGGCCCTAGTGCCCGAACAGACCCGTGTGTGATAAGTCCGTGCGCCAGACATCGGCGCAGACAACAGAAAAGGGATGCCCGCTTAAGCGGACATCCCTATCGCGTTCTCGAAAGCCACTACATTGCCGAGGGTAACGGAGAGCGGGCATGCCGGCCCGAAAGCCTGCACGCCACACGACCATTTCACCCGCTTGAGATGACAGCGCGTTCGCCCGACCTCAACGGCCGTTGTGGCGCCCCATTTGCAAATCACGTAGCGACCTCTTCGCAAGCAGTATAGCACAATGGCGCCCCGCGAGGGCCGTGGAGCCCACTCCGGGCTGCCTCGCCAGCCGCAGGTATACTCGGCCAGACGCGACCGAGGAGCCCAAACTCCGGATGCCCGCAAAGATGCCAACAGAAACGCTGCCCCACGTAGGGCGGCTGTGAAGCCCATCTTGGGCGACGTACCGCCGTCGGTACGCCGCTACCTCGCGACCGGCGCCGTCGACCTTCGCCACGCCGAGGCTTACACCCGTCGGATTGCGGGTTCCCACTACGAGAACTTCCTGGTGGCCGGCTGGTTCGTACCCCGTAACCTCCGGCAGCCATTCTGCAACCTCTACGCCTACTGCCGCATCGCCGACGACCTGGGCGACGAAGCCCACGGCGACGCGGCCCTGCAGCTACTGGACTGGTGGGAGGAGGAGCTTGAGGCGGCCTACGCGGGCCGTCCGGATCACGCCGTCTTCGTGGCGCTTCAGGAGACCAACGCCCGCTTCGGCATTCCCATTGGGCCGTACCGGGACCTTCTTTGCGCCTTCCGTCAGGACCAGACGAAGAAGCGTTACGCCGACCGGCTTGAGCTACTGGACTACTGCCGATGCTCCGCCAACCCCGTGGGCCGCCTCGTGCTCTATCTCGGCGGCACGCCGGAGCCGGAGATGCAGCGCATGTCGGACGCCACCTGCACGGCCCTGCAGCTCGCCAACTTCTGGCAGGACGTGGTGCGCGACCACGCCATCGGCCGCATCTACGTGCCCGCCTGCGACATGGCGCGCCACGCGGTAGATGAGGCCGACATCGCGGACAGGCGCTTCACGCCTGCGTTCGCGGAGCTACTGCGCGAGGAGTGCGCCTGGGCCGCCGACCTGTTCGACGACGGGGCGCCGCTCGCCGGAGCCGTGGCTCGGCCGCTGCGACTTCCGGTGGCGCTCTTCACGGCCGCAGGCCGCGAGGTTCTGGAGACTATCGCCCGGCAAGGGTACGACGTGCTCTCATCGCGCCCCGTGGTGCCGAACACACGGAAGGCCCGCCTGCTGCTTGATCACTGGTGGAGCGCGACTTGGGGCCGGTGAGCGCCGCAGTGGAAGCCTCCTACCGAGCATGCGAGGCGCTTGCCCGGCGCGAGGCCAAGAGCTTCTACCTATCCTTCCGCGTCCTGCCCCCGGCCAAGCGGCGCGCCATGTGCGCTATCTACGCTGCCATGCGCCGCACTGACGACCTGGCCGACAGCGACCTGCCCACGGAGGTCAAGCTCGCCCAGATCGACGGATGGAGCGGCACGCTGGCAGGATCATTCGCGGGTCGAGTGAATAGCGACCCCATGCTCCCGGCATTCCACGACGCGGTCACGCGGTTCGCTGTTGAGCCGGCGCTGTTCGAGCATCTGCTGGCAGGCGCGCGCATGGACCTCACTCAAACCCGCTACGCCACGTTCGACGACCTGGCGCTCTACTGCTTCCGAGTGGCAGGCGTCGTGGGCCTTGTCTGCCTGCGTGTCTGGGGATGCTCCGACCGGGTCGAGGCCGACAGGCTGGGCGAGGCTTGCGGGCTCGCTTTCCAACTGACCAATATCCTCCGGGACGTGCGCGAGGACCTGCAGCGGGGGCGCGTCTACCTACCCGAGGACGAGATGCGCCGAGCGGGCGTCACCGAGGCCGACCTGGCTGGACCGGGCCTGACCGAGCCTGTGCGCTTGCTGTTGGAAGACATCGCCGCCCGCGCCGAGGCGTGCTACCTCCGGGCGGCCCCGCTGGCAGGAATGGTCGCTGCCGACAGCCGTATCGGGTTTGCAGTCATGTACAGCACCTACCGCGCGCTGCTGCAGGCCATCCGGCGCAGCGGCTGCGACGTGCTGGCGCAGCGGATCAGCGTGCCGTCTTCGACTAAGCTGACCATCGCGCTCCGGGCGCTGGCAGAGACGCGCCTCCTTGGCGGCGCGAGGCTCCATGGCTGAGTCCGCCCCCCCCCCATCCGCGCTTGTTCTGGGCGGCGGATTCGCCGGCATCGCAGCATCGGTCGCGTTGGCCGGCTTGGGCGTCCGGGTGACGCTACTGGAGCGACGCACGATGTTGGGCGGGCGCGCCTCCTCCTTCGTGGATGCGGTAACCGGTTTGACGCAAGACGCCTGCCAGCACTGCACTCTTGGGTGCTGCACCCATCTGGCGGCGCTACTGGAGAAGCTCGGCGTACACCAGCACGTCAAGTGCCAGGACACGATCGCCTTCCTGGACGCCCTCGGCCGGCGGTGGGATCTGCGGGGAACACGCGCTCCCGCTCCGTTCCACGCGGCGAGATCGTTCGTTGCCATGCCCTATCTCGGCCTGACGGAGAAGGCCGCCACAGCACGCGCGCTCCTGTCGCTGCTGGTGCGGCCGGCAACGGAGAGCGACTACGAGGCGACGCTGGGTGCGTGGCTCCGCCGCCATGGGACGCCTGAGCGGGCTATCGAGGCTTTCATCGGGCCCGTGGTCGCGTCGGCGTGCAATGAGACGGTCGACGATGTCGCTCTCGGCTTCGCCCACAAGGTCCTGCGTGACGGGTTCCTGGCGGCGCGGACGGCCTTCCACCTGGGCATCGCCGACCGGCCCATGGGCGACCTGCTGACCGAGCCGGTCGGGGCCTTCCTCGCCGCGCGCGGCAGCGCCTTGGTGGCCGGCTGCACGGTGCGGCAGATGTGTCGGGGTTCGGGCGTTGGCTGGAGGGCCGAGGCTGTCGACGGTCGCTGCTTCGAGGCCGGCCGGTTGATCCTGGCTGTACCATTTGATCAGGCCGCGCGCATTTGCGCAGGGCTGGGCGAGTCAGGCCGGAGCCTGGCGGCAACTTGGGAGGGTCTCCACTGGTCGCCCATCACCGGGGTTCACCTCTGGTACGACCGGCCAGTTGAGTGCCCGCCGGCGCTGGCCCTGCCCGGTTCCGCAAGCCAGTGGCTCTTCAGCAAGCCGCCGTCGTTCGGTCGCATGCCCGACGAAGCCGGCTACCTGACAGCCGCCATAAGCGCCGACCGCTGTATGGCCGCCCTGCCCGGCTCGGACATCGCCGCGTTGGTGGCCGAGGACGCCCGACAGGCGCTACCCAGCATCCGCGACGCCCGACTGTGTCGGCGCCGCGTGGTTAAGGAGCGCAAGGCGACCTTCGCGGCCATGCCCGGCGCGGAGCAGCTTCGGCCGCGTCAGCGGACGCCGATACCCGGCCTCTACCTGGCGGGAGACTGGACCCGGACCGGCTGGCCCTCAACCATGGAAGGTGCGACCCGAAGCGGCAACGTCGCGGCTTCGGAGCTTCTGGCCGACCTTGGCCTTCGCCGCCCGGCCATGCCGCCCGACCTCGCCGCCGACTGGCCCGCCCAGGCGCTCATGGGCGTCGGGAAGCTACTGGCCGCGGTGGCCTACTTGGGGTCGGGTAGCCGCTCCACATAGACGTATCCCTCGGCCAGCACCCAGGTCGACTTCACGCGCTGGAGGAGGTCTGTGCCGATGACGCCCACGCCTGCGGGGAGGCCCGGGAGAGGGGGAATGAAAGTCACGGCGGCCACCTTGGTAAATCTGTGTTTGCCGATGCGAAGCTCCGGCACCTCATAGACCCGTGCGACGCCAGGCCTGGCGCCGGGCACGGCCACGGACAGCTCCTCGATGGGCTTCAGCTTGAGCGCCGCAACCACCCCTGCCGGCAGCACCGTGGCAGACGATGTGCTGCTCACCACCATGCTGCACGGCGGTGCGGCCCCGGCCGTGACGTCAAGCCCGATGCGTCCCGCGAGTTGCTTCACCGGTACGCGCTCCACCTTGCCGACGACGCCGGCGGCAGGCAGGAACGTCAACTCCGAACGCGACGGGTCGAGCCGAACGATGGGAGAGCCGAGCGCGCCGAGGCCAAGCCAGACGCGCGGTAGGTCGCCTGCCCCGGCCGGGCTCAGGTGCTGGGCCATGTCCGCGCTGATGGCCGGCACGTCGGTGAATGCCGCGGTGCCGACACGCACCAGCCGGAGCGTGAACGCGCGGCCCGTGAGGGGACCCATGGAGGTGCCCACTGCCGCCTGCGGATTGGCGGCTGGAGGCTCCGGCAAGCCCGCATCTGTCGCCACAACGCACTTTAGGAGGCTCAGATCGAAGACAGCCTCCTGCCCCGTGCCGATGGCGCCTCCGGCCTTGATGACGACGGCGCCGCCTTTCAGCGCGTATGTGACCGTGGCGGGCTGCGGCGGAGCCTGTTGGGCGCCCGCTACGGGCGGCGCGGCCTGACCGACGGTGAAGGTGGGCGTCAGGCTAATCGCCACGGCGAGGGCCGCCAGCCGGGCGGTGCGGATCGATAAAGCTGACCGTCCATGCCTGCTGTGGCGTGAGCGGCCTGCTGTCGTCATTGCCATGTGCATGCTGTTATGTGCTATCCTAGTGGTCCGCTGGCGCCGATGATGTCGCCGAGCGTGTCGCATACGTCCCGGTCCAGTGTCCTCTACCCGTTGTGATCGCTGCAGGACCGGGATGGATGGGCGTTGTCCTGTCTTGAATGGGATGACCGGCCCGTCCCTTCTGACACCCAGGAGGAACGAACGGTGTCCAAACCACCTACCATACGTGCCGCCGGATGGCCGGCGTTTTGCTGGGCCGCCGCCGGGCTCGCGGCCGCGTTGCTCGCGGCCTCTCCCCGGGCCTTCGCCTTCAGGTCCGACCCGCGCACAGGCGTCAGGGCCACCACCGAGACGAAGACCGAAACCGTCCCGTACATTACCGTCAAAAAGCAAGATTCCAGCCTGAGCGCGGGCTCAAGCAAGACCGTACAGACCGGCAAGCCCGGCCTCGCCAGGGTCACCTACAGCGTGACGACCGAGGGCGACGCCGCCCCGAGCCGCCGTGAAGTCTCCCGCATCGTACTCAAGAAGCCCGTGGCGGAGATCGTTAAGGAAGGGTCACGACCCACCTACGCCCTCCGCGGCCGGCTCGCCTCCCGAGGCGGCATCGGAAGCCGAAGGGCCTACCAGATGACTGCCACCGGCTACAGCGCCTACGGCGGTCCCGGCATCGGTAGCCGGGGCTCGTCGGGACTTCCGGCGGGCTTTAGCATGGTCGCCGTGGACCCGAGGATCATCCCCATGGGCACCCGCCTCTACATCGAAGGGTACGGCTACGCCGTGGCCGGCGACACAGGCGGCGCCATACGGGGCCTCAGGATCGACTTGGGCCAGGACAGCCTGACCGGCGCCCGTCGCGTGGGCCGCAGGCATGTCGTGGTACACGTGCTGGACTAGCTTGCCGGCAGACGGATCCGCCACGGGGCACGGAATCGACCCCGCCTCGCCCAATATGGCGGCCTCCCTGCTCCGCCAAGCCGGAGTACTTCCCAAGAAGCGATTTGGCCAGAACTTCCTGTGCGACGGGAACGTTCTGGCCCGCATCGCCGATGCCTCAGGCATCAGCCTGTCTGACGGCGCCCTGGAGATCGGACCCGGGTTGGGCGCGCTGACCTTACGTCTGGCTGATCGGGCGCGGCACGTCACCGCCGTCGAGATCGACGCCGAACTCCTTCCGGCGCTCCGGAAGGTCGTAAGCGGCCGCGACAACGTTACCGTGGTCCACGCCGACTTCCTCCGTCTGCCCATGGAGGCGCTCCTGGCGGATGCCTTCGGAGCCGAGCCGGGTATCGTCGTGGCCAACATCCCCTACAACATCACTGCGCCCATCGTGGAGCGTCTGATCGAGCACAAGGCGCGCATCCGCTCCGTTACGCTGCTGGTCCAGAAGGAAGTGGCCGATCGCATGGCGGCGGCGGCCGGGGCCGAGGCCTACGGGTCGTTCAGCGTCTTCTGCCAGTACCACGCCCGCGTGACGGTCTGCGGAGCGGTCTCCAGGCGGCTCTTCATGCCGGTGCCCGATGTGGAGAGCGCCATCGTGCGGCTCGATATGGCGGCCGGCGGCACCGAGGCCGTGTGTGATGCGGCGCTGATGGAGGCCGTGGTGCGGAGTGCGTTCGGGCAACGGCGCAAGAACCTCCGGAACGCCCTGAACAACGGCGGCCTGCTCCCATCTCGCGAAGCGCTGGCGGAAGCGGCCGACGCGGCAGGCATCGACCTGATGCGCCG
>CAJBBX010000011.1 GCA_903951425.1 uncultured Chthonomonas sp.
ACCTCCGCCGCCGCTACCGGCCCCTGCGCCAGCGCCTCTTCCAGGAACTCTCGGGCCTGGTCCCTTGGGCGGTCGTTCGGCAGCTCGAGGATCTGCTCCGGCGTCAGGTTGCTCTTGCCGAGCCACTCGATCCGCGCCGTGGCTCCCGCCGGGACCGTGCGGTAGAGCAGCGTCGGCAACTCCGGCGCCACGTTGCACTTGGCCATGGCGAAGGCGCGGCGGCGGCGGTCGTCCCGGTCGTGGCCCACCGTGAAGACGAACCTCGCCGCCCTGGCCGTCGTGCTGAGTGTAGCGAAGCACCCCGACCCCTGCACCGCACCGCCATACCCCGGCGCGAAGCGCGGGCCTCCAAACAAGCTACTGCAGCGCTGGGGTCGGGGTCCTTCACTGCGTTCAGGACGACGGCAAGGGCAAGCGCCGCCACGGGTTCAAGGGACTCACTTCTTTACCACAGGAAAGTGAGTCCCTTGACCGAGTCGGGGACCTCGGGCGGGGCGGCCGTCAACGAGGCGCCACCTCGTACCCGAACGCCGGCAGGACTCCAAGCGGCAGCCTCCGCACGGCTGCGGAGCGGGGCCTGGACCCGACCGGGACCGTCTCGCGGAAGGCCTCCAGCACCAGGTTGCCGCGGTCGCCGGGCTTGGCCTTGCCTGCCACCGCTCGAACCTCGACCAACAGCGCGCCGCCGGAGACCTCGGTTCCTGCTATCTCAATCCCGGCGGGCGGGTCGTATAGCCCGAACTTCAGCGTGTCGTTCAGCAACCACGCCGGGGCCGTCACCCTCACCTTGGCTGATGCGCCCACCCGCAACGCCAGCGGGCCGACCTCGGCCAGCCGGATGGCGGGCACCGTGGCGGGCGCGGCTCCGGTGGCCACCAGCCACTCCTGCGCAGGCGTCAGGTGGCGGTAGGCGAAGGCCTGCATCCGGTCCTCGGCAGGCGCGGCGGCCCTGCGCACCTGCACGCCGCCGATGGTGGCGGCGCCCTCCAGCATCAGCGCCTCGGGCAGGCCGGGGCGTCCGGTCGGCGCTCCCAGCGTGAGCTGCACCTTCTCCTGGCCCGCCGGGATGCGGGCGCCGGAGAGCGTGTAGCGCCGCAGCGAGCCGGCGAGCCGTAGCGTGATATCGCCGTCGAAGCCGTCCTTGCGGGCCGCGAAGACGGTGAACGGGACGTTCATGCCCGCACGGACGCCCAGGCCCGCGGGCGTCACGCGCAGCGCGAAGTCGGGCTTCGGACGGCTGATGCGGAGGCGATAGGCGTAGTCGGGCCCGCCTTCTCCTCGGCTGTCCCGCACGGCGACGTGGCAGACGCCGCCGTGCGGCACCTTCAGCTCCACGCGGGCGTCGGCGTGGTGCGTCGCATCGCCGGCGGCCTTGTCGACCCAGTCATCGCAGAAGGCCAGCGTGGCGCCGGCCGGATCGGTGACGCGGAGCGACGGATCGAGGCGCGATCCCAGCCGCCGGGCGGTCACCTCCACCACCAGCGCCGTCCCAGCCGGAGCGCGCACCTGGAACCGGTCGATATCGCCCGGGCGGTCCATGCGCCCTTCGACGACGGCCTCCAGCGCCACGCCCTGCGGCTTGCCGGCAGTGTCGTTGGGCTCCTTCTCGCGAACGGTGGGAAGGAACTCGACCATGAACGGGAGCTGGTTCAGCGCCGCCCCCTCGGCCGGCAGGCGGATGATCCCCGGCTCCATCCTGGACGTATTGACGACAACGGGCGCCTCGGGCAGGTTCCAGCCGACGAGGCGCACGGGCGTGGCCGAGCCCTGCCGGGCGCCCATGGGCTCCAGCCGGGTGACGTAAGGCAACTGGCCCAGGCTAATGCGGTAGACGAAGTCCTCGCGGCCCCGGTAGATCGCGTCGCGTATCTCAAGGATGTAGTCGCCGTCGCGCGGTAATTCGCAGAACAGGACCGGGTCGAGGCCGCCCCGCGAGGTGTCGTCGTAGGCGATCTCGCGCCCGTCGGGGTCCAGCAGCCGTAGCGTGGCCTGGAACCAGCCCGGCACGGCGTCGGCCAGGAAGGGCGTGAGGGAGCGCGTGGCGGCAGAGGCCACCAGCCGCATGCCCTTGGGAGCCGTGAATCGGAAGCGGTCCACATCGCCGGGCATCACCTGGCCGTTGATGACCGCGGGCAGGGCCTCCACGCAGGTATCGGCCATGGCGTCGTTGGGCTCCACCTCGCGCCGCTCGCGTAGTTCGGAGACCACGAAGCGTACGGGTGCGCTGAGGCCCGTCGGGCCCGCGAGGCGCACCTCCCGCACGCCCAACGGCGCATCGGCCGCGATCTGCACGGACAGGACGAGCGTCTCCTCGATCTGCGGGTTCTCCTGGCGCTTGGGGTCGGTGCGCCGGCGACGGAACTCCTCCAGGTCGGCGATCTCCTCGGGCGTCAGGCCCGCCTCCTTGGCCAGCACGGCGAACACGGCAGGCAAGTTGACGTTCTGGCGTCGAGCGGTGAGGGGGTTCTTCTCGATCAGCGCCGCCTGGGCCTCCTCCAGCCGCTCGCGGAGGCGGTTTGCCTGGCCGGGGTTCAGCGGGCGGTGGAACTTGCCCACGGCGGCCGTGACACCGAGACCGGTGACGAGCGCGCGCTGTACGCCGGCCAGCGCATCGCCGCCCACGGTGACCTGCACCGTGGTCCCGCGCTCGCCGCCCGCCGGGTAGAGGTAGCCCGCCTTGGGCCCCAGGGAGGCCTGCTGCGCCCCGGTGGACGCCGCCAGGAAGAGCAGGGCCGCCGCCTGAAGGCAGTCGCGCACACGATTCGTCACCGGCCTTACCTCCTCACGTCCGGCATGAGGGGGAGAAGGGGCGAAGGGGCTGGGAGGGGAAGAGGGATAGGCGCCGGACCTGGGCACGGAGGCCCGAGCCACCAAGAAGCATCTAGCCCGCTCAACCCTTCTCCTCTTCGCCCTTTCGCCCGTTCGCCCCTTCACATGATCTCCCGTAAGACACCCACCGGCCCGCCCGCCTCCAGGGTCGTGGGAGCCACACGCACGTCCAGCCCCTGCGGGTGCGGCAGCTTGGCGTTCGGGTCGATGCCCATCTGCGTGTAGATGCTCCGCAGCACCACGGCGGGATGCACGGGCCGCTCCTTCACCTCTTCGCCGCGGGCGTCGGACGCGCCGACCACCTGCCCGCCCTTGAACCCCCCGCCGGCCAGCACCGCGCCGAAGACCTGGCCGTAGTGGCTGCGCCCGCCGTCCCACGGGGCCTCCCACTGCACGGCCGGCGTACGGCCGAACTCGCCGCCCCACCAGACGATGGTGCTATCCAGCAGGCCGCGCTGCGAGAGGTCGCTGATCAGGGCGGCCATGCCCCGGTCCATCTCGGGGAGCTTGCGCCGCATGGCCGGGAAGTGCTGCTTGTGCGTGTCCCAGCCGGGGTAGTTGATGGTCACATACGGCACGCCCTTCTCGACCAGGCGCCGCGCCATGAGGCACGACTGGCCGAAGGTCCCCCGTCCGTACGCCTGACGCACGTCGTCCTTCTCCTGTGAGAGGTCGAACACCTTGCCCGCGTCGCCCAGGATCATGTCGTAGGCCTGCTCCTCGCACTGGCGCAGATCGGCCACGCGGGCGTCGCCGGCCATGGCCGCCCCGAAGGTGTCGAGCCGGTGCAGCAGGTCGCGGCGGGCGCGCTGGCGCTGCTCGCTGATGCCCTGCGCCACGACGCCCTCCACCATGAAGCGCTGTTGCGCCGGGTCGCCGCCGGTGGCGAATGGCTTCGCCTTGTAGCCGAGGAAGCCCGCCTCGGCGAAGCGCCCCTGTAGCTCGGTGAGCACGATGTAGGGCGGGAGCAAGCCCTTGTAGCCCGCGTCGGCGCCCTTGAAGAGCGAGACCACGGCGCCGGCGCCGGGGTAGACCGGTCCCGGCCCCGGCGTGCGGCCGGTCTGGGTGATGTAGGAGGCGGTCTCGTGGCCGTTGTTCCCGTGCGTCAGGCTGCGGATGATGGAGTACTTGTCGGCAATCTTGGCCAGCTCGGGCAGGTTCTCGTTGATGCGTATCCCGGCCACGTTGGTGGCGATGGGCGCGTTGAACGGGCCGCAGTAGTTCTGCCCAGCCTCGGGCTTGGGATCGAAGGTATCCAGGTGCGACGGCCCGCCCCAGACCCATATCTGGATGACGCTCTTGGCGCGGCCAGGGGCGGCGGCCGCTCCGCCGGCTCGCGCCTCTGCGCCCGAGTCGGCCATCCCGGCCAGCGCAACCGCGCCGCCCAGCAGCGCCTCGCGGCGGCTCAGTCCTCGTCGGTCATCCATGGTGGCAGTCCTTAAGTCGAAAGAGACAAATATAAGGTCCAAAGTCCAAAGTCGAAAGGCTGGAGGCGGGCGGGTAGCCGGTCACCACTCGCCACTCGCCACTCGCCACTCGCCACTCGCCCTCAATGCTTGCATAGGAACTCCGGGCCGTTGATCAGGGCCCAGGCCAGGTCCACCAGTTCGGCCTTGGTCAGGCTTGGGCCGGCGTAGGACTGGGCGGCTGCTCGCTCCGCGTCGGTCGGTAGGCGGGAGAGGAGGGTCAGGTAGAGCCGCTCGATGCCGTCGGCGGTGTTGCGCGCCTCGATGTACAGCTGCTGCATCTCCGGTCCCCGCTCCAGCTTCTGCATGATATGGCTGGAGTTAAGCAGGTGCAGCGACTGCCCGGCGGTGGGCTTGCCGCTCCGCTCCAGCGCCATGCCGGTATCGCGGGCCGGACGGCCGAAGAGCTCCAGGAAGGCGCTGCTCGTGCTACCGTCGGCCAGCGCGATGGAGCGCTTGCTCTCCGGGATGAAGGTGAACGGCTCCGGGATGGGGCTGGAGTAGGTCTCGGTGGTGCCGGTGACCTGGTTGATGGCATCCACCAGCGCCTCGGCCTCAAGACGCCGCACGGGGTAGGCGGCGAAGAGGGCCTCGGCGGCCGGGCCGGTGGAGCGCGGAATCGACGAGAGCTGGTACGCGGCCGAGTTCATGATGGTCCGTATGAGCGAACGCAGGCCGTACTTGCCTGAGGCCAGTTCGCGCTGGAGCTGCGCCAGCAGGGCAGGGCAGGAGGGCGGGTTGTCGGGCCGCATGTCGTCGGGCTCGTGGATGATGCCCCTCCCCATGAGCCAGAACCAGACACGGTTGGCCGCGGCCGCCGCGAACCAGGGGTTGCCGGGCTTGGTAAGCCAATCCGCAAACGCGAAGCGCGGGTCTCGCTCGGCGCTCAGGGCCACGCGGGATCCGTCAGGCAGCACGGCGGATCGGGGCGCCTTCGGGACGAGGGCCTTCGCTTGATCCCAGACGATCACCTCCTCCTTCCACTCCAGCGTGTGCTTGAAGGCGATCTGGGAGAAGAAGAGGGCCATGCCGTCGAGCCGCGCACGGGGCCATCGGTCGGTCCGGCAGCCCATGAAGGTGAGCGCCACCGCCCGTGCGATGCTGGCCGGATCCTTGCTCTGCACGGCGCGGAAGAAGTTGACGGAGCCGTTGCGGAAGTTGCTCCCCGAGGCGGTGAGCAGGGCGCGGGCCATGCGGTCGTACGGCATGTCGGCGCGGACGGCCTCGCGGACCCAGCGGTGGTAGGCCTGCACGGCGTTGGGCCAAAGGTTGATGGGAAACTCGGCCTTGACGCGCAGAGCGTCGCACCAGCGCAACGTCCAGAAGTCGACGAACTCCTCGCGGGCCAGCAAGCCGTCCACCAGCCGCGCGCGCTTGTCGGGCGCCTTGTCCGCCAGGAAGCTCCGTGCCTCGGCGGCGGTCGGGAGGGTGCCGGCGGCGTCCAGGATGGCACGGCGAAGGAAGACCGCATCGGAGCAGGGCCTCGCGGGCTTCAGCCCCTTACGCTTCAGCTCGGCGAAGAGGATCTGGTCGAGCTTGCAGAGCGGCACGGGCTCTCGGGCCTGTTCGAACGGCGCCGCGGCCTCGGTGGAGGCCTTGGGCCTTGGGTCTTGGACGGTCACACCGGCTTGGGCCACTCTCGCCACCTCTCGCGCCGGAATCGCACCGCACGGCGCACAGTGGTTAAGACGCCGCCGGAGGCCGTTTGTTCACCTCAGACGGGTTGATGGGCGTTGTTCACGTAGAGGCTGAGGGTTCCGGCACGCTCGCCGTCAATGGCCACCTCAAACTCGTAGCTGCCGTAGGCCGGAAAGGCGATGTTGGCCATCTCCAGCACGAACGTATGCTCCGGGTCGGGCCTGGGGTCGGCCTCCGGGAAGAGGATCGGCATCTCCGGCGGCGCATCCAGCAGCTTGCCGTCGGCGTCGCGCAGGCGGATGCCCAGGCTGTGTGGCTCGCCCTTCTCGCCCACTTCGGCGCGGATGCGGATCACCACGAACATGCGCAGGTGGTGGCACGGCACGGACGTGGCGTGGATCATGTCGAAGACGCCGAGCAGGTTGAGCTTGCCGTCGCCCGTCGTGTTGACGGCATCGGCCAGCAGCGCCAGGCTTACATACATGGAGGTCCTCCCGCCATGCTGGTTCGCCTTCGAGGAGCCGGACTCCTGCCTGCCGGCGTCGGGTAAAGTGAGCCGACCCGCCCTACAATGACCCGCGAACAGGTACTCGCCCATGAAGCTGCACGCCCAGACCGCCACAGCCCTCCTGCTTGCCGCGACGCACCATGCCGGCGCCGCGCCCGATCGCCTGCGCCCGCCCGCCGTGCCGCTGGTGGTTCACGACCCCTACTTCAGCCTCTGGTCGCCGTCCGAGCGGCTGGCCGAAGCCGACACGATGCACTGGACCGGGAAGCCGCAGCCGTTGAGGCTCAAGATCACGGCAGGCGGCAAGACCTACCGGCTGCTGGGCGCGTCACAGGCCGGCGGAGCCTGTGAGCCCGCCGAGCAGACCGACCTGGAGGCGCTGCCCACCCGGACCATCGCCCGCTACAAGCTGCCCGGCGTCGAGGTGACCCTCACGTTCCTCACTCCCGCCCTACCAACCGATCTGGAGGCGCTTGCCCGGCCGGTGACCTACGTCGCCTGGTCCGCACGCTCCACCGACGGCAGGCCCCACGCGCTCAGCGTCGCGCTGGAGGGCTCGGCACTGACGGCGGTGAACGAGGGCAAGCAGCAGGCCGTGGCCATGCGGACGACGCTGGGCGGACTGGCCACATGCAGTGCGGCCTCGGTGGAGCAGCCCGTGCTGGCCAAGCGCGGCGACGATCTGCGCATCGACTGGGGCCGCTTCTGCATGGCCGCGCCGGCGGCCGCCGCTACCGGCTGGTCCATCCGAGGCGTCGCAGGCCACGCAGGCAAGTCGCCCGAGTCCCCGGCCGCCGACCTGGCGCTGCGGCTGACGGCCCCAGCCCGCATCGCTGCCAGCGGCGCGGCCGCGTCGGGCTTTTTCATGCTGGCCTACGACGACGAGTGGTCGATCCGATACTTCCGCACGCGCCTGCGGCCCTACTGGCGGCGGAACGGCGACGACCTGCCCGCCCTGCTCCGCAAGGCCGCCGCCGACTACCCGTCCCTCGTCAAGCGCTGCGAGGCGTTCGACGCGAAGCTCATGGCCGACCTGCGGCGCGTAGGCGGTGAGAAGTACGCTCGGCTCTGCGCGCTGGCCTACCGCCAGACGTTGGGCGGCAACAAGATCGCCGCCGACGCAGCCGGCAAGCCGCTCATGTTCCCCAAGGAGTGCTTCTCCAACGGCTGCATCGCCACCGTGGACGTGCTCTTCCCGCAGGCGCCCTTCTTCCTGTCTCTGAGCCCGGCCCTGACCAAAGCCATGCTGCAGCCCGTGCTCGCCTACTCCGCCTCGCCGCGCTGGCCCTACCCCTACGCGCCGCACGACCTGGGCACATACCCATCGGCCACGGGGCAGGTCTACGGCATGGGCGGATCCGACGCCGACCGGATGCCCGTGGAGGAGTGCGGCAACATGCTCATCATGCTGGCCTCGCTGGCCGGCATCGAGGGCAACGCCGACTTCTCGCGGCCGTACATGCCCATGCTGGCCAAGTGGGCCGACTTCCTCGTCCGCGAGGGGCTGGACCCCGTCAACCAGCTCTGCTCGGCCGACATGTTCGGCCATATGCCGCGCAACGCCAACCTTGCGCTGAAGGCCGTCATCGGCATCGGCGCCTACTCGCAGCTCTGCTCCACCACCGGACAGGCCGAAGAGGCGGCCCGGACCATGGCCGTCGCCCGGGACTACGCCGCGAAGTGGCAGGTCCTGGCGGCCGGCGACGGCCATACGCGCCTGGCCTACGACAGGCCAGGCACATGGAGCATGAAGCACAACCTGATCTGGGACCGTGTGCTGGGCCTGAGCCTCTTCCCGGAAGCGCTAGGCGACGCCGAGGCGGCCTGGTACCGCAAGGCGCAGGGCAAGTACGGCCTGCCGGTGGACAGCCGCACCGAGACGAGCCTGATCGACTGGGCGCTCTGGAGCATCGCCCTGGCCGGCAAGCCCGCGGACTTCGGGGAGATGCTCGAACCCATCTACCGCTACGCCCACGAGACGCCCACCCGCGTCCCGCTCTCCGACTGGTTCGTCACCACCACCGGCAAGCAGCAGGGCTTCCAGGCCCGGCCCGTGGTGGGCGGCGTTTTCATCCGGCTCCTGGCCGAGCCCGCAACCCGGGCGCGCTGGTCGCAGGCCGCCTCCCGTATTGGCGGCCCCTGGGCGCCCCTTCCGGCGGGCGGGACGGTCCGCGTGGTAACGGCCACGGCGCAGACCGAGCGCGTGCTCTGGCGCTACACGCTGACGGAGCCGGCGCCGGGATGGACCGAGCCGGGTTTCGACGACAGCGGCTGGCTCCAGGGCCCGGGCGGTTTCGGCACGCCGGGCACGCCCGGCGCCGTCATCGGCACCGAGTGGAACACCAAGGCCATCTGGCTGCGCCGCGAGTTCACGCTGTCCGACCGGCCGCTGAAGGACCCGCGGCTACGCTGGATCTACGACGAGGACCCCGAGGTCTGGCTTAACGGCGTGCCCGCCGCCTCGGCCAAGGGCTGGGCCACCAGCTACGACGAGATGGAGATCAGCCCAGCCGCCGGCCAGGCCCTGCGTCCCGGCCGCAATGTCATGGCCGTGAAGGCGAGCCAGACCTACGGCGGCCAGTGCATCGATGTGGGCCTCGTGGAGGATGCGCCGAAGTGAGCGCCGCAGGCCGCTTGCTCGTCATCGGCGCCTCGGGCTTCGTCGGCGGCAACGTCGTGGCCCAGGCCGGACCGGACTGGGAGGTCCACGCCGTCTCCCGCCGAGCGGTGGTGGGAGCGCCGCCGGGCGTGGCCTGGCACGTTGCCGATGTCGGCGACCGGACGGCGCTGCACGCGCTGTTCGAGCAGGTTCGGCCCACGGCGGTGATCCATGGCGCCGCGGCGGCGGACATCGACTGGTGCGGCCGCAACCGCGCCGAAGCATGGCGCATCAACGTGGGCATCACGGCCGGCCTGGCGGAACTGTGCGGAGCCAGCCGCCCGCGGATGGTCCACATGTCGACGGACAACGTCTTCGACGGCAAGCGCGGCATGCTCACCGAGGCCGACGAACCCAGTCCGGTCAACTATTACGGCGAGACCAAGCTGCTCGCCGAGGCCGAAGTGGCGTCCCGCTGCCCCGACCACGCCGTCGCCCGACTGGCGCTCGTGGTGGGCCTGCCGGTCTTGGGCGAAGGAAACTCCTTCCTCAGCCGCATGGCGCAGGCGTGGAGCGAGGGGCGGACCTTGGGTATGCCGGACGACGAGGTCCGCTCCCCGGTCGACGTCATCTCGCTCTCCCGCGCACTGCTCGAGCTGGCCCGCGGCGGCTACACCGGCGTGATCCACCTGCCGGGCGCCGACAGGCTGGACAGGGTCACCATGGCTCGCCGCATCGCGCTCCGCCTCGGCTACCGCGCCGACCAGGTCGAAGCGCGCAAGCCCGACCCATCGCCGGACCGTTCGGCCCGACCGCTGGATGTGTCGATGAGCGGCAAGCTCGCCGCCGTCGTACTACGAACCCCGCTCCGAGGCCTCGACGAGGGTCTGGAGCTGGTCCTGGGAGAGACGCGAAGGCGAGACACCGAGGTAGCCCCGGCCGTCGGTTGAGTAGGCCCGCACAGCCGTTCGCGCGGGCCGTATCGAACCCACGGTCCCGCCTACCGCCGGAAGAGGATCAGGTGCGCCTCGGTCATGTGGAACGGGGCCCAGGTCTTGCCGCGCCCCTCGTTCACGTAGGGGTCCAGATCGTAGCGCAACGTGGCCGGCTCGCCCCGACGCACCGCCTCCGTGATGTCGATCTCCCACGGCCGCACCACGTCGCCCGGGGCCCAGCCCGCTCGGTCGTACTTCCATGTGCCGCCTTGCGGGCGCACGGGGTTCAGGTAGCTGTCGGTCTTCCAGAGCTGGCTCCGGTAGCTCTTGCCGCCCACCGTGACCGTGCGGCCGATGGGCATGAACTCCGCCGCGTTCTTGCTGTTGGGTGACATGCCGTGGCCCGTGACGGTGATACGAAGCTTGGCGCGCGAGGCAGCCCGCGGGATGGGCACGGTGATCGGCTGGTAGAACTCGGAAACCGGCTTGTCCGGGTTCCCAATCTCAGGCGAGCCGACCCAGAGCTTCCGAACCTCGAAGGCCCGTTCGCCGGGCTTGCCCGGATAGAAGGTGAACTGCACGCTAATGAGCCATCCTGTGCCGTAGGTGCCGCAGTCCAGCAGCACCTTTTTGCGACCGGTGAGCAGCGGGCGGTAGTCGGTGAGGTCCACGCGCCAAGTGTGGCCCTTGCGGTAGGGCGTGATGAAGCGGATCAGCTCAAACTTCTCGCCCTTGTCGTCCAAGATG
>CAJBBX010000012.1 GCA_903951425.1 uncultured Chthonomonas sp.
CCCGAATGCACGCAGTTTCCCGAAGCTCGGGTGCGCGGAGCGTATCGTGCTGGCGCGCATCACCGAGGTGTGGGTCGGCATAGAAGATCCAGATCCCACCGTCGATCGAAAGGGCATCAAGCACCTGCAGGACAATGGGATCGATGTCCACATGTTCGATCGCGACCTGCAGGAGATGATCTCAGATGAGAACACGGCCTTTATGGCCCAGGCCATGGCGCGGGCCTCTGCTGACGATGGGCAGCGCGAGGTCACGCTGTCGCCGCTCGAGGAAGCGGCTGGATCGGTCGATCTGAGCG
This sequence comes from uncultured Chthonomonas sp., assembly GCA_903951425.1. Lineage (GTDB taxonomy): Bacteria > Armatimonadota > Chthonomonadetes > Chthonomonadales > CAJBBX01 > CAJBBX01. The sequence continues at coordinate 300 of CAJBBX010000012.1, forward strand.
ACCTGTCGGACGAAGCGCTCCAGGCATTCTGCACACGCGCGGACATCGCTCATGCGGTCGGCTCTTCGGAGTTCGTGAGGCGCCTTGCCCATATGGGCCTGCTGACGCAGGATCGGGGGACGTACCGACCCACCGGTTTCGGCGTCGTCCTGTTCGGCCGTGAGCCACGCGTCACGATGCCCCAGACGGGTCTGCTCGCTACCATACGCTACGATGATGGTACCGAGGAGCCCATGGCATTCGAGGGGCCGCAGGTACTGGCGCCGGAGGCGATCCTTGGGTGGCTGCGCGCGAAGCTCCCAAACCCGACCGTTCGCTCGGAAGCGCGGCGGCGCGAATCGAACGCCGCCGTGTTCGAGATACTGCGCGAGGCGGTAGTGAATGCGCTGGTCCATCGCGATTACGGCATACTCGGGGCGAAGTGCCAGTTGACGATCACACCCAACGAGTTTGTGGTCCGCAGCCCAGGCTCGCCGGTTCCGCCGATCACGCTTCAGCAAATGCAGGCATTTGGAGCTCCGATGCTTTCGCGAAATCCCGTGCTCCACTACGTGTTCGCGCAGATGGACCTTGCCGAGGAGCGGGGGTTAGGGCTCCGCTCCATCGCCAAGTGCGCCGAGCAGGCGGGTCTGCCACGCCCGAGATATGAGTTCGACGCCCCGTATCTCGTCCTGACGGTCTTTCGCTCCCGCGCAGCGGCTACTGCGTCGCTTCCCGATGATGCACAGGCGGCGCTCTCTGAGTCCATGCGTCCGGGTTGGGAATGGCTGTCAAGCAACGTGCGGGCGACATCGACACAGTACGCCGAGGCGATGGGCGTCGACCAGCGCACCGCGCGCCGCCACCTCGAGGCGCTGATGGCGCTGGGTCTGGTTACCAAAGTCGGCAAGACGCGCGGTGCACGGTACGAGGTCAGGTGATATGGCACTCACCGCGGCTTGCCCCGAATCCGGGTGCGAATCCGGACATTGTGTCCGGATGCCACATCGCCAGCGCGCTCGAACCGAGAATCCGGACATTGTGCCGGACACTATGCCCGGATTCGGGTGCGCTGCCCGGGGCTCGACACGAATCCGGACACTGCGGCGCGAGGGTGATACGCCTCAGGGACGCCTCAGATGACCCAAGCCGCGGCTCGTCCAACGTGGTCAGTCGATGCGACCCATCCTGTTCATCCTGTCTAGGAAAGCGATATGGCAAAGACACCGAGCAGCAAGACCGTTGAGGTGCTGAAGCATACCGAGGCTTCGCGGCGGAACATCCCTACCGCTGAGTACCAGACCGTGCTGAACAAGGAGGACGAGGCGTCGGTTCGCGTCGCTTACGAGCGGCGCAACCGCGACCTGGACCCGCAGCTCGTCTGGCGCGGCAAGGATGAGCAGGACTGGAGCGACCTCGTCGTCCACGCGCCGCCGCTCTACATCCAGGAGAAGGTGCACCCCAAGGTCCTCGTCGACGACCTGCTGCGGCAGACGCGCGAAGGCAAGCCCACCGACCCTCAACTCAACCTGTTCGACGACTTCAACGGCATGCCGGAGGGCGCCGACCGGACCGACTTCTACCACCACGACCAGAACTGGACCAACCGCATGATCCTGGGCGACAGCCTGCAGGTCATGGCCAGTCTGGCGGAGCGCGAGGGCCTGCGCGGGAAGGTGCAGTGCATCTACATCGACCCGCCCTACGGCATCAAGTTCAACAGCAACTTCCAGTGGAGCACCACCAGCCGCGACGTCAAGGACGGTAACGCCGACCACATCACTCGGGAGCCCGAGCAGGTGAGAGCCTTCCGGGACACGTGGCGCGACGGCGTCCACAGCTACCTAACGTACCTGCGTGACCGGCTGACGGTCGCCCGAGACCTGCTCACCGAATCTGGGTCGCTGATCGTTCAGATTGGGCAGGACAACTGCCACTTGATTAGGGCGCTCCTCGACGAGGTGTTTGGCTCCGGCAACTTCATCGCACAAGTGGTGTTCTCGAAGACCGCAAGTGCTACGTCGGAGTATCTCGCAGGAACGTATGACCTCCTACTGCTATACGCGCGCTCTCGGGCGCACCTGAAGTACCGTCAGCCTCTGAACCGAAAGGAGATCGGCGGCGCAGGGGGCGGCGCGTACAAGCGGCTCCGGCTTCCGCACCTCTCGGAGCGACCACTTACGCCCGACGAGCTTAGTGGGCAGCAGAGGATACCCAGCGACTGCCGGGTGTTCCGGATCGACAACCTGACGAGCCAGAGCGTTGGGCGCGACAAGGGCGAGGGTGCTGCCTCATGGTTTCCTGTCGCCTACGAGGGACAGGTGTTCCGGCCATCGGAGAAAGTCCGTTGGAAGACCAATGAGCAAGGCATGGCCCGCCTCGGGAAGGCGTCTCGCCTGAGTGCGACCAGCCAAGGCCTGTACTACGTGCGCTACTTCGCCGACTTCGCCGCGTTCGAGGAAGACAACGTCTGGTCGGATACGGGTATCGCGGGCTTCGCGTCGGAGAAACGGTACGTGGTCGAGACCGCGGAGAAGGTAGTCCAACGCTGCATCCTGATGACCACAGACCCCGGCGACCTCGTCCTTGACCCCACGTGTGGCTCCGGTACCACCGCGTACGTGGCGGAGCAGTGGGGCCGACGCTGGATCACCATCGACACATCGCGCGTTGCGCTGGCCCTAGCCCGCGCCCGCGTGATGGGGGCGCGATACTCCTACTACCTGCTAGCCGACTCCCGCGATGGCCAGCTCAAAGAGGCGGCAGTGACGCACGCCTCACCTACGTCACAGCCCGTTACCGGGAGCATCCGCCAGGGCTTCGTCTACGAGCGGGTGCTACACATAATGCTGAAAGACATCGCTGGCAACGCCGAGATCGACGTGATCTGGGAGAAGTGGCAAGAGACGCTGGAGCCGCTCCGCGAGCGGTTGGGCCGGGCCGTCGAACATGCTCCTCTTGAGGAGTGGCAGATACCTCGCGAGGCCGATGCCACATGGCCGGATGCCGCAAAGAAGCTCCACGCTGACTGGTGGGCCGCGCGCATCGCCCGGCAGACGGAGATCGACGCGTCGATCGCGGCCAGGGCCGGGTTCGAGTACCTATACGACAAGCCCTACGACGACAAGCGCAAAGTGCGCGTGGCCGGGCCGTTCACCGTCGAGAGTCTATCCCCTCACCGGGTTCTGGGCGTCGACGAGAACGACGAACTGATCGACCTCGTGGCGGAGAAGGGCGCCGAGTATGGCGCGGGGCAGACCTTCGTCGAGATGATCCTCGAGAACCTGAAGACCGCCGGCGTCCAGCAAGCCGACAAGCGGGACCGAATCACGTTCACTTCGCTAGCCCCCTGGCCCGGCACGTTCATCTGCGCGGTGGGGCAATACATGGAGGGCGTCGCCGAGAAGCGCGCCGCCATCTTCATCGGACCGGAGTTTGGCACCGTCTCTCGCCCGGACCTGGTCGAAGCAGCGCGTGAGGCGGCGGACGCGGGATTCGACGTGCTCATCTCCTGTGCGTTCAACTACGAGGCGCACACGACGGAGTTCAACAAGCTCGGCCGCGTTCCGGTCCTCAAGGCGCGGATGAACGCCGAGCTGCACATGGCCGAGGACCTGAAGAACACGGGCAAGGGCAACCTGTTCGTCATCTTCGGCGAGCCGGACATCGACCTGCTGCACGAGCCCGACGGCCGCGTTCGAGTGAAGGTGAACGGCGTCGACGTCTTCCACCCCAGCACCGGCGAGGTCCGCAGCGACGGCCCGGACGGCATCGCCTGCTGGTTCATCGACACCGACTACAACGAAGAGAGCTTCTTCGTCCGCCACGCCTACTTCCTGGGCGCCAACGATCCCTACGACTCCCTGAGGCGAACGCTGAAGGCCGAGGTCAACGAAGAAGCCTGGGCCACCCTCCACAGCGACACCTCCCGCCCCTTCGACAAACCGAAGTCCGGCCGAATCGCCGTGAAGGTCATCAACCACCTGGGGGATGAGGTGATGAAGGTGTTTAGGGTGGCAGGCTGACCGAGCTGGAGCCCTGGGGCGTCGGCCAATTGCCGGGAATATTACAAGAGAGTGGCGTAACTATGATATCACGCCTTAGTCTATCAAATTTTAAGAGCGTCGGGCACCAGGTTTACGATCTGGGTGATTTCGACCTGCTCGTGGGCGGCAATAACAGCGGCAAGAGTACGGTGCTGCAGGCATTGGCTATCTGGCAGTACTGCCTCGACGAGTTCCGCAGATCCTCGCGCAGGGGACGCACGGGCATCCAGATCGTGCTCCCGAACTTCACGGCACTGCCCGTTCCCGAGTTCAATCTCCTGTGGAAGGAGAAGACCGATCGTCACTGGCCCAACGTAGACGGACAGAAGAAGCAGGAGTATATCCTGATCCACATAGGTCTCGACTGGCGCACACAGGATGGCAAGACTGATGGGTTTGGAGTTGACCTGCGATATCACTCACCCCAGAGCATCTACGCCATTCCATCGTCGGGATGGGCCGATTTCCGGGTCAAAGAGCAGGGCGGTACGTTACCCCTTATCGCCTACGTGCCGCCGTTCTCGGGCCTAGAGCCGGCAGAGAAGTGGCTTGATCAGTCGCCGATCAGGCAACAGGTTGGCAAAGGGCAGCCCGGTAGCGTGCTTCGAAATCTCTTGCTTCGAGTTTGGCCCTCCGATTCGCACGAGTCTGATGGGCGGCCAGCCAAGCCAGGGCCCCCGCCAGACGACTGGCGCGAACTGGCCGACGCGGTTATGCGGTGGTTCTCCGTGGAGATCAAGAGGCCCCAGTATGACTCCGCCAAAGACGTGAACATCACGGTCGAATACCAGCAAGGCGGGAAGGCGTACGACATCATTGCGGGCGGAAGTGGATTCCACCAGACCCTGACGCTCCTTGCGTTCCTATATGGTTACAGGCCAACCACAATACTCCTTGACGAGCCCGACGCACACCTGCACGTGAAATTGCAGCGCCAGATACTGGACTACTTCCAACTGCAGGCACGGAAACGCAACACTCAGTTTGTGATCGCGACGCATGCCGAGGAACTGGTCCGCGGTGTAGCACCATCACAGATCGTGTCGCTGCTTCGCCAAGAGCCCAGTCGGGTGCAGTACACACCTGACGTTCTCCGTGCGATGTCGGACGTCTCCAACGAGGAGGTGACCCATCTGTCGACCGATCCATACATCATGTACGTTGAGGGCGAGTCCGATGAGCGGATACTCCGGGCCTGGGCACCGAAGGTCCATGCAGAGGCAGCCATCGGTCGTGTTCGGTTCCACCGCATGCATGGCGGAAGCAAGAGCTCAATGAAGGCAGCGGCCGACGCCCATTTCCGTGCGATATGTCAGATAGTGCCAACAGCCAAGCGGCTAATGCTGTTCGACTATGACTCCAGCGAGACGGCCTTCCACCCTGAGGCCGACAACACCGCTTTGGCTGAGTGGCGGCGCAAGAATATCGAGAACTACATGCTCGTACCTGACGCGTGGAGACGGGCGTCGCTGCGAGCCCTCCATTCGACTCCGGCTGATCTGCTCGCAACCCCTGTCCTAAACTCGATCGATAGCTGGTTCCAATCAGAGAACTTAACACTGCCTGTCGGACGGTCGTGGCAAGACGTGTCGGCCAACGTGTTCCGCGTCGTCGACGGCAAGCAAATGCTGTTTGAGAATGACGACTCTCTCTTCCACCAACTGCGGCGACACGACCCAGCCGTAGTGCTTCCACGTGAGGACGTTGCTAGGTCCATGGAGACATCCGAGCTCCACGCGGACGTGTTGGCCGTTATGGCGAAGCTGGTTGCGCTCGTCGGCGGCCCAACTACCCGCTCGGACGAGGAAGAGCCGGGGGACACCGGGTAGGCACATATGCTCCTCGCCATCTCCGACACCTTCACGGACAGCCTCGCCAAGCTCACGGGCGACGAGCAGAGGGCCGCCAAGACGACGGCCTTTGACCTGCAGGTAGACCCGTCCGGCACGAGCATGAGCTTCCACAAGCTCGACAAGGCGCGCGACAAGCGCTTCTGGTCCGTGCGGGTAAGCAGCGACCTGCGGCTGATCGTGCACCGCTCCGACACCAGCCTGCTGCTCTGCTACGTCGACCATCACGACGACGCGTACAAGTGGGCCGAACGGCGCAAGCTGGAGAGCCACCCCACGACGGGCGCCGCCCAGTTCGTGGAGGTCTGTGAGCGAACCGAAGAGGTGTTTGTTCCCGTCTACATCGACGTGGAGCAGCCTGCTCCGCCCAAACCTCGGTTGTTCGCCCATCTCGCCGATGCCGTGATCCTGGACTACGGCGTGCCGCCGGAGTGGCTGGAGCGCATCCGGTCAGTAACTGAGGAGACTATCCTCGACACGGTGGCTCACCTGCCGTCAGAGGCGGCAGAGGCCCTGCTGCAGCTTGCCACCGGCTCCGCGCCAACGCGGACCCCGCAACCCGTGGCGGCGCCGTCCGACCCGTTCGACCACCCGGACGCACGCCGCCGATTCCGCGTCGTGAACAACGTGGAGGAACTGGCGGCTGCGCTTGACTACCCGTGGGAGAAGTGGACGGTGTTCCTCCATCCCGCGCAGCGGGACAGTGTTGAGCGGACGTACGGCGGCCCGGCTCGCGTCTCGGGCTCCGCCGGTACCGGCAAGACGATCGTGGCGCTGCACCGTGCCGCGTTCCTGGCTCGGTCGTCGCCGGATGCCCGCATCCTGCTAACGACGTTCTCCGATGCCCTGGCCAATGCCTTGAGCAACAAGCTGCACACGCTGCTTGCCTCAGAGCCCCGCGTCGCTGAGAGGATCGAGGTGCGCTCCCTTGATGCAGTCGCTGACCGGCTCCATCGACTGATACTCGGCAAGGCCCAGCACACCGCCCCCGACACCCTCGCCGACGTCGTGCAGGCGGCTGCCGCAGCCACACCGGCCTGCACGTTCGGCGCCAACTTTGTGGTGTCGGAGTGGACCGAAGTCGTGGACGCCTGGCAACTGAGCACCTGGGACGCCTACCGCACGATTCCCCGCCTGGGCCGCCGATCCCGGCTGACGGAGAGGCACCGAGAGGCCCTCTGGGCGGTCTTCGAGAAGGTGCGGGCCGAGCTTGCCTCTCGCGGTCTTGTCACCCGGTCGGGCATCTACGGCACCCTCGCGGCGCACTTCGCCTCCAAGCCGCCGCCGTACGATGCCGTCGTGGTAGACGAGGCTCAGGATGTGGGAGTGGCCCAACTGCGATTTCTGGCCGCCCTGGCAGCTGGACGGCCCAACGCGCTCTTCCTCGCCGGCGATCTGGGCCAGCGCATCTTCCAGAAGCCATTCTCCTGGAAGGCGCTGGGTGTCGATGTCAGAGGTCGCTCCCGCACTCTCCGGGTCAACTATCGGACCTCGCATCAGATTCGATCCCAGGCGGATCGGCTGCTGGGACCGGAGATCAGCGATATGGACGGCAACTGCGAGGAGAGGCGCGGCACCGTCTCGGTCTTCAATGGGCCTCCACCGACGGTGCAAGTGGTAGGGAGTCCCGACGACGAGACTAACGTGGTCGCCGTCTGGCTGTCGGAGCTCTGCAACGCCGGCGTCAAGCCCGATGAGGTGGGCGTGTTCGTCCGCTCCACAACCGAGCTTCCGCGCGCCAAGGCTGCAGTGGAGTTGGCCGGGTTGCCCTACACGATCCTGGACGACGACATGGAGCCCGCGCCCGGCTCGGCGACGCTCAGCACGATGCACCTGGCGAAGGGGCTGGAGTTCAAAGCCGTGGTAGTGATGGCGTGCGACGACGACGTCCTCCCGCTTCAGTCACGCATCGCCGACGCGGCGGACGACTCAGACCTCGAAGAGGTCTACAACACCGAGCGGCAACTCCTCTACGTCGCCTGCACCCGCGCCCGTGACCACCTGCTGGTTATCGGGGTTGCGCCCATCTCCGAGTTCGTCGAGGACATGCGGCTCTAGCCGGCGGCGCTCGATGCTGCCCGCTGGACCTGTGGTGCCGCCCACCTCGCCTCCGAGTTATGCGGAGTTTAGCAAGTCTATCGCCGCGCTGTCGGCCGGGGTTGGCGTGATCTGGAGCCCCAACCACGGCGACACGGCGTTCACTGTGCCGCTCTTCGACGAGTTCATGCACCGGGCCATGCCGGGCGACGGGTGGCGAACGTGACTTGAGGGCTGCGGACCACCCGGCGGGGAGCCCATGCGATGCGACCTCCCCGCCGTATGGGACCGGGCCTTACGGGCCGACCACGTTGAACGTTGTGGATGCGCTCTGCGTGTTGTACCAGCCGTCACCTGCAAAGGCGGCCGTCGCGGTGTGCGCGGCGATGGGCTCGGCGGCCGGGATGCTCCAGGTGACCGAGGCCCAGCCGTCGGCGCCCACGTTCGCGGAGCCGATGTCGGTTCCGTTTACCCGGTACGTGATGGCCTTGCCAGGCTGGATCACGTAGTCCGGCAGGCTGCGGACGTAGGCCCTCAGCGGGTGGGCTGTCCCACGCGCTCCACTGCGCACGTAGGGCCAGATGTAGAGGTCTCCCTTAGTGACGGTCAGCTTCCCTGTGTTGGCGGAGGCGTTGTGCCCCGCGTCGCCCGCGAACTCGCCGCGGATCACACGGGTACCCGAACCAGCCCCTTCGGCGACCGTGTAGCCGAACTGCACATATCCGGATGGGTTCGTGGTGGCCGAACCCAGGACCACGCCGTCCAGCTTAACGGTCATCGGCTTGCCCGGAACCACCGAGTTGCTGAGGAGGTAGAGGTAGGCCTTAAGCACCGTGTACGACTTCACCTTGGCGGTCCGGTCGACGACGTAGACCTTGGTGGCCACGGTCTGGGCCGTCAGCTTCGCGGTGCCGAACGACGCCGTGTAGGCCACATCGCCGGCGAACTCAGCCTTGATGCCCCGGAGCGCGGGACCGGCGCTGATAGTCCAGGTGAGCGCGGCCATGCCGTCGGTATCGGTTGAGGCGCTCCCGACCTCGACGCCGTCGATCAGAAACCGGACCGCTCGGCCTACCACCCAGGAGTTGTCGGTGAGGCGCTTGAGGTAGCCCTTCAGCGAAACGGGCGTGGTGATGATGCCTGCCCGATCGACCGTGTAGAGCGATGTTCCGCCCTGCGTGATGGTCAGCGTGCCGGTACCGGCTCCGGGTTTGAGGGTGCTGTCTCCGGCGAAGGCGCCGCGTAGCTCATGCCCCCCCGCGCCGTAGGCCTCGAGGGCCATCCAGCTCTGCGCCAGGCTGCCCTCGGCGTCACTGGTCGCCTGCCCGATGCCGGTGCCGTCGAGGGTGAAGACGACGACCTTGCCCGCGAGCCGCAGGTCGTCCGAGGCCCGGCTGATCCGACCGACGATGGTGAAGAAGCTGCCGATCGGCGCCGTGACCGGGTCGATCTCGATGACCACGTCGGCCTTCGCGACCGTCAGCGACGCGATCTGGCTGTGCCCGACGTAGCAGGGCTCGCCGGCATAGGCCACCGTGTAGGTCTTCCCTCCCCAGCCCAGCGATTCAGGAATGGTGTAGGCGACGGTCGCGCGTCCGTTGCCGTCCGTGTTGTCGCGGCCTACCTCGACGCCGGCGACGCTGAACGTGATCTCCCGCTGTTGCAGAGGCATGCTGTCGCTGTGGCGCGAGAGGTCGGCCTTGAACGTGACGCTCTCGCCGAACTGCCCCGAGACGGCAAGCGGGTTCAGCGTGGTATCGCAGCGCAACACGCGGAGGACGCCCGCGCCCTCGGATGCGGCGTAGCTTGCATCGCCCTCGAACAGAGCCTTCAGCGGGTAGTCGCCGGGAGCCAACTCGCCGAGCTTGGTCTGGATGCTTACGGAGCCATTCTCGTTGCTGACCCCGCCTCCGATCATGTCACCGTTGAGCCAGATCGATACGGCGCGGCCGACGATGGCCGCCGAGTCGGGCTGGCGCGTCAGGCCGGCGCTCAGGGTCACCAGTTGCGTGGCCGCCGCGGTGGCGCCAGACATACGGGCCACGGAGACGCCTTGCTCAATGTTGAGGCTGTCGATGTCCTCTTTCGGTGCGTACGATGTATCGCCGGCGAACTCGGCGTACAGGGCGTGAGCGGTGACTGCCGTGGTCTCGGGTATCCGATAGACCAAGTAGGCGTCGCCCGCGGCATTGGTGACCGCCGTGCCGATCGCGTCATGCGCGTCCCGGCTGAACGTGATCGTTTTCCCTGAGACGGCGGCGCCCGTGTACCAGTTTGTCATCCGCGCGTGGAGGGTCACCTGGTAGCCGATCTTCCCGGTGGCGCCGTCGAGAGTGAGACGCACCCTTGTCTGCGCTATCGTGAAGGGTGCGCTGTAGTCAAGGGTAGCCGGTGCGGACTCGCTGCTCACCTGCACGGCATACCCGACATTGGGCGTAATGTCGGACGGGAGCGTCCAGGAGTAGGAGCCGGCGCCACCCGTGCCGACGGAGACGCCGGAGGCGATGGTCCGGACATAGGAGCCCAACCGATAGAGCCTCAGGCGCACCGTCGTCCCGACGGCTCCCGAGTACTGCCACTCGATGGTCTGGGTGGTCAGGAGCGGCCAACTCGCGCCGGCGCCCGGCTCGATAACCTTGATGGCGGTCTGCGCGACGACGCTGAACTCCGCACCGGTGTCGGTGCGCGAGGTCTTAGACTCGTCGGTGACCTTCACCTGATAGTGGGTACTGGGGCTTAGCGTCGGTGGCACGACCCAGGCGTAGCTGCCGGCGCCGGCGGACCCAACTGAAACCCCTGTGGCGATCGTCCTGAGGGTGTTGCCGTTGTGCAGGAGTTCGAGCTTAACCTTGGAGCCCGGCGTGCCCTTGTAGGTCCACGCGATCGTCTTGGACGAGCCCTGCTCCCAAGCATCGCCGGCGCCTGGCTCGGTCAGCGTGAAGATCGGAGATGGGGTGATGGTGAAGTCGGCATCCGTGACGTCCTCGTAGCCCCCGATGGTCGTGCCGACCCAGATGCGGTTGGTCGTGCCCGTTGGGATATCGGCTGCGATGGTCCAATCGAATGTGCCCACACCGCCTGCCGGAGCTGCTACATTGTCGCCGATCTGCCGGTACTTGGTCCCGTTGCGCATGAGCCAGATGTCCACCAGACCCGCCGAACCCGCGAGCTTCCAACTGACCGTGACGGTGTCGCCGCGCTCGTACGCGCCGAAGCCGTTCGGCGCCGTTGCCAGCAGGCCGGAACTGCGAAGGGGCATCCGCCAGATACCGCGGCCCATGGTGCCGGCGTAGAGCATCCTTGTGTTCTTGCCGACCTGCAGGTCGGAGATCATCGTGTTGGGCAGGCCCAGCGGCCCACCGGCGTTCGACCAGTTGGCCCCTCCGTCCAGCGTCGCGAAGACGCCGACGTCGCCGGCCACGTAGTAGGAGCTCGCGGGATCGAACGGATCAAACACCACGGACACGTAGGCAATCCCGGGAAGGGCTGTCGCGCCCGAACCGTCGAGGCATGTGAAGGCCGGGGCTACGCCCCTGGTATCGTCGCATCGATACACATGCCCAGGGTCAACTCCGCCCACCGTGAGCAGTATGCGGTAAGGGTCGGTGGGGTCCACAGCGATATCTGTGATGGAGCGGCTCGGCACGCCGTCTCCAGCGCGGTCCAGCCTGGTCCAGGTCGCGCCGGCGGAGCCGCTGACCCAGATCGCGCCGCTGCCGGAGCCGACGTAGATCACCGCCGAGTTGGTCGGAGCCACCGCCAGAGCGCTGATGGAGCCGCTAGGCGCCAGTTCGACGCTGCCAAGGCGCGCGTTCCAAGCGCCCGTCGTGCGGTCATAGCGCCACAGGTAGTTGGTGCCCATGTAGAGGTAGTTCGCGTTGTTGGGGTCCGTGGCGATGGGCGTGACCATGGCGAGCCTGTCGGCCGCCAGGGGAGGGCTGATGTAGCTCCACCTGTCCCACGGAGCAGCCACCGACATGTCGATCGGGCCAAAGAAACCTCCGGCGTAACGGATGTCGCCATTCGCTTCCGAGATGGCGGGCATGCCCGTGTCGCCGCCCTGACGCGTGTACCAGCCTGCCGGGTTACCCGACCGGACCACGGTGCCGTTGTCCTGTGAGCCGGCCATGGCGGTATCCGGGTCATCGGGATGCACGGCTATCCGATAGAACTGGCCGATCCCCAGGCCGGCGTTCAGGGAAGCGAAGGTGCAGGCGCCCGTGTCGGGGTCATAGACGCCACGATAGACGCCGCCATCATTGGTGACGAGCATCTCAAAGGGGTTGTTGGGGTCACGGTCCACGTTGTGGTAATCGACGTGGACGGGTCCGCCCGGACCGTATGACACCTCGCCCCACTGATCGTCGCCGTTCCGGCTGACGAAGAGGTCCACCAACCCGATGAAGACCACGTCGCGTCGGGCGGCGCCGCTGCCTCGGCTCATGACGCCGATGGCCATATCGCCGCCGTACTGATGCCACGCACCCTCGTACGTCGTGCCCAGCGCCCCGGTGATATCGACCCAGGCTCCGTCATCCCCTCCCGCGTCGTTGCGCCAGACCTTCGTGTCGCGGCCACAGAAGAGGTAGACCGTATCCGTTCCCACCGGTGAGCAGGCAAGCTGCAGGCCATTCTGGTAGTCCCAATCGGCGCCGGACTTGCTGCTGAGCGGCGGCGAGAGCTGCTGCCACGTCGCGCCTTCGTCATCGGACCGGTAGAGGACCCCATCGTACTGCTCGCCGATGGCGTAGTACCGCCGATGCCCGTTGGCTCGCACAGGTGAGTAGACGATGCTCTGGTAGCGGCCGGTGTTCGGTAGAAGCTCGGTCCAACTGGTTCCGGCATCGGCAGAGCGATAGATGCTGCCGGGCGCCTCGCCACCACCCGTCCCGACCAACACGATGTCCGGGTTCTCCGGATCGATGACGATCTTGCGGACGCCCTCGTCAGGGAAGCCGGGCGGGCTCTTGTCGGACCAGGTGTTGCCGCCGTCCAGGGACCGCATGATGCGGCACGGCGTCGCGTAGCCGACCCGCCACGAACCGGTGCCGGCGTAGACGATGTGCGGCCGTGCCGGGTCCACGGCCACGCATGGCACGGCGAGCGTGGACCACTGGTCGCTCAGGGCACGCCAGGTGACGCCGTAGTCGGCCGTCTTCCAGACGCCGCCCTCAGCCGCGCCGATGTAGTAGGTGCCGGGGTTGCTGCGGTCATACGCCGCACTGAGAACGCACCCGGCCGTGGGACCAACGCCCATGTAGCCTGTCGAGTTCGTCTGCCAGTTGGTCGGGCCGAGATACTGCCACCCGGAACCCAAGGCCTGGGTACGGACGCCGCCGTCGGCTCCCGGCCGAGGCATCCGAGGCATCGTAGATCGGTGCTTGATCGCCCTGGGATGGGCGCTCGGGTCGAGCCGCCCGTTCTCATCAACGCGCGGCTCAAAGAAGGCCTGTAGCCCCTCCCAGTACCCGAGGCCCTTGGACGGCGCCCCGGAAGCCTTCCTCTTGCGCGCCTCGGCCAGAAAGCTCCGAAGGGCCGGCAACGAGTAGGCATCCCTCGGCCGCGGCGGCGCGGGAGGCCTCACAGGTAGCGCCCTGAGGGCACGGTGCAGCCCCACGAGGGCGGCCGCAGATTGCTGCGCATCTGACCTGGGGCCAGGCACGACAAGAGTGGAGAGGGCAATGGCGACTGCGCCATACGAGACGGCTCGACGTTGTAGCATCCTGAACTCCGTGGCCGGTGTGTCTGCGGTGTCGCTGCGAAGCTACCAGTAGCCACCAGTGGCCGGGAGACCGTTCCACTCCCAACGTCGCGACTCCTGCCTGGATGAGTGGACCCAAGTGCGCTCGGCGTGCAGCGAGGGGCGCGGTAGCGCCCTGTGGACCTGAGCCGCCGGAGGAGCCGCTAGATACAGGAGTACTGCGACGGCGCCTACCTCGTGAGCTTCTCGAGTAGCTCGATCGCCTCAATCCGCACGTTGTCTGCCGCGGCGCGGTCCTTGGCGTCCTTCCAGAGGATGCTGCGGCAGTCCCGGGCCTCCACCACGGCGCGGACGCCATCGCTGAGGAGGGCGCGGGCCCGGGCAACGAGGGCTGGATGACGCCCGCCGCGCTCGGACTTGTCGGCGGCTTCGCGCAGCTGGGTCAGGGTCTGGTAGTCGTAGAGGCCCTCGCGGATCGCCTCCATGTGCTTGGACGTGGTGCAGCCCTCGGCATCCAGGAACTGCGGGCTGTAGCCTGTGCCGGACGCGGCGGGCTCGCTCCATGAGGAGCCACCGCCGGCATCGGCGAAGGACCAGTACCCTATGTGGACCGCGCCGTAGCGAAAGGCATCCCAGGCCTGCAGGCGATGGTAGCTGTAGGGGTCCAGCGACCGGACCGGGCCGGAGCAGCTGTAGAACGCCAGCCGCTTCCCGGCCTTCTGCTGGGGAAGGTAGACCCGCTCGAAGGCTACGCGGTTGGTGATCCACTCCGTGCGGTTGGGGCAGAGGATGTCCGAGACGGCAAGCATCTCGGCGCCGGCCTGGGCGGGCGTGGGCGGGATCGGGTCTTCGAAGAGGACCACGCCGGGCTGCGCGTCCTTGATGACGCGTCCGTACCCCGCCACGTTGGCGTAGTCGGCCGCGTTGCGCGGCTCGTCGGTGATGAGCAGCCCCAGGCGGCCCGGCTGGATGCCTCGAGAGGCCAGGTGACGGACCCAGAACGTGATCCACTCGGCAATCCGCTGCTTCTCCGCCGCCGTCTGCGGGGCCGGCGGCGGCAGGTTGGCGAAGACGAAGTAGAACTGCGCATCGGGCCAACGCGCGAGCCAGCCGTCCATCAGCGCCGTGCTCGGCGGAGCAACCATGCGGCCCAGCGCATCGTGGCGCCCGAAGCCCATCACATCCGGGCCTGCCCACGGGGCGTCAACGTGATACCGCCGCAGGAACTGCACCACGCCCGGCAGGCTCTCCTTGGTGATCCCGAGCGAAGGGCTATGCGTGTAGTCCCAGCCTCCCAGCGAGACCGTCGGCCGCTCCATCACCACACTTGATACCGACAGCGCCAGGGGCACGCGGGCCAGGCGTTTGCCGGAGGCTTCCAGCCGGATGGAGCCCTTCCACCTCCCCGGAGGCAGCATGTAGCTGTCGGCGCATAACCAGACCTGGCGCGTCATGCCGCTGGGCACGTCGACGGTCCAGCCGTCGCGGGACCGGCCGGCGCCGGGCAGGGCAGAGGCCACTGGCGGCCCGGCGTTAGTGGCGGTCCACGCGACCCCGGAGACGGTGAGCCAGTCCGGCGTGGCGCCTCCGGGCATGCCGGACACCGTGATGCGGAGGCCGAGGTCCTGCTCGTCCGCGTTGGTGACGTTCAGCACGGCGCCGCGCTGTTCACCGCGCAGCATCTGCAGAGCTAGCGCGGGCTTCCGGGCCCGCTTCGGCGGGGTATCGCCGGGGGCCAGGAGATCCCACGGGCCGGTCTGCCAGACCGTGGGCTTCATGCCGTGCGCTCGCCACACGGCGGCCCGCGCACGCATGACGCGGCGGTGCGCTTCCGAGAAGGGCAGCGTCAGCCGTGCGCCGGGCGCGGGGGCTCCGCTTCCGGCCATGCGGACGGCGGCATCGAGATCGCGCTTGGCGGCGTCTACCCATGCAGGTGCGCACCGTATGGCGGCCAGTTGCGCCCGAGCGGCGTCTGCGTCGGCCTGAATGGCCCGGAGCACATAGTTGGCCACCCGGCCATTGCGGAAGTCAGCCACGGCGTCGGTGACGGCCGCGCCCTTCCGGGGCAGACCCAGCAGGGACGCATCACCGCGGAGCACCTGGACTTCGTCGCAGAAGATGAAGGGGCCCGGACTCGACACAAGGAACGTCGCGTAGCGCCCGCGGCAGCGCAGCGCGTCGGTCTGGTACCGATGGGTGGCGTACTCCTGCGTCGGCGGTCTGGCGGCCGCGAGACTGAGGTCCACCAAGTCGCCGCAAGGCCACCAAGCCGCGCCGTCGTCGGAGACGTAGAGGGCGATGCGGTCCGGCCACTCCACGCCGCCCCGGCCGGCGGCGGTGCCGTACGTGGCCCCGGCGATGGGCTGCACGCTGCCCAGGTCCACCGTGATGCGAACGGGCCTTGCGTTCTGCCACCCGACCGTGGAGAGCTGGGTCCAGAAGTAGTCCTTCGTGAAGAGGCCGTCGGTGAGCTGTGCGGCATCACCCTCATCGGTGCAGAGCGGGTAGTTGGGCGCGGGAGCCACCACCGCAGGCCGGTTCAGGGCCAGGTTCACGCGCGCCTGCACAGCGGCGCCCTGCTGCAAGTGGCCGGACGCGAAGCAGGCGACCAGTGCCGCCGCAGAACAGACCTTGAGGACCACCGCCCACCTCCCCATCCGTCGCCGAACTTCCCGGCATGCGCCGAGGCTATCTAGTTTACGCCTATCGGGTCGTCGCCGTTCGGTGCGACGTCTCGCTGGAAGGTAGAGTGAACAGGCGTGGATGCGTCCGCGTTCAGCGCTAGCAGGGAGGTTGAGCATGGACCGTCGTGTGGTGATCGTGACCGGAGGGGCGCAGGGGATCGGGTTCGGGATCGCGAAGTGCTTCGCGGAGACCGGGGCGGCGCTGGTGCTGGCCGACCTGAGCGCCCCGCGAGCCGAGGAGGCCGCCGCGCGCCTGCGCGCCGACTACGGGGTCGAAGCCCTGGCCGTGGGATGCGACGTCGCGGTTCGCGCCGACGTCGAGGCCATGGCATCAGCCGCCTCGGAGGCGTTTGGCAGGATCGACGTGCTGATCAACAACGCCGGCATCTGCCCGTTCGTCCACGTAATGGACATGCCGCCCGAGATGTGGCAGCGAACGCTGGACGTGAACCTCACCGGCCCGTTCCACTGCACCCAGGTGGTGGCACGCCGGATGATCGAGCAGGGGCGCGGCGGCCGCATCGTCACGATCACGTCGCTGGCGGAGAACGTCACTGCACCGACGCAGGTCGACTACGGAGCCTCCAAGGGCGGCGTCCGCATGATGGTTGTGGGCTTCGCCACCGCGCTGGGGCCGCACGGGATCACCTGCAATGCCGTGGCGCCGGGCATGATCCTGACGCCCATGACCGCCTCCCACTGGGAGCAGCCGGGGCCGGCGGAGTTCATCAAAACGCGGGTGCCCGTGGGCCGGATCGGCACGCCCGTCGACGTGGGCCGCGCCTGTGTCTTTCTGGCCTCCGCCGAGGCCGAGTACATTAACGGTGTGACGCTGCGTGTGGACGGCGGCCACCAGGCCGTCTGCGCGTAAGGAGGAGCGGCATGATCGGCATCGACCTGAGCGGCAAGTTAGCAGTGGTCACGGGCGGTAGCGGCGAACTGGGCCGCGTCATGGTGCGGACGCTGGCCCGGGCCGGGGCCGGCGTGGTCGTCGGCTATCTGGGCAACCTCGCCAAGGCGCAAGAGCTGGCCGACGAGGTGGCGGCGCTGGGAGTGCGGGCCTCGGCGGAGCAGGTCGACGTCACGGATCTGGCCTCCGTCATGGCCCTGCGCGAGCGCGTGTGCGCGGCGCTGGGTGACGCGGACATCATCGTTAACAACGCCGTCATCCAGTACAACTGGGTCAGCGTGCTGGACCAGGGCGTCGAGGACTACGAAAGCCAGTTCCGGTCCTGCGTACTCCACAACGTCCACATGGCCAAAGCGTTCGTGCCCGCCATGCGCGGGAAGGGCTGGGGGCGCGTCATCGGCATCAACACCGAGTGCGCCATGCAGTGCGTCGGCGGGCAGTCGGCCTATGCGTCGGCCAAGCGCGGCATGGACGGCGTCCTGCGCGTGCTGGCCCGCGAGGTGGGCGAGAGCGGCATCACGGTGAACCAGGTGGCGCCCGGCTGGACCCTCAGCGAGAACCGCGGCGCGGGTTCCAGCGAGGGTGAGATGGAGTACGTGCGGCGCATCCCGCTGCGCCGGCGCGGAACCGACCAGGAGATCGCCAACGTGGTGGTCTTCCTGGCGTCCGACCTTGCGAGCTACATCACCGGGGCCTACGTCCCGGTCTCCGGCGGCAACGTGATGCCCACCATCTAGCCGCCGCCACCCGGCCGGCGACGAGGCAACGTACCCATGAACGTGGGCCTAAATGACCTGCATCCTGCCGTGGGCGACGTCCTGAAGGCGCGCGTCTGGCAGATGAGCATGGACCACCAGAGCAAGCCGGAGGACGCCGCATCTCGACGCCTGCTCGCCAAGCGATCGAAGAAGGTCGGCTGGCGCATCGCCGCCGCCTTGCCCATCAGTGCCCTGCTGGGCGCCGGCATCGGGCTGCTCTGCGGCGGGCACGGCGAAGAGATCGGGATCGCCTCGGGCGTGACCGCCTACTTCGGCACGCTGGCCACGGTGATCGGCTCGGTGACCGCGGCGAAGGGTAGCCGCAACAAGTCGGTGGCGGCGGAGGAGCTCCGCTGCCTCTCGCAGGGCGTCGAACTGGGATGGTCGGAGAAGGTCTACCTCGACACGGTCTGCGCCCTCATGGAGGCCGGCGGGCAGGTCGCCGACGATGTCGGGCTGAGCATCCTGCGGGCGGCAGGCGACCTGCTGGAGCAGGCACGGTACGTGGGCGTCCGTCTGGAGCGCCTCCGCGCCGCGGCAAGCGCCTCCTCGGTGGCCGATCTCGAGGTTGAGCGCGATCGGTTGGCTGAGCGGGCCGCCCAGGCCGTCGATCCGCAGGCCCGCTCCGACCTGTCCCAGAGCCTGAGCATGTGCGAGGAGCGGCTACGGAACGCGCGCACGCTGGAGCCGCTGATCGAGCGTCTGGACGCCCAGCGCGAAGTGATCCACCAGACGCTGCTCTCGGTGCAGTCGTCGGTCTCCCGCCTGCAGGTCGCCCCGGCGGCGCTGGCCGCCCCCGACGTGGAGGAGGTCCAGCGCGTGCTCGACCAGGTGACGGCGCAGACCAAAGCGGTGGAGGATGCCGTGCAGGAGGTCATGTCCCTGCGTGCGTAGGCGCTGCGGCCCGCCGTCGCGCCGCAGCGGGTACCATGGCCATAATGCTCGTCGGGCTCGGTCCACGTCGGCCGAGGCGCCTCCGCGGGCGATAGGAGCCCGACGCGATGATACTGGCCGCCGCCGCACTGCCCCTCCTCCTCCTCGCGGGTCCACTCTCGCCGTCGCGCGCGTGCATCACCACGATCCAGGCCGCCACCGATGCCGCGCACTTGGTTCGGGGGAACGCATCAAAGTTGCAGCGGCGCACCGGCCGCGTCGGGCTGCGCGACCTGAGGATCGCCGTGCGCGCCATCCCCCCGGCGTCGCCGCGCCGACCCAATCTCTGCTTCAACCGCGAGCGCACGGGCTTCCCACAGGCGGTATGCAACTCCAATGAGCCGGGATACGGCGATTGCGTCTGGTCCGGCGTCGACGGCGTGCCCTGGGAAGGTGACTTCGAGTGGAGCAGCGACTACCGCAACCCGGAGGTCCCCTTCTACCAGGTCCACTTCGGCCGACCGATGACCGTGGGCGAGGTGCGCCTCTGGCTCCGACGCGTCTACACGCTGGCCGACTTCGAGCTGCGCGTACTGCCCGAGCAGGGCGACTGGGTGACCGTGCAGACCGTGAAGGGCAACACCGAGACGCTCCGCACCTTCACCTTCGCTTCGCGCCGCCTCCGCGCCGTGGGCGTCTTCTGCACCACCGGGCCGGCGATCCAGCCCACCATCCGGCGCATCCTGGAGCTCGAGGCGTTCGCACCGGCGCCGTCGAAGCCGAAGCGGCCTGCGAGCTTCGGCTACCGCCTGGCGCTACCCGCCGGGCGAGATCGCTGGATCGAGGTTCGAGAGGCCTACGGCGAGGGTGAGGCCCTGCGCGAAGTGGACTACGAGGTGCGTCTCGACGGCCGCCGTATCCACCGCAGGCAGTACCGATGCGACGGCGCCGGGGCGGTAGCCTACGCTGTGCAGGCGCCGGCGGGTCCTGCCCGCGCCGCCACGCTGCAGTTTGTCGACACCAGTGGCCAGGGGCTGGCCATCACCCGCGTGCGGACCTACAACGACCCGGTGGAGCTGGCCGGTTCGCGTGGCCTGCTGAAGCCCATGTTGGTGGCGCCGCGCATCGAGATTCGACCACCCTACACCCAGCCGGAGCCCGCCGCAGCCCTGCAAGCCTGGGCCGATGCCGCCCGTAGCGCCTCGAGCTTCGTACGGCCGGGACTGCTGGCCATCGTGGGCTACGCCAATCCCGACGCCGACGCCGTGGCAGCGAGGATTCGCGCTTACGCCGCCCTGGCCGCGCGGACGCAAACGCCCTGGGTGCTGCAGCTCTCCAGCTGGTGGGCAGATACGCCGCTGCGTGCGCCCGACGGCCTGGGCGGGTACTTCGGCGACATCCAGTACCAGCAGATCGCCTATAGCCGCCACGACACGTACGATGACCCGGGCCTCCGCGAGTTCATGGAGGCCGAGGCTCCGGGCTCCTACCGCCCGCAGTACGGCCTCACCACGCCCAACCTCTGGTCCAACACGCCCTGGCTCACCATGAACAACGACCGCCTCAATGCCTTCAAGGTGCGTTGCCTGAAGGCGGCGGTGGCCGTGGTGAACCAGGTCCGCGCCGAGCCGGGCGGCGACCTGCTGCAGGCAATCGTCACCGATGACGAGCCCATCTACTGGCCGCGCATCACGGACTGGATGGAGAGAGGTTACGCCTCGGTGAATGGCGGTGTGGCGCGTAGCGACCTGATGCTCGACTTCAACCCCGCCGCGGTCCGTGCTGCCGCTCGCGACGGAGTGAAGCTGGACCCCGCCGACGGCCTGAGCCAGACCGAGCGCCAGTGGCTGCATACGAACAACGCCCGCTACGCCGCCCTCATATGCGGCGCCATCCACGACACGCTGGATGCGCCCACCGCCGGCCGGCCGGACCTGCGCAACCGGATATACAACTACATCCTGGCCCAGCCGCTCTACCCGCTCTGCGACTTCGGGCATCCGGGCTGGGAGCTGGGCATCGTCCCCGGCGCGGCCGTGGGCTTGGAAGCGTTCGACGAGCGCTACTTCGCCCGCGCCAGGGAGCTGGGCCCGCTGGCCAACTCCGACCTGGAGTGCGCCAACCCTTCGCCGGAGGGCGCCCTCTCCTTCGAGCCCAACGTGCGCGCCTGGCATGATACCGGCTGCAGCTTCGTGCAGCTCTGCAACCCCGGCCCGGCGGGCAACTGGGGCAAGCTGTTCCAGGCCGCATCGGGCTGGAATGCTCGTGAGAGGCTGGCGCAGCGGGCGATCAGCGCGCTGCTGCAGGAGGAAGCCGCCAAAGAGTGGCGGAGTGCGGTATACCGCTGAAGTGAGCCGCGGTTCGCGGCTCGGAAAGATCGGAGGAGCGTGATGGCAATCAAAGACCCGACCCTGTCGCCCGTGGCCGTAACGGCCATTCTCTGCCTGGTGATCGGCGGCGCCGGCGGCTACTATGGTCGGTACATGGCCGAAACGGCGCCCGGCGCCAAGAACCTCGATATCACGGCCGCTGGACAGAAAGGCGCCGGCGGCGCGCGCACGGCCGGCCCCATGGATTCCGCCATGGCGATGCCCAGCAACGCCGATGCCGGCGCCCCGGTGCCTGCCGGACCGCCACCCACGCCCGGCGCAGCGCTTGCCAAGCTGGTACGCAGCATCAACGCCATCGAGAAGCTGCAGGGCCAAGGCCTTAGTCCCGAGCAGAAGAAGGCCATGCTTCCGATCCTGACCGAGGTCCAGAACGCCGGTAGCCTGGAGGGCTCGGCCGGCACCGAGAAGCTCATCGCCTTGCAGAAGACGCTCAGTCCGGCCCAGCGCGAAGCGCTGATGGGCATGAACCCCCAGCGCGGCGGTCAGGACGAAGGCGATGCAGCGAGGCCGTTCGCGTCAGGGCGCAACCAGAAGGCGCTCACCGACCTGTTGGGCGCTGTGTCGAAGTAGGCAGCGGGGCTCGCTCACGGCGCCCCGAGGAGGTACCCCCCGATGTTGAACCAGACTCGCGGAGTTCATGGTACTGGGAGCAAGTGGCTCGGTAGCGCGCCTGGACTGGCGGCGGCTCTGATGGTCCTGTCGTATCCGGGCCTGGCCCAGAAGGCAGGGCCACCGACACCCGACGGAGGGGCCAGAGTGCAGCCCACGAACACCAAGCAGGCGCCGTTCACGCTTCCGGAGCCGGGCGTGGTGGCCGGCGCGACGGTGCAGCGCGACCGCGACACGGGTCAGATCCGACGCATTCGCGGCAGCGTCGCGCCGCTGGCCACGCAGAGCGCACCCGCGGCCGCGCGGGCGTTCCTGTACGCCAACCGGAAGGCCCTCCGCCTAAGCGACGGGATCACCGAGCTTGCTCTGGATCGCCAGGTCGAGAGCCTCGGCGGCTTCCATGTCACCTACAAGCAGTTGCTGGCCGGCCTGCCGGTCTTCGGTGGTAGCCTCTCGGTCCACATGGACCGAGGCCTGCGCATCACGTCAGCCAATCTCGATCTCGTGCCGGTCGCCGAGGCGCGGCGGTTCGGCCCTGCAGGTAACCCTGACCGGGCGATCGCCACCGCCGTGGCCGCCGTGGCCGCGCAGTCGCCGCCTCGGCAGGCTCCCGTAGCACAGGAGGGCATCTGGGTCCAGAAGGGGCGCGCCGAGCAGGTGTTCCGCGTCACGTTCGGCACCATCACTCCTGCAGGCGCTTGGGAGATCATGGTACGCGCGTCTGACCTGGCGATCCTGTCGCGCAGGAACATCGCGCGCTTTGCCGACGGCACGGGCATGGTGTATCTGCCCAATCCCGTCGTCGTCACCGGCGACGCCACGCTGACCGACATCGCGAATGCCGATAGCCCCCCGCTCACGGCGGCGCGCTCGTCCGTGACCTTACGCGGCCTTGACGGATCGGGCAACCTGACGGGCACGTACTGCACCACGGCCCCGTCGGCAACCATCACACGTGCGTTTTCGGCTGGCCTCACGTTCAACTACACGCGCTCGCAGTCCGGCTTCGACGAGACGATGGCCTACTACCACATCGATCGCGTGGCCCGGTACGCACAGAGCCTGGGCTTCACCAATATCCAGAACCGGCAGACCGGCGTCGACGTGAACGGCACCACCGAGGACAACGCCTGGTATGACCCGTCAACCGGCGACCTCACGTTCGGCTCCGGCGGAGTAAACGACGCACAGGACGCCCATGTGATCTGGCACGAGTGCGGCCATGCTGTCCAGGACAACCAGGTCCCCGGCTTCGGCAGTTCGGCCGAGGGCGGCGCCGTCGGCGAAGGGTTCGGCGACTACTGGGCTGTGACGCAGTTCGCGGGCCTGGGGCCCATGGGCGCGGCGTGGGACATCTACGTGGCGGAATGGGATGCCGCGTCGTACAGCTCCAGCATCCCGCCCTACCTGCGACGGCTTGACAGCACGAAGCACTACCCCGAAGACTGGGTCGGTGAAGTGCATGACGACGGCGAGATCTGGTCGGCTTGCCTGTGGCAGATCAGGGGCCTGATCGGGGCCACTCGCGCCGACACGATCATCCTGGAGAGCCACTTCAGCCTCTCGCCCCTTTGTACGTTCGCAGACGCGGCTGAGGCCATCATTGCCGCGAACCAGGCGCTCTACGCCGATGCGGACCGCCGGGCCATCCGCATCGTCTTCATCGACCGTGGGATACTCCAAGCCGAGACTGCGTCCAGCATGGCCGTTGTACCGATCGCGGCACACCCGGGCGATGGCGTCACGCTCAGCGCCACCCTGACGCAGGCCTCCTCACACGCTCCTGTCGCCGACGTAGACGTCGAGCTTCGGCTGAACGGCGCCCTGATTGGCGTCGACACGACAGACGCCGACGGCGCCGCCGCCCTCGACTTCCTGCTCCCCAACACGTACTCGCTCGGAACCCGAACCATCTCGGCTCGATTTGCGGGTAACTACGACATCGCGCCGTCAATGGGATCGGCCGACCTGACCGTGGTGGGCTTCCGCATCGCCGGCCACGTAACCGAGGGCGGCGATCCGCTGGCGGGCGCCACGGTACGCGCCGTCGGTCCGGGTATGGTCACCGCGGCGTACAGCGTCTCGCCCGGCCTGTCAATCCCGGATGACAACGTAGCGGGCATCGCCTCAACCATCGTCATCCCGAGCGGCGGCGAGATTGCCTCGCTACGCGTCGGCGTGGACATCACCCACTCCTACCGGGGCGACCTGCGCGTATCCCTGAGCCACCCGGACGGAACCACCGTGGTGCTGCACGACCAGGCCGGCGGAAGCCTCGACGACCTGGTCACGAGCTACCCGGACCTCACCGCGCCGGTGGAGAGCCTGGATCTGCTCCGCGACAAGCCGGCTGCGGGGACGTGGACCCTGAAGGTTAGCGACCTCGGCGCCATCGATACCGGAACCCTGAACAGCTGGTCGATCACCGTTGAAGCGCGCAGCAGCTCCGCTGAGACCAATGCCACCTCCGACGCCACCGGCGCATTCGAACTGAGTGTGATGCCGGGTACTTTCACGGTCTCTGCGCTTCTCACCGGGTTCTCGCTCTCGCCGGCAAGCCGCAGCGCGACGGTTCCGCCCGATCAAGACGGTGTTGACTTCGCGGCTCTGGGGACGCCCACCGAGCTGAGCCTCGGCAGCGTCACAGGGAACTCAGGCGACGCGGTTAACCTCCGCGCCCTCCTCGGCATTCGGTCGAGCCATGCGGCGCTGGCCGGGATGCCGATCGCATTCACTGTGAATGGCGCAGGCGCAGGCGCCGCGACCACAGGCGCCGACGGCGTGGCCCAGACGCCCTACACATTGCCGGCCGGCCTCCTCGTTGGCGCCTATCCCGTCACGGCCCGATTTGCCGGCTCGGCCCCGCACAACCCGAGCGAGGCGACGGCGGCGCTGACCGTCCCCGGCTTCAGCATCTCCGGCAGCATCATGCAAGTGGGCGGGCCCGTCGCCGGAGCCACCGTGACGGCAAGCAGCCCTCAGCCGACCGAGAGTACGTACCGATCGTCGCCCGGCACCCCCATTCCCGATGCCGACACGACCGGGATCGAGGCGCCGATCGTCGTACCTGACTCAGGCGCCGTCGCTGGGCTCAAGGTGGGCGTCGATATCACGCATACATGGATCGGCGACCTGACGGTCACGCTGAGGCATCCCGACGGTACTGACGTGATCCTCCACAACCGTACCGGCGGAAGCCTGGACAATATCATCACCAGCTACCCCGACCTGACGGTCCCGGCCCAGAGCCTCGGCGCCCTGTTTGGGAAACCCATGGCCGGCACCTGGAAGCTGATCGTCAAGGACACCGTTTCCGGCGACCTCGGCACCCTCAATGCCTGGGGCCTGACGATCACGCATGACGTTCTTCAGCCTGTGGCATCGGCAGTCTCCAGTTCCGCCGGAACGTACCAGATCGGCAGTCTGAACGCCGGCACATATACACTGACGGCAGCCAAACCGGGATACGCGCTGACACCGGCGACACTGGGCGTAACCCTGGGCCCCAGCGCCACGGGCGCCGACTTCCGTTCATCCCTGATCTCGACGACCCTCACCATGCCGAGCAAGTCAGGCTTCGTCGGGGGTGCTGTGTCGCTGTCTGCCACGCTGACCCAGACGACGCCCGGCGCCGCGCTGGCAGGTAAGAACATCGCCTTCTCGGTGGACGGCGCCTCCGCCGGCACTGCCACGACCGATGCGGCAGGCGTGGCCACGCTCGCCTACACCATCCCTGCCGACGCGGTGCCCGGGACCTGGCCCATCGCAGCATCGTTCGCCGGCGACGGAACACTGGCTCCGGTCGAAGCGGCGGCTACTCTCACCGTAGCGAAGGCGGCATCAGCGCTCTATATGCCTGATCGCACCGGGGTCATCACCACTGCCATAGCCCTGAAGGCCTATCTTCGCCGGACTTCCGACAGCGCAAAGCTGTCTGGCCGCACGGTGGCCTTCTCCGTAGCAGGTACAGCAGTAGGCTCCGCCGTCACCAGCGTCGACGGCGAGGCCACGCTCCTCTGGACGGTCACGGCCGGGTCTGCCGGCCGCCCATTGGGCGGTTCCTTTGCCGGCGACACGGTGTATCTGCCCTGCACCGGTAGCGCCGTCCTCACGTCGACCACCGTGGCCACCAAGGTCTACGTGGTCGATCGGACCAACGTGAAGATCAAGACCTACACGGTCCTGAAGGCCTACCTCTACACCACGGCCAACGTCATCCTGCCCGGCAAGACGCTCACGATGACGGTCGACGGCGCCTCGCTGGGCTCACAGGCCACTAACTCCAGCGGCTACGTCTCGTTCGGCTACACCGTCCCCGAAGCAGTGGGTGCGGGCAACCGCGTGGTCGGCGCAAGCTGGGCCGGCAACGCGGGCTACCCGGCCTCGTCCAACACCGGCAAGCTGGGCGTCGTCCAGGGCAACCTCTACATCTGGCCCTACGTCCGCTCAGGCAAGCGGGGCACGGTCCACCCGCTGAAGGCCTACGTGCGAAGCCTGCCGGACTACGTGATCCAGCCCGGCAAGTCGATCACGTTCAAGGTGGGCGGCTCCACCATCGGCTCGGCCAACGTCGCGGCCGACGGCTGGGCCACGGTCAACTGGTCCATCCCGGCGGGCGAGGCCACGGGCGCCCACACAGCCAACGCCGCCTTCGCCGGCGACGCATGGTACGCAGCCACATCGGCCAACACGACCTTCAACGTAGTGCCGTAGAGACTGCCGGCTGACGCGAAAAATCGGCCCCGGGGCAACGCCGCTCCGGGGCCGTAGTCGTCGGTGGAGTGCCGGTTCGTCGCCCAGCCCAGGCCGTCGGACGAGTGCCGGGCCGCTTGCGGACAGGCGTATTGAGCCCCACGGCCGCGCCCACCTGCCCGCCGTCAGTGCTCGATGACGCCCAGGTCGCCGCCTACCCAGCGCATGAAGAGCCAGGCGCCTACGAGGACGCCGGCCAGGACGATGGGGCCCGCTATGATGGCCGGGAGCGTCAGCATGAGGTAGATGGCCAGCAGCAGGCTCAGGTTGCCGATCACCATGCTGCGGATGACCAGCTTCGGCCCGCCTTCGCGGTAGATCCGCTGCACCATGCCCTCGCGCGCGCCGAACATGGCTCCGCACTGGCTGCACATGGTGGCGCCGGGCGCGTTCTCGGCGTGGCACATGTGGCAAATCACCCAGCCGGCGCCTGCGGGGTTGGCCAGCTCGCGGCGCCAGCTGTCGAGCTGCGCCTTGTGGTGCAGGGCGAGCCGGGGGTACTGCTGCACCACCCACTCCATCTGCTGCACGGCCCCGGCCAGGTCGCCGCGCTTGGCCAGCACCTCGGCCATGGCGATGCGCGGCACCGGGTCCGTGGGGTCGCGCTCCAGGGCGGCCATGTAGGCATCGACCTTGCTGGTCTCCATGCCCTTCAGCGCCGAGGCGTCCGAGAGGCGGGAGAAGAGGGGGATGCCGACTGCGGAGACGGCCAGCGCCAGGAAGACGACCAGCTTAACCGGGGTGGGGCCCGATACGACCGCCACCAGCATCGTCATGTAGACGACGATGGCCAGCACTGCCACGATGGCATCGACCTGCCCGTCGACCCACCAGGTGATGAGGCGGATGACCGGTATGGCGGCCAGAAGCAGGGCGCCTACCAGGAGCGAGCCCGTCATGATCGCGCCGCCGAAGTCCACTGGCGTCCCTCCTCGGGCCTACTCGCGCTGTGCCAGCTCCCGATCGCGCTCGCGGTCGGCGTCGCGCTGGGCGATGCTGTCGCGCTTGTCGTATTCGCGCTTGCCGAGGCCCACGCCCAGCTCCACCTTGGCGTAGCCGCGCTGGAAGTAGATGGAGAGCGGGATGAGCGCGTAGCCCTTGCGGTCCACCGAGGCGGCCAGCCGGGTTATCTCGCTGCGGTGGAGCAGGAGCTTGCGCTTGCGGCGTGGCTCGGCGTTCCAGCGCGTCCCGTGGTCGTATGGGGTCACGTGCATGTTGTAGAGCCAGACCTCGCGGCCCTCAACCTTGGCGAAGGCGTCGACGAGGTTGGCCTGCCGGCCGCGAATCGACTTCACCTCTGTTCCCATAAGCGCCAGGCCGGCGTCATAGGTCTCTACGATGGTGTAGTCGTGCCGCGCCTTGCGGTTCTGGATGGCCAGGTGCTTGGCGTTGGGGTCTCGGACCTCGGGTTGTGCGGGCTGCTTTGGCTTCTTCATGGGATGGGCGCTCCGTGACGCCGGCGGCAAGGGGCCGTAGAGGGTGATTATATCACGCATGCGGCCGAGCGGGGCCATGCTCAGGCCCAAGGCTACTACGCGGGGAACCGCAACCGCGTTGCAGTGCGTCTAGTCAAGCGTGGCGCGACGGTGGGCGCCATAGAAAGGTTGAGTTCACCCATGGCGTACCGGCGGCGTGCATTCACGCTCATCGAGCTACTCGTTGTGATCGCGATTATTGCCATACTGGCGGCGATCCTCTTCCCGGTCTTCGCGCAGGCGCGCGAGCGCGCGCGGCAGATCGCCTGCCTCTCCAACGCCAAGCAGCTCGGCCTCGGCAACGCCATGTACATCCAGGACTACGACGAGACGGTCCTGCCCTCGACAAACTACGGCGTGCCCACTTCGGACCCGCTACGCGTCTGGCCGCCTGTGGTGCAACCCTACGTCAAGAACACGGGCGTCTTCCTTTGCCCCGGCGCCGCGGGCTCCAGGTACACCGACGGCTGGGCCAACCGCGGCCTCTCGCCGATCGGCTACAACATGCTGACGGGGTATGACCCGCTGGGCGTCGAGGCCCCCACCAGCGTGGCGAGCCTGGCCGGCATCGACGAGCCGTCGCGCACCGTGCTGCTGGGCGACACAGCCAACGGACCCACGGCAAGCAAATACCGCGGCTACGTCTTCGACCCGATGAACGGCAAGGTGAACGCCTCCGATGTGCGCCTCTCCACGCCGCTGGTGTCCGACACCGACCTCGTGGCCGGCAGCCCTCTGGCTCCGGCGCAGCTCAAGCCGCTCTACTGCCGCCACTTCCGCGACGGCCAGAACCACGGCGCCGCCAGCCTCATCTTCGCCGACGGCCACGCCAAGAGCTACACGGCCGCGGCGATCCTGGCGCAGGACGGCGGCGCGAACCTGATCTGGCGCTTCCGGTAAGTTCGGCTACCTGACCCCGGCGCGCCGCCGAGGCAGGATTCCGAGGGCTCCATGGCTGACCTAAGGGCGTGAACGCGCCCGGGCGTATGGTCACGCCCGGCCACCCAAGGAGAGACATATGAGCGACCAGAAGGTGCGGTTCGGCGTCATCGGCACAGGCGGCATGGGGTCGGGACACTGCAACCACATGAACCAGGTGCCCGGCGCCGAACTGACCGCGGTCTGCGACATCGACCCGGATACGCTGGCCGCCGTCTCGGCCAAGCACGAGGTACCGGCCTTCGCGCAGCCCGAACTGCTGCTGGACAGCGGCCTGGTGGATGCCGTCGTCATCGCCACGCCCCACTACTTCCATCCGCCCATCGCCGTCGAGGCGTTCAGCCGCGGCATCCACGTCCTCTCGGAGAAGCCCATCGGGGTGACCGTTTCGGCGGCCGACCAGATGATCGCCGCAGCTGAGGCCTCGCGATGCAAGTTCGGCGTCATGTACCAGATGCGCTCATTGGGCAGCACGAAGCTGGCCAAGCAGCTCATCGACGACGGACGGCTGGGCGAGCTGTACCGCACCTCCATGGTGCTGGGCTGGTACCGGAGCCAGGCCTACTACAACTCCGGCGGCTGGCGCGCGACGTGGACCGGCGAGGGCGGCGGCGTGCTCATCAACCAGGCGCCGCACTTCCTGGACCTCTTCGCCTACCTCGGCGGCATGCCCGTGAAGATGACGGGCTCGACGCGCACGCGCATCCACGACATCGAGGTGGAGGACGAGGCCTACGCCATGCTGGAGTACGCCTCCGGGGCCCACGGCTACCTCTACGCTACCACGACAGAGTCGCCCAGCTACGAGCAGTTCGAGTTCTGCGGCAACAAGGGGAAGATCCAGATCCAGAATGGCGCCATCCGCTTCTGGGAGACCAAGGGCGGCATCCGGGAGCACTCGGCTGCGGCAGCGCAGATGTGGGAGGTTCCCGAGTCGCCGGAGGTGACCCTGGAGGTTCCGACGGGGCAGGGGCGCCACATCGAGATAACCGAGAACTTCGTGCGGGCCATCCTGTACGGCGAGGAGTTGCTCTCGCCGGGCCGCGACGGGCTCATGGCCGTGGAGCTGATCGACGGACTGATCATGGCGGGGCAGACGGGCGAGCCCGTGACGCTGCCGGTGGACCGGGCGCGTTACGACGCCGTCATCGCGGAGCTTCAGTCAAGCTCCAAGGCTAAGGCCGAGGTGAACGCCCAGCGTGTGACGGACCCGCACTACACGACCTGACAGATCTCGGCAACATGAACAGCGGCCCCGCCTCCCATTGCGGAGAGGCGGGGCCGCCGTTGCTTTTGGGCTATCCGGGGGCGATCCGCCCGGCAGCGTGGAGCTATCTTAGAAGGCGTAGCCCAGTGCGCCGCGAAGCATGGACGGCGTGCCCTGGTCGTTGCCCTTGGCCAGCATGTCGTACCGTAGCTCAGCGGACAGCTTGCTGTTCAGCTTGGCGCCGAAGATGAGGCCGATGCCGAAGCGGGTTACCCACGGCTGGCCCTGGCCCATGACATCGCTCTTGTAGGTGCCGGCGATCAGGCTGAAGCCGGCGTACGGGGTGAGGGCGCCGTCCTCCTCGAAGGTGTAGATCTGATCGAGGGAGAAGGGGATGTACTGGAACGACTTGTCCATGTTGGCGCCGTGGTACACGAAGTCCGCGGTCACGTTGGTGCTCCAGCTCTCGCCGTTGAACAGGCTCGGGACGCCGGGCAACGCATACTGGAGGCCGAGGGACGGGCCGCCGTCGTTGGCGAGCTTGTGGGCGTCGCCGGTAGTGGACAGGTACGCACCGACCCGGAGCGTAAGCGGACCGGCGTTGGCTGTGGCCGAAGCGCCGATGACCAGTACGGCGGCGATCAGCGCCACTGCGCCCTTCATAAGGAACGAATTCTTCTTCATGCGACAAGCTCCTTTCCCATTGTGTGGGAAGCTATGCTGCGAGAGCCGAACCCTGATGCGTACACAAGCGCGCCGGGCCAAAGCTCCCGTCGGACGGGCCGATCGCCGGCCACTCTCTGTTATTCTATCATACGGACGACCGGACGGACCTCCGGTTCCGGTCATTTGCCTCAGGATGCCGTACTACAGCGAAGGAGTCGCGCCAAATGGAACCCCTGATCACCGGTCGAGCCCTGGTCTCCGACATCGACTCATACGATCCGCCGACCGGGTCGGTAGCCTTCTGGTGGCTCGGACAGAACGGATTCGTGCTCAAGGGTGCGGGATGCGTGCTGTACATCGACGCCTACCTGGCGCCGGACCAGAGCCGCCGGACGCCGCCTCTGGTGCATCCGAGCCGGGTGACCCATGCCGATGCGTTCCTGGGTACGCACGACCACTCGGACCACGTGGATCGCGTCTCGCTGCCGGGCCTGATGCAAGCCTCGGCGCAGGCGAAGCTGGTCGTCTCCAAAGTGACGGCCGGTGCGCTGGTCCGCGACGGATATGATGCGGCGCGCGTCGTCGGCATCAGCGAGGGCGACTGGGTCCAGGTGGGCGCCGCGCGCATCGGCGCCATACGGGCCGCCCATGAGTTCCTCGACATGAGCGCGGATCTGGGCTACCCGCACCTGGGCTTTGTCATCCAGCTGAACGGCGCGACGATCTACCACGCCGGTGACGGGGTGCCCTGGGAGGGCCTCCGGGCGGCCGTGGCCGCATGCCGGCCGGATGCCGTCTTCGTGCCCATCAACGGCCGCGACGCCGCCAGGTACCGGTCGGGCTGCATCGGCAACTTCACCTTTCAGGAGGCGGTGGACCTGGTCGGCGAGGTCCGCCCGCGCCTGGCTGTCCCCATGCACTACGACATGTTCGCCGGCAACAGCGAGCAGGTCGACCGGTTCACGGACTACCTGGACGCCAAGTACCCCGGCATCCCCTGGTGGGTCGGTAGCCCCGGCGAGCGCGGTCTGGTGCAGTCGGCGTAGGGGCTACGGGACGGGGCCGCCGGGTCGCGTGCGCACGCGGAGTATCAGCTCCTTGCCCTGCACAGTCGCCGCGACCACCGTCAGGCCGTTCTTGGCGGCGCGGGCGCCCAGCGCGTCGGTCACCTCATCGGCCAGGCGCTGGGCTATCGATGCCGGAATGCTCAGCCGACCGAGGGAGAGGCCCGAGATATCGAACCGTACCCCTCCGTCGGCGGCGACGCGAGGCTTCAGGTCGACCGCGAGCGTGACGGCGAGGGCGCCCACAGCACGCTTGGCCGAGGCCGTCATCTTGCCGCCGGCGATGCGGACTGCGGGGTCGGAGAGGCCGTGCGCGGCCAGGCCCGAGGTGGCGTTGCCCTTCTCGATCAACATCAAGTTGATGGCGTCCTCGTTCAGGACCACCTCGCCCTCACGCCTCTGGCCCGCCTTGGACGCCTCCTGCAACTCCTGGGTGTTGCGCTCTGCCTGATCGAGGTTGCGCCGCGCGGCCGTCTTCTGGGTATCGGTGAGGGTAGCCGGGTCGACGCCAGGCGCGAAGATGAGCGCCACAGTCAGCATGATGGCGAACACGGCGACGCCGATGGCGACGAAGCACCCGCCCCGGAGGTTCTCCTTGGAGGAGCGTTGTCGGCGGCTACGCCTGGGGCCCCGGAAGTCGGGGAGAACAGATTCGGGCATGATGCAACTCTCCTGGGTCGGGTTCGCCGCCCTACGCTCCGAAGCGGTCGAACAGCAGGCCCCAGCGGAGGCCCCTGCAGCTGATCTCGACGCTCTGGGCCCCGGCCAGCGCGATGGCCTGGCTCATGATGATGGCGCCGCCCAGGATCACGTCGGCGCGGGCGGGGTCGAGCCCGGCGATGGCGCGCCGCTGTTCTACGGTTGCGCCGGAGTAGAGGCGGATCTGGCCCGCCACGGCTGTGGCGCTGAGATGCAGTCCGTGGAGGTCGGCAAGGCTCCCGCCGACAGCCGACAGCTCCACCGAACCCATGTTAGTAGCGGTTCCGCCCACGGCCACGAGCCGAACGCCGGCGCCCGGCGCCGGGAACGCCTGCAGCGTCTCCGCGGCGGCGGACGTGGCCTCCTGCAGCTGCGCTATGGTGGGAGGGTCCCCGCGCAGGTGGGCCTCGGTAAGCCGCACCGCGCCCAGGCGCAGGCTCTGACGAGCATCGATGGAGCCTTCGGCGTGACCCACGATCAGCTCGGTGCTGCCGCCGCCGATATCCATGACCATGAGCGGCGCGGCGTGGCGCCATCGGGCGTCGGAACGGACGGCCAGGTAGGAGAGCCTTGCCTCCTCGGTGCCGTCGATGGCCTCGACCTGGAGGCCCAGCTCGGCCGCACGGGCGATGAACTCGTTGCGGTTGGCGGCGTCGCGCAGGGCAGAAGTGCCGACGCACGCGGCCCGCATGATCTCGTGTTGCGCACAGAGGCCCGCCACCTCCGCCAGCGCCTCCAGTGTGCGGCGCATGGCGACCTCGCGAAGGCGGCCCGCATGGATGCCCTCACCCAGGCGCGCGGCCCAGGCGCGCTCCTCCAGCAGACGCGGGGCGCACCCGCCGCCACGCTCCACAAGGAGGGCCTTGACCGTGTTCGAGCCGATATCGACCGCGGCTACACGCTCCATGCCGGCCTGGCCGGTCAGCCCTGCAGCCCGCAACAGCCGCCGCAGCCCCCATTGCGGGAGTTGATGCCGCACCCCGCGGCATCGGACGATGGCGTGCCGCAGGGCGTCAGGTTCCTGCCCACCGCGAAGGCCGAGATCATGCGGCCTACATCGGCGCCGCCGCACTCGGGGCAGGCCGGGGCAGGCGCAGCTGCGCTACGCTGGAGGCTCTCAAAGATATGGCTGCAGGCGGAGCAGCGGTACTCAAAGATCGGCATATGCGGCACTCTCCCAGCGCGGCCCCGGCATCAGCCGAAAGTCGCGCGCATCTTCTCGCAATAGTAGCGGACCATGTCGAACTCGGCGTCCGGTGCGATCCGGTGGTCGGGGCATGGGATGAACCCGCCCAGATCGATGATCGCCTTCAGGCGCTCCACTTCGGCGTCCACGGCGGCGCGGTCCAGGGCGAAGACGCGCTTGTCCATGCCGCCTACTCCGCGCATGTCGCGGCCGTACTTCTCGCGCCAGGGCGTCAGGCTCGCCTGCCAGGTGCCGACCTCGATGGGGAACATGGTGTTGACCCCGTTCTCCAGCCAGATGGGCGCCAGGGCGTCGATCTTTCCGTCACAGTCCAGTGATACGATGTCGAGGCCGTGCTTGTTAACCAGTTCGGTGATCCGGCGGTAGTGGGGCCCGATCTTCTGCCGGAAGATGCGCGGCGCGATCAGCGGTCCGTTCTTGAAGCAGATATCCTCCCAGAAGTGGGCGAAGTCGCACCTGGCCCCGGCGGCCAGGGCGGCCTCGACGCAACGGTAACAGAGGTCTCCCACTGTGTCGACGATCTCGGTGAAGAGGTCGGGATCGTCGGAGTAGAGGTAGGCCGATCCCTCGACGCCGATCCAGTTGCGGATCTGGCCGTAGAGGCTGCCGCAATGGAGCCCGATGGGTGCGTCGCGCTCGGAGGGGTCGGGCATGGCCGCGCAGGCCTCGGCGGGGACGCGGTCGGCGTGCCACTGCAGGCGCGGCACGTAGTGCTCTTCCCAGGCGGCGCGATCCTTGAGCAGGTGGTCGATCTCGGCAGGGATGGAGCCGGTATCGGGCTTCTGGAGGATGATCATCCCGTCGCCGTTGAGGACCGCGCGGGAGCCGTCCGCGTACTCCTCGACCACACGGGCCTCAAACGCAGGCCGCAGGCCGGTGTTCGGGTAGACCATGCACTGCCAGTTGAAGTCGAAACCGAGCTTGGCCGCCAGCGCGGCGTCCACCGCGTTGCCGTCGCCGTAGCCCGTGATCTCGTCGGTGGTCAGGTGGCCCTCGTCGCGCCACTTCTCCAGCGTCTCGCCCCAGTAGCCGAAGTGGACCAGTGGGAGGCGGTCGTAGGGCTGGTAACGCAGGATGGCCAGGGCTCGTTCGCGGTTCGTCATGGTCTGGATCACCTCGGGCTATGCAGGTCGGGGATGCCCCGCCGGTTCATCGTACCCCGCTAGCGGCTGTCGACGGTAGGGCCTCCCTGCGGGACGCGGCGCAGGGCAGGCGGCTCGTCGCGCGTCAGGTCGCCCACAGGCACGGTGCAGAGGGAGCGCACCCCGCTGAAGGCCGCGTCGAAGCAGAGCGTCGAGCCCGGGCGGTCCCAGCGCGGGTGCAGGTCGGCCACCCAGTGGTGGCGGATGTCGGTCCCCACGAACTGCCTCGGGTGCCGCACTCGCAGGATATCGTGGCGCGTGCCGGTCTCCATGTCGAGCAGGATGAGCGTCTGGAGTCGCCGCCGATCCGGGTACGTGTCGGTGACCATCCAGCGGCCGCTGTGGGCGAACGAGGGGTGGCCGTCGCTGGTGAGCAGCTCGGGACCCACGGGCTCAGGCGCGCCACCGCCGTCGGTGAACTGGTAGTAGTGGTCGCGAGCGCCGCCGGCCGAGGCGTAGGCGACCAGCCGGCCGGGATCGCGCCAGCCCACATGCGAGACCATGTCGACGGCCGGGAAGCGATAGAGCCCCGAGCCGTCGATGCCGCAGGCGTACATGCGGGTCCAACGGCGGCCGTCCGGCGTAGTCCAGCGGTGGAAGAACTTGAACCTTTCGCCGGATGGCGCGAACTGGCAGTGCGTTACCCAGTGGACCGCGCCCTGCATGGTCGGCTCCGGTTCCATGGCGGCCAGGTCGGCGACCGAGTAGAGCAGGTCGCAGCGGCCGTCGGAGGTGCGCATGGCCCAGACGCCGTGGCTCGCCGGCGCGGCGCTGGCGGCTTCGGGGTCGGTGCCGTTGGCGTATCCGTAGCCCGACATGGCGCGGTTGGAGCGGACGAAGTCATGCGAGACGGCCCACGCGCCATCGGGCGAGACGGCTGCGATGGGCCGAGGAAGGCGGGCGACCTCGTTGCCTCCGGGGTCCAGCGCGCGCGCCACGTGGCCGGAGCCGTCGAAGTCGTTGAAGATCACGTTGCCGGTTCTGCCCAACCACTGGAGCATGGCGCCCTGGTGCCAGTTCCAGGCCCGCGTCGAGCCGATGCGCCGGTACTCCATCCACCCCTCGCCGCAGAAAAGGCCGATCTCCGCCTCGTCATCCGGTCGCGGCATCCGGCGTTGGATGGTCTCCTTGTGCGCCGCCAGGAGGCTGTTGTCGGGCGAGAAGGGGGTCTTGTCGTGGAAGCCGAAGAAGCATCCCTCTCGGACGGAGATGGGCGCGGCGCTGGTCTGGGCCGGGGTTGGCGCCAGGTCCATGAGCAGCAGGTAGAGGTCGCGCACCTTGCGCTTGAGGCGGTAGTTCCGCTTGATGCGTTCGTAGATGAGCCGCTCCAGGGCGTTCACGAGGCGCCTCGGCCGCTTCGGCCCATCATCCGGTTCATCCAGACGCGGATGCCGAAGGCGCGCTCCCGCAGGCCGACCATCAGGAGGCAGCGTGCCAGCGTCTTCAGGGCGTCGGTGACCAGGTAGGGCGCCAGTTCCACCTTAGGGCAGCAGAGCCAGGCGTAGTTCAGGCGGTGCTTGATGCCGTTGGGCGACCGGATGTCCCAGAGCGAACGCACGAAGTCGACCAGACTTGCCTGCGTCGAGTAGGCGTTGAAGCCGCCCGTGGTGGCCACGGAGTGGAACACGCGCACGTCGCGGGCGATCAGCACCGGGTAGCCTGCCCGCCGGGCGCGGTAGGTGTACTCGAAATCGCTGTGGTAGTGGGGAAGCGCCTTGTGGGCGATGTTGCCGATCCGCTGGGCCACGGAAACCGGCACGAAGGTAGCAAGGGCGCGGAGGCCGTCTACGGGCGTAAACTCCGACATTCGGGCGCCGTCGCGGGCCAGGCTCCAGCCCTCATAGGGCCGGTAGTTCAGCGACAGCGCCCAGGACTTGATCGTGATGCCGGACTTGCAGATCCGATCGCGGTCGCAGTCGTCCAGCACCAGCGCCCCGAAGAGTGCGGTCGGCTGCGCGGCGGCGACCCGCGAGGCGTGGCTCAGGAAGTCCGGCTCCAAGGTGATATCGTCGTTCATCATCACCAGCACGTCCGCGTCGCCGGCCGTCTTGAGCGCCTCCTCGATGCCCATGTGGACAGCGCCGCCCCAGAAGAGCGAGCCGTCGCCGGTGAGGACGCGCAGGTCCAGCCG
Source organism: uncultured Chthonomonas sp. (assembly GCA_903951425.1). Lineage (GTDB taxonomy): Bacteria > Armatimonadota > Chthonomonadetes > Chthonomonadales > CAJBBX01 > CAJBBX01. The sequence continues at coordinate 37,419 of CAJBBX010000012.1, forward strand.
GTCGCCGAACGTGGCGCGGGCCTGCTCGGCGGTGCCGTCGGTGGAGCCGTCGTCCACCAGCCAGACGGTGAAGCCGCGCTCGGTCTGGCCGGCAAGGCTGCCCAGCACACGGAGCGTTGTCTGCACCCGGTTGTGGACCGGTATCACGATGTGGAAGTGCGTCGGCATGGCATCCCCGGAGGCTGGATCGGGCTGGAACCGCCCGACCAGAGCGGCTTGAGTATGGCATATCGGCCCGATCCGAACCGGCCCGCCGAATGTCGGCGTTTGCCCGACAGACCCCGGACCGCGACGGACCCACAATGGAGTCAGGTGCCGTTCGGCCCAGCAATCAGATGCCTACCAGAACAGACGCAGGGATGAGGACTCAATACCGGAGCGCTGCAGCGGTCGTAGCCGCCTGCATTGCGCTGGTGTCCGCCTGCCGGTGTTCCATGGCCCAGTCCGTCTGCGCGGAGCTACCCCCCGCCGGCGCATCCTTGGGCGTGGCCATCGGCGCGGCCGCCGTCTCCATCCCCGCGCCGAGCCGACCGCGGCACGAAGACTACTGCCGGTGCGAGAACTGCCCCGGCGAGGCCACGTGCTGCTGTGCGGCGCCGGCGCCGCTGCGTCCGCTGGCTGCGCTGATCTGCTCGGGACGCAACGGCGACTCGACGGTGGTGTCCGTGCTGGGCGCGGACTCCGACTTCCCGATCGCCCACGCGCCCGCCGTCCTTCCATTCGCCCCTGCACCACGCGTCCATCCCCGGTGCGGCAATGAAGCGCCACATTTGCGCGATTTGCGGCGCCCGGACCCTCCTCCTCGATCGAGCTAGCCGGTCAGCACCCGCAGTCATCACCCATTCGCGAGTCATCGGCTCTCGGACTACACGGTTACAACCGGAGGTCTCCACCGTGAAGCGCGCCGCGTTTACGCTCACCGAGTTACTGGTCGTCATCGCGATCATCGCGATCCTTGCGGCCATGATGTTTCATGTGTTCGCACAGGCGCGGGAGAAGGCCCGCAGCACCTCGTGCCTCTCCAACTGCAAGCAGATGGGCACGGCCCTCTTCATGTACTCACAGGACTGGGATGAGGGCATGCCCAGTGTGATAATGGCCTGGCCCGGCATGCCGTTGCCGCCGAGCTGGCTCGATACCATCCAGCCGTACGTGAAGTCGCGCCTGCTCCAACGGTGCCCGTCGGACCTGAGCTCCGCCTGGACGGCAACGCCGGCCAGACCCACGTCGTACGGCTTCAACGCCTACTTCGACCCGATGCACCCGCCGTACGGTGCGCCGGCCAATCCCCGGGCGTTCACACTGGCGGGGATTATGAACAGCTCGCAGTGTCTCTTCGCAACCGAGCTCGCCGAATACCGGTCGGGCACGACCACGGCGATCACGGGCGACCATTTCATGCCCATGTACTGGGGAAGCCCGGCCCGCGAGGCTGACGCCATGCACATGGGGCTGCAGTGGGACGCAATCAAGGCCGAGCCCAAGACGGTCGCCATTCGGCGGCACCAGGGCACCTGCAACTATGTGTTCACAGACGGCCACGCCAAGCTCATGCGTTTCAGCCAAACCTGGCGCCAGACGCCGGGCTCGGCGCCGGACGTGGACTACTTCGACCCGATGCACCAGTAGCGGGTCCATCCTGAGCCGCCCCGCGCCCGTCCCGGCGCGGGGCGCGGCTCCGGGCGGTAATCTATGGCCCGGAGAACCTGACCATGACGTCGCCTGACGCACCCCGCGCCATATCGCTCGCCAAGCCCGTGACCATCGCCCTCGTCGGCGGCTTCCTGGGGGCAGGCAAGACCACCGCCATCGGAGCCCTGGCCGCGGAGCTTATCCAGCGCGGCAAGCGCGTGGCCGTGCTCACCAACGACCAGGCCGCCGGGCTGGTTGACACCGTGCTGGCCGAGCGGCTCGGCGTACCGGTGGAGGAGGTCTCAGGCGGTTGCTTCTGCTGCCGCTTCGAGGACATGCTGGACGCCGTGGTGCGCATCCTGCCCTCGGAACCGGACATCCTGCTCTGCGAACCCGTGGGAAGCTGCACCGACATGGCGGCCACGGTGCTGAACCCGCTGAAGCTCTTCTACCCGGACGCGTTCCGGCTTGCGCCATTCACCGTGCTGGCCGATCCCCGGCGCGTGCGCGAGTCCGTGGTGGGCGAAGAGCCCGAGCCGTTCGGTCCCGAGGTGGGCTACGTCTTCCGCAAGCAACTCGAGGAGGCCGACGCCCTGATGCTCAGCAAGCTGGACACCCTCGATGTCGCCGAGGCCGACCGCCTGTCTCTGCAGCTTGAAGCGCGGTATGCCCGGCCGGTCATGCGCTGCTCCGCGGTCACCGACGAGGGGATCGAGGCCTGGGCCGCCTACTTGCTCTCCGGCACTCCCGCAGGCGGCCATGTGCTGGCCGACATCGACTACGACACCTACGCCACCGGGGAGGCGCTGCTCGGCTGGCTCAACGCCACCGTGCGCGTGACCTCGGATCACGGGATCGACGGCGCACGGTTGCTCGCCAGCTTGCTGGAGGCGATGCGCGCCGCGTGCGCGGCCGACGGCGCTGAGATCGCCCACCTGAAAGCCGCGCTGGACGCACCGGGAGCCTTCTCTCGGGCGCACCTCACCTCCACGTCCGGCGCGCTGTCGCTGTCGGCCTGCGATGTGCAGCCCCGCGAGGCGCAGCTTATCCTGAACGCCCGCATCGGTATGGAGCCTGAGCGGCTGCGGCGGGCTGCCGAGGAGGCCCTGCGCGCGGCAACCGATGCCGCAGGCGCCCACGCCGATATCGAGACGCTACGTTCCTTCAGCCCCGGCTACCCGACGCCCCCGTACCGGATGCCGGGCGCCGCGGGCTGACGGACCGGCTCAGGCCCGCCCCCGGCGCGGATGTATACTGTGTGGCGTACTGCCGATTGCTTCTGCAACTCCCCTCACCGCGGCCGTAGCCAATCCCATCCTAAGGAACCCCACCCATGACACACACACGCCGACACAGCGCATTCACGCTCATCGAGCTCCTGGTAGTCATCGCTATCATCGCGATCCTGGCCGCCATCCTCTTCCCCGTCTTCGCGCAGGCGCGGGAGAAGGCCCGCCAGGCCTCATGCATCTCCAACACCAAGCAGTACTCGCTGGCCACGAGCATGTACGTGCAGGACTACGACGAGACGATGCCCATGGGCTCGTATCCGGTGAACGGCAATCCGCCCACTGGCTGCATCGGCACCTACTACTGGGCCGTGACGCCCTACGTGAAGAACAGCCAGATCACCCAGTGCCCAACGGAGCCCCGCGCCCTGAACCTGGCCGAGGTGGTGGGCTTCCCCTGCGCGGGCTCGCCGCCCTACAACAGCTACGCGGTGAACAGCGCGGTCTTCGCCAACGCCTACTACCCGACCTTCAGCCCTGTCAGCCTGGCCGCGATCCCCAAGCCGGCCGACACCATCGGCGCCTATGACGGCAACGTGGGCATGGGACCGATGAATAGCCAGACGCAGGTGGTTCAGGCCCGCCACAGCGAGACCTTCAGCGCCAACTTCGTCGACGGCCACACCAAGGCCATCAAGGCCACGCAGTATGGCACGACCCAGCAGTTTACGATCATGGGCCCCGGCAAGTCGCTGACCACGTGGAAGGTGGGCGCAGGCGGCGGCTTCTATGCAGGCGGCATCGAGTGCGTGGGCATTCCGCAGTAGAAGCCTGAGCGTGCGATCCCGGAGGTGAGCATGACCGAGCGGCCCAACATTCTGCTCATCATGGCGGACCAGATGCGGGCGGACTGCCTGGGCTGCGCCGGCGCCGGCGAGGCCCATACGCCCAGCCTGGACGCGCTGGCCCGGCAGGGCGTCTGCTTCAGTAGCGCCTATAGCTCGACGCCCTCTTGCACCCCGGCGCGTGCGGGGCTCCTCACCGGATGGTCGCCCTGGCGGCACGGCATGCTGGGCTACGGTCAGGTGGCCGATCGCTACGCCAACGAGATGCCCCGCATGCTCGCCGACGCGGGCTACTCCACCACGGCCATCGGCAAACTCCACTACTTCCCGCAGCGGCACACGCATGGCTACGAGACGGCCCTGCTGGACGAGTCAGGCCGGGTAGAGACGCCGGGCTTCGTCAGCGACTACCGCCAGTGGTTCAAGCGCGAAGCGGCGGACCTCAACCCCGACGCCACCGGCCTGGGATGGAACGACTTCGACGCCCGCCCCTACGCCCTGCCCGAGCGCCTCCATCCGACGCAGTGGACCGGCGACCGCGCCGTGGAGCGCCTCTCCGAGATCGACGAGAGCCGCCCTTTCTTCCTCAAGGTCTCCTTCGCACGCCCGCACTCGCCCTACGACCCGCCGGAGCGCCTCGCGCGCCGGTTCGACGAAGCCGCCGTGCCCGCCGCGGCCGTGGGCGCCTGGGCCGAGAAGTTCGCGCACAGGGGCGAGAAGCCCCGCAGCGATGCCTGGTGCGGCGACCTGGGGGCGGAGCAGGTACGCAAGTCGCGCCGGGCGTACTATGCAAGCGTGGCCTTCATCGACGAGCAGGTCGGCCGCATCATTGAGACGCTGCGGAGCCGCAAGCTGCTGGAGCGGACGCTCATCGTGTTTACGGCCGACCACGGCGACATGCTGGGCGACCACAACCTCTGGCGCAAGACCTACCCGTACGAGGGCTCGGCCCGTATCCCCATGATCCTGCGGTGGCCGGAGGGGATGGTGCGCGCACGGCGCGGGCTGAAGAGCGCCAAGCCAGTGGAACTGCGCGACGTGCTGCCCACCTTCATCGACGCGGCAGGGCTACGCGCCGGGCCGCAGACCTTCGACGGACAAACGCTGCTGGACCTGGTGCGCCGCCGCGATGCGCCCTGGCGCGAGGCGCTGGACCTGGAGCATTGCCAGTGCTACGTCCGTGAGAACGATTGGAACGCCCTGACGGATGGCCGCATGAAGTATGTCTGGTGGGCCTACACCGGGCAAGAGCAGCTCTTCGACCTTCGCGCCGACCCGCACGAGCTACGCGACCTGGCCCTCGAACCGGCCCGTGCATCCGATGTCGCCGAGTGGCGCGGCCGCATGGGTCGGCACCTTATGCCGCGGGGCGACCGCTTTGCCAAAGACGGCCGCCCCGTCGTGCGCACGAAGTCCGTGCTCTACAGCCCCAACTACCCGGCAGGCGGGAAAGCGTAGCGGGAGGCGGCTACTGGCCCAGGTAGCCTCGCATCCTCGGGGCGATGGCGCCGGCTTCCAGTTCCCAATGCGACGTGCGCCGCACGATGCCGTCGTTACCCCGCTTCGGCTTGTTGCGCTCGTAGTAGGCGATGGCATCCAGGGCGCCCGCGGCCGCTGTTCGGCATCGGGCCAGGTCCCCCTTGCGGTGCAGCGCATCGGCCAGCGCGGCCAGCGCCGGGAACCGCAGCAGGTCGGGCGACTGGTCCACCCAGCGGCCGGCCATCCTCTCGGCCCGCGGCACGTCGCCGGCGTCCAACGCCGACTGGGTCAGGTACTTCAGGGCCTCCATGCGGTATGCCTCGGGCACAGGCATCCGCAGCAGCTGTTGGTAGGCCGCTCCGGCCTCCTCGCCGCGTCCGGCATCGGCCAGGATGCGGGCCGACTGCTGCTGCGCATAGGCCGCGTAGACCGACTTCGGGAAGCGATCCAGCACGATCCGCATGGCCTTCAGCTTGTCATCGGGCTCCTTGCCGCTGCGTACCTCCAGCCGAGCGTAGAGGTCCGCCACGCTGGCCGCCCAGGGGCCCTTGTCACCCGAGTCAAGCACGGCCTTTAGGGCGCGCCGATGCTGCGCCGTGTCGCCAAGCAGGTCGGCCTCGCCCTCCAGGTTGGCGCGCCATGAGTTGGGGATGTCGCCCACCAGCGCCCGGAAGGTAGGTCCGAAGAGGGCGGTGATGGGGATCGGGCCATAGGGCGAGAAGTGGCGACGAAGCCAGGCGGCGTCGGATGGCTGCAGGCGTCCGCGTTGGGTGTAGGCGTAGCCCACCTTGAATAGCGCACCGGAGCCGATGTAGACCACCACGACGCTTGCCGCGAACGCCGCCGCACGCCGCCGTACGCGGACCGTGATGGGCGATCCCAGGGTGAAGATGAGCCGCGAGTGCGAGGCGTAGAGCGCGACGGCTCCCAGCAGCAGGACGATCTTCGCCACATACCAGTGCTGGGCGAACACCAGTTCGGCGAAGTCCACCATGGGCAGCGAAAGCGAGTAGGTCCGCAGGCTCAGGAAGGGCATGAGCTGCGCGCCGGGCGGCAGGTCCAGGGCCCAGTAGAGCGCTGCCACGCCGAAGCCCGCCAGCGGGTGCCGGAAGAGCGTGGCGAAGGTGAGGGCCAGCATGGCGAGCCAGAGGGTAGTGGGAACGATGGCGAGGAACGCCGGCGCCCAGGGGTAGGGCTCCATGCCGTAGTAGAACGCCGCCAGCGAGAGGCCCGCCAGCGCCCATACCAGGGCCATGACGACGCCAAGGCGTAGCGCCACGATCTTCTTCAGGTCCACCGGCTTGGAGGCCAGGATGGCGCCAACGCCGGATCGGTACTCGGCCGTGAGTACATGCGCGGCCAGGAACGCGGCCAGCAACGGTGAGGTGAACTCCACGCACTGCGCGGGCAACCAGGGCTGGAAGCGTTGCGTGATGAGGCTCCAGAAGACGGCGAACTGCGAGGCCGCTAGCGGGAAGACCAGCAGCCACCAGTTGTTGTAGATCATCACGCGGAAGTTGTAGCGGAGCAATCCTCCGCGGGCGGGCGGGCGCTCTGAAGCGTTGGTCTGCCTGCGTTTCATCGCGGCTCCTCCTGCAGGCGGGCCTCAACGCTGCGGCTCAGGCGATCGGGGTCCAGCGCCTCGGTGCCGCGGAGCACCTCACGGGCCCTGCGCCGCCGGTCCGTCACGACGATAGTGGGGAAGTCCGTCAGCTCGTGGGCTGCCGCGACGGGCGACATGTCGGCGGGCTTGGAGGCGAAGTGCGCTCCCCAGTCGCTGACGATCGGGTAGGCCGTCCCGTGCCCCACGGCGAAGGTCGATGCGGCGCCCTGGTCCTCGGAGATGCAGACGGCCACGGGCTGCACGCCCTGCGCGCCGAAGCGGGCCTGCATGTCGGCCAGACGGGTCAGCACCAGTCCTGCATCTGGGCTCGCGGGCGACCAGAGCGCCACGAGCAGCACCTTGCCGGGGTAGTCCGACAGGGAGACCGGCGCGCCTCCTTGGCCGGGCAGGGTGAAGCCGGGAGACCGCTCGCGGAGGCTCAGTGTCTGGCGCTGCATGGTGTCCAGTATCTGGCTGGTGTGCACCATGGGATCATGCTCGGTGAGCAGCGAGTGGCGCAGCGAGAGCCCGAAGCCGAGCAGCAGTAACGGCAGGCCCACGGAGGCCCAGGTGGCGGCCGGGGCCGCGCCGCGCCGCCGACGCTGGTGGAAGAGGGCCGTGAGGCAGACGAGCGCGCCCGCCAGCAGCAGGTAGGTCACCGCGTTCTGGGTGTAGGCCGGGAAGTAGACCTTGGCCAGGTAGTCGCGCCCTGCCAGGGTCAGCACCCAGTAGAGCGCGGCCAGCGCGCCGGCGATGGCGCTGTTCGCCAGCATGCCCAGCGCATAGGCCAGCGCGCCGGCGAACACCAGCACCCAGGCCGCACGCAGGTACTGGATCCCGAAGGCCCCGAACCCGGCAAGGCTACCCGCGGCGCGCAAGTGCGACGCGGCCGCCCCGATGAAGAGCGCCAGCAGCACCAGCAACGCAAGTCCCAGCGTGCCGGTGAAGCGCGCAACGACGATACGCTCGGTGGGTTGCGGCTTGGACCAGAAGATGGCGGTAGTGCGGGCCGCGTGGTCGCGCACGGCCGTCAGCGAGAACCAGAGGATGGTGACGAGGCCGAGCCACTGCCAGGCGGCCTCGCCGGCGGCATAGGCCGATGCGCCCGAGCCGCGCCCGGCGCCGCCGCCCACAGACCAGCCCATCAGGGCCGCGCCGGCCGCAAGCAGCCGCACACCGGGGGCGCGAACGCCCATGCGGAGTTCGGCGGCGATTAGGCCCAGCACCGGCAGGCGGGCGCCGAGCGTCTGGGTGTCAGGCATCGTCCTGGTCCCCGCGCATCAGCCAGATGTAGGCGTCGTCCAACGTGGGCTCGGCGGGCCGGGCGTTCGGCAGGTCGCAGTTCTCGGCAGCCACGCGCAGGAGCGCCTTGGATCCGATCCGCTGCAGGCCCGTCTCCACCCAGCCCTTGCGGGCCTCGCGCAGGGCCGTGGGCTCCATCTCGGCTTCCCAGACCTTGCCGCGCACGGCGTCGCGCATCTCGTCGCCTGTGCCCACGAACCGGATGCGCCCCTTGTAGAGCACGGCGATCCGGTCGGCCACCGCCGCCACATCCTCGATCAGATGGGTGGAGAGGAGGATCACCCGCTCGCCGCCCAACTCCGCCAGCAGCGACCGAACGCGGATGCGCTCCTCGGGGTCGAGGCCAGCCGTGGGCTCGTCGACGATGATGAGCTTGGGCGAGTTGATCAGAGCCTGAGCCAGGCCCACCCGCTGCTTCATGCCGCCGGAGAGTTGGCCCACAGGCTTGGATGCCTCGGCGGTGAGGTTGACCTGGCTGATCACCTCCTCAATGCGCCGCCGCCGTTCCGCGGGGTCACGCATGTTGTAGAGGAGCCCGATGTAGTCCAGCGTCTCGAAGACCGTGAGCGACGGGTAAAGCCCGAAGTCCTGCGGCAGGTAGCCGAGGATGGAACGCACCTGCTCCTTCTGGGTCCGCACGTCGAAGCCGCCCACGGTGGCCGTGCCGCGCGTTGGATCCAGCAGCGTGGCGAGGATCGACATGAGGGTGCTCTTGCCGGCGCCGTTCGGCCCCAGCAGGGCGAAGATGCCGTCGCTGATCTCAAGGTCGACACCGTGGAGGCCCACGACGCCGCCCTCGTACTCCTTGCGGAGGCCGGCTACTCTGACATCCACTGGTCGAAACCCCTCCTCTCGCGCTCCCCGCGCCTGATCTCGACCTCGGCCGAGCCAGGAATGATGGTGATGCGCCGAATGGCGTTGTTGTGCGTGTCGGCCACCAGTATCCTGCCCTTGGCGTCGACGGCCAAGCCGCCGATGCCGGCGAAGAGGCTCTTGGCGCCGTCGGAGTCGCGGTAGCCTCGGTGGTCGTTCAACTGCCCGACCGAGCCGGCCACCACGTCGGCCAGGCCATCGTGGATGTGCAGCACCGCGCCCTGCGTGGCGTCGGCGGCGTACCAGCCGCCCGGGGCCGCGCAGAGGGCCGTGAGCCGCTTGGGCCGGAGCGCCGACGGGTTGCTTCGGGAGCCGTCCGCGTTCTCGGCGACGGCGGGAGAGCCCTGCGGGCCTGCCATTCCCACCAGCGCGGCGGACTGGGTTGCGGCGGCCACGCGCCCGGCCGAGTCGGCCACAGAAGTGGGCCGGTCCGCGGCTGCCCAGCCACCGGATATGACGCCTGTCAGCGACATGTGCCGCACACGCCTGCCGCCGACCTCCGCCACGAGCAGCGAGGGCTGGCCGCCGCCGCGGTAGGCGATGCCACAGGGCTTATCGAACCCGCCGGCCAGCGTGCTCACCACCCTATCGCGGACCCGCCGAACCCGGTTGTTTCCGGCATCGGCCACATAGATGGCGCCATCGGGTCCCACGGTCACGCCGCAAGGCGCCGAGAAGCGCGCCTGGGCCACGGGCCCGTCGGCGAAACCCTCGGCTCCTCCGGCCACCGTGGTTACCTCGCCGTCGGCGGTCAGGCGGCGGATGCGGTGGTTCTGCGTGTCGGCGATGAGCAGCGAGCCGTCCGGGCAGGCTGCGATGCCGGTGGGCGCATCAAAGCGAGCCACGGACTGCGGCCCGTCGGCGAAGCCGGGGTCGCCGCCGCCTGCCAGCGTCTCCACGTGCGCGTCGGGCCGGCCGGTGACGATCACCTCGCCGACGCCCATGGGCGCCCCGCCGCCAAAGCCGCCGGGCGGTCCCTTGGGCCGGTAGACCAGGAAGCGCCACCAGACGGCCTGGACCAGGATGATGACGACGAGGATGGCTACCGCGGCCGACTTGGCGCTGACTTGCTTGCGCAGGCCCTTGTTCATGGCAGAGCCTCCTCGTACAGCCGGACCCCGCCCCGGACCGGCTCCAGCTTGCGCAGGAGCATCTTGCCCGACCCGACTGCCACCCCGGTGAAGCGCGGCGGCGTCGGTACCACCTGGGCCGCACCGTGCCGGTCCGCGGAGGCCCAGACGCCGTACTCGGTCCCGTCGGTGGTGAAGTAGACGCGCCCACCCCACTCGTGTGGCTGGGAGGCAGAAGGCAGCCACTCGGCCAGGTTCTGCGTGGAGCCGTCCTTCGCCAGCCTGCGGAGCCGCCAGGCGCTGGCACCGATGCCCGCCTCGTCGCTGGGAGCCGTCCAGTGGAGGCCAGAACCCGGCATCACGATGCCGCGGGCGTGCCCCACCTGCCCGGCAAGGCGGCGCGTCGGGCGGCCGTCCAGCGGAACCGCGTAGAAGATCGTGCTGCCGGGATTACCTGTGCGCAACGCGGTTACCACGGCCTCGCCGCCCATTTCGCCCACTACCTCGCCGGCGACGGTCTCGGGCAGGCCGGCCAGCCGGGCCACGGGTCCACCGGACCTGGGAGCCGCCAGTACCTGCACGCTCGGGCCAAGCGGCACGAAGGGCGTCTCCTCGGCCAGGTAGCCGGGCCGCGAGGAGAGCCAGACCACGCGGTCACCCAGAACGCGAACGCCCTTCGGCTCTTCTTTCGGCGCGGTGAGCCTAACCCTTGCCGATCCGTCGGCATCGGCGGCCCAGACGGCCCAACCCTCGCCCTCGCGCGCGGTCCAAGCGACGGCGCCGTTTCCGGCGGCATACGAGCCGATGGCCGGAGCCTCGACATTCCTGCGGGTCTGGCCGCCCGAGCAGGCGACCAGCGCGGCCGCCCGGCCCCGAGGCCGCTCGATCCAATACCAAGCATCGCCGCCGCGAGTGGCCTGCTCGGGCATGGCTCCGGCGGTGCAGAGGGCCTTAGGCGCGGACGCCAGCCGCGAAGAGACGGCGATGCCGCCGGCGGTAACCACGACGACGCCCCATGCGGCCCAGGGCGCCCAGCGGGCCGCGCCGCTCATCGGGCGCCCTTCACGGAGTAGCACCAGAGGCGCTCGAGGTCGCGGATGTAGAGCTTGCCGTTGGCGATGGCGGGATAGGACCATGCCTGGGTCCGGCGCCGCTCAGGCTGGTCCGGCGGCGTGAGGCGACCCTTCTCGCGGTAGCCCTCGGGGCTGGGCTCGATCAGCGCCACATCGCCCTTCTCGCCATGCAGATAGAGCATGCCGTCGGCCAGCAGCAGCGAGCCGGGCCCCACCGAGCGGTCGCGCCAGCGGACCTGGCCGGTAAGCCATTCGATGCAGAAGAGGCCCATGTTGCCGGCGCCGTAGAGGCAGTCGTCGATCAGGATGAACCCGCCCATGCCGTTGGGCAGGGCGCGGTCGAAGTAGCTCTGTTGCGCGTCGTACGCCCCGTCGCCCCTGGGGGCCAGCGTGGCCTGGCCGCCGCCCGCCATGCCCGAGCCCGCATAGACGCGGCCTCCGGAGACCAGCGGGTCGGATGCGTTGCCCTGGCTAGCCGGCCGGGCGAAGCGCCAGAGGAACGCCCCCGTGGCGGCGTCGACGCCCACCGCTCCGCCGGCCAGGAACTGGACGTACTGCCTCTTGCCGTTGACCATGGCTGTACAAGTGGACGCGTAGCCCGCCGCGTCGCCGCCGGGCACGGCGCACTTCCAGATGAGGGCGCCGGTGCGCTTGTCGAGCGCGACCATCGTGGCGTCGGCGCCGCCCGGAGCGCAGATGAGTTTGTCACCGTCGATCAGCGGCGATTCTGCGTAGGCCCAGACGCCGGGCTTGCCGCCGAAGTCGACCCGGAGGCTCTTGCGCCAGCGCATCTTGCCCTCGGCGGTCTCCAGGCATACCAGGTCGCCGTCGGAGCCCAGCGCGTAGATCAGCTTGCCGTCGACGATGGGTGTGGAGCGCGCGCCGGGGTAGTTGGGCATCTGATTGGGGTTGCCCACCTTACCGATGGGCGCCTGCCAGAGCGGTTTCCCGGTTGCCGCATCCAGCGCCTGAACGTACTCGGTCTCCGTGCCCTTGCTGCTGATGAGGTAGGCGCGCTGGCCCACGACTGCCGGGGAGCCGAAGCCGTAGCCCACATCCTTCGCCTGCCATAGGAGGCGCGGGCCGCCCTGCGGCCACTGGCGAAGGAGGCCCTTCTCGCGCGCGACCCCGTTCCGGCTGGGGCCTCGCCATCCGGGGAAGTCGGCTGCGGTGGCCCAGGAGGCCGCCACAGGCACGAGCGCCGCCATAGCCGCCAGTCTGCTCGCGATACGCATTCGGTTGGCCCTCTCTCTATGGAGTGGTGGATGTGATCTATGTTCGCCGCCCGACCGTCCGGCTCCTCCGCAGCTCATGGACGGCGATGGCCGACGCCAGGCGGCGCGAGTACTCCAAAGCGGAAGGCGCCAGAAGGTGCGAACCATCGGCCGAGGCGAGATCGGAGCCCTTGACCTCCAGCCATGTGCAGCCCGCCTCCTCCAGCCGCGACCGGACCGATTCGAACGCGAAGCCGCTGGCGGCATCCTCCGCGGCGGCGGCTCGGGGCGGCAGCGGCAGGCGCGCGGCATAGACGCAGATGCCCTGCCGTGACCAGCCTGCGACGGCGGCTACCAGGCGGTCGACCAGGCGGTAGCTCGGCAACTCCTCCGAATAGAGGTCTTCGATGGCGGGGATCGCGGCCAGCGGATCGGCCGGCTCACGGGTCAGTGCGCCCCAGCCGTCGGCATAGTACTCCACGCTGAAGCGCCACTTGCCCGCCCCTGGCCGGTGCGCGCTCAGGTCGTACGGGTCCAGCAGCCCGCCGAAGCTCCGGTCCCAGAGCCGCACCAGGCCGTTGCGCGCGGCCAGCACGTTGAACTGGTTTGTGGCGGCCCTGCCGGCGAGGAAGTTGTGCGGCGCGATGCTGACCACGATGGTTCGCCGGCGCGATGCGGGATCCAGCAGGGGAGTGATGCTCTGGAGGTAGGCGTCGCTGTAGGCCTGGTTGCTGAACCCGTAGTTAAGAACCCGGCTCACGCCGAGGATCGGGGCCATGGCAGCAGGGGCAAGGCCGCAGTAGACCCGCGAGCAACCCGCCAGCACCACGTCGCTGTCTCCCTTGTGGGCGACCTTTGCTGCCCAGAAGCGTGGCTCCGGCAGGCCCCGATCATCGCCGTGCGGCCGCGCCGCAACGAACCCGGCGCTGAACAGGGCCGTCATTACGAGGAGCAGCAGGTGACGATACCTGCATGACGACTGATGGCCGCTCTGGGCGCTAGACCTCGATGGCACGGCGGACTCGCTGGGTGAAGTGACACCTCACCATACCCTATCGGCGAAACCAGACCTGGAAGGGCGCCTACCACCCACTCGTGAGTCCACTCACTCACCTCTCAACAGGTAAACTGTCCAAAGTCGCCAACGGAGGTGCGGTTCAGGCCGGTCCGGGATGGCGCTCTGCAAGAAGACGGAAGGGAACATGACCGAACTCGAGAACGTGAACCGCCGTGACTTCCTTCGTGGGGTTACCCTCACCTCCCTTGGCATGGCCGTGGCCGCCGAGGAGATCCTGATTAGCGAGGCCTCAGCGCAGGATGCGCCGGCCGGGGCTCCCGTCACCTGCGCCGTGATCGGCTTGGGGCCGCGCGGCCGCGAGATACTGGCCTCGCTGGCCAAGGTGCCCGGCGCACCGGTTGCGGCCATCTGCGACACGTACACGTCGCCGGCCTACATCAAGCGCTCGACTGACATTGTTGCGAGCGCAGCCGTCCAGACCGACTACCGCAAGGTGCTCGAGTCCAAGGACATCCAGGCCGTCTTCGTGGCGACGCCGTCGCACCTGCACAAGCAGATTGTGCTGGACGCCCTCGCGGCCGGCAAGCACGTCTACTGCGAGGCGCCCCTGGCGAGCAGCATCGAGGACGCCAAAGCCATCGCCACTGCGGCCGGCGGGGCCAAGACCATCTTCCAGACGGGCCTGCAGTACCGCGCCAACAAGATGCACAACCACGTGCGCAACTTCCTCGGTGACATGGGCAAGCCCACCGCCGGTCGCGCCCAATGGCGCAGGAAGACCACGTGGAAGGCAGCCGCTCCCACGCCCGAGCGCGAGCGCGAGCAGAGCTGGCGCCTCTTCAAGGCGAGCTCGCTGGGGCTACCCGGCGAAGTGGGCATCCACCAGTTCGACATGTTCTGCTGGTACCTGAAGGCTCTCCCTGTGGCTGTCACAGCCATGGGCGGCGTCATGGCCCGCGGCGGCGACGGTATGGAAGTGCCGGACACCATGCAGGCCGTTCTGGAGTTCCCCGGCGGCCTTCGCGTGGCGTATGACGCGACCATCACCAACTCGTTCGACGGCGCCTTCGAGACGCTCCTCGGGCCGAACTTCGCCATGCTGATCCGCGACCAGCGAGGCTGGATGTTCAAGGAGACCGACTCGCCGCTGCTTGGCTGGGAGGTCTACGCCCGCAAGGACAAGCTGGGCGACGAGACCGGGATCGCGCTGGTCGCCGACGCCACCAAGCTGATCAGCCAGGGCAAGGAGCCGGGCAAGGTGGGCGCCGACCTGACCAAGACGGCGCTCTACCAGTCCGTGGATGCCTTCCTGGGCTCCGTGCGCACCAACAAGAAGCCGGCAGCCGACGCCCTGGTCGGGTACCAGGCCAACGTGCTGGCCGCCAAAGTGCAGGAAGCCGCGCTGGCCGGCGGCCGCGTTGAGCTACCCGCCGACGTTTTCAACCTGTAAGACCAACAGCGGCCGTCCAGGACGACCGGCAAGACCATTCGCAACAAGGAGCGAAGCGTTCAATGAGTGTCGATAAGAGCGGCGCCGGCGAGACCCGGCGTGAGTTCCTGCGAAACGCCGCAGTGACCACCGCGGTGACGGCCGGCGCGGCCGGCGCCGCCAAGAGCTCGGTCTATTCGCTGTCTCCGGCATCGGCGCTGGGCGCCAACGACCGGATCCGCGTCGGCCACGTCGGCGTCGGCGGCCAGGGCATGACCCACGTCCGCCTGCTGAACGAGAACAAGGCCGACCTCAACATCGAGTCCGTGGCCATGTGCGACGTCTACCGCCGCCGCATCAAGTCGGCCCTGGCGTCCGTCGAGCTGCCCGAGACCGCCGGCTACGAGGACTACCGCAAGCTCCTTGAGAACAAGGACGTCGACGTAGTCTGGATCGCCACATCGGACAACTGGCATGCCCCTGTGGGCGTCGAGGCCATGCTGGCCGGCAAGCACGTCTACATCGAGAAGCCCATGTGCCGCACGATCGAGGAGGCCTACAAGCTGTGGGACACCTCCAAGAAGACCGGCAAGCTGGTCCAGGTGGGCTCCCAGGGCTGCTCCGACCAGAAGTGGCACGTGGCGGGCAAGATCGTAAAGGAAGGCCGCATCGGCCATTTGATCCAGGCCCAGGGCAGCTACTGCCGCAACGGCCGCGACGGCGAGTGGAACTACTACGGCATCGATAAGGACGCCGGCCCCGGCGCCACGGGCGACGCCTACATCAACTGGGAAATGTTCCGCAAGGGCCTCGGGCCCAAGGCTTGGGATCCGGATCGCTTCTTCCGATGGCGCAAGTACTGGGCCTACGGTAACGGGATCATGGGCGACCTCTTCCCGCACCGCCTCCACCCGCTCACCATCGCCATGAACCTGCCGCAGACCGGCATGGCCGGCTTCCCGACGCGGGCTTCGTCCATGGGCGGCATCTACGTGCAGAAGATCAACCCGGTCACCAAGGCCGTCGACCGCGAGGTGCCGGACTTCACAACCATCCAGGTGGACTTCGCCGAGGAGTGCACCCTGATGCTACTGGGCACGACCATCAACGAGCAGGGCTGGCAGGACATGATCCGCGGCAACAAGGCCTCCCTCTACTTCGGCGGCTCCGGCGTCGACATCAAGCCCGAGCGCGTCTACGCCGAAGAGGTCGAAGAGGCCACCGAGCCCGTTCCGGGTGACGGCGAGCGGATCGAGACCCACCAGAAGAACCTGCTGGACTGCATCCGAGGCGGCGGCGTGCCCAACTGCAACATCGACCTGGCGCTCCGAGTGCAGGTGATGATCTCGCTGGGCGAGATGGCCTACCGCCGCGGCAAGACCATGCACTTCGACCCGAAGACCCGCAAGTACTGGGGTTAGGACCGGGGTTCGACCGAGCCGGCAAGGAGGGCGGGGGCCATCGGGCGCCCGCCCTCCCGGCATAGATGGGGCCGCGGTGGGCCGCAAAAGGGGGGACGAGACAATGCTCTTCGGGAAGCGTAAGCCGAGTTTCGATCAGATCGACGTCAGTGCCGCGCAGGCCGGCCAGGCCGCCGGCGTCGCCGCGCTGGTCGATGTTCGCGAGGATGACGAGTGGGCCGCGGGGCACGCGCCCAACGCCATCCACGTTCCGCTGGGGCAGGTGCCGGCACGGGCCTCCGAACTGCCTTCCGGGCCGCTCTACATCATCTGCCATGCCGGCGGGCGGAGCGCCCAGGCCTGCGGCTACCTTGCGGGCCAGGGCCGCGAGGACGTGAGCAACGTAACGGGCGGCATGATGGCCTGGGCCCAGTCCGGCCTGCCTGTGGTCAAAGGCTGACGCCCGGCGCGACCGACGGGCCGCCTGCCTGCGTATATGCAGGGAGCCCGGCCGATGGTGGCCGAGGTCCCTCAGGAGGAGTGAGCATGAATTGCCCGGTATGCAGCGGCGTGGCGCTGATGATGACGGAGCGGCAAGGCGTTGAGATCGACTACTGCCCCCAGTGCCGGGGCATCTGGCTCGACCGGGGCGAACTCGACAAGCTAATCGAGCGCTCAGCCGCCGCGCCGGGGCGCACGCCTCCGGTGGCCGATCCGCGCCTGGCCCCGCCGCCAGTCGACCCGAGGCTCGACCCGAGGCTCGATCCGAGGCTTCGCCCGGGTTACCGGCGCGACGACGACGACGACGACGATGACGAGCGCTACGGCCACCGCCGCCGCAAGAAGAACTTCCTGGGCGAGCTGTTCGACTTCTAGCCGGTCGGGGGCGGAGCCGTGCAACCGCGGGTCCGCCCCTCGGCTCGCGCTTCTAGCCTTGCATGTTGTGCAGGCCCACCCGATTGCCCTCGGTGTCCTGCACGACGGCGATGAAGCCGTGCGGACCGACGCTCGTCAAGGGCGTGAGGACCGTGCCGCCGGCGGCCTCGACCTTCGTCAGCGCGTCGGCCACGCCGCCGGGCACGTCGAAGTAGACCAGTACGCCCGCGGCGCCTGGCAGGCTGAATGGGCCGGAGCAGATCTCGCCGCCGATGCCGTCGGTATGCGAGAAGACGGCCTGGCATGGGTCGTCGGGGTTCCGCTCTATGCTGAGGCCGACCACGGTCTCATAGAAGGCGACGGCTCGGTTCACGTCGGTGGCGGGAACTTCGAACCAGGTAAGGGTTCTGGACATATGCTTGCTCTCCTGATCTCCAGTGCGGCATGGGCGCCGCACAAGGTGCATTACGGCAGTGCGACGGAGGGTCGTTCGCCGACGCCCGGCGAACCCCGGAGGTCAGCTCCGCCATGACCCAGCAGTACACGCACGAGGAAGCGGAGCAGATCCTGCAGATCGCGGTTCGACAGGAGCTTGAGCAGCCCGACGGCCTCGGCGCCGGCGGCGTTTCGGAGGAGGCGCTCATGCGCATGGCCTCCGAACTGGGCCTCTCGCCTGAGGCCGTCGCGGCGGCAGCCGCCCGGTACCGTACCGAGCGCTCCGACGTAGAAGAGCGCCGTCTGTTCAACAAGCACCGGCGCGGCGAGTGGCTGAGCCACCTGATCTCCTACGTTGCCGCCAACGGATGCATGATGGCGCTCGATCTCTGGCTGGCCCATCGCCTGACCTGGTCGGTCTGGCCCCTGTTCGGATGGGGAATCGGCATGATGATCCACACCGGCCAGACCTTCGTGCACACTGACGAGACCGAGGCCGAGTTCGAGAAGTGGCAGGATCGGCGGTTGCGGCGCCTCAAGAAGAGGGCTAGGCAGGATCGCGAGTAGGACCGGCGGCCGGATGGGGAGTGGGCCTTGGGAACTGACGATCAGGTACCGGACTGCCGCCGCGGCCGCGTCGCGGGAACGCCCGATGACGGGCGGGTTGTGGCCGCCGAACCCATCCGCCGGGGTGAGGTGATCCTTCGCCTGACCGGAGTGGTCAGGTCGGAAGCGACGCGTCACACGGTACAGATCGGCGACAGACGGCACCTGGACCCCGACGGCGATCCGCTCGAGCCGCAGCCCTGGCGCTACCTGAACCACAGCTGCCGGCCCAACGCCAGGCTTGCCGGCCTGGACCTCGTCGCCGTCTGCGACATCGCTGCCGGCGAGCAGGTGACGTTCAACTACAACACGACCGAGGTTGAGACGGCCTCGCCGTTCGCCTGCCGGTGCGGCGCCGCCGACTGCGCCGGGACCATCCTGGGCTTCCGACATCTCAGCCGACCCGAACAGGAGCGCCTCCGGCCGCTACTGCCGGACCACCTGCTGGAGCTTCTGCCTCGGCGGGGGGCTTCCAGCGCCGACTGCGCGGGCGGCTGATGGCCGCGCATCCGCCTCCCGAGTTCCTGCACGGGTTCCTCGACCGCGCGACGGAAGCGCACCGCGACCGCGTCGCCATCGACGTGCCGCCTGGACCCGATCGGCCCGTGCGCGCCACACTGACCTACGGCGAGCTATCCCGACGGTCCGACGCCATTGCCGGCGCCCTCGCGTCTCATGTTGCCGGCGAGGCGGTGGTGGCCATCCTGCTCCCACGCTCCAACCCGGACCTCTACGCTGCCCAGATCGGAGCCATGAAGGCGGGCGCGGCCTACACCTGCCTCGACGCTGCAAGCCCGGACGCCCGGATGGCCGAGGTCCTGGCGGATGCGGCGCCGGTGGCAATAGTGACCGACACCGAAGGGCGCGAACGCCTCCGGGCCGTACCGCACAGCACCGTGCCGACGCTCGATGCAGCGGAGGCGACCGAGTGCGCCGAGCCGCGCCCTGCGCTGCCCTGGCTGAAGCCCGGGTCGCTTGCCTACATAATCTACACGTCCGGCACCACCGGCAAGCCCAAGGGCGTCATGCTGGAGCACGCGGGCCCGGCGAACCTGGTGGCCTCCGACCTGCCGGAGTTCGGGCTGGGTCCGGGCGACCGAGTGGCGCAGGGATCATCGGCCGCCTACGACTCGTCGGTCGAGGAGATCTGGCTCGCGCTGGCAACCGGCGCGACGCTGGTGGTGATGGACGCCGCCGCCGCCCGGCTGGGGCCGGACCTGACGGCATGGCTCCGCAGCGAGCGCATCACGGTCCTCTGCCCGCCTCCCACCCAGTTGCGCTCCATGGCGTGCGACGATCCCGCCGCCGAACTGCCGGACCTGCGCCTGCTCTACGTGGGCGGCGAGGCGCTCCCGGCCGACGTCGCCTCGGCCTGGAGCGGGGGCTGCCGGCTGGTGAACGGGTACGGCCCCACCGAGTGCTCCGTGACGGCCGTGCGGGGCGATATCACGCCCGGCGACGCCGTGCACATCGGCCGCCCTGTGCCCGGCCTGTCGGCCTGGGTGCTGGATGACCAACTGCGGCCGGTCCCTCCCGGCGAGGCCGGCGAGCTCTGCCTCGGCGGCGTGGGCCTTGCCCGAGGCTACCGCAACGACCCGGACCTCACCGCTCGTCGCTTCCCGATCCACCCCGACTACGGGCGCATCTACCGGACCGGCGACCTGGTGCGGATGGGGGCGGACGGCAACCTGACGTGCCACGGCCGCATCGACGCACAGGTCAAGATACGCGGCCACCGCATCGAGCTGGAGGAGGTAGAAGCCGCCCTCACCGCCTGCGCCGGCGTTCGCGAAGCCGCGTGCCGCGTGCAAGAGGAGGCAGGCGGTGCGGTGCTGGCCGCCTACCTGGTGTCCGCCGACCCCGCCGCGCCGCCCGACTTCGCCGCCGTCCGCGCGGAGATCGCCCGGCGCCTGCCCGGCCCCATGGCGCCGTCGCGCATGGCGCTGATCTCGTCCCTGCCCAGGTCCCTCTCCGGCAAGCTCAACCGCGCCGCGTTGCCCGAGATCGCGCCTCCCGCGGCCCAATGCGCGTCCGGTGACGAGGAAGCCGCGTCGGAGATGGAGGCACGCATCGCCGCCGAGATGGCCGCTTGCCTGGGCCTTGCCTCCGCGCCGGGACGGCACATGGACTTCTTCCGGGACCTGGGCGGCGACTCGCTCCGCTCCGCGCTACTGGTGTCGGCCCTGCGCCGGCACCCCTCGACCGCGTCGCTGGCGGTGCGTGATGTCTACGAGGCGCCGACGCCCGCCCGGCTGGCCCTTCGCGCGGCGCAGGCGGCCGCTCCGGAGACGCGCTCCGCCGCCGCCATGGCCGATGCCGGTGGTTTGCCCCCCGTCTCCGCCGCCCAGGTGCGGCTCGTCACCCTGGCGCAGGGGCTCGTCCTGCTGGCGGGCGTCGCTGTGGCGACGTGGAGCTCCGTTTGGCTTGCCGCATGGGTGCTACCGGCGCTCTACCGGCACATCGGGCTCGTGCCGCTTGCGGCCGTAGCGCCTCTGCTGGCGGGACTGGCGGGTGCGGCCTATACGCCGATCTCCGTGCTGGCCGCGGTGGCTGCCAAGCGTCTGCTTATCGGACGGTACCGGCCCATGCGCGCGCCCATCTGGAGCGGCTTCTACCTTCGCCACTGGATCGTGATGGAGTTCGCGCAGATGGTCCCGTGGCGCCTGCTGGAGGGGACCGAGGCGCAGGTCTGGGTCCTGCGCGCGCTCGGCGCCAGGATCGGCCGGCGCGTCCACATCCACCGGGGCGTGGACCTGACCCACGGCGGCTGGGACCTGCTGGAGATCGGCGACGACGCCACGCTCAGCCAGGAGTGCTCCCTGCGGCTGGTGGACCTGGATGACGGACGGCTCGTCATCGCACCGATCCGCATCAGCGACGGCGCCACACTGGAAACGCGTTCCGGGGTCGCCGGCGGCGGCACCGTAGAGGCGGGCGGGGTCCTGGCCGCGCTGTCGCACCTGCCTCCGGGCGGCGTCATCGGCACAGGCGAGAGGTGGGACGGTGTGCCGGCGCGCCGCGGGGGCATGGCGCTCGACTGTGCGCCGCTCCCCGACGGTGCGTACGAGATCTCTCCCGCCGCCTACGGCGTGCGCCTCCTGGCGGCCCGCGCACTGCTGATGCTGTTCCTGAGCCTACCGCTGGACGCGCTGGGAGTCGCCCTGGCCATCCTCTCGGGCGGCACGGCCAACGGGCTGGCGGCGGCGCTGGCCCATCCCGGTTGGCCGCTCGCACTGTGGATTGCCGGCGCGGCTCTGGGCGCTCCCGTCACCGTCGCGCTCCAGGCGCTGGCGTGCCGCGCCATGGGCCCGGTCCGCGACGGCGCCCTGCCGCGATGGAGTTCCGGCTACATCCGCATCTGGCTGAAGGCCGGGCTGGTGCGGTCCGCCGGGAACTGGCTGAGCGGGGGCCTCTACTGGCCTGTCTGGCTCCGGGCCGCGGGCATGCGTGTGGGGCCGGGCTGCGAGATCAGCACCATCATCGACGTCGTTCCCGAGCTTGTGGAGATCGGGCGCGACACCTTCTTCGCCGACGGCATCTATCTGGCCGCTCCCCGCATCCACCAGGGAGTGGTCGAGGCGAGGATGACCGGGCTGGGGGCCGACACGTTCCTTGGGAACCACGCAGTGATCCCCTCCGGCGTGGTGCTGCCCGGCAACATCCTCCTGGGCGTCTGCACGGTGGCCGACTCGGTAGCGGTGACCGAGGGCTCGAACTGGTTCGGCCATCCGCCCTTCCGCCTGCCCCGGCCGCGGCAGACGGAGGTCGACCGGACGCTGACCCACGCTCCGCCCCCGATCCGCTACTGGAACCGCGTGGGTTGGGAGCTCCTCCGGTTCGCGTTGCCCGTGGTCTACGCCGGTCTGGCGGCCGCCGCCGGCGCGCTCTGGCTACTCTGCGAGTCGCGGCTCGGGATCGCCGCCACACTGCTATGGAGCCCCGTAGCGGCGGTCGCCGGCGGCTTCATCCTCTGCCTCCTGGTGCTGGCCCTGAAGTGGCTCCTCCTCGGCCGCGTCAAGCCGGGGGTCCATCCGCTCTGGTCATGCTGGTGCAGCCGGTGGGACTTCCACTACGTGGCATGGGGGTACCTGGCCCGGCCGATCCTGGCGAGGCTGGCGGGCACGCTCCTGCTGGTCGGCTATGTGCGGGCCATGGGCGCCCGCGTGGGCGCATCGGCCGTGCTGGGTCCGGGCTTCGCCCAGGTGGTGGACCCGGACATGCTCACCATCGGCGACGGCGCCACGGTGGAGTGCCTCTTCCAAGCCCACACCTTCGAGGACCGGGTGCTGAAGATCGACCACGTCCGGATCGGCAACCGCGCCACGGTGGCCCATGCCTCAGTGATGCTCTACGGCGCCGAGGTGGGCGAGGGCGGATCCGTCACCCCCCACAGCGTGGTCATGAAGGGCGAGCGGCTGGACCCGGGCCTGGTGTACCAAGGCGTACCCACGAGGCCGGCTCAAGCCGCCATCAGGCCCCGGTCGGGCTGATCCCATGGGTGGCTGGGGTGGGGTTAATGCCGTTTTGTCGTACTTCATCGATTCTAATACCCTTACGTCAACCCCCATCCCGGCCTTCCCCCTCCGCGGGTTGGCCGCGCAAGGGGAAGGAGCAAGGCGACCGAACACCCAGCGGATTCGGGGCGCTTCGCGCCCTCCTTACGTCAACGTGAACACCAAACGGCGCGCCGCGCGTAGCGCGGCTTGTAAGTGGTAAAGCAGTAAAGCCGCAAGCCGAAATCACAAAGTCCTGGCGCCACGGAAACCGCAGTAGTTGAGGCAGCAGTCCGGGTAGTCGCCCTCGCCGCGGGCACACCGGAAGCGGTCCGGGTCGTCGCTGTCCCACGACCCGCCGCGCAGCACACGGAAATCCCCTTGCGTAGGGCCTGTGGGGTCGAGGTCAGGCGCGGTGATATAGGCGCTCTCCGCATACCAGTCAGCACACCACTCCCAGACAATTCCCGCCATGTCCAGGCAACCGTAAGGGCTCGCGCCGGATGGAATGCTCCCGACAGTTGCGGTGGAGGTCGCCGAGGCCGGACTAACGGAACAGACGCATCGGGCGGCGTCCCACGCGTTACCCCAGGGGTACTCTCGACCGTAGCCGCTAAGCGTAACCTTGCGCGCAGGCCTTTCATCGGCCCCACCAGTAGTCGAGCCCATGGTGAACTCGCCCGCCGGCCACCCAGACCAGCACAGCACCGTCCTTGGGGTTCACCGCCGTATCGCCAATACTCGTGCCGGGCGCCGGGCGCCATGCAGTTTTAGCCTGCGTGCCGCCAGGTGGCGCCGGTGGCGGCGCATCCTTCTGTTCCGGTTGGCGACAGCCGACAAGAGGGTCGGCCAGCAAGAGCGCTCCAATCAACCGCCAAGTACCCCGCAGGTTCATGCACCACCCCCATGACCTGGAATTGCAGACACCGACTGATCCGAACGGGAACTGACTCTGCATTCGCGACCCGCTGGGCAGATTCCTCTACATCCGACTGGTAGTTGCATCCCAGTGAGCGCGCCGCCGTAGCTGACGGGCGGCTGGTCCGGTCGCTTGGCTCCCGCCCGGGCGCAGGCATCGACCGGCGACGACTGCGCTCCCCCGAGACGATCCTCGAGATGCCGCATCGACGCATCAACGCCTGGCTGCGGCGACGCGAGCGGCAGGTTTGGGACAACCGATGCACGCCGGAACCTTGACTCGCTGGGCTCGCCAGATTACGGGCTGACACCTGCCACGCTGCGCCACGCCAGAACACACGCGCCGCGTACCTCCGGCAGCCGCACCACCGCGTGCGGCACTCCGAACACCTCACGTGTGCCCACGTCTGACGGCACACCATCCCACTCGAACCGTCCACCCGATGCGCCCGGCACTATGAGCGACACGGACGCTGCGCCGTCCGGAACCGTTACGCGGCGGGTCCAGCCGGCCTTTGTGGGCGTGGCCGGGCCGACTTCCACCTTCTGCCGCGTCTCCCAGAACTCGGCATAGCCCTCGAGGCTCATGCGGGGGACGGCTAGGCGCTGGGCTTCGGCGAGTACGCGCTCCCAGAGGCCGCGGCTGTAGCCGGCGAACGAGACGGGATGCGTGTTCACACAGAGGAGGCTGTGGTAGCGCTCGGCGTTGGCCCGCAGCAGACCGATGACCGACTCGACCGCCTCGTCCTCCTGCAGGCCCAGCGAGAACTCGTAGCCGCTGGCCGCCAGTGTCGTCTCGTCGCTGAACTGGGCCGGGAGCTGCAGGATGGGGATCACTTCGCCGGTGACATCGACGAAGGGCAGAGGCAGCGCGCCGCCCGTCATGTAGTGCCAGGTGCGGGGTGGGCAGGTGAAGTAGTTGGCGTCCCACATGAAGCCCAGCGCCGCGTTGATCCGCGCGCCGGTCACGTACCCCACCCACGGTATGGCGTGGTTGCGGACGCTGGGCCCGGCCTCAACGCCGAAGCGCTCGCGGAACTCGGCGCGATGCCTCGCGATGCTCGGCTCCCACGTTCGCGCCAGGGGCTCCTCCAGGACCGGGTGGATCGAGAAGGTATGCCCTTCGCCGCGCCAGGCGTCGAAGCGCTCGGGCGTGATGCAGGTCTCCGGCACGAGGTACCAGGTGATCCGGGCGTCGTAGCGGCCCAGCGCGTCGTGCAGCGCTTCGAACTGCTCCGGGGTGGACCAATCCTCGTCGCTGCTCAGCAGCAGCACCGTCGGAGCATCGTCGGGGAAGGGCCAGAGCCACGGCACGCCGCCGTCCTCGGGTCCATCGACGTGCATCGGCGGCGAACAGATCGCATGGCGCAGGAGATGGCACTGGAGGTCGGCCTGAGGCGTCGCCGCGCATTCGGGCGCGAGGAAGCCCGCGAACATGTCGGCGGGCCGCCAGCCGGGCGCCACATGGTTGCCGTGGAGGCCGGACCGGCGCGGGTCGCCTTGCCGGGTCCATGCGATACTGCGGGGCAGATCGTACAGAAAGAACCAGGCCTCGCCGAGGCCCAACGGTAGCCGCACGATCGCCGGCTCGCCGGTGGGTGTGTGCGACGCGTCGCCGGTACAGACCTGGGCAACGACCCGTCCGTTGGCCGGTATGACCATGTGCCGGAGGGCCGCGTGGAACTGCATGGGTTCCGGCGGCAGCCCCGGCCAGGTCATGCGCAGGAAGCCCTCCACACTGGTGCGGTAGGTGGGCGCGAAGCCGAACTCCTCGGCTCCGTGCGGATGCGGCGCCAGGAAGACCAGCCGCCCGCCCGCCTCGGCATGGCGGTGCAGCAGGTCCGCCTCGGGCCGGGTGAGGGGCAGGTCGGACGCCAGGACAACCACACCGGGCAGGAGGGCGGGCAACCCGTCGCCGAGGCCGCGCACCGTAACGGCCACGCCCTCCATGCGGAGCAGTTCGGAGGTGTAGAGGCCGAAGTCCTCGCGGCCGTCGCTTGCCACGATCAGTGTGACATCGGCGCCGCCCACGGTCAGTACTCCGGCACCGCGACCGGTTGCCCGGTCCGGATCGACTCGAACGCGCAGACCGCGGGAGCGATGGACCGAGCGGCCTCGCGGGCGTCGATGGCCGGTGGCCGGTCGTCGCGGATGGCGTCTAGGAAGTCCGTCATCATGAAGAGCTCGCTGGTGCCGTGCCCGCCCTCCAACTCGACGCCGGGGTGGTTCCAGTAGGGCACACCCAGCGGCTTGAGCGCCGCAGGTCCCTCCTCGGCGCGGGTCTGGTAGAAGACCTGCTCCTGGTCCGTGCGGCCTCCCTCGAAGCTCCCCTGGGAGCCGTAGAGCGAGAAGTAGAGGCAGTAGGGGCGGTGCATGGCGTAGGAGACCGTGACCTTGTAAGCGGCGCCGCTCTCGCCGGTGAGCAGCGCCACAGCGGTGGCGGGCTCCGCGTGGCCCTCCACGTAGGCGCCTGAGCCGGTGGCGTAGACCCGCGTGAACCGCTTCTCCCCGGCCAGCCAGCGGAGGGTGTCGAAGGCGTGCGGTCCGCCGCCCAGAAAGGTGGTCTGCGGCCGGGCGGGATCGAAGCGCCAGTGGACCGACCCGTCCTCCTCCACGCCCTTCCAGCCCTCCTCGCGCAGGTTGTGCAGATACTCGGCCTCGCCGTAGAAGACGTCGCCCCAGCACCCCTCGCCGGCCTTGCGCTTCAGGGCCTCCAGCGCCGGAAGCCAGCGCACCTCGTTGCCCATCATGTACTTCAGCCCGGTCCGCTCCGAGAGCGCAACGATCCGGTCGATCTCGGCCAGGGAGGTGGCCATGGGTATTTCGGACAGCACATGCTTCCCGGCCTCGAGGGCCAGAATGGCCTGCTCGGCGTGCTGGTGGTCGGGAGTGGCGATGAGCACGGCATCGACGTCGTCGCGCTTGAGCATGGCGGCATAGTCTTCGCCATGCCACGACGCGCCGCACTGCTCCGCCAGAGCCCGCGCGCGGTCCGTCCTGATATCGCAGACCGCCGTGATCGTCGTCCTGTGGGGCATGTACCGCGCCACCGGGACGGCGAATCTGCCGCGCCCGGCGCCGACGATCCCAAGACGAACAGGCTCCATGCTGACCTCCGTGCCCGAACCCGGTGTGGCTCGAGTGCGCCGTGGTTTCGATATGGCCCGCGCAACGACGGCGCGGGCCTACTCAACCGACGGCCTAGCACGTTCGATGCGGCATGCTACGGCGGCCGGCAGCTTCGTGGCGGTGCAGCGGGTTCCCCGAGGAGGTCCTTCCACTTAGTGTCAGGATGACGTCAAGGGCGGCCCGCCCGCGGCGTCCACCACTACCGATCCATAGGCCCAAAGCCGTCGGTCGAGTGCCGGCCCGCCGCCAGGCGGACCGGCGTATCGAGACCACGGCGGCGCCGCTCCCTTAGAAGTCGAACTTGTCGATGTTGTCCTTGTCGAAGACCAGCGGGTCGCCCAGGATGATCTGGTCGCCGACCACCTTCACTGTGCCGATGCGGCCGGCCTTGAACTCGGTGGCGCCGGGTTTCAGTTCGCCCTTGGCCAGGGCCGTGGCGGCGCTGACGGCCAGGTAGCCCAGGTCCACCGGGCTCCAGAGCACGAACTTCTTGACGGTGCCGTCCTTCACGTACTCGCGCATATCGCTGGGCGTGGCCAGGCCGGTGAGGAACACCTTGCTGCCCGCGCCGGTCTTGCGTAGCGCCTCGGCTGCGCCGGGGAGGGCCACGGAGGTGATGGCGAAGATGCCCTTCACGTTGGGGTAGGTCTTCAGCGCGTCGGCGGCCATCTGGGTCGCCTTGGCCTTGTCCTCGCCCGGCGAGATGGGCGTGGGCGACAGGTTCTTCATCTTCGGGTACTTGGCCTGGCGGTACTTCTCCATCTCGGCCATCCAGATGTTCTGGTTCGACGCGGTGAGAGTGCCCGTGATGATGATGTAGGAGCCCTCGGGGCCGATCGCCTCGGCCATCACGTCCATCAGCGACTTGGCGATGCTCTCGGGCGTACACTGCGTCACGAAAAAGTCGCGGGCCTCCTTCTTGGCGTCGGCATCCCACGCGACGACCTTGACGCCGCGCGACCGGGCCTTGGTGAGGGCCGGGGCGATAGCCTCGGGGTCGTTCGGCGCGATGGCGATGGCATCGAATTTGCGGGCCACCCAGGTCTCGACCAGCTGCGACTGCTTCTCGATCGTGTCGCTGCCCGCGGCGGGGCCGTCGTAGACGTAGTCGATGCCGAGCGCCTCGCCGGCTTCCTTGCCGCCCTTGTCCGTGGCGTTGAAGAAGCTGATGCCTGTGAGCTTCGGCATGAGCCCCACCGTGAGCTTCTTGCCGGTCGCCGCGGAACCCGTGTCAACAGGCTTCGCTCCGTCGTCCTTCTTCTCCGCGGGCCCGCAGCCTGCCATCAGCAGGGCCGCCAGGGCCGCCATGCCCCATCTTCTCAAGGTCCGTCTCCTTTCGCGCCATGGAGGCCGCGCGCCGTCACCTCACGGCGGAGCGGCCCAGCCTCTCGTTGATGATGGCGGTCGCGACCAGCACGATCCCCACCAGGATGATGATGTTCTGGGAGCTTAGCCCGGCCATCTCCAAGCCGAAGCGGAGGATGCCGAGGATGGCCAACCCAAGCAGCGTACCCACAATAGAGGCATGGCCGCCGCTGATGCGCGTCCCGCCCACTACCACGCAGGCGATGGCCTCCAGCTCCATGCCCGCCGCCGTATCGGCCTTGGCGGTGGCGTAGATGGCCGTATGGAGCAGGGCCGCGAAGCCGCACAGGAGGCCGACGGAGGCGTAGAGGGCGAACTTCAGCCTCCGCACGTCGATGGCTGCGAAGCGCGCGGCTGTCTCGTTCTCGCCGATCAGCTCCGTGAAGCGCCCCACCCAGGACCGGTGCATCAGCGCCCAGGCCAGCGCGTAGACGGCCAGCAGGATCACCAGCGGCACGGGCAGGTCGGCGGGGTTGGCGCCGGTGCCGGGCACCTTGCAGAGCGAGCCCTGGCCCAGCCAGAGGAAGCCCTCAGGGAAGTCGCCGATGGCCCTGGCCTGACTCAGGCCCATGGCCGCGCCGCGGAAGAGAGACATTGTGGCCAGCGTCACCACCAGCGGCGGCACGCCGATGCGGCTGATAACGGCTCCGTTGGCGGCTCCGGCGGCGAGGCCGGTGGCCAGGGCGGCCCCGGCGGCGGCCGGCATGGGCCAACCGGCGTCGCGCCGCAGCATGCCCATGGCGATGCCGCAGAGGGCCAGGACCGAGGCCACCGAGAGGTCGATGCCGCCGGTGGCGATGACGAAGGTCATGGCGGCGGCCAGCAGGCCCGGCGCCACCCAGTAGCGGGTCCGCTCCAACAGGTTGTACGCGTCGAAGAAGCCCTCGACCCTGAGGGCCAGGATGGTGAAGAGGGCGATGAGAACGAGCAGCAGGATCGCCTCGCGGGAGCGGAGCAGGCGGCGGATCATCGGGCGGCTCCCTTCCGCCGGAGCAGCGTGTCCGACATCACCGCCAGCAGGATGAGAAGGCCTACAAAGAGGTTCTGCCAGAAGGAACTGACCGCCAGCAGCACCAGGGCGTTGTAGACCATGGCCACGAGGAAGGCGCCCAGGAGGCCGCCCAGCGCGGAGCCGCGCCCGCCCATGATGTTCGTGCCGCCGATGACGGCTGCGGCGATGGCCTTCATCTCCATGCCCTCGCCGGTGTTGGCCTGCACGCTGCCGTAGTAGGCCGTGTCCAGCACCGCCGTGAGGCCCACCAGCAGGCCCGAGACGCCGAAGACGAAGAGCGTGAGCCGCGCCTTGGAGAGGCCGATGAGCCTCGCGGCGGTCTCGGAGCCGCCCAGGGCAAGCACCTGCCGTCCGGCCAGCGTCCGCGTGAGGACGACGTGCGCCACGAAGGTGATGGCGAGGACGTATATGACAACCTTGGGCACGCCCAGCAGGTTGCCGTCGGCCAGCATCCGGTAGGCGTGGGGCAGCTCCTGGATGTCCTTGCCGCCGGTGAAGGTAACGAGCAGGCCCCGGTAGATGCTGATCCCCGCCAGCGTGACAATGATGGGATGGATGCGGGCCAGCAGCGACGTAGCGGCATTCACGACGCCGGCGGCGCATCCCAGGGCCATGGCCAGTCCGAGGCAGAGCATTGGTGGCGCCCCGCCCTTGGCGGCCGTGGCTGCGACCGCGCTGCAGAGCCCGAGCATGGATCCCACGGAGATATCGATGCCGCCCGCGCAGATGATCAAGATCGCGCCCTGGGCCACGATGGCCGGCATGGCGGCGTTGGCAAGGATGTCGACAAGGTTCTGCCGCGTGGCGAACTCGCCAGGCTTCAGCGCGGTCATCACCACGGCTAGCGCCACGATGAACGCAACGATCCCCAACTCGCGCATGGCGGGAAGGCGGCTACCCTTCCCCCCGGCCCTGCCGCCGGTGGCATCGCCGTTGGTGGCACTGCCGTTAGTGGCACAGCCGTCGGTGGCTCGGGCCTCCGTGCCCGAGTCCGCCCCCGCCCCCGACGCCCTCGGCACCGCCGCCGATGCAATGGCCTTCTCCCCATCCATCACCGGGTCGAATGTGCCGGTGATGCGCCCCTGCGACATGGTGGAGACGCGGTCGCTGAGGGCCATCACCTCGGGCAGGTCGGAGGAGATGAGCAGCACCGCCGTGCCCGCCTTGGCCAGGTCGCGGATGAGGCGGTGGATCTCGGCCTTGGCGCCCACGTCGACGCCGCGCGTGGGCTCGTCGAGGATCAGCACCTTGGGGTTCGTGGCGCTCCAGCGGCCGAAGACGACCTTCTGCTGGTTGCCGCCGCTGAGTGTGCCGATGGCCTGCTCCATGGAGGTGGAGCGGACGCGCATCTCGTCGATGACGGATCGGGTCTGCTCGCGTTCCTGCCCGCCGCGTACCAGGCCGAACCGGCTCAGGCGGCGCAGGATGGCCACGCTGGCGTTGGTGCGGAGCGGGTGCGTACGGAAGACGCCCTGCACCAGCCGGTCCTCGGGCAGGTAGGCCAAACCGGCGTCCACGGCATCGCGCGGGGAGCCCGCCCGCAACGGCGCGCCGTCGATGGTGGCCGAACCTGCGGCCAGCGGCTCCAGCCCGAAGAGCGCCTGCGCCAGCTCGCTCCGCCCGGCGCCCACGAAACCGTAGAGGCCCAGCACCTCGCCGGCGCGAACCTGCAGCGAGACATCGCGGAAGGCGCCGCCTGAGCCGCTCGCGCCCGTCACCTTCAGGCGCACCTCGCCCTCCGAGCCGCCGCGCGGCCCGGTCTCCAGATGCATCTCGCGGCCCACCATGGCGGCGACCAGCGAGTCCACGGTGCAGTCGCCGGCCGGGCGCGTCTCGATGGTCTGCCCGTCGCGCATGACGGTGATGCGGTCGCAGATCTCCAGCACCTCGTCCAGTCGGTGGCTCACGTAGACGATGCCCACCCCGGCGTCGCGGAGGCGGCGAACCTGCTCGAAGAGGTGGGCCGACTCGTTCTGGGTGAGCGAGGCGGTGGGCTCATCGAGGAAGAGCACGCGGGCCGCGCCCCCGCCCACGGCTGCGGCGATCTCGGCCATCATGCGGCGGGCCACGGTGAGGCCGCCGGCCTGGCGCCGCACGTCCAGTTCCTCGCCCAGCACGCCTGCCATGCGCTCGGCCTCGCGGTAGGTTCCGGGCCAGTCGATGAGCCCCGCCGGTCCGCGCAGCAAGCCGCGGGACAGCAGCATGTTCTCGGCGATCGAGAGCTGGGAGAAGAGGTCGGCCTCCTGATGCACCACAGAGATGCCCAGCTTCGCGGCATCCGGCGGGCCGCCGAGCCGCACGGCCTCGCCGGCGACCTTCATGACGCCGCCGTCGGGCCGGAAGAGGCCGGTGGCGATGTTGATCAGGGTGCTCTTGCCGGCGCCGTTCTCGCCCACGAGGCCGTGGACCTCGCCGGGAAGGACCTGCAGGGATGCGCGGCGAAGGGCCGGCGCACCCCCGAAGCTCATGTCGATATCGGTCAGGGTGAGGATCGGAGGTTCCATTACAGCCTTAACGATTCGCGACACAGGCCGGCGAATCCTGCCGTGCGCCAAGGCGCCGGGCGGGGTATCGTAGAGCGAAGCGGAAGGGGGAACCGTGATGCACTCTTGGCGACGTGCGGCGTTGGCCGCCGCTCTTGTGGCGAGTTCGGGAGGGCGTTTGATGGCCGATCCGGTGCAACAGGCCGAGACGGAGCTTCCGCGTCTGGGCGCGGCGGAGCGCGTGGTGGCCGTTAAGGGCGGGGGATACTTCCCTGTGATGGTGCGCCTGCGCGGCGGCAAGCTGGTGGCCGTGCTGCGGGGCGGCGCGCCGCACCTGGGCAAGGCGGGGCGGCTCGATTGGATCGAGTCGACCAATGGCGGCCGGACCTGGTCAACTCCGCGCACCGTGGTCGACAGCGAGTGGGATGACCGCAACCCGGCGCTAGGCCAGATGCGCAACGGAACCCTGGTGCTGGCCTACGGCGAGTGCACCTGCTACGACGCCGACGGCAACTGGGACGCGTCGAAGGGCGGCTTCGACCTCTTCTATGTCCTCTCGAAAGATGGCGGCAAGACGTGGAGCCCCAAGCGCCCGCTCTTCAAGGGGCCGCTGGGCAACGGGTGCTCCCCTTACGGGCGCATCATCGTGCTGAAGGACGGCACCGCACTCATGTCGGTCTACGGCAATGCCAACCCCGGCTACGAAGGGCCCGGCAAGCCGCCTGCCGGCTCGCACGGCGACATGGTGGGTGTGGTCCGCTCGCGCGACAACGGCGACACCTGGTCGGACTGGTCGCTCATCTCGGCCACGGACCACAATGAGACCGCGTTGCTGCAGATCCCGTCGGGCGAGATCCTGGCCGCCATGCGCAACGGCAACTCGTATGTCGACATCACCTCCTCGACCGACGGCGGGCGCACATGGACCGCGCCGCGGCAGGTGACCGGCGACGGCGGGCGGCGCTGGGCCGAGCATCCGGCCGACATGGTCCGCCTCCGGAGCGGCAAGGTGCTGATGATCACCGGCCGCCGCCACGCGCCACTGGGCGCCATGGCCGTCACGAGCGCCGACGGCGGCCTGAACTGGGGCTACTCTGGCCGCGTGCTGGTAGGGTGGAACTCGGTGAGCGGTGACTGCGGATACCCCTCCGTGGTACAGAACGCCGATGGGAGCATCGTCTGCCTCTACTACTCGGTCGGCACAACCGATCTGCCTGGCCAGGAGCAGGCGATCTCGGTTCGCTTTACCGAGAAGCAACTGCGCGAAGCCGCCGCCGGGCGGTGACGAGGCGCCTCGTCGCGAACGTATGACCCTACAGCCCCCGCCGCCGTCTCGCGGGGTTGGCACAGATCGATACAGGAGACACCCATGCGCAAGTACGCCATCGCGCTCGCCGCCGCTGGGCTGAGCCTCGGGCTGGCCGCTGCCGCCTCGGCCCAGTCCGTCACCGTCACCGCGACCGCTTCAGGATCAAAGGTGACGCTCAAGCTGAGGATCCCCGCGGGCTACCACGTCTACGGCCCGACTGAGAAGTCCGGCGTGCCCACCGCCATCACGGTCAAGGACCCAAAGGGCGCGAAGGTACTCATCGCGTGGCCCAAGACCAAGCCGTACCAGACTTTCGAGGGCACGGCGCAGATCTACGCGGGCGTGGTGACCATTCCCGTGACGATCAAGTCGCCCGCCAAGGTGGGCCGCATCAGCCTCTCGGTGGCGACGCAGCTGTGCAATGACCGCACCTGCCTCCCGCCCGCCGAGGCCAACGTGACGGTGGCCCTGAAGCCTTGAGGCTACGCACCCTCGCCTGCTCTGGGGCGCTCTTGGCGGCCGCCGGGGCGGCCAACGCGCAGGGGACCGACCTCAATGCCGGAGCCGGCCTCGGCCCGTTCCTCGGCGCCTGCTTTGCCGGTGGCCTCGCCTCGCTGCTGACGCCCTGCGTCTTCCCGATGATCCCGGTGACGGTGAGCTACTTCAGCAAGCGCACCGACGGCTCTGCCGTGCCGGCGGCGGTCGCCTACGCCCTGGGTATCGCGTCCACCTTCGCTGTGCTGGGGATCCTGGCGGCGGCGCTCTTCGGGGCGACCGGTATTTCGAACTTCGCTGCCAATCCGTGGGTCAACCTGGCCCTGGGTCTGCTCTTCGTGGTGCTGGCGTTCAACCTCTTCGGCCTCTTCGAGGTCCAGGTGCCGGCGGGGCTCACCACGGCTCTTGCCAAGAACTCGGGCAAGGCGGGCCTGATCGGCCCGGTCTTCATGGGCGCGGCTTTCGCGCTCACCAGCTTCACCTGCACCATGCCCATCGCGGCGGCGCTGTTGGCCGCTGCGGCGCGGGGAAGCCTGCTCTACCCGACGCTGGGCATGGCGGCCTACGGCGCGGCCTTTGCGTTGCCCTTCTTCCTGCTGGCGCTCTTTCCCAGCGCCGTCTCGCGGATGCCCCGGTCGGGCGACTGGCTGGCATCAGTGAAGCCCGTGCTGGCCTTCATCGAGTTGGCCGCCGCGGTGAAGTTCTTCTCGAACGCCGACCTGGGATGGGGAGCGGGCTGGATCACGAAGCCCGTCTTCCTGGCGCTCTGGACGGCCATCTTCGCCATGCTCTCGGGCTATCTGGTGGGACTTCCAGAAGCTTTGCGCACGGTGGGCTGGCCACGGCGCCTCTTCGGGTTCGCCACGCTGGCGGCCTGCGTGTCGCTACTGTCGGGCCTCAACGGCCGCAAGCTGGACCTGATCGATCCGTTCCTGCCGCCGGACCCCTACCCGACGCATACCGCATCGGCCAAGCCCGTGCGCGGCGACGCCTCTGGCCCGGTCCATGCAGTTACCTTCGAGGAAGCGCTCGAGTTTGCCCGGCGTGGCGGCAAGACGATCTTCGTCGACTTCACCGGCGTCACCTGCGCTAACTGCCGCTACATGGAGAAGAACGTCTTCCCCGTGCCCGAGGTGGCGAAGGCTCTGGAAGGGCTGGTGCAGGTGCAGCTCTACACCGATCGGCCCACCGACGAGGACCGGGCCAATCAGAAGCTGCAGGGCAAGCTGGCGGGCAACCAGGCCCTACCCACCTATGTCCTGGTTCGGCCTGACGGCACGGTGATCGACAAGTTCGAGGGCGCCACTCGGAACCCGCGGGAGTTCGCCGAATTCCTGCGCAAGGCCGCAAACTAGTCCCCGGCTCGTGGACCTAGCCAGATGACGACGAAAGGCCCCCCGGCAAGTGCGTCGCCGGGGGGCCTTTGAACGACGGTCGAGCCTACGGGTTCACCACTGTCAGGGCACCGGTGGCAGACGATGCGGTGTACGAAGCATCGCCGCTGAACACCGTCTGCGCGGCGAATGTGCCCGCCGCAGCAGGTATGTAGGTATAGATCCCCTTGCCGTCGGCCGCGGTGGTGACCGTGGAGAGCAGCGTGCCGGCGGCCGAGAAGCGCACCGTGCGGCCCGCCAGTGGCAACAGCGCTCCGCCGCCGGCGATCTCGTACAGATACATCACCGACTTGCTGCTGACCCCGACCAGGCCCTTGTAGACGTACAGCCAGGAGTAGGTGGGTTTGAGCCCGGCAACAGTCAGCGTCGACGAACCCGCCGCCGCCGGGAGGTCATCGTCGCCGGCAAAGCTTACAGTCGTCGCATGCGTCCCGTTGGAGAGAGTGGACGGGATCGTGTAGGAGCAGGTTGCCTTGCCAGTGGACGCCGCAGTGGGTGCGTCGAAGGGGATCGCCGCTCCGCCGTCCATGTGCAGTTCCAGAACCTTGCCCGCAACGCCTGTGGCGCCGATGCCCTCCCGCAAGTAGGCGTCGATCGCCACGTGGCCCCCCGGCGAGCCGGAAGCGGCGCTGACGACCATGTGCGACGTCACATGGACCGTGAGGTTCGCGAAGCCTGTGCTGGGCTCCCTGGCTGCGTCGCCCGCAAAGGTCGCCGTAACGGCGCCGCCGCGGCACAGGCCCGGGATTACCCACGCAAGCTCAGCGCCGCCTGTAGCATCGGTCACTGCCGGATGCTCGGCGCCGTCGGGCGTCTTGAAGGTCACGGCGGCGCCGGCCACGGCATCCCCGGACGCATCGGTTGTGGTGGAGCTGAAGCGTACCTGCTCGCCAACCTGGCCCGTGGCTCCGGTCACTGTGGTGATGGTGGCCAGCCGGCCCACCACGATCTTGACGGTGGCCGGGAGGCTCGCGAGGTAACCGTTGCTGACCGCGAATGTGAAGCTGTCCTCGCCTGTGAAACCCGCCTGCGGCGTGTATGTGAGGTCTGGGGCTGTGCCCGCCAGGGCGCCGTGGGCGGGAACAGTGACCGTTGCGAAGGTCAGCGGAAGCGCCTGCGGGTCGGCTCCGGCGAGGCGGATAGCGATGGGCTGCCCGACGAGGCCACCGGTGGCCTGTGCGGTGGCGGTCGGTCGGCCGATGACTGTGAGCGTTGACGCGCCTGTCGATGCCGCGTACGATGTATTGCCGGTGAAGGCAGCTGTCACTGCCCTGGTTGCGGCGCCCGTGGAGGGCACGGCGTAGGCCAACTGCGCGATACCTGTTGCTCCGGTGGCGGCAGTGCCAACGGCGGCTCCGGCCACGGCGAACTGGACGGTCTTGCCCGCCAGGGCCGTACCGTCCGTCTGCTTGGCCAGGGTGGCCGACAGGGCGGCGGTGGAGCCCTCGGCGGCGGTGGCGCGTTGGACAGTCAGCCTGGTTGCCACCGTGGTGGAACCCGGGTTAATCCATCCCCGTCCGGTCGCTGCGGCGTATACAGCCGATCCAGCGTACACAGCATCGATGGGATTGGCTCCTGCGAAGCCTGCGGGCGCCGTCCAGTACATCAGGGCGATGCCGCTCTTGTCGGTGGTCTTTGAGCCGACTGCGGTGCCGTTCACCGCGAAGGCGATCGAGCCGCCGCCGACCGCGGCTCCGGCGGTGGTCGTTAGAAATGCGCCGAGCGGCACCAGGCTCCCTCCGGTTATGTTGATGCGGTTGGGGACCGTGACCACAGTGGGCGTTTTTAGCGGAATGATCGTCACAGTCGCATCGGCTGATCCGGCAAGATGGTGCGAGTCGCCGGCAAACGACACGTGGGCTGCAAGGGTCCCGCCGGCGGCGGTGGCTGGAACGGAGTAGGCCATGGATGCCAGTCCGTCGGCATCGGTCGTTGCCGAGCCCAAGGGCGTACCGGCCAGCGTAAACGCGATTGACCTGCCCGGCAACGGAGCTGCATCGGTGACGCGGCTGAGGTTGGCGGCCAGAGCGAGGGTCGATCCCGCTTGCACGCGGGCATCTGGCGACGACATGGCCGTCTGGGCGGCGGACACTGCCAACATCGAAGTGCCTGAGCAGGCTTGGACCAGTGGCGCACCGGCGTAGGCTGCGGTGATGGTCGACTCGCCGAGGGGGAGGCTCTCCATGGGGATGTAGTTAACGGTAGCCTGACCCTGGGCGTCGGTCTCTGACGAGGCCACCGCACTGCCCGCAACAGAGAACGCGACCGCAGCGCCCACGACGGGCAGGTGCGTCGTGTCGTTGGCCAGCGTGGCCTTCAGGGTCAGGGCCTGCCCTACGGCTCCCGCAGCCGGTGCGACGGCGAGCGAGGTAGCGTCCGGTGCACGGGTGTATGCCTTTACGCAGGCATTGGCGTTGGGGTACTTTGTGGTCAGGTCGCGCCAGGTGGCGCCGTCGGTGCTGTAGAAGCTCTGGCCGACCGCTGACGTGGGCGCCGCGTAGCCGGCGACCGGCGCCTCAATGGACATGGGCCACCGCGTGCCGGGCGAGTTCACGAAGACTTCCACGGAGAACCGCTCACCTCTTGCGATCGGCACCGCTGGGATGCGGATAGTCTCGTACCCACCGTAGACCAACGTGCCGCTCACGTCGGCGGCCAGTGCGCCTACGCCCGGAACTGCGCTGACGCCTTTGCGAACCCGCACGCGGTAGCTCGACGACGGCGCCGTCGTGTAGAAGCCGACCGCGGCCAGTTCGTCGTCGCGCTCAGCCGTGAAGATGTTGGCGAACCATGCCGATTCCGACCCCAGGCCGGCCGTCATGGTCTGGCCCAGCGGGTCGTGCTGGTAGATCGAGCCGTAGTTGGTCACCGGTTCACCGGGAGGGAAGTAGAAGAGGTTGCGGCCTGCCCAGACGTCGTAGTAGGAGACGTAGAAGTAGCCTTCGTGATCCCGGCTGGTGCCCCAGCTGTTCTTGATCAGGAACGCTCCGTCGCCGGGCGGCGTCGAGACGAAGTTCGTGCGGCTGTAGCTATCGTCCCATCCCACGATCAGCACGGAGTGGTTGTGGTAGCTGGTTCCGCTGTAGTAGTAAGCCGCCCTGGCATGGTTGTACGCGCTGTCCAGCCAGTGGATGTAGGTCCAGATCGGCCCCAACTGCATGACAGCCTGCTTGATCTGGTCGTTCGACGTGAAGGAGGCGCGGCCTGGCAGCTCGTACATGGTCTGCTGGTGCTTGCGCGGCGACAGGCCCAGCGGGGAAGTGAACGAGGTCGCCGAGAACGGGTCATCGGCCTCGGCCACGGGCCCGCTCCACCGCATCAGGTACGCCGCAGCCATGTCCTCGTTGCCGCCCTCGCATCTGCTTGGTACGAAGCCCGAGGTGTTCAGAAGGTGGTTCTCGGAGAAGTCAGCCTGCTCGCCGGGGAGCATCGATCCCTCCAGGGCGCCCATGGTCGCGAAGGCCCAGCAGGCGCCGCAGGTTAGCTGATCCTTGACGGAGGAGACCCGGCCGAAGTTGCGCAGATCATAGGAGGCCGGCAGGGCATCCAATAGGCGCAGGCCCTTCATCGGCATACCCACCGCGCTGGAGCGATCAATGGGGGAGGGAATGACACCCGAAACGGGCGGCACACCCATCTGCACGCGCTGCTGGTACTCAAGAAACGCGGCTGACGGCGGACGGATCTCCAGGTCAGAGCCATCGCCGGCGGCAGCCGGGGTCACGATAAGAGCCGGCAACAGGGCCGCAATGGCCCGCAGTGCGGTGCGCCACGAACATGCCATTTGATCAGGTCCTCTGCCCGGAACGTGCACAGGCGCACGGACAGGCAGCCTCTCGGGGGATAGCCGGCGCTACTCGCGACCGGTGGCACGCCGATAGCGCGCACACACAAGAGTGGACCTGGCAGGTCTGCTAATACACCGCGTACATAACAAGGCGTTGATCGGTACGCGCCAACCGTGGCGCGCGGTCCAGATCGCTGTTGCACCCAGCTGAGGCGTCACTATACCTCACCCGGACATTTTCCGAGGCTACACTTTACAATCGGGCGTCGGCATGGCAGATCGCGGACGCGACCCCCGAGTCGCCGACCTGACGTCTGCCCGATCTGCCGAAGCTCCCCGCAGGTATAACATGGGGGCAGTAGAGTGACCGCACCCGCGTCCGCGCCGCCGCCTGCGCCGCAGAGAGACCAGGATGCCCGAGTCCCAATCGCCGCACCCATTGATGGCTGACGGCGTGAGCCGCGCGATGGACGCCTCGTCCCGCCGATCCCTCTGGCAGGCTTGGCTTTCGGTGAGCGCCTGCGAGCGGGGCGGTCGGCTCTACGAGCGCGCGGGCCTTCGCCCGCTCTTCGGGCTGGTGGCCCGCATGTACGGGGAATGCCTGCCTCCCCCGGCCGGCGAATCCCTGACCGGCGCCTTCGGCACCGATGAGGCCCGCCGTGTCATCTGGTGGTCACGCTACCACGAGGTCGTCAACGTGCTGGCTATTGCGGTTCAGGCGCCACTGGCGCCGCTGGGCGCGGCCGTCGGTTCCGCCCCGCTGGCGGCCTACGGCGGCGCGCTCTGCGCCATGCACGCCGCCTGCGTCGGCCTCGAGCGTTACAAACGCGCGCGCTGCCTCGACCTTCTGCCCGACGGCCCCGGCTCCGCGCGGCCGGCCGCACGGTACGCACCCGCCCCGGCGCTCCTGGGCCGGCGGTCCGCAGCGCTTTGGTTCGCCCCGCGTCGCTTCGAGACCGAGGCCTTCTTCCGCGGGACCGGCGCGCAGGCCTTCCGCCGCGTGGTGCTATGGGTCTACTCAGTGGCCTTCGCCGGCACTGAAGGCGGCCGCAGCGGGCCAGACTTCCTCCCGCGCGGCGCGGCCAGCCTTGCCGGCCTCGACGGTCAGTCGCGCGTGGCCGAGGTGTCGCACCTGTTCGGCCTGCTGCTGCATGTGCCGTTCCTGGTGGCGGCGATCCATCGCGGCATGGCCGTGGGAGTGGCCTACGTGCTGTTCCTGATCTGCCTCAACCTCTGGTGCGCCCTGATCCAACGGCACCATCGGGCGCGCATCGTCCGGGCGATGGCCCGCCGAGAGGCCCGGGCTTGAGCGGCGCCCTCCGCGCCAAGGCGTTGCCCCGCACGCTGTTGCTCTCGGCTTCCACCGGCGGAGGGCACCTCAGCGCCGCCCACGCCGTTTCGGCGGCGTTCCATACCCGCGGCATCGACGCGCAGGTGATCGACGTGCTGAACCTGACACCGCCCGTGTTCCGGGCCTGGTTCCTGGGTGGCTATGAGACGCTGGTGCGCTACTGGCCCGACTTGTGGGGGCACCTCTACCGCGTTTCCGACCGGCCACGCCTCACGTACCACTTCCAGACGGCGCTGGACCTCCACTACATGGCCCGGCTCCGGGCCGTCATGCGGCGCGAGAAGCCGGACTGGGTGGTCTGTACGCACTCGCTGCCGCAGCCGCAGCTTGAGCGGCTCCGGCGCATCGCCGCTCCGTTCAACGTCGCCGTCGTCGTCACGGACTACTACCCACACCGAATGTGGATGCGGGGCTACCCCGACCACTACTTCGTGGCAGGCGACTGGACCCGCGATGTGATCGCGCGGCGCGATCCCGACGCCGGCCGGCGCACGACCATCAGCGGCATTCCCACCGACGCGGCCTTCTTCGCACGCGTGAGCAGGCCCGACGCACGCAGGGCGCTGGGCGCCGACCCGGAGACACCGTCGGTGCTGGTCACCAGCGGGGGCATCGGCGCCGGTCCCGTCACCGAGGCCGTAGGCGCCCTGGCGGCAGCCGGCGTGCCCTGCCACATTACGGTGCTATGCGGTCGCAACCTTGCCGCCCACACCCACCTGAGCAGGATGAGCGATGACCTGCGGGGCCGCGGCTTCAGGCTGCAGGTGGAGCCGCTCCTGCCTGTCGCCGAGGTGGCCACCCGCATGCACGCCGCCGACTTCGTCGTCGGCAAGCCCGGCGGCCTCACCATGTCCGAGTGCATGGCGGCCGGCGTGCCCATGCTCATCCACCGCCCACTGCTCATCCCCGGGCAGGAGGACGGCAACCGGCTCTTCCTGGAGCATGTCGGCGCCGGTGCCACGGCCGCCGACGCCGAGAGCCTCACGGACCTGACCCGCGGCCTGCTCACGGACCGGGACAGGCTGGAGGAGATGCGGACCCGAGCCCGAGCCGCAGCCAGCCCCGGCGCCGCCGACACCATCGCCGAGACGGTTTGCGGGCTCTAGCCGGAGCGCTCCCATGGCGGCCAACGTCTCGGAGATCGACCTGGTGCTCCTGAAGTGGCGGCTTAAGGCCAGCCATTCACTTCTCGTAGTGTCCTCGCTCGCATACCTGCCAGTGCTGCTGCTGGCCCTGTCCGGTCAGTTGCCCTGGGCGCCACCGACGGCTGTGGTGGCGGGCTGCGGCGCCTACGCGGTCCTCTTGGTCGTCACGCTGATCCGTAGCGCCAACCATGCTGTGCGCGTCTGGGTGGCGCTCGGTGCGGGGTATGTCCTGTCGGTCGTAGGCGCCTACAGCGTGCCCGACGGGCCGCTGGTCCGGTCGATGCCCATCGTCCTGCCCATCCTCGCCCTGGTTCTGGTCGGCCCGCGCTCGGGCCGAGCCGCCATGGCCGTTAGCGCCGGTGTCCTGCTGCTGGCTCCGCTCTTCGATGCGTACCAGGGGCCTCGCCGCCTGCCGCTAGCGGGCCTGCCGATGCTGGGGATGATGGTCGGGGTCATGACCGTACTCGACGCCTTCCAGCGCTTCCTCGTGCAGGCGCTGGTCTCAGAGCGAAAGGCCGCACGCGAACGGGACGATGAGATCAGCCGGCGGCGGAGGCTCGAGGGCGAGTTGGCCGGTGCGGCCGACGAGGAACGGCGCCGCCTGGGCCACGACCTGCACGACGGCGTGTGTCAGCAGATGACCGGCGCGTTGCTTCGTTGCCAGGCTCTGGAGCGTACACTGGCGCGAGGCGGCGCGGTAGCGAGCGCGGAGTTGGCCGCGCTGTCGGGCCTACTCGAGGCGTCCATCGATGATGCCCAGGCCGTCGCACAGGGCCTGAACCCACTTCGCCCGGAGCCGGAGGCCCTGGCGCATGCCCTGCACGCTGCAGTGAGGCAGGTGCAGAGGACCGGGCTGGTGCGCTGCGAGTACCGGACGAGCGGCGACGTGCGCGTGTATGATCCTCAGGTCGCCCAGCATCTCTACCGCATCGCCCAGGAGGCCCTGAGCAACGCCGTCCGCCACGCCCGCGCCACGCGCATTGAGGTGGAGCTTCGTGGGCGTCCTGACGATGTCGTCGTGCTGGTTACCGACGACGGTATCGGCCTCCCAGTGGCCCCGGGCGGCGACGGCATGGGGCTCCGCACCATGGCCTACCGCGCACAGGCGCTCGGCGCCCGGCTCCGGCTGGGTAGCTCGGCGCCGAACGGCGCCTCAGTCGAGTGCGTACTGGCTCGTGAACGATGCGCGAAGGCGCCGGCCATCGTCGACCCAACGGGAGGGGCCACACGATATGCGCCTTGAACAGTCAGAGCCACAACCGGCGATCGCCGTCCTTGTTGTCGATGACCATCCGGCCGTGCGTCAGGGCCTGGCGCTTCTGCTGGCGCAAGAGGGCGTCACGGTGGTGGCGGAGGCGGGCAATCGCGCTGAGGCTCTGCTGTGTGCGGCCGACCGGTGCATCGATGCCGCGTTGGTCGACCTTTCGCTCGGCCCCGACGACGGCGTGGAGGTAGTGCGCGACCTGCGCGGTCTGGGCGTGCCTGTACTGGTCTACTCCATGCACGAAGACCCCGCGCACGTTCGCTGCGCCTTTGAGGCCGGCGCGGGCGGCTACGTCACGAAGCGCGAAGCGTACCAGATCCTGGTCTCTGCCATCGCCAATGTGGCCGCCGGGAGGCGCTTCGTAAGTCCGCGGGCGGCCGAGGCCCTGGTCGATCTGGTGACGCACCAGGTGGCGGCGGACCCCGCTGACGACCTGAGCGAGCAGGAGCGGCAGGTCTACCACCTCATGGGGCGCGGCGAGGGCACGGTGGAGATAGCGGCCACTCTCAGGATCGGTTCGCGCACCGTGGAATCCTACTACGCCCGGATCCAGGCCAAGCTGGGCCTGGACGGCATGCGCGCCCTGCGGCGCCACGCCATCGCCCACGCAGCCCCGGTCATGTCGTCCAGCGAATCGGTGTAAGGGAAAGCCCCTACGCGCATGCAGGGGACTCCCCGAACCGGGT
The DNA here is from genome assembly GCA_903951425.1 of uncultured Chthonomonas sp. Lineage (GTDB taxonomy): Bacteria > Armatimonadota > Chthonomonadetes > Chthonomonadales > CAJBBX01 > CAJBBX01. The sequence goes on from CAJBBX010000012.1 coordinate 80,334, forward strand.
TGCGCGCTACTGCGGACAGACGATGGGGCTCGCCCATGCCAGACTCCGTCTGCGTTCGTTGCTCCGATGCGCAATGCCGCACCGCGCCGCCTTCCGTGGAGGTTGCGCGGCATAGGCGCGAGGAGCGCCGTGCCGGCCTGCCCGATAAGACCCCCCAACTGATCTGCATGTAGATTGCCTGACCGCTCAGGAGGCGGCCATCGCGGCCTCCTCCTTGAGCGATCCCTCGGACCTGTGCGCCGAGCGCTGGTGGCCGGCGGCTGGATGGTGACCCGCCGCTGAGCCGGTTCCGGACCGCCTCGTTTCACACGCCTGTCGCCCCGACCCCGATAGGGTAGCCGCCTATGCCCGGAAACCCACGGGCGCTCACGGTTGCTCCGGTTCCGCAGATGCCGTGGACGCCCAACCAGAACAGAGAGGGATTACATGGGAGCAGGACCAACGAACAGCAGGGATGTCGTCTCGCGCAGGGATGCCGTGAAGTTAACTGGTCTGGCCATCGGTGGCCTCGTTGCGGGCGCGGCGCCGCAGCATGCAAGGGCCTCCCCCACACCGTCCGGCGACCCGCGGCGGCAGTACAGCTACATGGAGACGCTACCGGACTTTGACCCTTCGACGCCGCTGGCCGCCAACGAGATGCGCATATCGTTCATGGGCTCGTGCATCCCGCCCGTCCGCCGTGCCCAGCAAATGATGAGTGTCTTCGTCGAGGTCGGCTGGGTGACCGACCCGGCCAACCCGTCCCGCGGACGCCCGCGTGACCAGTTCATCTTCGACTGCGGCTCCGGCGTCTGCGCCAACTATGGCGCGATGGGCGTCGGATACGGCCGGATGGACAAGGTCTTCATCAACCACCTGCACGGCGACCACATGAGCGACCTGACGCACATCTATTGCTTTGGCCCATCCGCTGATCGCAAGTCGCCGCTCTATGTGTGGGGACCTGGCCCCTCGGGCGTGCCTGCACCGCGCTACACGGGCGGTCCGAGCGAGTGGGGCCTCATGAGGAACCCGGCCATGGCGGCCCGCATGTACGATGACGGCGTCAAGGCCTACTGCCGCAACCTCCGCGAGGCGATGCGCTGGCACACCGAGAGCTTCAGCTTCCAGTCCACCAGCTACAAGAGCTACGTGCCGCCTACGCGCCAGACCTGGGGGCTACCCGTCGATCCCGTACCGGTGGGCGATGACCCCCGGAACGACGCCTACGCGATGGTGCCGATCGAGCTCAATTGGACGCGGTACGGCCGAACGGCGGGCGACAACGTGGCCTACGCCAATGCGGCGACCGGCGCAAGGGTCACGCACTTCCCGGTGATCCACTGCCGCAAGGGCTCCATAGGCTACAAGCTGGAGTGGAACGGCCTGTCGATGATCTACACCAGCGACACCAAGCCCGAGCAGCATAGCGTACGGCAGGCCGTCAACGGCGGCAAGGGCGTGGATGTCTTCATCCATGAGATGGTGCCCCCGGCCGAGGTCTGGGCATATAAGAACATGGGGCTCGACGCGCCCGGCGACCCTAACGACCCCATGTGGGTGGCGACGCTACAGGCCATCACGGACGTGCAGAACAGCTCCCACACCCCGCAGGGCGCCTTCGGGTACCTGATGAGCCAGATACGGCCTCGCCCAAAGCTGACCGTAGCCACCCACTTCCCGGTGGCGGACGACACGGTGGAGTCGGCGCTGCAGAGCGTCCGCAACCATGTGCCCGACGTGCGCATGGGAACGGACTTGATCTGGTCATTCGACCTCATGGTGCTCCGCGTCTTCCCGGACCGGGTCGAGCAGGTGAAGGCGAATGTCAACGACTACGGCTTCTCGCCGCCGGCCCAGGGCATCCACCTCGACTCCAACGTGCCCAAATACCATACGCCCACCGGCAGCTGGGATGCCTACGCACAGATCGATACCTCGGCGGCGATCCCCGCCGTCGATCCCGACACGCACGTACTGAACTACCGCGTCGACGGGTACTGACCAACGGCAACGCCCCGCCGCTACGGCAGTCGCCGCGGCGGCGGGGCGTTCATCTGCGTGGGCGACAGCCTACACTACCGCCCCTTCTCTACCAGGTCGTAGACGCGCACATAGTCCACCATGAACCTGTCCGGCAGGGCCGCCTTCTTGATGTCGCCGGCCCAGTCACCGATCTCGTCGCTCAGCTTGATGTAGAGCGGCTTCGTGCAGATCCCGCCCGCCTCGCTGCGCCAGATCTCCTGGCCGTCGGCATAGAAGATGTAGGTGTCCTCGGCCCACCAGAGCGCGAATGTATGCCATCCATCCGAGATGCCCGGGACGTCGACCTGCGTGCCTTCGGACCGGTGCTCCTTGCCGTAGCCGTCCCAGTGGATGGCGCAGTTCACCTTGTCGGTGAGCCAGGGCTTCTCGAAGATGTCGATCTCGGCCCCGTCGACCCCGCCATTGCCCAGGTTGCCCTGGCAGCCGTTGTAGAGCCAGAAGGCGGGCCAGTGGCCTGGCTGGTTGTGCATCTTCACGCGGGCGATGTAGTACCCGAACGAATGCTCGAGCTTGCCCCGCGTCCGAACACAGCCGTCGATGTACTTGTCGCCGTCCTTGAAGATGCTGATGACGAGGTTGCCCTTGCCGTCCAACTCGATGGCCTTCCGCATCCACCAGCCGTCGCGGCGAGCGTAGTCCGCGGGAGTCTCCCACTTCTTGTCGTCCAGCTTGCGTCCGCTGAACTCGTCGTTCCAGACCATTTTCCAGGCCTTGCCGGCCGGCGCCGGCGGCAGCAGGTCCCGGGGCTTCTGCGGCGCGAGCGCCAGGGAGACGAGACAGGCGGTCAGCAGGGCAGTGATCATCGCGAAACCTCCAGCAGGGCAACGCCGGCCCTGCGCGGCTACTTGATGAGATGCTCGAGGATGGAGCAGACGCGGTCCGCCTGGGCATCGATGCCGGCAGCGCTGAGGTGCGTGCCGTCGCCGCTGGTGAAGTCCTGCCGGTCGGCCACCAGCGCGAATAGGTCGTTGACTAGGAGCCCGTTCTTTGCGGCCAGTTCGCGGACGACCTGGTTCCGCACCTTGATCCGCTCGTTGAAGTCGGTCAAGCGGTCCAGCTGCCCGGGCGTCCGCTGGGCGGTGGTCGTCACGAGCACCAGCTTTGCCCTGGGCGCCTCGGCCTTGATGAGCTTCAGCATCTTAGCGTAGTCGCGAGCGTACTGCGCCTCGGTGTAGCCCACGCCGTGCATGCCATTGTTGAAGTGGATCACCTCGAAGTGGGTGTTGCGCAGCGTCGTCCGCACCTCGTCGAAGAGAAGCGGGTCGCCCAGCGACTTGCTGGTGGTGAGCTTGCAGAGGTAGGCCGTCTCCTTGAACCGCGCCTCGACGCGCCCGAAGACCGCCTCCGTGATGGAGTCGCCGATGAGCAGCACGTGGGGCTTGTCGGTGCTGTTCACGGCCATGATCCAGGTATGGCTCCACTCGATATGCTCGCGAACGGGGGCCTGCGCCAGGGCATCGGCGCGGAGGAGGAGCAACAGGGCGAACGCGGCAAGGCCTGCCGTGGCGAGACTGCGGATTACCAAGTCAGCACTCCATTTCCGGTCCGGACGGCGCCGGTCCACGGAGCAGAATGTACCCCAGCGGACCGGTCACACGCACCGGGGGCCGACCAGACCCCAGTTGGAGTCGGTCGGCCCCGCCGTGCTCTTCAGCGTACTCGACGACCTACGGGCACATGAAGTACATGTTCTCGCTGCCGTCGTAGCCGTTGAACCACCAGAAGTTCCAGCGGATGCCGTCGTCGCCGCGGGTGCCGGCGTCGCAGGGCCTCGGCATATTAAACTTGGCATGGCCGTCTAGATAGGAGACGTTCATGCCTGCGTCGCGGCTCATGCTGGCGTACGGAATGCCGTTGCCCCAGTCGGAGGCGTTGCGGGAGGCGTCGATGCCGCCCTTGCCGTGATTGAGGCACCACTCATGGATCCAGATGGTCTGCGACGGGCGGCCCCAGTTCGCCAGCTTCTCCCATCCCCAGGCCACGGCGAGGTACTGTGGGCCGTTGCGCAGGGCATAGGAGAGGTTGGTCGGATCGTCCGGCTTCTGCAGCGATGAGTTGCAGTAGAGCATCTGGGTGTTCTTCATGTAGGGCTGGACGAGGAAGCCCCAGCCCAGCCGGTTGGCGGTGACGGCCGGGTTGAAGCGGCTGTAGTCGAAGTCACCGTCGCTGTTCCAGCCGTTGTTGTAGGCCCCGTTGCCGCCGGTGGTTCCACCGGCCTTGCGGGTCAGCATGGTCTCGTCGTAGTCCTGAATGTACATCGCAAGGCTGGTGCCGATCTGCTTGTTGTTGCTCAGGCAGACCACTGACCGTGCCTGATCGCGCGCCTTGGCGAACACCGGGAAGAGGATGGCGGCGAGTATCGCGATGATCGCGATAACGACCAGAAGCTCGATCAGCGTAAACGCTCGGCGTTGGCTCATCTATGCTACCCTTCCTTCAGAGACGTGATGCATACAACCCGTGGTGCGAGACGTGCTACCTGCCGGTCGCACCTGCCGGCCCGCCCGCCATTCCTGGCGGAGGTCCGCCTGGCCGTCCGCCCATGCCGCCCATGCCACCGGGCGGCCCGCCCATCATGCCTGCCGGAGCCCCGCCCGGCCGAGCGCCGGCTCCGCCCGGGCCACCCCCGAGGGTCATCCCGCTGGGAGGCCCTCCCGGGCGTTCCGGCGCGGGTCCTCGGGGCGTCGACGTGTAGATGAAGGCCCCGACAAATACCGCGATGATCACTACGATCACCACGATAGCCGCCCAAGGCGGGATCGACGGTCCAGACTTGGGATCCAGTTTTGGCATTGACACCTCCTTCCGATCTGGTTTGTACGAACGCTATTCGTGCCTCGTGCTGCGGCACGACCCTCGAACGATGAGCGAACAGGGGAAGACCGCGGCAGGGCACTCGTGGACGCCGTGGTCAATGAGGTCCAGCAGCATCTCGGCGGCCTGCCGGCCCATCTGCTGTAGCGGCTGGCTCACCGTGGTGAGCGGCGGCGAGAGATAGGCGGCCGATACCGGGTCGTCGAAACCCACCACCGAGACGTCGTTGGGCAGGTGCAGCCCCAGTTCCCGAAGCCTGGCCATAGCCTCCAGGGCGAGCGTGTACTCCGTAGCGAAGAGAGCCGTAGGAGCGGCCCGGCCCAACATCACGGCACTGAGTTCCTCGCGGCCGGCGTCGCCCAGGGCTTCCGGCCCCTCGGCCTCCAGCTGTAGATCGGCCTCGAGGCCATGGGCGGCCATGGCAAGGCGAAAGCCCGACCGGCGGTCGCGGGTGTCGGTACGGAGATCGGGTGACGTGAGCAGCAGGATTCGTTGGTGCCCCAGCCGCGCCAGATAGTCCACGACCTGCCTGGCGGCATCCACGTTGTCACTGTCTACCGAGGGCACCTTGTGGCCGGTCCACTGCACGCCGCAGGCCACCACCGGGCGCGTCCGAGCCAACTCCTCGGCGGCGTCGGCACGGTCGGCGAGGGGCGCAAGCAGCAGCAGGCCCTGCCTCGGGCCCAGATCGGCGGGCGTCAGCGTGCCGGAGGTCTGACCGTCCAGGAACCGCACCACGCAGCCGTGCGCTTCGGCCGCGAGGCGTATCCCGTCCATGACGGGCCCCATGTAGTGGTTGAAGAGCGGTTGGTCGATGGGGCTGGTGTCGACCAGGATCTCGTTGTGGACCCGAGATCGGCCGGGATCGGCCTCGGGCGCCGCGACAGTGGCGGCGACGTAGGTGCCGGAGCCGGGCCGCCGCACGAGCAGGCCGTCGCGCACAAGCACCCCCAGCGCGCGGCTCATGGTGACGGGACTGGCGCTGAACTCGATGGCCAGCGCGCGCTCGCCCGCCAGCTTCTGGCCCGGCGCGAGTTCGCCCCGATCCACCCGGCCGCGGAGGACCAGGCTGATCTCGAGGTAGAGCGGCATCACGTCGGATACTGGTATCTCACTCAATGGGCACCGGCTTCCGGGCTGTTGCGCTGTGCAACCGCACTATGGCGCTACACTATAGCGCACTCCGCACTATTGTGCAAGCCCCTGCGAGGGCAGAATCCGTCGAGGCCGAGGAGGATCGCCATGCAAGCCATCCTGTCCATCTGCGCCCTGCTGTTCGCTGCCGCGGCCGCTTCCGCCGCACCGCGCCGGCCGGTCTGGCTGCCTGCCTCGGAACCCGCGCCGTACATCCCGGAGCAGGCCCGCTTCCTTCAGGGCAACAGCGCTCCCACCCGCGCCGCCGACGAGTTTTGGTCGAGCAACGGCGCCGTCTCGTACGCCCGCACCACATGGCGCATAGCCAAGCCGGTGCGGCGGGCTGTACTTTTCCTCCATGCGCAGGGGCCCATCCGCGCCTACTTCAGCGGGCGGCTCATGTTCGAGCCCGGCGCCCGGCTCTGGAAGGACGTGGCCGACCGCACGCCGCCCGGGCCGCTCTTCGTCGCCCTGCGCTCCTACGGGGACTACGGCGCTGTCTTCTACGCCCAGATGCGGGTGGAGTACATCGACGGTTCGGTGGAGGACTTCGCCTCGCGCGTGGAGGGCTGGGAGGTCGCCGGCAAGCCCGCCGCCGATTGGGCGAAGAACCCCGCCGCGGCCGGCGACTGGGCCGCCCCGCGCGATGTCGGAGGCTACCACCCCGAGCCCGGCAAGCCCGCCGAGCGGCACCAGGAGTTCGCGCCGCTGCCGAAGGAGGGCGTCCGCGCGCTGTTCAAGGCGCACAACGACAAGCTCGAGCGCGACTGGCCCAGGGACCGCACGCACTCCGTCCTGAGACTGGACGCTGCGCCTTCCCGCGCCGACTGGGCCGCGCAGTTCCAGGCGCCCTGCCGTGTGAACGAGAACGGCGAGCTGGTCGACGGCTCCGGCGCGGTGCGCCACCTGCTCTTGGCCATGTACACCAACAACGGCGCCTACCACCCTATGGCGCCCGAGTTCGACTGGGACCTGCTCGATCGCGATCTGGCCATGATGGCCCAGGCTGAGGTGCACCCGTATATGCGCTTCCTGGGCCTTTCCGCGTTACTGGACAAGAACGGGGACTGGCTGAAGCTGCCGGCCTCCTTCCAGCCCAAGGGCGCATCCGCCCCCAAATGCCAGTACGCCGTAGAGCTGCTTGACGAGTACGTGCGGCGGGCGTACGCCATGGGCCGGTACATCCTGTTCGAGGCCGACTTCTACTGGAACCCCCATACCGCGATCCCCTGGGCCTACCGCAGCAGCTACCACCTCTATCCGGAGCTGGCGCGGGCCAATGCCCTTGCCCACCGCAAGGTGATGGCGCGCTACGCCGGCTGCCGCAACGTGCTGGGCTACATGGCCGGCGAGGAGGACATTCTCGTGGGCTACGACCTGGCCAATCCGCACCAGCAGGCGCAGTTCGCGGACTTCCTCCGTCACAAGTACGGCACGTTGGCCGAGTTCAAGCGGCGAACGCGCTGGGCCTATGATATGAGCGACACCTCGGGGTTCAAGCCCGGCCTCTCGCCTTCGGGCTACTGGGAGTCCAACTGGCGCGGCCTGCCGCCCGAGCCCGTGCTAAAGCCGGCCTTCGAGCTGAAGGAGGGCGTCTTCGACCGCGTCAACGCCTGGAACCAGGTCCCGCTGCCCGGCTGGCCCAACTTCCGCTCGCCGGAGGAGCCCGAGCTGGAGCTGGGCGGCCACCGGGAGATCACCAACAGCTCGATCCCCTTCGATCCGCTCTGGACCGACTTCTACGAGTTCCAGCAGGATCAGCTCTTCTACGGCTTCCTCAGTAGTTGGGCCCGGACGGTCCGCGAGGCCTGCCCCAACCAGCTCCTCTTCTTCTGCAACGCCAACGACTCCGAGGGGAGCTGGCACTGGCCCGAGCTCTTCCGCCGGGCCGACCTGCCCTTCGATGTCATCGGCCTGGGCGACCACGACTACAACTTCGACCTCTCCGGCATGGAGCCCTGGTACACCGCCAGGAAGGCCATAAAGACGGTGGCGCCCTACCGACCCTACGTCCGGGCGAAGGGCGCGACGCCCAGGGGCATCGCCACCGGCGAGGGCGAGATCGGCCGCAAGGAGCATCCCGAGGAGGTGAAGAACGGCTACATCAGCTACCTCTTCGACGAGATCAGCGGCGGTTGCGCATGGACCCAGACCTACACCTGGATCCACATGACGGGCGGCGACACCGGGGCGCCCAACCGGGGCGACTCGCCGTTCCTCCAGTGGTGCGGCCCCTTCCTGCGCGCCGTGCAGGGGGTCCCCTTCAAGCTGAAGCGTCCCGTGCGCGTGCTGCTCCTCCGCAACTACAACCAGGCCAACTCGAACATGAGCGGCCTCGACACGGGTGACATGTACGGCGTGTCGGACGCCCTCTCCCGCCTGAACCTGGACTTCGACACGCTGACAGGCCGCGACATCGCCTACGGCCCTGCCAAGCTCAAGGTGGACATGTCCCAGTATCAGCTCGTGGTGATCCCCAACCTCGCCACCGACCAGCCCGCCGAAGCGTGGCAGGCGCTGGACCGCTGGCTACGCGACCCGAAGCATGCGGGTAAGCGCGCCGTCGCCGTCGGCAAGATCGGCAACATGGATGCGCGGATGCAGCCCACCACCGGCTTCCCCACCGTAGCGGCCCGGTGGCTGGGCGCCACGGACTACACCGGCTCAGCGCCCCTGAAAGGCAAGCAGACGGTCGCCCTCGCCGGCTTAGCGGCGCCGATGACGCTGGACTTCGGCGGTGTGGCCTCGGTGGGACTGCCGGCCGTCGGCGAGCCGCTGCTGACCGCCGGAGGCGCCGTGGTCGCCCGCACCACCCGCGTGGCCGGCAACGCCGTGCTGGCGTTCGGCTTCCCGCTGGGCTTCGCGTCCAACTACGGGTGGGCCAGTTGTCCAGTGCAGAAGCCCGCCGACGCCCTCGTGCCGCTCTTCGAGGCTATGGTGACCACCGCGGGCATCGAGCGTCCCATCGTGGCCCCTGCCAACCTGCGCGTCCACCTCAGCGACGACGGCCGCTTCCTCATGGCTCGTGAGCGCCAGGGCCTCGCCACCGACTGCACTGTGGCGGTGCGCCTCCCTGCCGGCGTTGCATTCCCGGGCCTGGCCCTGCAGCGAGGGTCGGACGGCTACGCTCGCTTCCGCCTCCAGCTGCTGCCCTGGACCGGAGCCTACTGGAAGGCCGAGTAGGGCAGGGCCGAAACGGGCGGGCTGCTGAGGACCCGCCCCATGCCTGTATGGTGGGTACTGGCTCTCGGTGATGCGAGCCACCGGTCACACGCGTCCCGCCACCTCTGCCGCCGATTCACACATCCGGCGCCGCACCTGTTGACTCCTGGCCTGCTCGACTGGTATCCTATCGGTGTTGAGTTAAATGATCGACTCTATCGACTTCACTTCGGCGAGGTTGGACCCGGCAGGCGTATGGCACTCACGCAGCACGACAATCGGCTCCGTAGCGGTTCACCAGGCACTTCGGGCGCCTGCGGTCGGCTTGTGCTCGGCTGCCTTGCGTCACCGCCCATCCTCTGCGTCTGTACCAGCGTCTCCCGCTGACATCGCCGCTCCGGGAGACGCACCTCGGGCCGTTCATAGGCGTGTGAGCCTTCATCGGGGCGGACCCTTCGCCTCGCCCTTGGCCAGTTGGATACCTAGATGCCGCCGATCACTGGTGGCGCTATGAATGCGGGCCGGGCAAGTCCAGCAGAGGTCTTGTCTACGTTGCCAGGGAGGTATGTCGATGAGTAGCAGCAGTTCCGGCGCAGGTCTGCGCCGCGTCGTAGTATGCGCAGCGGAGCACGAGGTCCGTGTCGGTCTCCGCCGCGCTCTGGCCGGTTCCGGGCTCGATGTCCGCACCTGCGGCGCCAGCCACAATGAAGTCGTGCGCGCTCTGGGCTCGACCGGTAGCGCCGTGGTGGTGCTGGCGCCGGCCTCCGTTACGGAGGCCCTGGTGAGCGCCCCACTGCTTCGCGGCGGACGAGCCGCCCCCGTTGTACTGGTCCTGCCGGGGGAGAGCGGCCTCGAAGCGGCCGAGGCCGCGCGGGCGGGTGTCTACGGCGTGTTGACCATCCCCGTATCCGACGACGCGCTACTGGCATCAGTCCACATCGCCTTCGGGGTGTGGCAGAGGTCCTGCGGTCTCACCACCCGGGTCGACAAGCTTAACTCGGAGTGGTTGACGCTGAAGACCGTAAGTCACGCCGTCGGGATCATGATGGACGGGTACGGGCTCACGTACGCCACTGCCCTGGCACGGCTGCAGCAGCTATGCGCAAGGCAGAACACATCCCTCTACCGTGTCGCCGATGCCGTCATCGTGGCGCACGGGGTCACCGCATTGGCCGCCTGATCCCGGCGGGCCAAGCGTTGTCGCGAGTCGCCGCGGCCGTTACGGCCTGTGGTCCTCAGCATCACACCACTCCAAGGAGATCAATGAAGATGGGTATTCGAAATAGTTGTGGAATCACAGCGCGCCGCGCGGCATCCTGGGCGACGCTGGTCGTACTTCTGGCTCTTGCCGCGGATCGCTCGTCGGCTCAGCTCAACTGGGAAGGGCAGGGCGGCGTCTTCTTGAACGCGCTGCCGTTCACCACGGCCCCAGGGAGGTACGAGGCGTCCACTCACTACATCAACCTTGACCGTCTGGGCGAGGTCACCACGTTCAGCGTGGCGGCGGGCCTGCGCGGCAACGTGGAGATCGGCTTGACCCGGATCACCAGCGGCGTCAGCGGCGTGCCGAGCCAGAACGTAGTGCCTGTGAAGTGGTTCTTCCAGACCGAAACGCCCACACGTCCGGCGGTGGCCGCAACCCTGATCGCTCGCGACCTGGTGGGTGTGGGAGGCGCCACGGACCTGGGCCTATCCGCCGCCAAGGTGGTGAAGATCGGCACCAGCACCGTCCTGCTGGACCTGGGCGTACGGTCCACCAAGGTGGTAGGCAACGGCCTGTTCGGCAAGGCCTCCGGCGCAAGGATCAAGTGGGAGGGCTCGGCCGCCGTCTTTGTCACCAAGACCCTGATCTTGGGCACCGAGTTCAAGGAGCAGATCGGCGGCCGCACCTGGACCGACCTAGCCCTCCGCTATATAGCCAGCGACCGTGTGAACGTGGACCTGGGCGTAGCCAATTTCGGCCCTGCCATCAACAATCAGGTCGCGGTCGGCGTCACCGTCAAGCTCTGATCGCACTGATCGAAGCTCAACTACGCTCATGAACGCACAGAGACCCGACTACTTGGAATGTCCCCGTAGTGCAGTAGCGCCGTGCCGTACCCGAGGCGGCTCGGCGCCCTTCTCACACTGCATCTGTACCTGCGTCTCTCGGTGACAGCGTAGCCCGGGAGACGCAGCCCTCTTCCGCCAGCCGGGGTCACGGTCCCGGCGCCGTCGGCATTATAGGCGCTCTCATTGCTGAGACGCCACTCCCAGAATGGCCCTGGGGCGCGCCATCCGCGCCTGCCATTCGCCATGCGAGAGGTCACCATTGAGTCACACATCACGACGCCTTCGGGCGTTCACCCTCATAGAGCTGCTGGTTGTGATAGCGATCATCGCCATACTGGCAGCCATCCTCTTCCCGGTCTTCGCGCAGGCCCGGGCGTCCGCCCGCAAGACCGCCTGCCTCTCGAACACGAAGCAGATCGCCCTGGCGGCGCTCATGTACCTGCAGGACTACGACGAGACCGTCGTGCCCCTGGCCGTCAAGTCGGCGACCGGAACGCTCCAGGGCGCTGACGAAGCCCGACCCGGTCTGCCGCGCAGCAATGAGGTCTTCGACCTGCTCCTATCGCCCTATATCAAGAGCGTGGCGATCTGGAACTGCCCGGAGTCGGCGTGGGTGCGGCCCGCGTCGGCATACTACATCAGCCCCAAGCCGAGAACCTACTCACTGAACCAGCATGTGGCGGTTGACGCCGGAACGCTCTACTTCGGCAGTTGGTTCGGCAACACGCCCAACCCGCTGACCCTGGCAGCCATCGAGTCGCCGTCCGAGCTTATCATAGCGTCGGATGGCACCAGCAAGGCCTCGGGCATCTACGGGCTCTACTCGAACTTCGTCGGAGCCACCAACAGCGCGTACTCGGCGTGCTCCGCCTATCAGGGCCGCACGTTCAATGGCACCGAGCAGTACAAGCGGCACCAGGGCGGCGCCAACTACGCCCTGTCTGACGGCCACTCGAAGTACCTGAGGCCTGAGCAGACCCTAACACCGAACGTCTGGTGGTACGCTGAGCACCCCAAGACGGATGACGTCATCGCCAATCCGCAGAAGACCTCTACGGGCTACCAGCCACCCGCCGGGACGCCGCCGTTGAGCCCCTCCACCAACTGCTCCGTGTTCTACACCTGGGGCGGAAGGGGCGTATAGGCCTCTATGCAACCCAGAACCGTCGTCATCGGTTCGGTCCTGGCCGCGCTCTGCTCACTGGCGCGCGGCCAGGCCGCCCCGCCCCCGACCAAGCGAGCCACAGTGCCTATGGTGGGCCTTCGTAGCGGGAACGGCCCTGCGGCCACCGGCAAGGCCATCACCGTAAGCCTCGGGATCGCCCCGCGCGGCCTGGACATGGACGTGTTGCGCCGAACGCACCGCCCCTACTTCCCGGGCTCCGTTTCGCTCATTGAGACCCGACCGGCCGCCATCAGCCGTGAACCGGCATACCGCACTACCCCGCGGTACGGTGCCGTGCGTCTGGGCAATGGGCCGCTCGCCGTGACCTACTTCGCCACCGACGAACCCAAGGGCGAGACCGGGCGGGTCTACTTCGACAAGAACCAGAACGGAGACCTGACCGACGATGGCGCGCCTGACTGGGACAAGGCCACCGACCGCGATGGAGTCCTCTCCTACGAGCGTGACGTTGAGCTCCACGCCTCCTGGGGCGACGCGCTGATGGAGAAGGAGACGGCCAAGTACACGCTCTTCTTCTATAAACGGCATGGTAGCCCGACTGCGGGTTTCGTGCGGTTGAGTACCCGCTCCGGCAACGCGCAACTGGGTGACAAGACGGTATCTCTCACCCTGGCCGAGAATAGTAGCGACGCCATCTTCACGGTACCGGCGCCCGGCGACCGCACCCGCAAGCCAGTCTGGTTGCTGCTGGAGCGCTTCGGTGCTGACGGCCAGACGACGGTCGACGCGCTCGACATATCCGAGCCCGTCCAGATCGACGGCAAGTGGTATCGGGCTTACCCTAGCGTCAGCGGGTCTGAACTGACCCTGGCGCCGTCCGAGCCGCCGGGCGCCGCGGCGAAGCCGGTCAACCCGGAACCGCCCAGGGTACTCGCCAAGGCCGGCGCAAAGGCTGCCGACTTCGCGGTGCAAACACCCGACGGCAAGCCGCTCCGGCTCAGCGAGTTCCGCGGCAAGATCGTGATTCTCGACTTCTGGGCGACCTGGTGCGGACCGTGCCAGGCATCGATGCCCGGCCTTCAGCGCATCTACGACCAGGTGAAGGATCAGGGCGTCGTGGTCCTGAGCGTCAACGTGTTCGATGCGAAGGATCCGTTCGACGCTTGGATCAGCAGGAATGCGGGGAGCAAGTACTCGTTCACGTTCGGCTTTGACCCAGCCGGCCGCGACAACAAGGCCAGCGTGGCCGCGTCCAAGTACGGCGTGTCCGGCATCCCGACGCTGTTCATCGTCGACCGGTCCGGCGCCATCGCCGATGTCGTCATAGGCTCCGGCAACGAGAAGGCCATCGTGGCCTCCCTCGGCAAGCTGGGCATCAAGGCGACGGCCGAGTAGATCGGGTCGGCCGAAACAGCAGGCAACGTGGTCGGTAGGTGGTTCCGTGACCCTACCGGCCACGTCGCTCCCGTCGCCGGCGCAACAAGACCGCCGCGCAGTCCCCGTGAGCCCGTTGGCCGGTATCCTAAAGGCGATCACACGCGGCCTGTGGGGCCGCCGCAAGGAGCGCTGCGCCATGAGCCTGCCACGACCCGAGTATCCCCGCCCGCAGTTCGCCCGCGACCGGTGGCTTTGCCTCAACGGCGTTTGGGACTTCGAGGTGGATGCCGGAGACAGCGGCCTGGAGCGTGGCCTGCGCGAGCGGAAGCTAGCGGGCGCCATCACGGTCCCCTTCTGCCCTGAGTCGGTCCTCTCCGGCGTGGGCAATGTGGACTTCCTCAACGCCGTCTGGTACCGCCGAACCGTAGAGATACCCGCCGAGTGGGCCGGATGCCGTGTGCTGCTCCATTTCCAAGCGGTCGACTACGATGCCACGGTCTGGGTGAACGGCGCCGAAGTGGCCCGGCACCAGGGCGGTTGCGTGGGTTTCTCCTGCGACCTGGGCGACGTGGCCGAACCGGGCACGACGGCCGAGATCGTGGTCCGTGCGCGTGATGACTCCCGCGGCGCCATCCCGCGCGGCAAGCAATGCCCCGAGTACCACAGCCGCGGCTGCGACTACACGCGCACCACCGGCATCTGGCAGACCGTCTGGATGGAGCCCGAGCCGATGGTGGCCGTGCGTCGCCCGCGCATCACGCCCGACGTGGCCAACAGCCGCTTCATCCTGGAGCAGCCCGTCGTCGGCCGCAAGGCGGGCCACAGCGTCCGTGCGCTGCTCTCCATCGGTGGCGCCACCGTCTCATCGGTCACCGTCCCCGCCGACCGCGATATGACGCCCACGCTCACGCTACCCATCACCGCCGACCATGTGCGGCTCTGGGCGCCCGGCGAGCCGAACCTCTACGACCTGGAGATCGAGCTGCTGGGCCCCGACGGCGAGGTCGTGGACGGCGCCAGGAGCTATGCGGGCCTCCGCTCGGTGGTCCTCGACGACAAGGCGGTGAAGATCAACGGCAAGCCCGTCTTCCAGCGGCTGGTGCTGGACCAGGGCTACTACCCGGATGGGATCCTCACGGCACCTTCCGATGCGGCGCTCGTATCCGACATCATCCTCTCCATGGAGGCCGGCTTCAACGGCGCCCGCCTGCACCAGAAGGTCTTCGAGGAGCGGTTCCTCTACCATGCCGACCGCCTGGGCTATCTCGTCTGGGGCGAGTTCGCCGATTGGGGCATGGACCGCGGCCGTCCGCAGGCGACTTACGTGGCCCAGTGGCTCGAGGCGCTGCACCGCGACGTATCGCACCCGGCCATCGTGGGCTGGTGCGGGCTCAACGAGACGCACGAGCGGATCACCGACCGCATCTCGGGCCTCGACGGCCTCACCCAGGCCTTCTACCTCGCGGCCAAGGCCATGGACACCTCGCGTCCGGTACTGGACGCCAGCGGATACTCGCACCGCATCGCCGATGCCGACGTCTACGACTCGCACGACTACGACCAGGATCCGGCCACCTTCAAGGCGCGCCACGATGCGCTGTTGGAGGGCAAGCCCTTCGTGAACCCGGACGGCAATGAGCGCTGGTCTGTGGCCTACAAGGGGCAGCCCTACTTCGTCAGTGAGTTCGGCGGCACATGGTGGAACCCGGCGGCCAAGCCCGGCGACCCGTCGTGGGGCTACGGCCAGCGCCCGACCACGCTGGAGGAGCTCTACGCGCGGTTCCAGGGCCTCTGCGACGCCCTGCTGGACAACCCCGCCATGTTCGGCTACTGCTACACGCAACTCACCGACGTGTTCCAGGAGCAGAACGGCATCTACCTCTTCGATCGCTCCGCCAAGTTCGACATGTCCCGGATCCGAGCCATCCAGCAGCGCAAGGCGGCGATCGAGGGGTAGGGCCAAGTTGCGCTACGCGATGGCAGAAAGGCCCGACGATGCTTGACTACACTTCGCTGCGCAAGGCGCTGGCCAGTCTCGTACGGGCGGTCGATCGGTCGGCGCTGGCCCAGACCGATGACGAACTCCGCGACTCCGCCATCCAGCGCTTCGGGTACACCTACGAGCTCTGCTGGAAGATGCTGAAGCGTCGGCTCGAGGAGGACGCGGCCACGCCTGCCGAGATCGACAGGATGTCGTTCCGCGAATTGCTGCGCGAAGGGGCGGCTCGCGGGCTGGTTGCCGACCCGTCGGTATGGATGCACTACCGCGAACTGCGCAACCTGACGGCCCACACCTACGATGAGGCCAAGGCAGACCAGGTGCGCCAGGCGATCCCGGCGTTCCAACGAGACGCAGCCGCCTTGCTGGCCGCCATGGCCGAGGGGCGAGGCCCTGATTGACCTGCAGCCGGGCCATCTGACGCTGATTCGCACCATCTTGGCCGCGCACGTCAGCGGCCTGGAGGTGCGGGCTTTCGGCTCACGGGTGGCGGGCAACGCCAAGCCCTGGTCGGACCTTGACCTTGCCATCGTCTCGCCGGAACGGCTCGACCTGACGACGCTGGCCTACCTGAGGGACGATCTGACCGAGTCCGACCTGCCCATCGCCGTAGACATCGTGGAATGGCGCGACCTCCCGCCGGGCCTCCTGCAGCACATTGGCTCGGACTGGGAGGTCATCCAACCCGCCACCCCTACCGCGCCGTGACCTTGATGCCGAGGCCCTTGGGCTCGGCATCGTAGCGCAGGAGCGCCGTGGCCCCCTGCATCTCCACCTTGATGGGCCTCGACGCGCCGAAGGCGTCCCACGCCTGTGCGGTGACCTGCTTGCCGCCGGTCATCACGCGGATCACGCCCTTGATGCCCGAGGCGTTGCTCGCAACAAGCCGTAGCGCGCTGCCCGTGCGTGCGGACCACTCGATGCAGTCCGAGGCGGCCGCAACGGTGGGCGCGCTCCCGACCTGCTTCGGCAGTTTCTTCAGCACCACCACCTCGTCCGGCGCGACCGGTCCGGCGGCGCGAATGGCCAGGTCGGCGCTCATCAGGTCGATGGCCGGCTCGGACAACTGCGCGGGCTTGTCGAACGCCTTGATGACGATGTAGTCGCCCCGCTCGATGCCGACGTGCTCCTGCTCGCGGTAGGTCAGTCCCGCTTTGCCGCAGGCGTAGCGCACCAGGGCGCGCATGGCCGCGTCGGCCTCCGGGGTGCGAGTGAACCAGGTTGCGGGCAGGCCGCAGACCACCACGCCGCCCTTGCCCACCTCGGCCTCGGCGATCAGGTCGCCGGTCGGCGTCGAGATGACGGGCCGTGCGCCCAGGCTCGGGTAGGTGAGCGCACGGGAGGCGCCGTCCAGCGCTGCCGGGTCCAACTCTGCGGCCAGGGCCGAGCCGGCGGCGCGCTGGGAGCGGCTGCTCACCATGGCGGGCGCCGGGGCGGTCTCGATGCGGTACTGGTTGCCGATCTCAACCTCCACGGCGGCCCGGGTGCCGGGATCGAACTGCAGCCGGTAGACCAACTCACGGGAGGCGTCTACGAACCGGCTCGTGCCGGCCAGGCCGCTGCCCGTGTCGGCGGCGGTGATGGCGCCCTCTTCGGGGCCGCCGGGCGTGATGCGCAGGTCCAGCGGCTTGCCGTCTCGGGTGCCCACCAGTCTTAACGATGTGATGAGCGCGCCCCATCCGTCGGCGGGCTGTGAGTCCGTGACGCGGAGGTAGACCGCACCGGTGGAGGCTATCGCGGCGGTGAGGTCCACCTTCACCACACCCCGGTTCTCCAGGTTGCGGCCCTTGTAGGGTGTTTCCACGGCCAGCCGGTAGGGGGCGGTCGGCGCTGACCGCTCGGTGACCTTCATGCCCGCTCCGTCGAGCCCCAACGCCTTGAGCAGGTAGGCGTGCGGCGACGGCAGGCCCTCCTTGCGCCACCACAGTTCCAGGCCGTTGTAGGCGTCGTCGCCGCCGCAGAGGATCAGCCGCCCGCCGCCGCGCACCCACGCCGCCAGGGCGTCCACGTCCTCCTTGCGCTGGGGCTTCATCGGGTCGAACGAGACGAGCAGCACCTTGTAGGGGTCCAGGTAACCGGGCTCGCGGATGCGGTCGAAGTATGCGGTTTGGACCGGGATGCCCTTCATCACCAGCGGCAGGGAGAGGCCGTAGAAGTGGTCGAAGTCAGCCTCGGAGGGCGGGTTCCGCTGCCACATGAAGCTGTCGCCGAGGAAGGTGGCGATGCCTTCGGTGCCCCGGTCATGGCGCACGGTCTTCTGGTTCTGCATGTCGGAGAGGGCGTTGACCACCGTGGTGACGGCCGTGGCGAAGGCGTCGGGCACCTGTCCGAAGATGCGCGTGGGCCAGGGCATCACCTCGAACCGGTCGGTCTCCGGGAAGAGGAGCGAAGCGCCCAGCGTGCGGCGGTAGTTGTCGAAGTACTCGTGCATGGGCCTGCCCGGGGCGTCCTCCAGGGGGTCCATGAGGAGCCACGGCTTGATGCCCGTGCCGCGCACCAGGTTCAGGGCCGAGCTGTACTCGAGGTACGCGTTCTCGAATGTGCGCGCCTTGCGGATGCCCTTGTGGCAGACGGGGCTCTGGGCGGTGCCGGTCCAGACCTGGGCGATCATGTGGTCCGGCTTCAGCGCCTGGATGGCCTCATGGAACGGGAAGGCCACTGCCCACGCGAAGTAGTTCACGGGGCTGTGGACGAGCATCCAGGTTTCGGCCTTGGGGTTGCCCGCCCGGGCGCCGTCGTAGCAAGCGCGGAGGAGGTCGATCTCCAGCTTGCCCATGAGCCGCTGGCCGTCGGCGCGGGCCTGCGGCGACGTGGACGGGTCCACCCACGGCCGGCCGTACGCCGCCTGGAACTCGGCCTTGAAGCTGGGAGCGTAGGCCCCGGTCCCGAAGAACTCCGGCTCCTCCGGCGCCGCGCCCTCGGCCCCGTTCTGGTGCGCGCGCTTGAACTGGCCCGCCATCACGGCGCGCCGGTCGGCCGTGGGCACCATGTAGTAGCTGCCCGGCCCGCAGTCCAGCGGTCGGCCCGAGGCGTCGGCCTGCGCTGAGCCGGGGTGAGAGGCAAGGTAGTCAGGCCCGGCCCGGAAGCCGGCCATGAAAGGCGCCCGGTAGCCCATGGCCTGCCAGCTGGAGATGGCCTCCTTCGTCTCGCTGACCACCAGCACCGTGTCCACCTTCAGGTCGTTGTCGCTGGTGTAGCCCACCGGAGTCTGCAGGCAGGTGGTGTTCTTGCGTGTCCGCCGCACCGACTTCGCGCCGGCGGGGATGGCCAGGATGCGCTCCAGCCGATCCGGCAGGCCGTTGCGGTTGGCGTCCGGGGCCATGCCCCGCGGCTCGGTGACCGGAACCGGCTCGTTCAGGGCGGGCAGGGGAAGCAGCGATGCCAGCCGCGCCGTGGCGTCGCCCTCATAGAGCCCCACCGCGCCTATGAGCGCCGTTCCCTTGGACTTCAGCTGGACCGAGGCATCGGCCGTCTGCGCCCCGTCCGGCGCCTGCACCACGCCGGAGATGAGCTTCCACCGGCCCGTCGCGGCGGGTATGGCCGGGCCCTGTTGCCCCAGGAAGCCGGCCGCGCCGAAGAAGCGCACGAAGAGGTTGCATGCCGCCGGGTCGATGCCCGACGTGCGCACCCAGGCCGCCACCGTGAACGTCGCGCCGGACTTCACCGCCATCTGGCGACCGGTCGCTCCGGCCCAGTCGGCCCCCGAGCCCTTGAGCCGCAGCCCCTTCACGTCCGGGTTCCGGCGGTCGGCCACCCACTGGGCGCGGTTGCCGGCGGGCCGGTTGAGCGTCCACTTCTCCGGGTCGAAGACGCCGGAACGGAAGGTGGGATTGGCCGCAAGGTTGGTCTGGGCGACCAGCAAGAGCATGGCGAGGCCGGCAAGCATGGGCGGGCTCCTTACGCGCCGGGCAGACAGGGCGCGGCACGCAAGTAGGGTACCGCGCTGCTGTTGCCGAGGGGGAGTCTGGGGCAGTCGACCTGCGCACGAAGAGGCCAAGGTGTGCATAGGGCGGAGGCGGCGAATGTGCCGCCATCGCCCAGGTCCATCGCGCAGCTTGACAACCGTAGGCGTCAGTGCCACACTGTCGAGCAGGTCTCGAATTAGCGGATTAGTGGCCATTCGGTCGCGTTGCGTTACCATCGGGAGGTGCATGGTGCATCGTTGGTCGGACGACGACGACCTGATCGGCTACTGCCTGTACCGGTTTGGCCCAGACGTATTCGGCCGCAGCGTCGAGGAGATCGCAGGTGTTCCCGGGATGCCGTTCAGTAGCCTGAACATCAAGATAGCAAACTTCAAGTTTATTGCTGGCAATGGTGGCCTCGAAGGGTACTCTCAGCAGGCGCTGGCCGTCTTTCGGCAGTATGAGGACGTGCTATCCGATGACGCAAGGAATGCTGGGGTCTTGGCGCTCCAGCGTGCTGCAGGGAAGGCCCCGTCGGGTCCCCGCATCAGTGCGAACGCTCAGGAGATCGTGGATCTCGACAAGGAGATGGATCGACTGATGCGCGAGTTGGAGCGGTTGCAGGCAATGAAGGCGCGTTGACAACGCCTGCGACATAGCGCTTCGTTCTTGCAGCCACGCCGCGCCGAAGGAGCATCGAATGCCGCAGCGCAAGTACTCGCGCGGACACGTCACCGCCGTAGGTCAAAGGCTGTATGAGCAGGTGATCCGCACGTTGGTCGAGACCGAAGACAATATAGGCAAGATTGTGTCCATCGATATTGACTCCGGTGATTACACCATCGACGACGACGCCATTGCTTCCGCGCGTCTCCTGCTGGCCCGCCGGCCCGATGCCGCCATCTACGGCGCACGTATCGGCTATGACGCGATGTTCGCTGTCGGCGGCACGTTGAACCGAACGCACCGGTGATCGCGGGATCGGTTAAGGACCTGCAGGCCTTGGTCTGCGTCGGCATCGGCCTTTCGCCTGACGTCACGATGCCTGTAGATCTCGTCGTTGACACCGGGTTCGCCGGCGGCCTTGCCCTGCCCCAAGCGCTTATCGACGAACTGCGGTTGCCGTACATAGAGGCGACGGTCGCGATCCTGGCCGATGGTAGCCGCGCGGACGTCGATGTCTACGCGGCGCCGGTGCACTGGTTTGGCCGCGCCGTCGAGGTGGCCGTCCTCGCGATGGAAGGCCGTCCGCTGCTCGGCACCTCGTTGCTGCGTGAACTGCGCATGGAGGCCGACTTCGTTGAGGGCGGCGCGGTCAGGCTCCTTCCGTTGTAGACACCGCTCCGCCTCCGGGTACTGTATGGCCCAATCGCTACGGAGGTGCTGACCAGTGGCTGACGGAGTGCTGTCGGGCAAGCGGATCGGGGTGATCGGGGCGGGCGCCATGGGGAGCGCGCTCTGCAATGGGCTGGTGAAGTCGGGCGCGGCTCCCGCCTCTGCGCTGCTGGTGAGCGACGCGCACGGCGCGCATCTTGAGCGCATCCAGGCCGCCCTGGGTGTGCGGACCACCGCCGACAACGCGCAGGTCGCCGAGCAGTCCGATATCCTGGTGCTGGCCGTGAAGCCAAACACGGTGCCCGCCGTCCTGGCCGACAATCGCGGCGCCGTCCGAGCCGACCAGCTCCTCATCTCCATCGCCGCCGGAGTGCGCATCCGGGCCATCGAGGCCGAGGTCCCCGTGCCTGTGGCCGTGGTGCGCGCCATGCCCAATACCGCCGCGCAGGTCAATGCCGGGGCCTGCGCTTTCGCCCGCGGCGCCCACGCCTCCGACAGGCATCTCGAGTGGGTCGCCGCCATCTTCCGCTCGGTGGGCTCCGCCATCCAGCTCGACGAGCGCCTCATGGATGCGGTCACCGCCCTCTCGGGGAGCGGGCCGGCGTACATCTACCTCGTCATCGAGGCGCTCATCGACGGCGGCGTGAAGGTCGGCCTCCCCCGCGAGATGGCCCACCAGTTGGCCGCGCAGACCGTTCTGGGAGCCGCCAAAATGGTCATCGAGACCGGCCGCCACCCGGCCGAGCTGAAGGACATGGTCGCCACGCCCGCCGGGACCACCATCACCGCGCTTGCCGCACTGGAGCACGCCGGCCTGCGCGCAGCGCTGATCGACGCCGTGGAGCGCGCCGCCGAGCGCAGCGCGGAGCTGGGGCAGTGAGCGCCCGCCAACGCCGGCTCCTGCCGGCGCTCGCGGCACTGCTCCTCGCGGCGGCCCGCCTCCCGTGCGCGGCTCAGCCCGTGCCCCAACGGTTTGCCGACCTGGCCCGCGAGCTTGCGCCCGCATCGCCCGGCGACAGGCCCGAGCCACGGGCCGTGGAGGCCATGGAACTCGCCGCCGCCCCCGTGATCTCGGCGCTGCGGTCTGGCCATGCCGCCGCCCGGGCCGAGCGCGCCGCCAAGCCGTTCGTCGACGCCGTGGACCAGGCCGCTCGCGGCGCCGACAACGGCGCCACGGGCTACACCTGGATGCGCGTGGCCGCCGCCCGCCGGGGCGACCTCGGCGCCGTCGTGGTCACCTATGGCGCGGCGTCGCGGTTGGCCCTCCTCCGGCTCTCCACGGGCAAGCGGCTGACCCTCCCCGCCGGGGCCCTGTGGCAGACGCCCTGGTCGGCCCTGCCCCGTTTCGCCGACGACACCACTCTCGCGCTATCGTGCGACAGCGTGCAGGACATGGGTATGCGCACGGGCATGCGGCTCGACACCTACCGGATCAACGGGGACGCTGCCGTGCGCACGGGCCGCGTGGAGCTGGCGCGCACCCTGGAGTGGGGCGGATGCACCCTGCGCGGCGACCGAGCGGTCCTATCGGGCCTCCAGATGCCGGAGGGCTTCTTCACGACCGCCCCGGTCCGCCTCTTCGAGGTGCGGCAGGAGTGGCGGCTGAACCGGGGCCGGGCGACGCTCGTCCGGCAGGCGCTGGGCCAGCCCGAGTTACGGGCCATCGACGCCTGGATCGTCCGCGCGCGGGCCGCCCGCAAGCCCAGCCCGGCGCAGGTCCGCTTCCGCGCCGCCTTCCCGGAGCCGGACATGCTGGACAAGTACCGCCGCTCCGGCCCCGCCCGCCGGCCCGTCTTCCGGCTCGAGATGGGCGGCACGGCCCGCTTCACGCTCGAGCGCCGTGACGGCAGGTGGAGCGTGGTGGAGGTCCGCACCGGCAAGTAGCCGGCAGGAAGTCGACCCGCTCAGCGCGAACCTGAGGGCATGATGACTCTATGCCTCGCGCTCTGCGCGCTCAGCTGCACCTTCGGGGCCGCCTCGGCCCAGTCGCCTGCGCCCGCGCCGCCGGCCGGGCATCAGATCGTCTGCCGCGATGCCGGGGCCGGGGGCTACCAGGCCTTCCCGGACGTGGCGCGCCTGCGGAACCGCGACCTGCTCTGCGTCTTCTACGCGGGCTACGGCCACATCGCGCACCCCACCGCCGCGCTGCCTCGGGGAGCCCGCATTTGCTCCGTGCGCTCGCGGGACAACGGAAAGAGCTGGGGGCCCGCCGAGGTGGTGGCCGACACTCCGTGGGACGACCGTGACCCGCACATCGCCCTGCTGGCCAACGGCGACCTGCTGATGAACTGGTTCACCTACTACCCCGGCGGACCCTCGGCGCGCCCCGGCGAGGGCACTCGGTACAAGGAGATCTGGACCACGCGCAGCCGCGACCAGGGCCACACCTGGTCGGAGCCGGAGCTGATCCCGTCGACGGCATCGGCCCACTACGGCGTCAGCGCTCCGGTCCGCAGGCTCCGCGGCGGCGCGCTGCTGATGCCGATCTACAAGGAGCTGCCCGACCCGCTGCGGGTCTGGTCCTACGTGCTCCTCTCCAAGGACGGCGGTAAGACCTGGGGCGAGCCCATCGTAGTGGACCCGGGGAACGACGACAACGACGAACCCGACGTGATCCAGCGGCCGGACGGCTCCCTGCTCTGCGTCATGCGCTCCAACCGGGGCGAGCAGATCATGTGGCGCTCGGTCTCGCGCGACGGCGGTCGCACCTGGTCGCGCTCCACGCTCATCGGCTTCCCGGGCCACGCGCCCTACCTGCTGCGGACACGGTGGTCGAGCGTCACGCTGCTGGCCCACCGCCTGCCCGGCACAGCCCTCCACGTAAGCCGCGACGAGGGCGAGACCTGGGGCCCCACGGTTCCGGTCGACAGCGTCATCGGCGCGTACCCGAGCCTCGTGGAGCTGGGCGGCGGCCGCGTCCTCATCGTCTACTACGAGGAGGGGCCCAACTCCGCCATCCGCGCCCGTGTGTTCCGGGTGGGAAAGGAAGGCGTGCAGTTCGAGGCAGCGCCCGGCGGCCGGTAGGGCGAGTAGCCGTGGGTCTCAATACGCCTGTCCGCCTGGCGGCGGACAGGCACTCGAGCGACGGCCTGGCCTACCGGCGCTCATCCGACGGACTCGGGTGCCGGCCTACTGGGCGGAGCCGCCCTTGACGTCATCCTGACGCGCAGCGGAAGGACCCCCCGGAGGTACGCGCCGCACCACCGCGAAGCCGCGCACCGTCGTAGCCCATCGCTCCGCACGCCATCGGCCGCTGGTTGAGTAGGCCCGCGCCCTCCTTGTGCGAGCCGCACCGAAACCACGGCGCACGCCGCCCTCCCGAACTCGGGCACGGAGGCCCGAGTCACCAACCGATCTACCGTGGACCCGCCGGACGGCGACTTCGCGACGTTCGTAGCCGTCGGCTTCAGCCGGCGACCCGCGCCGCGGCGGGCTTCCATAGCAGCCGCGTCAGCACGGGCCCCAGGACCGAGGTCCAGACCCGGTAGCCCTCCTCGTTCAGGTGCAGCTTGTCGGTGCGGAAGAGGTCGTCGCGCGGCTCGCCGCTGTCGGTCATCAGGTACCGTGCCATGTCGACGTACCAGAGCCGGTTGTCGCCCCGGCAGAACTCCTCGACCAGGGCGTTGGCCTTGGCCATCTTGGCCCAGTGCTTCCATCGCGAGCGGGTGGCCATGAGGCTCATGAAGACGATGCGCGTGTTGGGCAGGGCGGCGTGGACCTTCCGCACGAAGGCCCCGAAGTCGGCGCAGACCTGCTCCGGCTCCTTCCCGGCGTTGATGTCGTTGCCGCCCGCATGGAAGACGATCAGCGACGGCTCAAGCGGCAAGATGATCCGGTCGGCGTAGAGGGTTGAGTCGACGATCTGTGAGCCGCCAAAGCCCCGGTTGGCGGCCTTCAGCTCTGGGAACCAGCGCTCCGGCTTGCTCATCACGATGGTGCTCGAGCCGGCGAAGACAACGCCGGCCTTGAGCGGAGGCGTCTTCCGGTCGGCCTCCTCCATCTTCCTGATGTCGGGCTCCCATCGCTCCGGGCCTCCCTTCGCGGGCTCCTGGGCCATGGCGGCAGTGCAGGCGAGTAGAGCCTGCAGGGCCGCGGCCATGCGCAATAGCCTCATCGTTCGATCCCTCCGGGCTTCAGCCGATCAGCAGCGTTGCCGTGCTCCAGGGCGCAATATCAACCATCTCCGTGCGCTCGCCGCTTGCAAGGCGCACGCGAACTTCCACGCCCGCCACCGGGTCGAGCCCCGCGTTCAGCAGCACCGCCGCCGCCGACGCACGATCTGCTGACATCCGCACGAACGGGATGATCGGCGCCGCGGCGTCGATCCGCACGGGCAGCTTCCCGCGCGTGATCCAGTCGGCCACGCTCAACAACTGCGAGCGCTTGGTGACGGACTGGAGGAACATCCACGGCGCGTAGCCCATCACGACGACGCGGCCGCCCAGGTCGTTCTCGTAGGCGGTCATGCAGACGCCCAGCGGCCTGCGGAAGTAGTCCTGCATCTCGGCCAGCGGGCGAACGCCGTCGACCACCGTTTCCAGCGTATCACCCATGCCGCGGGCGTCGCCCCAGAACTCGATGCGTGCGTCGCGGATCTGCCCGGCCGCCGCTCCGTTCAGGGCGTCGTTCGTGAAGCGTTCCATGGCTCCGTTGTCGATACGGCGCTCCACGCGCACTCCGGCCAGCGACGAGAGGCCTCGCTCGGTCAGCACGTCCAGGGCCCCGGTGTCCATCAGCACGCCGCCGGCCAGCAGCGCCCGCAGGGCCTCGTCGTCGAACGCCTGTGCCAGCCGTCCCGTCAGGACCGCGCCGAAGCGCGGCGGGGCCTCGCCGTCCCAGGGCTCCACGCTCAGCGGCAGGCCGATCTCCGCCAGCACGTAGGGCTGGGCCGTGCCGTGCTCCCAGAGCCCACCCGGCCAACCTCGCCCCGGCTCGGGCTTGACGGACGCGAGCAGGTCGGCGGTCCATGGAGCCCAGAGCCCCGCGGTGGGCAGGCCGGCAGCATGAGCCACCAGGGCCTCCCAGCGCGGGCGCGTCTGGCGAAGGGCGGGAAGGAAGGCGGCGCACTCGTCGTACGGCGCCCCCCACATTGGGAGCATGTTCAGCGCCACGCCGTCGCAACCGGTGGCCAGCGCCAATGTGCACTCGCTCAGGAGGGCCGTGACCGACTTGCGGAGCTTCTGGTAGGGGAAGTTCTCCAGTTCGTACTGGATATCGGTGATCTCCGGCATGTGCCGGACGTCGCGGGCGCCGCGGCCGATGTCGTACGCCTTGGAGACCATGCCGCCGGGTGTGGCGTCACAGTAGAACCCGCCGCCCGGACGGAGCTTGGAGGCGCCCAGGTCCAGCAGCCAGCGGCCCACGTCGGCGCCTGAATAGAGGTCGCCTGCGCCTGCGGTCATAAGTCCCGTGGCGATGCTCGGGTTCACGGCAGCGATGGAGGCGGCCACGTGCGCCATCAGAGCCGAGATCGTGCCGCTGTTGTGCGCCACCCAGGCCTCCCGGAGGTCGTCACGGCCCGCATCGTGCAGGGCCGCCACCAGCGAGGCGCGGTCGAAGTCGTGGCCTGCCATGTTCGAGAAGATGCGCACGCAGGCAGGGCAGAAGCAGCCGAAGGGGACGCCGTGGTTGTTCATCCGCACGTCGTCATCGACCCAGATGAAGTCCGGCCCGGCCGCAGCCATGAGGGCGTACTTCCGCCCGATGTAGTCGCGGAGGCCCGGCGCGTTGGGGCAGCCGCAGCCGGTGGAGGTCCTGCCGTCCATGCCCATGAACGGCTGGAAGGGGAGCGGCGGCATGGTGTCGCGAGCCTCGTCGAGGTGGCCCAGCGTGGCGAGGACGTTTATGCCGACGCTGCGCACACCTGCCTCGCGCACGGCCCGGATGCGGCCGGCGAGGATACGCCCGCGCTCCTCGAAGATCTCCAGCGGAAGGTAGAGGTGGTGGGTGATGCTGTCGAAGAAGGCCACCTCGTCCAGCCAATCGGCGTTGGCGCGCACCTGTTCCATGAGGGCCTCGAAGGCCTCGTCGGTCTCGTAGTGCGGCACGCCCACGCGCCACGAGAGGGTCAGCCGGCTCTGCTTGCGCTCGTGCATGGCTCAGTCCTCCTTCAGTTCCTGATACTATGGCAGAGGCGTCGGCATCGTGCGGCTATCGTGCCGCCTCCGTGCCACAATCATCGGCGAGGAGAGCGAGTTTGGACACCGTCAAGCTGGGCAACACAGGCCTCGAGGTCAGCGCCATGGGCCTCGGATGCGGAGGCCACAGCCGTCTGGGGCTCTCCTACGGCAAGACAGACGCCGAGGCCGCCATCGTGGTGCGCCGTGCGGTGCGTTTGGGCGTCACGCTCATCGACACCGCGGAGATGTACGGCACCGAGGCCGCCGTGGGGCTGGGCATCGCCGGCCTCCCGCGGGAGAATCTCACGCTCTGCACCAAGGCCGCCGTCGCTTGGCAGGGGCGCCGGGGCACGGCCGCCGAGCTGGAGGAACGGCTCAACGCTTCGCTCCAGCGGCTCGGGACCGATGTGGTGGATGTCTACCAGATCCACGGCGTGTCGCTGGACGAGTACGCCTACTGCCGGGAGGAGCTGGTCCCGGCTATGCTCCGCTTCCGTCAGCAGGGCAAGATCCGGTTCCTGGGCATCACCGAGGCGTTCATCGGCGACCCTGGCCACGTGATGCTCTCCGAGGCGGTGCGCGACGGATGCTGGAGCGCCATGATGGTGGGCTTCAGCCTGCTCAACCCCTCGGCGCGGAGCCGCGTCCTCCCGTACACGCGGGCGAAGGGCGTCGGTACGCTCGACATGTTTGCCGTCCGCCGCGCCTTGAGCCGCCCCGAGGCGCTACGGGAGATTGCGGCCGACCTGGTGGCCCGGGGCCAGATCGACGCGGCCGAGCTCGACCTCGAGGACCCGCTGGGCTGGCTGGTGCGCGAGGGCCACGCCGCCTCGATCACGGAAGCGGCCTATCGCTTCTGCCGCCACGAGCCGGGTATCGATGTGGTGCTAAGCGGCACCGGGAATGTGGAGCATCTGGAGCAGAACGCACGATCGATCAACGCCGGGCCCCTGAGCCCGGAAGCCGTCGCCCGCCTCGGCCGCATCTTCGGCCGCGTCGACAGCGTGACGGGCAACTGAGCGGCGCGCCGCAGGAGGAGGGCATACGACATGACGGATGAGGTTCAGGAGCTGCCGGTGGAGTTGACCTCCTTCGTGGCCGAGGCCGTGGAGCGCGGGGCCGTCTGGGCGCTGCAGAACGAAGAGGGCTACGCATGGTGCGAATCGGAGGAGGAGGACGGAGCCAACGCGCTCATCTTCTGGTCCTCCGCCGAAGCCGCCATCGCGGTGCAACAGGCGGAGTTTCCCGAGTACGCCCCGGAGGAACTGCCCCTGTCCCACTTCCTCTTCGGGTGGCTGCCGGGCATGAACGACGACGAGGTGCTGGTGGGCGTGAACTGGACGCCCCAGCTTGAGGGGTTGGAGGTCGAACCCGACTTCCTGCAGGAGTTGCTTCTGGAGGAGCTACCCGAGGAGACCGTCGCGCGGTACCAGGCAGAGCTGGCCGAAGCCGAGGAGTAGGCCGGGGCCGCCTACGCATGGAATAGAGGGTCGCTCGTCCGGCGAACCGGTATGCGTCGAGGAACGCTGAATGCCCCGAAGGACCTTCAACGAGCGACCCACTATAGTCTGGCACACCTTGCCTATCCACCGAGCAATATGCGCCATTTGGGCCTCTACAGGGGAGCGGCGGCAGCGGCAGCAGCCACTGCCCGACTGCGCTCCATAGACTGCAGGGCCAGGTACTTGTCGCCGAAGCGGTCGAGGTTGCCCAGTTCGGTATCGAACGAGCCGTAGTGGCGCTCCTCGTCCAGCACGAGGCTCTCGAAGAGCTGCTTCGAGGCGCTGTCGCCCCGCCCGCCACACTCGTTGGCCCACTTGCCGTAGGCCACCGCGCTACTCTCCTCCATGTCGCGGGAGATCTGCAGCATCTGGCGCACGTCGGTAACGGGCTGTACCTCGGCGGCGGGTACGAGCGCCACGTCGCCCTTCAGGAAGAGGATGCGCTCGGCCAGGCGCTCGATGTGCAGCATCTCCTCGATGGCCGTGCGGCGGAACAGGCCGGCCAGCAGGTCGTAGCCCTGGTCGTTGCAGTGGAAGTGGAAGTACATGTACTGATGCACAGCGGTCAGTTCGTCGGCCGCGGCGGCGTTCAGCAGTGCGATGCTCTCTTGATGCATAGGTCATGCTCCTTGGGCGTTGTTGCTGCCGATGCCAACAGCCTACCCTCCGGCCGCGCCGGGCCGCAACCCGTCGGCCATCCCGACCGTCCATAGGGGTGTACACGGGCAGCGGCCCGCGCCTAGGAGGCTCCCGCCATGCACCGCATCACTCGGTTCTCGCTCATCGCCGCCCTGGCGGCCATCAGCCTGCCTGTCTTCGGCGCCGTGCGCGGCACGGTGGCCGTGGTGCCCACCGTGAACGCCAGCGGCGAGAAGTGGGTCGAGTTCAAGCAGCGGCAGGCCGCCATGATCGACGATTGGGAGGTCACACACCTGCCCGCCGCGGGATACGCTTTGACCCCACGCGACGACGTGCGCTCCGCTGTTCGCGCGCTGGCCCTGGACATGACGGACGAGGAGAACTGGCGCCGCTCTGTGGTGTTGGAGATCGGCAAGAAGGCCGGCGCGGAATTCGTCCTCTTCTGCGCCATCACGTCCACCGAGCAGAAGCTACAGAAGCGCCCCTTCTACGAAGACAAGGAGGGCCGCACCGACGTGCGCGTTTGGCTCATGGACACCCGGACCGGCGAGGCCCTGCTGACCGGCAAGACCTTTACGGGCCGCTCCGGAGGCAACCGCGTCAGCCTCGACAACAAGGGTTCGGAGCGGCAGATCCAGGCGGCGGCCAACGCCGTCCGCGACGCCACCCGCGACTTCCTGGCGCCCTACAAGGCGAAGTAGCTGGCCGAGAGGACGCAGAATCGCATACGTCCCATGGGCCACATAGGTCCCATGATCGGGCTGGGTAGGCCTGATGCGACCCATGGGACGAATAGGACCGATGTGCGATGTGCCCTGGCCTCCTACCGCCCCGCTGCCCCCATCTCGGGCAGCGCCAGGTAGGAGGCTCTGACGCCGCCCAGCAGTAGCGAGTTCCGGGCGACGCGGGTGCGCGTCGACGAGCGGAACGGCTCGCCTGTGTTCGGGTTCGGGTCGAGCCCCGGGTCGCTGCTGGAGGACACCTGCAGCCGGATCCGGTGCCCTCGGTTGAAGACGATGCTCGTGGACCAGAGGTCGATGCCGAACCGCTCGGCCTTGCCCGGCGTCAGGAGCGTCTCGCGGCTCAGGCTCTTGCGGTACCGCGCGCGGAGGCCGCCCTCGCAGACGTTGTAGCTACGGCCGTCGGGGTAGACGTCGCAGAGCCGCACGACGAAGTCCGTGTCCGGGCAATCCGAGGAGGCCGTCAGGTAGGCGCGTACGCGGCCCGTCACCTCCAGCGGCGCCGCCAGCGGCTCGCTGGTGAAGACGAGGACATCCGGCCGACCCTCCACGCGGGACTGCTCCATGGGTCCCGCCGGGATCAGAAGCTGCGGGCCGCCCACGGTGGGCGCGGGGTTCCTCGGGTCGTAGGCGTAGCTGAGCGAGCCCGCCGCGGGGCGTTGCGGGGTGAGCCCCTTGCCCTGGGTCAGGTACCAGTTGCGCACGCGCACCCCGGCGCGCGGCCAGGTAGATGCTGTGCGCCAGACGTTGCCGGGCGCCGAGGCGTCGAAGGCGTCGCCCATGGTGTAGTAGGTCACCGCCGGCGCCGCCGTCATGGCGGTACGTTGGCCCTTCAGCGTGGCGTCAAACCAGGCGAAGGGATCACCGGCGCGGTTGGGCGGCGTGTTGCCGTTGCGGTAGCCCAGTTCGCCGGCCTTGTTCTGCAGGATGCCGTGGGTCCAGGGGCCCATGACCAGCTTCTGCGTACCCCGTGCCCCGACCCCGCCGCGGGTCTGCATGCCGGTGAAGGCGTCGATCGTGCCCTGGCAGAAGATGTCGTACCAGCCGCCCATGTGGACCGCCGGCGCTCGCGTCTTGCCGAAGCGGAGCGTCAGGTCGCGCTTCTGCCAGAAGTCGGAGTAGGTGGGGTGGCCCTTCCAGAGCACGTGCGACTCGGGCGAGAAGAGCGCGGAGGTGAGCCATCCCTCGACGAGGTTCTTGCGCAGGATGCCCCCGGGGAATACCGCGTCGTTGAAGATGCGCGGCGTGGCGACCTGGATGTACTGCGACGTGATGTGCGGCGAACCCGTGCCGGCCGCCAGGAGCTGCGTGATGCCAACGGCCGAGCCGCCCATGGTGCCGATCTTGCCGTTGCACCAGGGCTGCTTGGCGACCCAGGCCAGCGTGTCCGCTCCGTCCATGCGTCCCTCCCACCAGCCGTCGGCCTCAAAGGGGAGGTTGGCGCCCTGCGAGCCGAAGCGTCCGCGCGTGTCCTGGATCACCACGGCGTAGCCCCGCGCGGCCGCGGCCTTGCCGGCTCCGGCCGAGGCATCCTTGCTGTAGGGGGTGCGCATGACGATGACGGGGAAGGGACCGGGGCCCTGCGGCAGGTGGACATCCGTGCCCAGCAACGTGCCGTCGGTCATGGGCAGCTTGCGGGTGTCGACGCGGGCTTGGCGGGCCAGCGCGGCGGCGGCGAGCAGGGCTACGACGGCGAGGCACAGCCCCTTCATTCGTCGTGATCTCAGGCGTCTGGGCATCCGGGAGGCTCCTCGTGCGGCGCGGTCAGGCACACGCGCATGGTCCCGTGCGCCAAGGGGCGCGCCCGGGGGCGTCGCGTTCTGTCAGGGCCGGCCGCAGGTCCTGCGACCCGGCGCCGCTCAGTCGGCGGTGAAGTACTCGTCCAGCGCGTTGACTACCAGCCCGACGGCGGCAGAGCGTGATAGGCAGCCGTCGCCGGGCAGCCCGTCGCGGTTCAGCAGCCGAGCGTACTCCGGCGCGCTGGCCTTATAGCTCAGCGTATGCTCGTCGTACCAGGATGTCACCAGTATGGTGCGTCCGCTGACAGCCTGTTTGCTCCGTTGGAACTCCAGTCCCATCTTCAGGTCGCCTCCTGAGTACAGACGGGTCGAGCGGCGGGCCGACCCGCGTATGGATAAGGATTCGGCGTCGTGGGCGGTTATCCTTCATGGCATGGAGGCGTTTTCGATCGTGATCTCGTCGCTACTACCTCCGCGTCGCGCCTCGGCTATAGCGAGGCGCCGCGGTGGCGGCATGTGGCACTTCTGGACGATGGCGATGCACGTCCGGCATAGGGGCTGCTGTGGCCCGGCACACGGCATCGGCGCTGCCGCGCGCCGACGCACTGCGTGGCGTCTCCCGTTCTAAGGGTGTCTTGATGCGTGCTTGACTATCTACGGACGCCAAGCGCCACCAGGCTCTGACCACCCCAAGGCCAGAGCCTGTCAATCCGGCGTATCACCGGCAAGAGCACCTCCAGTACCTTGAGCTGGAACCTGGAGAAACCGGTCCGCCGCAGCAACCTGCCGTTCACGAACCACGCCGGCGCCGCTGTCCTGTTGAAGTCGAACACGCCCTCAACACGGAACCCGGCATCCTCCAGCGATCTGGTAAGCGTCGAAGGCGTGTACCGCCTCTGGTGCCCCAGGGCCACATCTAGCGACCCAAACAAACCGGGGTGCTGCGGGACCAGGATCACGGCTCGCCCACCGGGCGCCAGTGCAGAGAGCACATTGCCCAGCGCCCGCTGCTCGTCTGGAAGGTGCTCCAGAACATTCACCATCAGTACGGTATCGAACTGCCCCTGAGACGAGCCAAAGTCGGCGGTGTTCTCAGCGTCGATCCTGGCCACACGCAAGTACGGCTTGCCGATTGAATAGGATCTAAGGTGTGCAAGGTACATATCAGATATATCTGATGCGACGTACAATTCACGTGGAACAAAATGGTTTGTGAGATTGCCTATCCCTGAGCCGATCTCCAAGACCCGATCACCGACGTGGGGCCTGAGCGCATCTGCCATCCACCTGTTGAAGCGCGGGGCAGTCTCCATGTCACGCAGGATGCTAGGTCCTCCGTCGCCTGTGCCGGTCTCGTAGATATCATCTATGAGCCACCAGCGAAGTATGGCCAGGACAGCCAACATGCCGTCCCGTGTGCGGATCTTCTTGCCTTCCTGCTGTGT
The DNA here is from genome assembly GCA_903951425.1 of uncultured Chthonomonas sp. GTDB lineage: Bacteria > Armatimonadota > Chthonomonadetes > Chthonomonadales > CAJBBX01 > CAJBBX01. Next base: position 113,447 of record CAJBBX010000012.1, read on the forward strand.
CCGCGGCATATAACGGATCGGCACCTCGAAGATGCGGGCCTGCCGCTTGGCCAGCTTCATCGTGATCTCGACCTCGAAGCGGAAGTCATCCGAACGCAATGGTATCGATTTCAGTAAAGGTGTTCGAATTGCCTTGTAGCATGTTTCAATGTCCGTCACCGTCAAGTCTGAGAACCAAGCAGCCAGGGCGGTCACCCAGCGGTTGTTGCGGGTGTGCCTGTACATCAACACGCGACGGTACGCGGCAGAGAGGTAACGGGAGCCGTAGACGGCGTCCGCCCCCTCCTCCAGGAACGGTCTGAGTAACGCTGGAAGGTCGCCGGGGTTGTACTCCAAGTCGGCGTCGTGCACGACGCTGACATCGCCGGTAGCCGCGGCAAGGGCTGTGCGGATGGCGGCGCCTTTCCCGCGGTTCGTGCCGTGCCTTAAGACGGTGACCCGGCTATCCCCATCGGCAATCCGTTGGACGACATCGTACGATCCGTCGGTGCTGCAATCGTCGACGACGATTACCTCTAGCCGCGAGATGGACTCGTGTTCGATCTGCAGCAGGTGGCCCAGGCTTGCCGCGACCAGGTGCCTCTCGTTGTAAACAGGCACGAGTACAGACAGCGACAGTGATGAGCCGGGTTGTCCTCCACCCGTGGCCTCGCCGCAGTTTGCCGACAGGGACTTGTCAGGGTCGTTGACCAACGTACCTTCCTCCAGTCTTCGGGTACACAGGCTCCAATGCTCTGCGGTCGGGCTTCTGTCCATCCGAGTTCGCCCGTGCCCCGATGGCGGGCTCCTCAGCATTCAGGGAAGCCAGGTGGCCGTCACTTGGGCATGGGCCGGGCGCCTGCACGACGTGCCGCGCAAAGAGCAATGCTGCTGTCCACGGGCAGGGGCCTATCCTCGCGCGAAGTCCAGATCACCATACTAGCTCGGGCCAAGGAAGGTGCCGGTAGCATACCCGTCGCATTCGGATCGGCGTACGCGCCGGTGTGGTACCCACGCCCCAGGGCAGGGCGACAATCGGTTCCTGAAGGGTTCAGCAGGGCGGGCGTCCATGGCTTCGGCTACACTGAGGCGCCGGGTCCGCACCGGCATCACCGCCCAACGGAGAACCGCCATGCTTCATGCCGCGCCGCCGCCGCCCGCCCTGACCGTCAGCGTTGACCCGTCGTCCGGCGCATGGACCCGGCTTGCCGTGGCCGGCCGCCAGGTGCTGGCCGGGCCGCGGCTGGAGGCTGCCATCTTCTGGGACGGCGGCGCCATGTCGCCGGCTTCCGAATGGAAGCTGCTCTCCGTGGATCAGAAGCCCGGACGCACCGTGGTTACGCGCCGGGCCGGCCTGTGGGACGTCCGCACGGAGCTGGCCGTCCGCGGTTCCGAGCTGCGGCGGCGGGTCGTCTTCACCTGGCGCGGCGAGAAGGCCGTCCGTGTGCGCGGCGCGCAGCTACGAACGCCGCCGCTGGCCGTGTTGCCCTCCCGTGGCGACTGGGTGATGCTGCCCGGCAACTACCCCGTGCGGCGTATCCCGCTCGCGGAGTTGGCGGCGTCAGGCCCGCAGTCCGAGGTCGGCTGGACGCGGGGTGACTACGCCACCGCGGCCCTGTACTTCGGCTCGGCGGGCCTTGCCTGCGCGGCGGGCTACTCCTTCGAGCACGACCAGGCGCGCATCACGGTGTCGGTCGAGGGCGGCGGCGTGGTGGTGACCCACGGTTTCGATGTCTGCGGCGACCTGCCGCCGGGCGGCTCTTACGAGGTGGGGTCGCAGGTGCTTCGCTTCAACCGGGGCGGCTCGGGCGTCGTAGCGGGCTTGGTTGAGGCCCTGGCCGGCTCCGTGGGCAACGGGCCGCCGCGTGACCAACCCGCCGACCTGGGCAAGGCCGTCCTCTATGAGGTGCATCCCTGGGGCCGGCTGGAGAGCTGGGGGCCCGACCGTGGCCACAGGTACGACCGGCTCACAGCATGCCTGCCGCAGTGGCGCGCGCTGGGCGCCAACGCCTTCTGGGTGCTGCCGCCTCCGTGGCAGCCGCCGTGGGTCTACACCACGCCCACCTGGGAGGCCGTGAACCCCGGCAACGGCACGCCGGAGCAGCTCAAGGAGTTCGTGTCGGCCGCGCACCGCACCGGCGCCAAGGCCATCGTGGACCTGGTGGTCTACGGCGTGCTTCCCTCAAGCGAGGACGTGCCCAAGCTCCCGAGCGATGTCTGGGCGGTGGATGAGAGCCGCCAGCGGCGCACCGTCTGGGGCGGTTCCATCCTCCCGGCCGACACCTCCAAGCCGGCATGGCAGGAGCGCATGGCCCGAGCCGCCCGCTTCTGGGCGCGCGATTACGGGTTCGACGGCGCCCGCCTCGACTGCATCGGCTGGGGGCAGACCGCTAACTGGGGCGCGCCGCGCGCCAACGATGCAGTCGCCTATGGCGGCATCGCCCTGAACAAGGTGATCCGCGACGCCTTCCGCGCGGGCAACCCCGGCGCGTTCCTCCTGCCCGAGGGCGGCAAGCCGCTGGTGCTCAAAGAGAGCGACATGGTCTTCGACTATCCGCTCTACCTGGCCATGCGCGACATGACCACCACGCCCGATCTGGGCGCGTGGATTGAGCGGACCCGTGAGTGGCTCCAGTGGGAGCGGCTGGCCTATCCCGCCGCCGGCCGCAAGGGCCTCGTCCGCTTCCTGGAGCTGCACGACACCGTGGCCGCGCAGGACTACTTCGGCGTGGGCCCGTCGCAGGCGCTCACGGCGATCCTCTGCCTCATGGAGGGAACGCCCCTCCTGCAGCAGGAGCAGGAGACCGGCTTCAGCCGCGACCTGAGCAGCTGGCTCAAGCTCCGGCGCAACGTGGCAGTCCTGAGCGGCGGCGGGGCCGACTACCAGGCCGTCCTTTGCTCCGATCCCGGCGTCTTCGCCTTCCTCCGCACGGGCGCGGGCGAGGCCGTGGTGGTGGCCGTGAACCTCACCGGCCTGCCCGCCCGGTGCACGTTGGAGTGGCCTCGGCGCCTCCCCGCCGCAGCTCTCCACGCGTCGCTACAGGGTCGCGTCCTGAACCGCAAACCGGGCGGCGCCACCGTGGTGATTGATCCGTGGCGCCCCATGGCCATCGTGCTGCAGAAGCGCAAGGGCGCCGCGCCGGAGTGGCGCGTCCCGCGCGCCGCAGGCGCGCGCTGGTCGGTTCGCACTCCTGAGGGCACACTGGAGGATGCCGTCCGCGACGAAGCCGCCAAGCCGGGCGAGGGCGAGGTCGTTGAGGACCGCCTGCCCGTGCTGCGCCGCGCATGGCGGCCCGTGGAGGGCGCCCTGGCCGACGGCCCCGGCCCCACGCGGCTCACTCTGAGCGGAGTGCCCGGAGCCGGCAACGCGCAGATCACGCCCGGTGCGGCCCACGGCGCCCGCATCACCTGGCCAAAGGGCGGCTCGCCGCGCATCGAGCCCGACACGGCCCCGCCGCCCGCCGCCTGGCCCGCCGCCGGCATCCCGGCGGTGATCGCCGACCCGCAGTTCGTGCGCCTCTCTGCCGCTGGCGTCACGCTGACGCTGGCGCGCAGGCATGGCGGCGTGCCTGTGGATATCCGCCGCGCCGGCCGGGTTCTCTCCTCCCGCCCGGGCGAGCTCTACACCGACTGGGGCCTCCTTCCTGAGAAGCGCCTCGTGGCAGCCGACGGCGAAACCAACCCGCGCCTGAGCGTTGAGTGGACCGCCGCGGGCGTCACGGTGACCTTCAGAGGCCTGCTCCGGGAGCGCTCTTGGAACGGCGTTCAGACCTGCGGCATTGCCGGCCCGCGCACCGCCTACCGGCTCAGCTACACCATGGACGCGGCCGGGCGGATCACCGTGGGCGTTGGCGTCACGCCGTCGCAGGACAACCCTGAGACAAAGGCATTCCTGGCGCTTCGCCTCTTCGTCGATGATGCCTCCGACTGGCTTCGCGGAGACGCCGTTGCGGGCGGCGACGCCAACGGCCGCGTTGCATCGGCCTCGGGCAACTCCGCAGGCGCTCTCGTGGCGCGCGGCGCACAGGGCTCCGTCAGCCTCGGCGAGACGCAGAGCGTCCAGCGCACCTTCGGCATCCGAGAGGGCCGGGGCGGCTGGCTCTACCTTGCGGTCATGGACGGCGAGGCCGTCGCCACCCGATCGGGCGTCGAGGCTACGGGCAGCGCCGCCTTGTTGGTGAAGTAGCGCCGGGGCAGGGAACCCGGCGTCGAACGGCGAATCAGGCCGACCAAGGGGGTGCGCTATGGTCACTCTTACGTTGGCCGCGGTGGCTGGGGCGGCTGTGGGTCTTGCCGGCCGGCCGGCGGCGGCGCCTGCGCTCCGGTTCGAGCCGGTTGCCGGGCGGGTTGCGGCCTATGCGGCGCGGGGACGCGGCTTCGGGTTCATGATCTCCGGCCGCGAGGCACGAGTGCGCGTGGGCGATGCTCGATCTGCCGCCGACGTGGGCTTCCGCCTGCTGGACGCTTCGCCGAATTCCGAGCCGGTCGCCGAGGGGCGCCTGCCCGGCGAGAGCAACTACCTCGTCGGCAAAGCCCCTTCGCTCTGGCGCACCCACGTGCCGGGCTACTCCCGTGTGCGCGTGCGGCGGGCCTATCCCGGCGTTGACCTGGTCTGCTATCAGGACCGCGCCGGCCTGCTGCAGGTCGACTTCGCCGCCGTTCCGGGCGCACAGCCCGGACGCATCGGGCTGGAGGTCACGGGCGCCGCATCGGTGCGCGTGGACGAGGAGGGCTCCCTCGTGGCCGAGACGGCCGCCGGTCCGGTGCGGTGGTTGCGTCCCTACGCCTACCAGGTGCGGGCGGGCAAGCGCCTCCGGGTGGCGGCCGCGTTCCGGCAGGAGGCCCGCTCCAACCGGGTCCGCTTCGAGTTGGGCCGGTATGACCGCTCGCTGCCGCTGGTAGTCGATCCCGGCCTGGCCGCCTCCACGTACCTCGGCGGCACGCTCGATGACGGCATAGTAGCCATATCGGTCGATGCATCGGGGTGCATCTACGCGCTGGGCTTCGCCTGCTCCCGCGACTTCCCGGTGACGCCCGGCGCCTACAAGACCGTGGACCCCGCGCCGCCCGGCGACTACAACAGCAGCGTCGTGATCACCAAGTTCAGCGCCGACGGCAAGACGCTGGTCTACAGCACTTACCTGGGCGCCGGCGCCGCGGGCGCCCTGGCCGTGAGCCCCGCCGGCGAGGCCTGCGTCAGCGGCGGCACTTCCGACGGCAACTTCGCGACCACGCCCGGCGCGTACCAGCGCGTCTTCAAGGGAGCCTATGACTGCTTCGTGGCCAGGCTTACCCCCGCCGGCGATGGGCTGGCCTTCGCCACATACCTGGGTGGTACGCTGGCCGAGGCGGCTACCGGCCTCGCCCTGGGCGCCGACGGGTGCCTGACCCTCTGCGGCAACTCCTACTCCGCCAACTACCCCACAACGGCCGGCGCCTTCCAGCCGGCGTATCCGAGCGCCTCCGGCTCACAGTGCGGCTTCGTCACCAAGCTGAACCTTGAGGGCAGTGGCCTGGTCTACTCCACCTATCTGGCCGGGACGCTGCAGGAGGACACGATACGCGCCATGGCCATGGGCGCCGACGGCTGCCCGGTTCTGACCGGTCGCTCCTTCAGCGCCGACTTCCCGACCACACCCGGAGCCTACCAGCGGGCCTACGGCGGCGCGGGCGATATCTTCCTCGCCAAGGTGCGCGCTGACGGCTCGGGATTGGTCTACTCCACGTACCTGGGCGGACCACACGGCGAATGGGGCGATGCCGTCGCGCTCGACGCCGCGGGTCGGGCCACCCTCACCGGGCGCGGCGACATGCTGGGCTTCCCGATCACAACCGGCGTCGTGCGCCCCGCCTATTCGGAGGGGTCTGGGGCCTTCATCACCCGCTTCACGGCCGACGGGACCGGCCTGGTCTGGTCCACCATGATCGTCTGCATGGGCGGCACTCTGGGCCGGGCGGTTGCCGTAGACGCGACGGGCAGGACATGTATCGGCGTTGAAACCTACTCGGCCTCGTATCCCGTCACGTCCAACGCCTTCGCGGCGGCCCATGCGGGCGGTGCGGGCACCGACTGCGCGGTAACGCTCCTGTCGCCCTCGGCGGATAGGATACTCTACTCCACCTATCTGGGCGGCTCCAGCACGGACTGGCTGAACGCCCTGGCGCTGGATACCCCCGATGGCGCCTGCGTGGCCGGCCAGACGCTCTCCACCAACTGGCCCACGACGGCCGGCGCGTTCCAGCGCACCCCCATGGGCCGAAGCGAGGCGTACCTGACCCGTGCGCAGCTCCCCGTGGCCACGTCGGTCACCGGCGCGCCGGCCTCTGCTGCACTGGGGCAGGCCGTGCAGCTAACGGCCACGCTGCACCGGATCTCGTCAGGCGCAGGGCTGGCGGGTAAGGCCGTCACGTTCGAGGTCGGCGCGGCGCAGTCGACAGCGACGACCGACGCGCTGGGAGTGGCCGCGCTGGCCTACACGCCCGTCGAGGCCGGCGGCGTGGGGCAACTCACCTACCGTGCCGCGTTCGCCGGCGACGCCGGTGCGCTGGCCTCGGAGGGGCAGGGGACGCTCACCGTGGGCCGGGCGGCCACCTCGGTCTACATGCCCGACCGCACCGGCGTCATCACCACGCCCGTGGCGCTGAAGGGCTACCTGAAGCGGACGACCGACAACGCTTGGGTCGCAGGGCGTACGCTGCGCTTCACGGTGGACGGCGCGACCGTGGGAGAGGCGGCCACCGACGCGGCGGGCATGGCCGCGCTGACCTGGACCATCGGCGCCGGACCGGCCACCCGGGCGTTGGGTGCGGCTTTCGCCGGGGATGCCTCATACCAGGCTTCGGCGGGGTCGGCCACGCTGACCGCACAGATGGTCTCGACCAAGCTCTACGTGGTCGATCGCACGGCCAGGGTCAAGGCCTACGTCGTGCTCAAGGCCTACCTGTTCCTCACCAGCAACGCGCTGGTCGTCGGCAAGCCAGTCGGCATCACGCTGGATGGCTCGTCGGTCGGCTCCATCGACACCAACACGCAGGGCTGCGCGCAGTTCGGCATCACGGTGCCCGAGGGCGTCGGGGCGGGCGTCCGGACCATACGCGCCGAGTTCGCCGGCGATGCGGGCTACCGCGCCTCGGCCGGGCAGGGCGGGCTGACGGTGACCAGAGGCGCCCTCTACCTCTGGCCCTACGTCCGCACCGGCAGGGCAGGCACGAGCCATCCGCTGCGCGCCTTCGTGCGGAGCCTGCCGGACTACGTCGTGCAGCCCGGCAAACAGGTCGACTTCAGCGTGGACGGCACGGCCATGGGCTCGGGCGCGGTGGCCGCCGACGGCTGGGCGGCATCAGCATGGGCCATCCCCTCCGCCCAGCCCGCCGGGTCGCACACAGCCGCGGCGGCCTTCGCCGGCGACGCCTGGTACGCGCCCGCCACGGCCACGGCGGCCTTCAACGTGGTCCGCTGATGTAGGGCGACGCGCCTCGCGCCGTCGGCTACTTCGGCTTCGCGGTGCGCATGCCCTGGTAGGTGCCGGGGTCGTACTGGGTCTTGCTCATCGTGTACCAGGCGATCGCGCCCAGCACCACGATCATGATGACGACGGCGACGATCGGGTTGACCTGCTTCTTCATCCTGGGGCCTCACATGCAGAGGGACGGCCGCGTGGCCGTCCCTCTGGTTGCTCCGCGGTGCGGCGATCCTGCCCGCGCCGCTACTTGTCCTTCTTCTGGACCTTGACCTGCTTTTGGACCTCGCTCACCTTCTGCTCCGCGCAACCGGCCAGGACCGAGGCCAGCATAGAGACGCAGACGAGTGAGGCGAGGGCCAGGAGGCCGGTTCGCGCCTTCATCGGCTAGTTGATGCGAACGCGGTCGCGGACGATCATGTTCGCCACGGTGCCGCAGGTCTGGCCGACGCCGTAGCCGCCGTTGCGCTCCTGCACGCCGTCCTTGTCATAGCAGTAGTAGCGGATCCAGTCGACGCTCTCGGGCATGATGTCGAACGAGTCGCCGTCAGCCGGGAACGCGAACGCGCCCATCTTGGTGGACTTGGCATGACCGTCCACGAAGCAGAACTGGTAGTTCGAGCTGTGGCGCATGGCGCCGGGCGTGGTGCCGTCGCCGGTCTGGAAGTAGAAGGCCAGCGTGTACATGTTGGTGTCGTTGGTGTCGCCGGTCAGGATTGTCTCGGCGGGGTGCGGGAACTCAGCCAGGACGCGGCCGCGCCACATGCTGTCGCCGGGCGGGTTCGGGGCGGCCTCTTCCTGGTGGAAGATGCCGTTGCCGTTGCGGTACGAGTAGATGCCGAAGTTCGGGGCGTAGCCGATGCAGCGGCCGGAGGGGTCAACGGACGTGTCGCACCCGCGGAGGTTGCGGCTCGGGCAGTAGAAGATGCTCCGGTTCTTGACGTAGGGCTGCAGCAGGTACTGGAACTCGCCGCGGTCGTTCAGCAGGTCGGAGTTGTACTGCGTGACGAACGTCTCATCGTAGTCCTGCGCGTACATCAGGAAGGAGAGGCCGAAGTTCTTGACGTTGCTGGTGCACGTGACGCGCCGGGCGCTCTCACGGGCCTGCGCAAAGACGGGGAATAGGATCGCTGCCAGGATCGCGATAATCGCGATGACTACCAGCAGTTCGATCAGGGTGAAGCCACGCCGATTTACAACCATGTACTCAACTCCTTGGAGTGGGACCGGAACCGACGCGGCCGCCCAGTGCGCCGCTGGCCCGAGCCCCGGTCCGGCAGACAGATGGCCGACAGCCCCCGCATCGGCAGTGCCGACACCGCGGGTCCACGTACAAGCTCGGTGGAGCATACCACGCCGAATGTGAAAATCCCATGAAGAGGGTCGGGGTTACTGCATGGGCTTCATTCCGGTCGCGACTCGCGCGGCGGCAGGGATATTGCTGGCCAACGGCCAACTATGGGGCAGCAAACTCTCGGCCCGGCGCCGACGCCAAGGAGCAAGCACGCACATGGACGTTCTGAAGACACCCGGCGACAGCAGTTGGTTCGTCAACGACCGCTTCGGCATGTTCATCCACTGGGGCCTCTACGCCCTGCCCGCGCGGCATGAGTGGGTGAAGCACCAGGAGCGCATCCCGGACGAGGTCTACGACAAGTACTTCAAGCACTTCGACCCCGACCTCTACGACCCCACGATCTGGGCCGACGCGGCGGCCGGCGCGGGCATGAAGTACTTCGTCATTACCACCAAGCACCACGAGGGCTTCTGCCTCTGGGACAGCAAGGTCACCCAGTACAAGGTCACCAACACCCCCTACGGCCGCGACCTGCTCCACCCCATGGTCGACGCCTTCCGCGAGAAGGGCCTCCGAACCGGCTTCTACCACTCGCTCATCGACTGGCACCACGAGGACTTCATCGTAGACAACCTCCACTCCATGCGCGACAGCCCGGAGCGGGCCGCCATGAACGTGGGCCGCGACCAGAGCAAGTACGCCGCCTACCTCCACGCCCAGGTCCGCGAACTCCTCACCGAGTTCGGCAAGGTGGACGTGCTCTGGTTCGACTTCAGCTACCCCAACCCAGAGCCCGGCCTGGGCAAGGGCAAGGATGACTGGCAGAGCGAGAAGCTCTACAAGCTCGTTCGCGAACTGGCGCCCGACGTCATCCTTGACGACCGCCTCGACCTGCCCGACGGCTGGGACATCAAGACCCCCGAGCAGTACCAACCACGCGAGTGGATCACCGTGGGCGGCAAGAAGGTCGTCTGGGAGGCCTGCCAGACCTTCTCAGGCTCATGGGGCTACCACCGCGACGAATCGAGCTGGAAGAGCGTGGACCAGCTGATCCAGATGCTCATCGACACCGTGAGCAAGGGCGGCAACCTGCTGCTGAACGTAGGCCCCACCGGCCGCGGCGAGTTCGACTACCGCGCCCTCCAGAGCCTGCAGGGCATGGGCGAGTGGATGAAGCGCCACAGCCGCTCTATCTATGGCTGCACCCAGGCGCCCGATGGCTTCACCACCCCGCAGGACTGCCGCCTCACCTACAACCCCGACACCAACCGCATGTATGTGCATGTATATGCGTGGCCCTTCGTGCACCTGCACCTGGACGGCTTCGCCGGGAAGGTGGAGTACGCCCAGCTGCTCAACGACGCCTCCGAGATTCACATGAAGGGACCCGAGCCCTGGCAGGTGGGCCCGGACGGCGTCAAGGGGAAGGATACGCTGACCCTGTCGCTGCCGGTGGTGAAGCCCAACGTCACCGTGCCTGTCATCGAGCTGTTCATGAAGTAGCCGCCACGCGGCGCCGGGCCGGGGCGAATCTCCCGGTCCGGCTCCGCGGCGATCCTTCAAGCCCACGTGACCCCACCGGCCCAGCCGCCCAGTCCCGCCCGATCCGAGGCGCGCCCCCGTGCCGTCCACTCCGTGACGGCCCGATCGGCGGCGATCGGGTTCGCGCTGCTGCCCCTGGTCGTCTACTGCACCGTCTACATGGAGCTGGTCCGCGGCGGAATCTGGCCCACCGTGATGACGCTGCTCTTCACGGCCGTCTCCACCCTCTTCGTGCTGGCTCTGCTGAATATGGCGGTTCGGTACCGCTTCCCCGGCCGCGAACTGGGCCGCGGCGAACTGCTCACCATCTACACAATCCTCTCCGTGGGCTCCGCGCTGGCCGGCACCGACGTGCTGCAGACCCTCATCTGCGTCATGGGCCGCGCCACCTACATGGCCACGCCGGAGAACGGCTGGGCCGAGAAGATCGTCCCGCTGCTCCCCTCCTGGCTGGCCGTGAAGGACAAGGAGGTCCTCAAGGGCTTCTACGAGGGCTCGAGCAGCCTGCTGGCGCCGGGAGTGACGGCAGCGTGGGCGCGGCCGCTGGGGGCCTGGATGCTCTTCATCGCCGCGGCGCTGACGGCCATGTTCTCGCTGAATGTGCTGGCCCGCCGCCAGTGGGTCGACGCAGAGCGGCTCAACTACCCGATCATCACGTTGCCCATCGAGCTCACTCGCATGGACCCGCCCTTCCTGGCGCAGCCCATGCTCTGGCTGGGCTTCGCGGTGGCCGGCGGCATCGACCTGCTCAACGGCATCCACCACCTCTATCCCGCGGCCCCGGAAATCAACTGCAAGATCCTGATGTCGCTGGGCGATGTGCTGGTGTCGCCGCCCTGGAACGGCGTGGGCTGGATGCCTATCACGCTCTACCCGTTCGCCATCGGCCTGGGCTTCCTGATCCCGCTGGACCTGGTCTTCTCCTGCTGGTTCTTCTACTTGGTCTGGAAGGCCGAGCGCGTCTTCGTGGTGGCCTACGCGCTGGACCCGGCCTGCATGCGCGCCTCCTTCGACGGGCCCTACTCCACCGAGCAGGTGGCCGGGGTCTGGATGGCCACGCTGGCCTTCGCGCTCTGGGCAGGGAGGCACCACGGGAGGCTTCTCTGGCGGCAGGCGCTGGGCCGCGAGCCGGAGGCGCCCGGCGAGGCCATGCGCATGCGCACCGCCATGGCGCTGACGCTGACGTCGGCCTCGGCCATGGTGCTTTTTTGCTGGGCCGCAGGCATGGCGCCCTGGGTGGCGACCTTCTTCGTGGCCGTCTACCTGGCCCTGTCGTTCTATCTGGCGCGGGTCCGCGCCGAACTGGGCCCGCCGGCGCACGACATGTACGGCTCCGGGCCCGATATGCTGCTGAGCTACACCGTGGGCGGCGGAGCGCTCCCGCCCAGCACGCGCGGCGCCGTCACCATGTTCGTCTGGGTGAACCGCGAGAGCTGCCGTAGCCACCCCATGCCCGCGCAGGCCGAGGCGCTCAAGGCCGCCTCCGTGGTGGGCATGGAACAGCGGAGGCTCTGGCCGCTGCTGCTGGGGGCGGGCCTCTTCGGGGCGGCCTGCGCCATGGTGTCGGCCCTCCACCTCGGCTACACGCTGGGCGCACCGAGGCTCATGGGCCCATCGCCCTCGTTCGCTCACGAAGCGCTGCTCCGTCTCCAGACTTGGAACGGTAGCCCGGCGCCTCCGGTAGCCGCCCAGCGTTGGGCTATGGGCGCCGGGGCGGGTTTGGCCTGGACGCTGCTCGCGGCCCGCGCCCGCTGGTTCTGGTTCCCGCTCCACCCCGTGGGCTACGCCGTCAGCGGCTGGTGGGCCATCAACCTCTTCTGGTTCCCGCTCCTCATCGCCACCCTCCTCAAGGGCGCCATCCTGCGCTGGGGCGGCCTGCGCGTCTACCGTCGGGCGCTGCCCTTCTTCATGGGGCTTATCCTGGGCGAGTTCGTCGTCGGCGCCGGGTGGCAGGTGGCGGGCGCACTTCTCAACATGAACACCTACGCATTCTGGATCTAGGCGACGCCCAGCCGCCGCCCGGGAGGCCGATCATGCCGCGCAGACCCAACATCATCCTCTGCATTTTCGACCAGCTCCGCGCCTTCGAAGTGGGGTGCTACGGCAACCCCGTGATCCGGACGCCCGCGCTGGACCGCCTGGCGCGCGAGGGCGTGCGGTGGCAGACGGCCGTGACCAACTACCCCGTCTGCATGGCGGCCCGGTCGGCGCTCCTCTCCGGCCAGTACAACCGGACCTGCACGGGCGGCGTCTCCAACGTGAACTTCAAGACCGTCGGCGGCGACTGCGCCATGCCGGAGTACCCCTTCGCCGGCCGCCCGCACCTGCCCGACGCCACGTTGCCCGAGCTGCTCCGGGCCCAGGGCTACCACACCGCCGCTATCGGCAAGTGGCATATCCACTCCTGGCCGCAGGACGTGGGGTTCGACGAGTACGTCATCCCCCGTGTGCATCACTGTCACACCGGCCAGAGCTACACCGAGAACGGCGGCCCCGAGTTCGTGCCGTCGGGCTACAGCCTCGACTTCGAGGTCGACCGTGTGGGCCGCTTCCTCCGCCGGCGCGCGGCCGAGCAGGAGCCCTTCTTCCTCTACGCCAACATCTCGCCCCCCCACTGCCCCATGAGCGACGCGCCTGACGCATACACAACTATGTATGGTCGGGACGACGTTCCGGTGCGCCGCAACGCCGAGCCAGGCCGCCGCCTGGACCACCAGGACTACCACTTCAAGGTTTACCGATGGGACTTCCGGCACTATAGCTTCCACCTGCCCTACACCGAGCCGTTGCCCGAGGGCTTCGGCCTCCGCGATATCCTGGCCCTCTACTATGGCGCCACTACGTGGGCAGACAGCGCCCTGGGCCGCATGCTCACCGCGTTGGACGAGGCCGGCCTCGCCGACGAGACGATCGTTGTGGTCACCTCCGACCATGGCGACAACCTCGGCAGCCACGGCCTGGTGCAGAAGGGGACGCCCAACGAGGAGTCGATCCGCGTGCCGCTGCTGGCGCGATGGCCCGGGAGGCTCCCGGCCGGGGCGGTGGCCGGCGAGGGCCTCGCCTCGCTGGTGGACCTGGCGCCCACACTGCTGGAGCTCTCCGGCCTGGAGCCGCCGCCCCATATGCACGGCGTGAGCCTGGCACCGGCGCTTCGAGGCGAACCCGGGAAGGCGCCGGACGCGGGCATCGTGGAGATGGGCCACGGCGTGGCCGTCCGCACTGCGGACCGCATGGCCTTCATCCCCTTCGACGCGGAGCGCAGGCTCGCCGCCGCCGGCACGCGGCTCTACGACCTGCAGGCGGACCCCTACGAGCTCCAGAACCTGGCAGGCGACCCCGCACATGCGGCCGAGCAGGCCGAACTGGAGCGCCGCATCCGGGAGTGGGACGCACGAACGCCCTGGATGGCGCCCGTTGACGGCGAGGCGAAAGCCTAGAGTCGAACGGCAAAGGCCATCGTGTGCGTTCTGGGAGGGTAGATATGGAACTGAGTGAACTCCGCCGGATCGTGGAGCAGGTCGACGAGGAGCGCATCCGTCGGGGCGCCTTCGCGCTGGCGTCCGACCCGTTGCCGCGCCGGACACTGAACTATACGCTACCCGGCCACATGAAGTCGACGTTGGAGGAGGCCGACGAGTGGATCGCCGCGCGCCTCGCCGAGGCGGGCCTGCAGGTGGAGCGGCGCTCCTACCCGGTTCAGGCCTACTCCTGCGACCGCACCAGGCCCCTCCACCACTGGTACGCCGCGCCGGAGCCGGGGGCGCCCACCTATATCGCCCACAACCTCATTGCCGATATTCCCGGCTCCGAGCGGCCCGATGAGGTCATCGTCCTCGTGGCGCACAAGGACTCGCAGAGCTGGATCGACTGCCCCGGAGCGCTGGACAACGCCGTGGGAACCGTCTGCCTCACCGAGATGGCCCGTCTGCTGGCCCCAGCCGGCCTCCGCCGTACGGTACGGTTCCTCTTCTGCAACGAAGAGCATACGCCCTGGACTAGCGCCCACGCGGCCCACGAGTGGAGAGAGCGCGGCGACAACCTGGTGGCGATCTACAACATCGACTCGCTGGGCGGTAAGTCGGAGGAGGACCGCCGAGCGGGCCGTGCGACCTGCGCCACGCTGATCACCGTCGAGGACGGTCGGCCCCTGGCAGACCTGATGGAGCGCATGAACCGCGATCTCGGCATCGGTCTGGAGCACCAGATCGTCCAGCGCGAATTCGCCAACGACGATGACGGCTCCTTCGTCAAGGCCGGCTACGGCGCGGCCGTGGCGGTCATCGGCTCCTTCCCCTACGCCGACGAGGAGTACCACATGCCCGGCGACACCGCCGACCGGATCGACTACGCCAACGTTCGCATGGCCGCCCAGGCGGTGCTGGCCTGCGTGGCGTCGCTGGGAGGCTGATCCGCTTGCTCAGGCGCGGCGGCTGAGTCCGGGACCCGCCTTCCGGCCGCGGCGGTTCGTGTGCCATAGTGCAGAATGGACTGCGCGACGGCCTGTTCTGCCGCCGGTCTGGAAACTTGGTAATGCTGATCTGTAAGAACCAGGGGGGCAATCGCCCTGGATGCTTCGAGCGTCCGCCCCGGTAGCGGGGTCCCTGTACATATTTGGAGGAGCCTCACATGGCAACCCGTTCGCTCCGCACGTCGGCGTGCGCGTTCGCGCGCTCCATGGCCCTCCTGGCTTGTGCCGTAGCTGCAATGCCGTCGGCCGCCGCGCTGACGGCGCCCAAGCCGGGCGTCTCAATGCCCCGCCTCCCCCTGACGTTCGAGTAGAGTACGGGCCACTACCCGACGGAGGTGCGGTTCGTCGCGCGAAGCGGAGCCGGGACGCTCTTCTTGACCAACAAGGAGTTCGTCCTCGCCCTTCGCAAGGGCGACAAGCGAACGGCGCTGTGGCTGAAGCTGCAGGGCTCTGGCCCGAAGGCCGTCGCGTCAGGCCTGGACAAGCAGCAGGGCATCGTGAACTACTTCGTCGGCAACGACCCCAAGCAGTGGCGCACAAACGTCCCAACCTACTCGCGGGTCAAGCTGGCAGGGGTCTACCCCGGCGTCGACCTCGTCACCTACGGCGCGGGCGAGTCGCGGGCCTTGGAGTATGACTTCGTCGTGAAGCCCGGCGCCGATCCGTCGCGCATCCGCATGGCGGTCGCCGGCGCGAAGTCGCTGCGAAGCGAGGGCGGCAAGGTGATCGCCTCCACCGCCTGCGGCGACGTGACGTTGAACCGGCCCTACGCCTACCAGACCATCGACGGCGTCCGGAGGCGGATCGCCTGCTCGTTCACCTCAGCGCGGACGCATACCAGAGCACGTACGGCGGCGGTTCGAACGACGCCTTCGTCACGAAGCTGAACGCATCAGGCTCCGCCATGGTCTTCACCACCTATCTGGACGGCTCTGGAATGGTGGTTCCCGGCGGCATCGCCCTGGACTCGACCGGGCGAGCCGTCGTCTGCGGCGAGACCGCCGGGGCATTCCCCACGACCGCGGGCGCATATGACTCCACCCTGGGCGGCACCAGCGACGCGTTCGTGGCGAAGCTGAACGCGACCGGCACAGGGCTGATCTACAGCACCTACCTGGGCGGCTCGACCGCCGACGGCGCCACCGGCGTGGCCCTCGACTCAACCGGCGCGGCCATCGTCTGCGGCGATACCGACGGCGCTTTCCCCGCAACGGTGGGTGCGTACGACACGAGCGGAGGCGCCGGTGACACCTTCATCACGAAGCTGAACCTGACGGGCGGCGGGCTGACCTACAGCACCTACTTGGGCGGGAGTGCGGTAGACCACGTCTACGGCATTGGCGTCGATTCGTCCGACGCGGCCATCGTCTGCGGCGCCACTGGTGGCTCGTTCCCCACGACCTCGGGGTCGTACCAACCTGCCGCCGGCGGCGCGACGGATGCCTTCGTCACAAAGCTCAAGACGATCAACACCGCCGCCACCTCCCTGGCGGTCGCTGACGTCACTGGACAGGCGGGCGAGCAACTCAACCTGACGGCCACGCTGACTTCGGGCGGGACCGGCGTGCGGGGCGCAACGCTGACCTTCACCATGCCGGGCGGCGCCACCATCGATCGCACCACCAATGCCGACGGCATCGCCGACTACTATTGGGATGTTCCTGTGGGCCAGGCCAACGCCACGATCGGTGCGGCATTTGCCGGCGACTCGATGCGTGTGGCCTCGTCCGGCTCCGGTAGCCTGACAGTCACGGTGGCATCCAAGGTCACGGTCCTGCCTGCCACCGGCACGGCGGGCTCCACCGTCGGCATCGCGGCGTACCTGTGGGACGGCAAGTCCATGAGCGGCCTCACGGGCAAGCAACTGACGCTGAAGATCGACGGCGGCGCGGCCTCCAACTTCCCCGCGCTAACGGCCGGCGCCCATACTACGACGGTGGACTGGGCCGGCGGCGGCGGCTATCCCGCGTCGCAGGGGGCAGGCACACTGACGGCTAACGCGCTGGCCCGCTCCTACATCCGGGTCCACAACCATGGGGCAACGCAAAACGCGGCCACCAGGCTGACCTGTTACCTGTATGACTACCGGCGCAACGGCGACCTGATCCCCGTGCCCGGCAAGTCGATCAGCTTCAGCGTGGGCGGCACCACGGTGGGCACGGCCGTCACGGCCGCCGACGGCAAGGCGTTCCGCGTCTACACGCCAGGCCTTGCAGGAGCCCTTGCTCAGGGCATGTCCTTCGCCGGCGACGCGGCTTGCGCTGCCTGTACAGGCTCCGGTACGCTGACCGTCGCGCCGTAGCTACCCGCGGCGCCGTCTGGGATACGCGCCGGATCGTAGTATGCCGTCAGATCGGCCGGCCCATCACCACGCGAACGGTATGGGCCAGCCCGTCCGATGCCAGTGTGACCGACAGGCCGGGCGCGGGCTGGCCGTCGACCTCGACGCTTCGCACTCCGTGGCTCACGCCTTCGGGGTTCAGCGCCTCAATCCGGTAGGCGGCGCCGCCCTGGCGGAAGGTGAGAGTGAAGCCGGGCCAGGCCTCCGGCAACGTGGGGTCAAGGGCGAGTACGTTGCCGCGAAGCCGGAAGCCCAGCACGTCCTCGATCCAGATGCGGTACATGACGCCGGCCGCGCCGGTGTACCATGTCCATCCGCCCTGGCCGACACGCCCGGCGGCCGCATAGATGTCGGCTGCGACGACGTAGGGCTCGACGCGGTAGGTGGCGACCTCCTCCGGCGTTGCGGAGTGGGCTATGGGGCTCAGCATCTGTAGGATGCGCACCGCCTCGGCGCCGTCGCCCAGTTGCGCCAAGGCCTGGGCATACCAGAGCACCCCGTGGGTGTATTGGCCGCCGTTCTCGCGGATGCCCGGCAGGTAGCCCTTGATGTAGCCGGGGTCGTGTTCGATCTTGTCGAAGGCTGGCGCAAAGAGCAGAACCATCCGCTCCCTGTTCCAGACGAGCCGCTGGCCCACGGCCTGGACCGCCTCGCGGGTGTGTGGGGTGACCGGCGCCCCGGAGAGTACGCTCCACGACTGGGCGATGGAGTCGATCTGCCCTTCGGCGCAGCGGGCCGAACCCACGGGTGTGCCGTCGTCGAAGAAGGCGCGCAGGTACCACCGGCCGTCCCATGCCTGCTTGTCGATTGCACCGATCAGGTTGGTCGCCCCGGCTCGGTGATCGGCCGCCTCCGCGGTGCGTCCGGCAAGCTCCAGCAACTCGGCGTAGTCGGTGAGGACACGCACGAGGAACCACGCGAGCCAGACGCTCTCGCCCTTCCCGCCGACTCCGATGCGGTTGAGCCCGTCGTTCCAGTCGCCGCCGCCCATGAGGGGGAGGCCGTGGGCGCCGGCCGTCCAGCCCCTGGCGACCGCCCGGCCGCAGTGGTCCAGCAGGCCGGCGGCTGCGGCCGAAACGCGCGAAACGCCGTAGGCCTCCGGCTCGGACGCAGGCAACGCGTCGGCCTCAAGGAAGGGAACGACCTCGTCGAGTATGGCCGTGTCGCCGGTGACCCGAACATACTGGGCGGTGACATAGGGTAGCCAGAGCAGGTCGTCCGTCATGCGGGTCCGGACGCCGGCTCCGGAGGGCTCGTGCCACCAGTGCTGCACGTCGCCTTCCACGAACTGCCTCGCCGCCGCGCGCAGGATATGCGAGCGGGTGAGGCCGGGGTTCGTGTAGAGGAGGGCAAGGGCATCCTGCAGCTGATCTCGGAAGCCGAAGGCGCCTCCGGACTGGTAGAACGCCGACCGTCCCCAGAGGCGGCAACTGAGGGCCTGGTAGACGAGCCACCGGTTCAGCAGCATGTCGGTGGCCGGGTCGGGCGTTTCGACTTGCACGGCGCCCAGGGCATCGTCCCACCAGTTCTTCGTGGCCTGGAGCGCGGCATCTACGGCGCCGGAGGCCCGAAATCGCCGAGCCAGCGCGCGAGCCTGCTCAACGTCGGGCGCCTGGCCCAGAAGGAAGACCACGTCCACCGTCTCGTCAGGCTCGATGTCGACCCGTACCTGAACGCCGGCGCAGGCGTCGAGGTTGGATCCCACGCGGCCTGCCAGTCTCGCTCGTCGCATCGCGGCCGGGCGAGCAGGCGAGCCGTTGCGGCCCAGGAAGTCGGCCCTGTCGCCGGTGTAGGACCCCACGGGCAGGTTACCCGCCACGAAAGCGACGCAAGCGCCGAAGTCCGGGTGGTACGGATTGCGGGCAAGCAGCATCTCGGCGGTGGCGTCCCACTGTGTGGATAGGTGCAGCTGCGTCTCCTCGCGCTCGGCGCCCAGCACGAGCTGGCAGCAGAAGGTGGCCGTGAGGGCGCGCGCGCGGCCGGACCGGTTGCGAAGCCGCAGGCGCTGCACCCGCACAGGGGCGCCGCCATGATCGTCGACCGGCACAAAGACCGTCATCTCTTGTTCAAGCCCGTGGCTGTTGTGCTCGAAGACCGAGTAGCCCTGGCCGTGGCGCGCCCGGTACTCGCCCTCCTCGCGTGCCGGCAGGGCCGTGGGCGTCCAGAACGCTCCGGTGGCTTCGTCGCGCAGGAAGAGCCCCTCGCCGGATGGGTCCGTCACGGGGTCGTTCGACCAGGGCGTGATGCGGTTCTGCTGGCTGTTGCCCTGCCACGTGTAGCCGGACCCGCACTCCGAGGCCAGCGTGCCGAAGGTGGGATTGGCCATCACGTTGATCCACGGGTGGGGCGTGACGACTCCATCCTTCAGGCAGATGACGTATTCGCGGCCCCCGTCGGCGAAGCCGCCCACACCGTTGAACTGCGAGAGCGCCACGGGTGGCAACGGCAATTCGCGGGCCTCCGGCTCGGAGGCTGTGGGCTCGAACGGCGGCGGCGTGGCCCCGGGCGGCCGTGGCGCCCCAAGCTGCTGGGAGAGCGGACCTCGCGCGGCCACCAGCACTGCCCGGGCGGAGGTGAGGAGTAGCGACCGATCCTCGGGCGCCATGGCGTCGGCCTGGCGCAGGAAGATGCCTCCCGGGCCCTCTGTCGGGTCCTGCGAGATGGCGTCGATCATCCTTCGCAGGGCCTCCTGGGCCGTCTGGTCGTAGGTCGACGGCTCCTCATTCAGGATCACAAGGTCGGTCTTGAGCCCTCGAGCGGCCCAGTAGGAGTGGGCAATGATCGCCTCGCGGACCAGCTGCAGGTCAGCGATCTGGCTGATGGTGGCAACCACGATGGGCAGGTCGCCGGAGATGCCGTAGGGCCAGAGCCTGGATTGGCCCAGCAGGTTCCGGGCCAGGTGCGCCTGCGAGGGACGCAAAAGCACATTGGGGTAGAGGACGTAGGCGGCAAGCTGCTGGAACCGGTGCGCGTCCTCCGGGTGGATGCGCAGGCGTCGCATCTCGAGCTGCGCATGGGTCCACGCCATCGTCTGCGCACGGTGGGCGGCACCGATGTCGCTGTACTTCTCGACTAGCTCCAACGCCTCCTCACGCGATGAGACTGAGCCGGTGATGAAGGCGGCCTCGACGCGCTGGCCGGGCTCCAGCTCAACCACGGCCCGAAGGCTGAAGATGGGGTCCATGACTGCGCCGGCGCACCCGGACAGGTCGCCCTCCATGGCAGCCGGCGCGGAGGGAGACCGTCCGCGGCCCACGAATAGCGCACGGTCCGTCTCGAAGCGCATACCGGGATCGAATGCGGGTCCAGCCGCCAGGACGTGCAGGGCCCAGCATGGCTCCTCCCCGTCCGAGCGGGGCCGGCGTCGGGCCAGCAGGGCGCGATGGTCGGTGAGGGCCTCGGTCTCGATGAACATCTTGCTGAAGGCCGGGTGCGCCCGGTCCGCGTTGTGCGGGGCCATGGCCAACTCGGCGTAGCTGGTGAGCTCAATGCGCCGTCGGCGGAAGGTGCGGTTGAGCAGCGTCACGCGGCGCACCTCGACGTCGTGTTCAGGGGAGACCACGATCTCGGTAATGGTCTCGATGCCCGCGTCGCGTCGGCGGAACTCGGCCTTGTCGATGGCGAACGTGACGGCGTAGCGGTCGGGCTGGGCCTGTACGGGCTGATGGGCGGACGACCAGACCTCGCAGCTGTCCAGGTCGCGCAGGTAGATGAAGGCGCCCAGCGCATCCCGTGTGGTGTCGGCGCGCCACCGTGTGATCTCCAGGTCATGCCGCCGGCTCCAGCCACCGCCCGCATTGGTGACCATGACGCTGTAGCTTCCGTTGGAGAGCAGGTTGGTGCGCGGGATGGGGGTGTCCGGCGTGCCGGCCTGCCCGAATACCGGCGCCGGGGTTGGGGGATCCAGCGGCGCGGCGACCGGGGCGGCCCCGGGGTTCGGAGCCGTGGCCCGTGCGACGGCGATGCGCTCGAACAGCAGGTGTTCCGTGGCTCGGACGCGGGGATCGCGGTGGAACCGGGTCTGCAGGATGCCGTCGTTGAGGGCGTTGTCCAGTGCGGTGAGGATCATCCCCTGGTGGTGCGCCATGTAGGTGTGGACCACCACGCCCCAACCGGCGCCGGGCTCCTGCTCACGCGTGAAGTCCAGCGACTCTCGGAACCCGTAGTCTCCGCGCATCGGGTGGCGGGGCATGGATGCCATCTCCCGCAGGTTCCTGGCTGCCGCGGGTGCGTTTACCATGAGCGCCAGGGCGGAGGCGTAAGGGGCAACCACCAGATCGGCCTCCAGCCCGCGCTTCAGTCCCAGCCCGGGTATGCCGAAGGCCCGGTACTGGTACACCTGGTTGGCATCGATGGCGCTGAAGGCGGCCTCGGAGATGCCCCAGGGCAGGCGACGGGCGCGCCCGTAGGCGATCTGGCACTCCACCGCGTCGCGGCAGCCTTTGTCCAACAGCGAGTTGGTGTAGGACCTGGTGAGCACGAGCGGCATGAGGTACTCGAACATGCTGCCGTTCCAGGACTGCAGTGCGCTCCGGCCCGCGCAGAGCGCCTGCGGCCGGCCCAGCGCCCACCAGTGCTCGGTGGGCGCATCACCGCGCGCGATGGCCACGAAGCTGCCCAGGCGAGCCTCGCTGGCCAGCAGGTCGTAGTAGCCCGGGTCCATCCGCCGCTCGCTGACGTTGTAGCCGGTCCGGAAGAGGCGGCGCTCGGGGTCGTAGAGGAAGCGCATGTCCATGCCGTCGGCCAGCGCCTCGGCGGCCGCGATGGCGGCTCGGGCTCGGGCTACCAGATCGTGGGCCGCGGCCTGGGCACGGTCGGTGGCGTCCGCCAACTCGTCCTGCCACTGCCGCAAGTCAGGCGGCATGGCGGATTGCTCGGCTCGACGGCCGGTGGCAACGAGGACGGCCAGTCCTGGCACACGGCCTTCGGCCAGGTCCCGGAGCGTGGGGGGCGACGCGAGCGCCTGCCGTCGCCACTCATGGGCCTCCGATCCCAGAGCCAGAAGTCCGCCGGACGGGGGAGCCTCGAGCGGCGCGACCCAGGGCAGGAACCGGTCGATTACGACCTCCCAGACCTGCATGGCAGGATCGGCCTTGGCCGCCGATCGGAGCGCGCGGCAAAGGTCGCTCAGGTCGCCCGGGTGAGGCGCAGGCTGGCCGCTCCGGGGCATGGCGAGCGCCTCGCGTACGGCCGCCAGCGCTCCTACCCCCAGGATCGGTCCCTGGACAAGCTCCTCCAGAGCCTGCGTGGTGGCCCAGAGCGCGGCCAGCAGGTTGCCGCTGTCCACCATGGACACATACCGGGGACGTAGCGGCGCCAGCGTGCGCGTGTCGTACCAGTTCAGCAGGTGCCCCTCGTGCAGTTCCAGCTTGCCCAGCGTGGACAGCGTGGCGGCTGTGCGGTCGACGGCCTCCTCGGGTGTGATGAACCCGAAGTCATGGGCGGCAAAGTTGGCCAGCAGTCCGAGACCGACGTTCGTGGGCGAGGTGCGCTCGGCGACCTGCTGCGACGGTGTCTCCTGCACGTTATCCGGCGGTAGCCAGTTGGTTGCCGCCCCGGTGAAGTCCGCGAAGTAGCGCCATGTGTCGTGGGCAAGCTTCCGCAGCATGTGGCGTTCCGGCCCTGTTAGTGGCCGTTGTAGGTGCGGCTTGTCCGGTCGGCCCAACCAGTCGGCGAGCCATGGGCCGATGGCCCAGAGGGTCAGGAACGGAGCGGCGTTGGTGAGGGCGACCGACCCCGTCGAGGCCATGGCCCAGGTCGTGGCGGCGCTCAGGCCGGTGGCCCAGACCATGCGGTGCAGCGTCTGGCTGGATGCCGACCGTGACTTGCGCTGGGCCTGCTGTGCGGTCTCCCACTCCAGCAGCAGCGCGTGTGACGCCCTGCGCCGCCACTCGGCCCGGACCATGGCGTCGAGGGCCGTAACGGCTATGTGGGGCAGCAGGGCCGCCTCCACCAGGGCACGGGCGGCGCCGCGAAGCAGTTCGCGCCTCCTGGCCGAGCAGGGCGGGCCCAGACCGGTGAGGCGTCCTACCAGGGCGAGCAGGGGAGGCAGGCCCAGAACCGACCAGACCAGGGCCGATGCGCTGGACTCCGCGCCAGGGATGAGCCATCCCGCGGTCAGCAGCGCCATGGCGGCCGGCGCCATGAGGCTCCGTCGCAGATTGTCGGCGATCTTCCACCGGCTCAGGGGCGAGAGCCTATTACGTTCGCGGCGCCCGCCGTGGGTCGGGGCCATGGGCCAGATCCAGTCGGTGATCTGCCAGTCGCCGCGCGTCCAGCGATGCAGGCGGCGGCGGTAGGCCTCGAAGTCGGCTGGGAACTGGTCCAGCAACTGGATATCGCTGGCCAGCCGCACACCCACATGGGCGCCCTCCAGCAGGTCGTGGCTCAGGATGTGGTTCTCCGGGAGCCGCCCGGAGAGGAGGGTGTGGAAGGCGCGCAGGTCGTAAATGCCCTTGCCGTGGTAGCTGCCTTCGCCGGCCAGATCCTGGAACACGTCCGACACGGCCTTGGTATAGGGGTCCATGCCGGTGGGGTCGGAGAACGCCAGGGAGAAGCGGGTTGCGGTGGCGCTGGGCAGGCTGGTGGTTACCCTGGGCTGGATGATGGTGCATCCACGGACCATCGACCTGCCGTCCTCGGATAGGTGCGGTCGGTTCAGCGGGTGCGCCATGGCGCCGACCAGGCGCCTCGCCGCGTCGTGCGGGAGTTGTGTGTCGGAGTCGAGCGTGATGACGAACCGGATGCCACGCAGGTCCTCGGCTCCGCCAACGCGGAGCAGGCCGGCCTCTGTGGGCTCACCGCACAGGTAGCGGTTCAATTCCTCCAGCTTGCCGCGCTTGCGCTCCCAGCCGATCCACCGCCCTTCGCTGTCGTTGAGGAGGCGCTCCCGGTGGAATAGGAAGAAGCGGCCCGGCCCATGCTCGGCATCCATCTGCCGGATCGCGTCGGCCGCGACGTCGAGCAGCTCGGCGTCCTCCGGCATGCTCTGCCGTGGCGCGTCGGAGTAGTCGCTCAGCAGGGCATAGAGGAGGTTATTGTCGGTGTTGGCCAGGAACCGGGCGCGCAGATGCTCCACCTCGGCAAGGATGCTCTCCGGCGTGAGGAGCATCATCGGGATGACCACCAGCGTACGGCAGTCCTCGGGGATGCCCTCGCGGTAGTCCATCTTGGGCACGAACCTCGGGGGCATCATGCGCATGACCAGGAGGTTTAGGGCCTGCACCGCCAATTCACTGGCAGGACCGATGCCGAGGAGCGCGATGGCGGCTGTGGCCGCGGCGCCCACGCCCATAGCGTGGCACCACTCCGCGAGGGCCGCCAGAACGGCGGCGGAACCGAGCGCGACGCCGCTCAAGTAGACCACAGCCGCATGCCGCTCGGTCCACCGGCGCGCGCAGCGCATCGCTCCGGGGCGGCACTGCAGCCGCGCCTCAAGGGCCTCGCGTCCGTCGTCGATCAGGTAGTAGCCCACATGGTCGGCCGGCGGCGCCGCGCCTTCGACGGCCAGCGCGACCGCGGCCGAGGCTACGGTTGTCTCCTGAGTTCGTGCGCCACGGGCCAGCGCCTCGACCTCGTGGCGGTAGCGGTCGCGAGTGGCGAACTCCATGGCGGGGTAGGCGCCGGCGGGATCGCTGCGGAGGATCGCCTCGGTGGCGCTGAGGGCCTCAAGCGTCTCCTCCCACCGCACGTGGGCAAGGAGGCGCAGGCTGCCGATGGCGTTGGCCAGGGCCACCTGCTCGGCAGCCTGGATCACGCTCTCCTGCTGCTGCGCAGCGGGCAACGGATCGGCCAGCGCTTCGTTGAGCCAGGCCCGTGCGGGAGCCAGCGCCGTCTCCTCGTCGAAGAGGTAGTCGACCAGCTGGTGGGCCAGGTGCGCGGTGGGTTCAGGGTGCCTGCGGCTCAACTCGTACATAAGCTGCGGGACCTTGCCGGGCTCGCGCCTGGCTGCCGTCAGCAGGCGGTTGGCCCAGAAGTCGGCCAGCACGCGCTCCAACTCGCGGCGCTCCACCTGTGCGGCCAGGTGGCCGATTGTCTCCACCAGGCAGAGGCGCAGCATCTGCGGCAGGGCCCATATCTCGCCCATGGCCAGCGGCGTCACCGTCTGGAACGAGGTCACGAACTCCTGGATGCACGCCTGGTCCAGCCGCGCGTCGGTATCGGACACGATCTCCGAGGCGATGCCGTAGACCCTGGGCAGGCCCGCCCAGCGGCCGTTGGGGATGACCGGTAGCTGCCGGCAGAAGCTCCGTGGCAGGTTGTGGCGGAACTCGCGGACCGGCTCCGCGATGACGTGGGCGTTGTCCAGTAGCCACTCCGCTGCCATGGAGGATTCGAGCCCGAGCCTGGCCATCTGCGCCAGGATCTGCCTGACCCCCACGATGCGCCGCTCGCCATCTCTCAGTCGCTGGTGCAGCGGACGGGGCCGCGACGGACGCGGGGCCAATGGTCGCAGGGAGCGAGCAAGCTTCTCCGCGGCTTCGCGCATGGCAGCGACCGGCATCGGGGGTAGCCGGACGTCCTGCACTTCGGCATGGACCGGCGCCGTCTGGCCGGGAGGGAAGGCGAACGTCAGTGGCGGGTCGCCGGCGACACTGGCCGTGATCCGCAAGGTCGTCTCCAGCGTCCGAAGTCGCGTCTGGACGATGATCAGCGTCTCATCGGCAACCACCAGCCGGCTGTAGATGGTCATCGTTCCCCTGTCGACACCTCGATTCGCCACCAGCAGGATCGAGGTGACCAGACAGGCGCATGCGACCTCAAGCATCACATGCAACGGGTGGGGGACAAGGTCCAGTGGAAGGAGGCGGGTCAGGGCCCATCCGAGTGCGGCGCCCAGGAGGCCGGCGAGAAGGGGATGGACGGGTGCGTTGTCGATAGTGACGCGTCCGTCCGCACGACCGTAGACGGCGGCGGAACGCCAGCGCCCCAGTCGTCGAAGTCTACGTAGGACCGTTCCGGCGACCGGCCTGTCCTGGTAACAGGCCAGCACGGTTCCGCGGTCGACCATGGAGCATCGCCAGATCTTTCTGCCCGGCGCATCGGCTGAGCCCATCCGTTGCGCAGCAGACTGACCGGGCTCCCGGCCGCCTTGCTGCCGCGTAGACCAGCGCTCCGGGAGGTTGCAGGCGCCAGGGAACCGCGCCCGCACCGGAGCGGCTGCGCCACAACGGCCGGATGCCCGGTTCGCTGGTCCTGCTTAGTCCCACCTTACTGTACGCTCGCACGGTGGCTGGAAGTGCCGCAGTTAGTTTCCAGACCAACCCGCTGCGGTGGTTCTCAATGTTGAGCAGGGCCATGCCCAGGTCGATGCCGATGACATCCGAGCCGAACCACTCCGGCTCCAGGTTGAACTGGTTGCAGAAGCCGTACCGACCCCAGGCGCGGTCTCCGAGCTCCTTGCGCATGCGCATAGCCGTCTTCAGGGCTTCCTTGGGCCGGTAGGGAATGGCGGCCAGCACTCCGGTGGGGGAGACCGTGCCGTCTTCGGGGGCCGGCACGCCGAAGGCCTCGTAACGGCTGCCGGAAGCGTCGCCGGCGTTGAGGCCCCAGTAGCCCGCGCGGTAGGTCTTGCGCTTTGCCGCGTTGTCGGCGCAGAAGGCGCGATGGATATCCATGGCCTGTTCGGCCGCCACCCAGTAGTCGAAGCCGAGCAGGTCGCGGCGGTTGCGAAGGTCGTAGTAGCCCTGCGTCATCTGATGCCAGAAGATGGGCCCGCCCGCCAGCGTCTCGTGTCCGCCGTACCGGTAGCGTGGGCGTTCAAGGCGGGTCCAGACCTCGGCCGGCAGATCCTGTTTGGAGCCGAGGGCCAACAGCAGCAGGAAGGTCGACTCGCAGAAGCTGCCCCAGTCCGAGGCGATGAAACCCGTCTCAGGCCGCCAACCATGCGTCAGCGCGAGCTTGCCGGGCTTCGTTCCGCCGTTGGTGAGCGCCCATCGCCAGTCCATGCGGTCGTGCAACCGCTCGGAGAGCGTGCGGACGTCGCCGCCGAAGGCGCGGCCGGCTGTGAGAGCGCCCAGGGCGAAGAGCGCGGTGTCGATCGTCGATATTTCGGACTGCCAGACGCGCTCGCCGGTTCGTTTGTTGACGAAGTGGTAGAGGAAGCCGTGGTGGTGCGGCATGGTCAGCACGGATTTCAGCGTCTTCTCCGCCCGGGCGACGGCCTCGTCTCGCTTGAGCCACTTGCGCTCGACGCCGATGGCAAGGGCCGAGAGCCCGTAGCCGGTTGCCGCCATGGAGGCGACGTCGTAGGTGTCCGCGCCGGAGTTGGACGCCCGGTCGGTCACGAGGCCCGTAACCGGGTCGGCGCGTTGCCAGAAGTAGCTTACTGCCCGCCGCTGCACGTCGTCGAGGAAGAGGCGCTCCTCAGCCGCCTCGCCCCCGGCCGGCCTCGGGAGGAGCCCGACGGCGGCGGCGGCGATCAGAATGGCGACGCGCGCGAACCTGCCCATGGCTACTTTGCCGCGGGCTTCGGCAGGCCCGAGGGCAGCACGAACCGGGTCGGGTCGGGCATCTTTACCTCGGGCAGGTCTTCGTCCGTGTTGGCGATGTAGACCCACCAGTTGTTGTAGCCGTACCGGGTTGTGCCGGGGAACTTGGGCACGCGTTCCAGTAGCCACTTCATGTAGCCGAAGTGGCTGTTGCCCCACTCGGCGGCGCCGATCTCGCGCGGTTTGCCCCGCACATCGGGGTAGTTTCGCCAGCCGTCGGCCCAGGAGAGCGTGCGGCGCTTGTTGTTGTAGTCGTATCCGCTCTGGCCGTTGGGCGGGACGTGGCAGTTGCCCACCATGGATGGCGTCCCCGGCGTGTCCATTTCCAGCCAGGAGAAGGCGTTCCATGGGTCGCGCAGCGTCTTGGGGTCCCAGATGCCGTCGGCCATGGCCAGCGCAGCCATGCTCTCGATCCGGTGGGCGTAGCTGTGGATCATGTTGTCGGGGCCCACCTCGTAGTTGAAGCCCATCACCCACATGGTGTGGCCGATCTCCGGCGGGATGTCGTATGGGCGGTAGAGCCACGGATTGTCGGTGGGGCCGAAGCGCGCATACCGGTTGGGGATATACATGGCGAACTCATCGAAGTGCATTCCCGGCGCGCCCCAGACCCAGAGCTCGGTGATCCCGTCGTGCTTGCACCGCTGCAGCAGGCCGTTCTCCTCGAAGAAGCCCCGGTAGGAGGAGGTGATGGGGAACCAGTTGTTGGTCCGCTTGGCCTCCAGGTAAGTCTCCTCGTCGTATCGGGTTCCGTCGAGACGCTTGGGGAAGCGCGCGGTCTCGATGACGTCGACGATCTCGTAGTTGATGTGGCCCCAGCTCGCCTGCCGCACCACGTCGGCCAGGATGTGCGAGTACTCCACCGGGTCGTTCCACTTGAAGTACTCGGTGAGCGTCTTGTTGTCATGCCTCGGCAGGCGCGGGTTGTAGATGAGCACGATGACCTTGGCCAGCTTGCGGCCCGTGGCGGTGCGGGCGCTGTAGGCGAACCTCGGCCGCTTCCACCCCGTACTCGCCGGCTTGGCCACCGTGTAGCAGCCCTGGGCCTGCTTCTCGCCCATGGGCCGCGCCAACGGCAGCGACTTCCACGCAGGTCGGGGCTCCGACGGCTTCGGCGCTCCGGCGGCGGCGGCGCAGGCAAAGGCCAACGCCCATGCGGCGGTGCGGGTCATATTCAGGCTCCTTGGCAGTGAATCTCATGGCCCTCCGACGCTGTGGCCGGCGGGCCTTCATCATGATAGTCGCCGGAAGGGCCGACCGGTACGGAATCCGGTGCGTCCGCGTCGAACATAGGGCGATCCCCATGCAGCCCAGGGAGGGACGCTTGCCCCGGTCGAGTGCCGCGCCCGCATCAGAGCCAACCAATTCGCGCCGTCCGAGGTCGCGCTTCCCCTTGCGCGCCGTAGGGCTGGGCCTGCTGCTGCTGCCGCTGAACGCCTTCTGGCTCATCCACATGGAGATGACGACGAACCAGGGCTCGGGGACGGGCGGCACGTCGGGACCCTATCCCACCACCTTCTCGCTCTTCGCCAACGTGATCTGCCTGTTGGTGGTGTTGACGGCCCTGAACGGGCTGGCCACCCGGATGCGTCCGAAGTGGGCCTTCAGCCAGGGCGAACTGCTCATCGTCTACATCATGCTCACTATCGGGAGCTGCATCCCCAGCGTAGACTTCCTGGATGTGCTGCTCCCCATGATGGGCCACTCCACCCAGCACGCCAACGCACAGAACGGCTGGAGCTCGCTCTACATGCAGCACATGCCCTCCTGGTTCCATGTGACCGACAAGGAGGCGCTCAAGGACTGGTACCAGGGCAACGCCAACCCCTACACCTGGGCTCACCTGCGCGCATGGCTGCCTGCGCTGACCGCCTGGGGGCTCTTCATCCTGGCGCTCTTCGGGACCATGTTCTGCCTCAACGTGATCTGGAGGCGGCAGTGGACGCGGCACGAGAAGCTGAGCTACCCGATCATCCAGCTCCCCATGGACATGACCGACCCCGTGACGCCCTTCTACAGCCGCCGCCTCATGTGGGCGGGCCTGCTGGCGGCCGCCGGGATCAGCCTGCTCAACGGTGTGAACGTCCTGGCGCCCAGCGTGCCGTCGATCCCCGTGAAGATCGTCGATATGGCGCCCTACTTCACAGCCAAGCCCTGGAACAACATCGGATGGACGCCGATCTCCTTCTATCCCTTCGCCATCGGGCTGGGCTTCCTGCTGCCGGCCGACCTGCTCTTCTCGTGCTGGTTCTTCTACTTCGTCTGGAAGGCCGAGCGAATCCTCAGCAGCTTCGCGGGCTGGTCCGACTACAGCCAGAGCTTCCCCTACCTGAATGAGCAGTGCTTCGGCGGCTACGTGGGGATCGCCGCCATCGCGCTCTGGGGCCTGAGGGGGCATCTGGCGCAGGTACTCCGTGAGGCGCGGCGCCCGGCCCCGCCTGACGAGGATGAGCACCCGATCTCCTACCGCGCGGCGCTCGTAGGCGCCGCTCTGGGCTTCCTCTTCCTCGTAGGCTTCTTCGTGAAGGCCGGGCTCTCCATCTGGACCGCGCTGGCGTCGTTCCTCATCTACTTCGCCATCGCCACGGCCTGCACGCGCATGCGCGCCGAGCTGGGACCGCCGGCGCACGACCTGCACAACGGCGGGCCCGACTACATCCTGACGGCGGCGTTCGGCACCCGGGCCTTCGGCGGGCAGCAGCTGACGCTCCTCACCTGGTTCTACTGGTTCAACCGGGCCTACCGGTCTATCGCCATGCCCTACCAACTCGAGGCGTTCAAGATGGGCGAGCGGAAGGGCATCTCGTCGCGCCACATCGCCGCCGCCATCGGGCTAGCCACGCTGGTGGGTCTGCTCAGCGGGTACTGGGCGCTCTACCATATGGGCTACCGCTACGGTGTGGAGGCGCGCATGGCGCCGCACCTTTACTGGTTCGGCAACGAGGCCTTCAGCCGCCTCACGGGCTGGATGTCGAGCCCCAAGTACACCGACATCCCGGCCATGCTGGCCGTGGGCCTTGGCCTGGCGGGCACGCTGACGCTGCAGGCGATCCGCATGCGCTTCGCCTGGTGGCCCATCCACCCGCTGGGGCTGGCGGTCTCCGGCAGCTACTCCATGAACACGATCTGGCTGCCGCTCATCATCGCCTGGGTCTGCAAGGTGAGCATCCTGCGCTACGGTGGCATGAAGCTCTACCGCCAGTCGCTCTGGTTCTTCCTGGGCCTCATCGTGGGCGACTACGTGATGGGCTGCGCATGGCCGGCGGTGGGCTACTTCATTCGAGCCAACACCTACAGCTTCCAGCAGTAGCGCGGCTACGGGGCGTCGAGCCAGACGCCCTCGATGTCGAACCCGTGCCGCTGGCCGAAGTCCTTCGGGTAGAGCCATGAGCCGAAGCAGAAGTTGAGGGCCGCCAGGCGCTCGGGGCGGAGCCGGTCCTTCGGGCCGCCGCGCCCTGCGGGATGCGCCCAGTGCGGGAAGAAGCGCAATTCCTCCCATCGGAGCGTGACGTCGCGCCATTCGGGCGTGAGGGGTACGTTGGCGCCCCAGGGCGTCCCGTCGACCTCCAGCGCCACCAACTCGACAGCCGTGGTGGACGCCTCGGTGGATCTCGCTCGGATGCGCAGGCCCGGCCTCCGGCCCAGGGCGCCGCGCCAGGGGGCCAGCGCGTCCGCAAGGTCGATGCGGAAGCTTGCCGAATCCGGCGCAACCCCGAAACCGGGTGTCTCCACCCGTAGCGCAGGGCCGCGGCTACCGCCCACGGTATGCGCGCGGGCGCTTGTGCCGCCCTGCATGGCCGGGACCATGTCGCCCATGATCAGGGGTATGGGAGCGTCGACGGGCGTGAGGGCCACACGCCAGGCCTGCGGCTCCGGTTCCAGGCGCACGCGCTGTACCTCCAGCCCGTGCGGCCGCTTGCCGTCGGAGCCGTAGAGCCAGGAGCCGAAGATGAAGCTGATCTCACGCAGTTGGGCGGGGTCCGGCCGGCCCTGCCACTCGCCCCAGAGCGGACGCATGGAGGCCAGGGGCAGGCGCACATCGGACCAGTCGGTCGTCAGGTGGACCTCGCCTCCGAAGGCGTGGCCGTCGCGCTGGACGAGGCCGATCTCCACACTGGTGGTTCCAGGACGCAGGGCGCGGGCTCGCAGCACGACGGCGGCGCCCGAACCCGCAGGCGCCCCCACGGCAGGCAGCCGCACCGCCGCGCAACTGGGCGGATCGCCGAAGCCGGTGGCCGACATGCGTAGCGAGGGACCGTACGGCGACGTGCCAACCTCCGTCGCCGCGGTCTCGCCTGGCGCGCCGGAGATCGCCATGGCGGGCGCGGCGACCCCGGCGCCCTGCTCCCACAGTGTGGCCGGAGGCAACTCGGGACCGGTAGATGGCTGTCCGCCGGGGAAGACCGGCGCCGACGGGCCGTTGCCCACTCGCACGCGGTATTGCAGCTCGCCCGCGGCGAGGCCCGCGCCGGGCAGGACCGCGGAGACCTCGAACGCCGTGGCCGGGCGCATGGCGCGCTGCGCCCAGTCGGTTGAGCCATGGAGGCGCCACTCCAGCCAGACCGGCGGAGTGGAGGTTGCGCCTGATGGCGGCGCAACGGAGCAGCGCACTGATAGGTCCTTGCTGGTGGTCCAGACGCGGGGCGCGGCATGGCGGACACGGGCGGCCTTGCCGGCGACCTCGGCGGGGAGCCAGAGCGGGGCGGGTCCACCCGACGGCGGCGCTACTGCGAGGCCCTTGCGCCGCAGGTAGGTGACGCCGGGGCGCACAGTGACGCTGCCTCCTCGGCAGGCGACCCATCGCCCGGCGTCGGTCCGCATGGCCTGGAACTCGCCGCCGAGGTCGGGGAGCTTCAGGCTGAGGCGCCGATCTCGGTGCAGGAGCCGGGCGACCTCGCGTCCCAGACCGGTGGCGCCGAATGGGTCATCCACCCAGACCACGTCGGGCGTCACCTCCAGCCGCCAGAGCCCCGGCTGCACGCGGTCCAGGAAGTAGGCGCCCGAGCCCTCGTAAGCCACCACGGGCGACGAGCCGCAGCCTGCAACGCGGGTGAGCAGGGCCGGCTTTGGCGGCCGCGTGGCCGTGTTGTTCGAGTAGAGGAACGCCGTGGCGGAGACGCGCTCGCTGAGCCCCTGGGCGTGGCTCACGCGGAACTCGCCGAAGCGGGCGTTGGCCGGGTGCGTGCGCATCGGGTGGAGGCGGGGCAGGGATCGGAAGGCGTCGGCGGCGATCATGAAGCTGACCGCCTTGCGAGGGGTGCAGAGGAGGTTCAGGTAGTGCGTCTGCCAGTTCACATTGGTCGGCGCCAGTGGCGTGGCGTCGTACTGGAACTGCGCTGCAAACTGCGCGCCGCCCGCCCGGAACGCCCGCGCCATCGCCGGGTACATGTACGGCTCCGCCACGTCGGCCGCGTCGAACTCATAGACGCCGACGGCCTTGCCACGCAGGTTGGGGCTCCGCATTTCGGCGAAGTCGGCCACGCGGGGCAGGAAGTCGGCCCGCAGTTCCGCGCCCGCCACCAGGCCCGTCGGGTACCAGCCGAAGGTGCAGCCGTCGGCCTTGGAGCGGGCCACGGCCGCGAGGCGGTTGCCCCAACCGTTGTAGAAGACCGGCTTCGCGCAGCCTGCCCCGCGCACGGCCTCGGTCAGGGCGTCGATATGGGCGGTGACCTGCGGGTCGGTCGTGCCCGTCGGCGGGATCGGTTCGTTGATGAGCTCGATGGCCGCCACCATGGGGTCGGCGCCGTAGGCGAGGCCGGTGTAGCGGTTACGATGGCGCAGGAACTGGTTCAGGTAGCGGCGTTGGGCCGCCCACGCGGCGGGGTCGGTGATCATCTGCGGCATGGTGAAGCGGTCTGAGAAGCCCTGCGTGGGTCTTCCGGCGGGCCACCAGGCGATGGGCGTCAGCACGGCGTAGATGCCGTTGCGCTTGCACTCGGATAGCAGGAGGTCCAGCAGGCGCAGGTGCTCGTTGTCGACGAGGTTGCCCTCGCCGTCGCTGATCTCCCGGTCGAAGGTGTGGAGGCGCACCAGGTCGAGCCCCAGCCGCACGAACTGGGCCACGTCGCGGCGGATGGTGGCGTCACGGTCGGCGCCCAGCGTGCCCAGCGCCGTGTAGTCCATGCAGAAGGGGGCGTAGTAGTTGACGCCGAAGAGGGCCACCTCGCGGCGCGTATCGGCCCATCGCAGGATGCCCTTGTCGACGACGATGGGCCGGTCGGCGGGACGCGGCGCCGCGGTCGCCGGAGCGCCCAGGATGACCAGCGCAAGCAAGGCCGCCAATGTCGAACCAGCCCAACCCGCGCGTCCCGTGCTTGATCTTCGCGTCATGCTTCCCCCCGCTCCGGCTGATGTGCCAGTATGTCACGAAGAGGGGCCGCTCGGGGCATCCGGCGGCCGGGAGGGACCGCCATGCTCATCATGCTCGCCGTCGGAGTGCTGCTCCTGGGCGTTCTGCCCGCGGGTCCGTCCGCGCAGGTCGAGGCCGAGGAGACCGTCTACGCCTACGCGCCGGCGGGCAATGGCGCCGGTCCCATGTGGTGCTACGGCTCCACCTGCGTCTTGCGCATGGGCGGCGACGTCTACGTGAGCGGGCTGGAGACGATCCCCGGCGCCAAGATCCTGAACAACTGCCGATGGACGCTCTGGAAGCGCGGTCCCGGCGGCTGGGCGACCGTGGCCTCGGACGAGACCGGCCGCACGCGCGAGCCCTGCCCGCTGTCGGCGCCGCTACCTGGCCGGCTGGCGCTCTCGGTAAACCCCACGCTCACGCCTGTGGGCACGTACAACGGGCCGTCGAGGCCGCAGGTGCTGGACTTCGACCTCACCAGCCCCGTGATCGTGCCGAAGCCCTCCGACCCGGCCTGGTCCGGCAAGCCCGCCTTCACCGAGCACAGCTACCGGGGCCTGGCCGCCGACGGAGCCGCGGGCGACCTGCTGCTGATGAACGTGGAGGGGCACGAGGGCCAGTGGTGGAGCCTACGAGACCGGTCGGGGCGGTGGGTGGCGGCGGGCAAGCTGGCATTCCCAATGGGCGTGGAGTACGAGAAGCCGGAGCCGATCCGCCTCTGCTACCCCGTGCTGGCCCTGCGGAACCGGGCGGCGCACTTCATGGGGATCAGCGACATCATCGAGCCCGTCCGCACCTGGCGCGAGTTCAAGCGGCAATTGACGGGCAATGAGTGGGACTACGAGTTCCGCCGCCTCTTCTATGCGTGGACACCTGACCTCGGCAAGCAGGGCTTCGGCGTCCCGGTGGAGGTGGCCAGCCGCGAGGCCACCTGCGGGCAAATCACCAACCTGGACATGTGGATCGACAAGGCCGGCCGGGCGCACCTGCTCTGGCTTGAGCGGAGCGTCTGGCACGCGGCCATGCGCGACAGGTTCTTCCCCGGAACGCCGCTTACCACCTCGCTGGAGTACGCTGTGGTGGACCGAGGCAAGGTGGTCCTCCGCTCCACGCTGGCCAGGGGCGGCGAGGGCGCCTCGTCCGAAGTGCCCGGCTACGGCCGCTTCCACGCCCTGCCCGGCGGCCGGCTCACCGTGCTGGCCTACATGGGCGGCTCGGTCTCGGAGAACCGCATCCTGGCGCTCGACGGAGCCGGCAAGGTGACCTCCACGTTGCGCGTGCCGTTCGGCAAGCCTTTCACCAACTTCATGACCGCCACGGAGCGGGCGGGCGGGAAGCCGTCCGACCTGATCGACCTGATCGGCGATGTGGGCGGCGCGTTGCCATCCATGCGCTACGGCCGCATCCGCGTGAAGCTCTGAGGAGTCGGCCATGCCCCTGACCGTGGGCGTCGATATCGGCACCACCAAGACCTGCGCGCTGGCGCTGGAGACCGAAACAGGCGACGTGGTCGCGCTGGGCCATGCCGAGACGCCTTCGGCCGACCCGGGTCCACTGGCGTTCGGGCGGCGCGAGTTCGATCCACATGCCATGGCGGATGCTGTCGCGGCGGCCCTGCAGCAGTGCGCGGTCCGGCTGGGTGCGCGCGTCGGCGAAGTGGCGGGCCTGGCCTTCACGGGACAGCAGCATGGCGGCCTCCTCGTGGACCCCGGCCTCCGTCCGCTGACCCCCTTCATCAACTGGCAGGACGGCCGCGGCGGCGAGCCCGCGCCCGGCGGCGGCACGTGGCTGGAGAGCGCCGCCGCACGGATGGGCCCCGAGGCCTGGCGCGTCACCGCTTGCCGCCTGGCGTCGGGCTATCTGGGCCTCACGCTCCACTGGCTGGCGCGGCAGGGGAGCCTGCCTGCCGGCGCGCGCGCCTGCTTCATCACCGATTACCTGGCTGCCTTGCTCACAGGCGGCGAGCCGCTGACCGACCCCACCATGGCCGCGAGCTCAGGCCTCCTGGATGTGCGCCGCCGCGCCTGGTCGGCGCCTATGCTGGAGGCGCTGGGGCTGTTCGAGGGGCTTCTGCCGCCGTTGCGCGAGGCCGGGGAGCCGCTGGGATCGCTGACCTCAGACTGGTCGCGGCGCATCGGCCTGCCCTCGCGACTGCCCCTCTTCGTGGGCCTGGGCGACAACCAGGCGGGCTTCCTGGGCAGCGTCCCGTCGCCTGAGGGAGCGGAACTGGTGAACGTCGGCACGGGCGCGCAGGTGGCCCGCTACAGCGCCGAGGCGCCCCCGCCGGTCGCCGACCTGCCGCCGGAGCTGGAGATACGGCCCTATCCCGGCGCAGGCGTGCTGGTCGTCTACGCCGAGGTGAGCGGAGGGCGCTCCTACGCCGCTCTGGAGGGGCTCTTCGCGAGCGTGCTGGAGGGCTTCGGCGTTACGGTCGCGAAGGAGCAGGTCTACGCCCGCATGGCGGAGCTAGCCGCACAGGCGCCGCCTGGCGCGGGCGGATTGCTGTGCGACTCGCGCTTCGCCGGCACGCGCTCCGTCCCATCGCACCGCGGCAGCCTGACGGGCCTGAGCGAGGCCAGCCTGACCCCCGCCTGCCTCGCTCGAGCGGTCCTCGAAGGCATGGCCGCCTCGCTGCACGAGGGCTCAGCCGCCATCACGCGCCTCGTGGGCCATCCGCCTGCGAGCCTCATCGGCGCGGGCAACGGCATCCGCCGCAACACGCTCCTCGCCCAGCTCCTATCCCGGCAGTTCTCCCTGCCCCTCGCCCTCCCGCCCCGGTCCGAGGAAGCCGCCCTGGGCGCGGCCATGGTGGCGGGGTGGGGAGCGGCCCATGGAGGTTCCCGAGCATGACCAAGCGACAACGCTACCTGGCAGCCCTGCGCAACGAGGCCGTCGATGCCATGGTCTGGGCGCCGAACTTCGACTACTGGCTGGGCGTGAACCGCGCCGAGGGCACGGTGCCGAAGCAGTACGAGGGGATGTCGCGCAACGAAATCGTCCGGGCCATCGGCGCCACGCTCTGGAACCGGTCCGGCGGGCTCCGGACCGTGCGCGATCCCTCGGTGGTCGAGACCTGGAGCCAGTGCGACGCCACGTCCGTGCATGAGTTCCAGACGCCGGTCGGCGCGATCCGCGAGGTCTACCTGCCGACGGAAGGAGCATACCGGTCGCGCTTCCTGGCGGAGCACTTCGCCAAGGGGCTCGATGACCTGCGCGTCTTGACCTACATCGCCGAGGCGACCCGCTACGAGCCCGACTTCGAGCCCGTGCATCAGGCGCTCGCCGAGACCGGCGATGACGGCGTGGTCCTCAGCGGCATCTTCCTCGTGCCCTTCCTCCAGTTCGCCAAGACCGACGCTGGCTACGCCACGGCCTTCTACCTGCTGCAGGACCACCCCCGCGAGGTGGAGCGCCTGCTGGAGGCCTACACCGATAGCTTCCTCGCAGGCATTCGCATTGCCGCGCAGGGCCCGGCCGACATCCTGCACACGGGCGACAACATGGACGGACGCACCCTCTCGCCGCGCCTCTTCCTGCGCTACGCCGTGCCCTTCTACCAGGCCGCGGCGCCTATCATCCACGAGGCGGGCAAGCTCTTCGAGGGCCACTGGTGCGGCCAGACGCAGGCGCTGCTGCCCCTCGTGCCCGGCTGCGGGCTCGATGTGGTGGAGGCCATCGTCACCGCGCCCATGGCCGACGTGTCGCTGTCCGAGGCGCTGCACATGCTGGACGGCAAGGTCGTGCTCCAGGGCGGCATCCCATCGGTCCTCGTCTGCGAGGAAGGCGGAACCCGCGACGACTTCCTGCGGTACATGAATGAGGTGATCCTGCCACTGCGCGGACGCCGGGGGTTCATCCTCGGCATGTCGGACAACGTGCCGCCCAACGCCGACTTCTGGCGCGCGGAGCAGGTGGCTTGTCAGTTGAAAGTATAAAAGCGAAACGGCGCATGCCCCGGGCCGGGGGCGTTGCGGCGGCATGCTAGAATCCCTTGCGTCTCCGCGTCGGTTGGCGGGGCGGCAACCTCGTGGAGGAACCACCTTGATCATCCGCACACGGGCCGATGCGCGCGTCGGCATCATCGGCAACCCGTCTGACGGCTTCTTCGGCAAGACGATCGCCGCGACGATCGCCAACTTCCATGCGTCCGTCACGCTCTGGGAGAGCCCCACGCTTCGCATCCTGCCGCACCCGGTGCACGATCCGGCCGAGTTTCCCTCGCTTGAGGCCCTGCGCGAGACCGCCATCCAGAACGGCTACTACGGCGGCATGCGGCTCATCTTCGCGGCCTGCAAGCGCTTCTCGCAGCACTGCGCCGCCCGCGGCCATGTCCTGCCGGACCGCTGCTTCACCATCGCCTACGACACCGACATCCCGCGCCAGGTGGGCCTCGCGGGCTCCAGCGCCATCGTCACGGCAGCCGTCAACGCCCTCATGCGCTTCTACGCGGTGCCCGAGGAGGTGCTGCCCCGCACCCAGCGCCCCAACCTGGTGCTGGACGTGGAGATGCAGGAGCTCGCCATCGCAGCCGGCCTGCAGGACCGCGTGGTGCAGACCTACGGCGGTTGCGTCCACATGGATTTCAACCGCGCCCTGATGGACCGCCGCGGCTATGGCGAGTACACGCCGCTGGACCCGTCGCTCCTGCCGCTGATGTACGTCGCGTGGGACAGCCACCCCAGCGACTCCGGGCGCATCCACAGCGACGTCCGCACCCGCTTCCAGCGCGGCGACCAGCAGGTGATCGACGCCATGCAGGCCCTCGCCCAGCTCACCGATCAGGGCCTGGCGGCGCTGAAGGCCGGCCGCTACGCCGACATGGGCCGCCTGATGAGCGCGGGCTTCGACATCCGACGCTCGGTCTACGGCGACGCCGCCATCGGCGACCGCAATCTGGCCATGGTGGCCGCTGCACGGCAACTCGGCTTCTCCGCCTCGTTCCCCGGATCGGGCGGCGCGGTGGTGGGCGTTGTGCCCGAGGGATCGAGCATCGCGGACCTGGCGCCCGAGTGCGAGCGGATCGGCTACCAGCTTGAGGAGATCCGCTGGGCGGTCGCCTCTCCTGTACCGCAGACCCGGACACAGGCGACGACCGGCGGCGGAGGAGGATCCTGATGCAGATCGTCGTCATCGGCGCCGGTTACGTTGGACTGAACTGCGGGGCGGCGTTCGCCTATCTCGGCCACGACGTGGGCATCGTAGAGAAGGACCCGGTCCGCGTCGACCTGCTCCGCTCCGGCGGCGTGCCGATCCACGAGCCGGGCCTCGCCGAGCTGCTGGCCATGCCGCAGGTCTCCTCGCGCATGACCTACACCACCGATCTCGCCGAGGTGCTGCCCGGCGCCCGGGTCGCGCTCATCGCCGTTGGAACGCCTCCCGGCAGGCATGGCCAGGCCGATACCGGCTGGGTCGAGGCCGCCGCCGAGGACGTGGCGCGCGATCTGGCCGTGGGCGCGCAGCTCGTCATCGTCGTCAAGAGCACCGTGCCCGTGGGCACGAACCATCGCGTCCAGGCGGCCGTGGCCCGCGTGCTGGCCTCCAGGGGCGTCGCCTGCGACATCAGCTTCGCCTCCAACCCCGAGTTCCTGCGCGAGGGCAAGGCTCTGGCGGACATGTTCTTTCCCGACCGCATCCTCGTCGGCTCGGAGTCGCCCCACGCCCTGGAGACCGCCCGCGAGCTATACCAGGAGGTGCTAACCCAGTCGTTCGCGCCGCCGCCCATCTGCCCGCGCCCCATCGGCTTCGCGCTGCCGGCCATGCTCACCACCTCCACGGCCAGCGCCGAGATGACCAAGTACGCTTCCAACGCCTTCCTGGCCACCAAGATCTCCTTCATCAACGAGATCGCGGGCCTCTGCGAGCGGGTCGGCGCCGATGTCTCCCAGGTGGCCGAGGGCATGGGCCTCGACTCGCGCATCGGGCGCGGGTTCCTGCAGGCCGGGCTCGGGTGGGGCGGAAGCTGCTTCCCCAAGGACACGCAGGCCCTCATCGCCATGGGCGCCGACCACGAGTACACCATGC
The DNA here is from genome assembly GCA_903951425.1 of uncultured Chthonomonas sp. Classification (GTDB taxonomy): domain Bacteria; phylum Armatimonadota; class Chthonomonadetes; order Chthonomonadales; family CAJBBX01; genus CAJBBX01. The sequence continues at coordinate 153,394 of CAJBBX010000012.1, forward strand.
CCCTGCTGGAGGCCTCCACGGCCGTCAACCGCCGCCAGCGCGCCCAGGTCGTGCAGAAGCTGCAGCGCGCGCTCAAGGGCCTGCGCGGCCGCGAGGTGGGCCTCCTGGGCCTCGCCTTCAAGGCCGGCACCGATGACGTGCGCCAGGCCCCGGCAGCAGACCTCGTGCCCATGCTGCTGGAGTGCGGCGCCTTCGTCCGCGCGCATGATCCCGTGGCGGCGGACTCGTTCCGGCGCGACTACCCTGCGCTGGACGTTACGCTGACGCCCGACGCCGAGTCGGCAGCCCGCGGCGCCGATGCCCTCGTCGTCTGCACGGATTGGCCCGAGTACGTGGCGCTGGACTGGCGCGCCGTGGCCGCCGCCATGCGTGGCAGCGTGGTCGTCGACGGCCGCAACTGCCTCCCCATGGGCGTGGTCCGCGCGGCCGGCCTGGATCTCATCCGCATCGGCAAGTAGCCCCCCGCGAGGGTGGATCGGTACAATATCGCCTATGGACAACACAGCCTTCGGCGCCCGGCCGGCAGCGCGCCTCTGGCGGTCGCCCGGACTGAAGAGGGCGGCGGACATCCTCGCCTCCGCCGTCGCGCTGGCCGCCCTGAGCGCGCCCATCGCCCTCCTTGCGTTGGTGGTGCGCGTCAGGCTCGGCTCGCCCGTCCTATTCCGGCAGCAGAGGCCGGGCCTGGACGGCAAGCCCTTCGGCATGGTGAAGTTCCGTACCATGACCGACGCGCGCGGCCCGGACGGCGCCCTCCTGCCCGATGACCAGCGCCTCACGGCCTTCGGCCGCCGCCTCCGCGCCCTGAGCCTCGATGAGCTGCCGGAGCTCTGGAACGTACTGCGCGGCGACATGAGCCTCGTGGGTCCGCGCCCGCTGCTGATGAAGTACCTGCCGCTCTACAGCCCCGAGCAGGCCCGCCGCCACGAGGTGCGTCCCGGCATCACCGGATGGGCGCAGGTCCACGGCCGCAACGGGGTGGACTGGCCCCAGCGGCTCGCCCTGGACACCTGGTACGTCGACCACTGGACCCACGGCCTCGACGCCCTGATCCTCCTCCGCACTCTGGCCACCGTGGTGCGGCGCGAGGGGATCAGCGCGGTGGGAGTGGAGACGATGACCGAGTTCACGGGACAAGGAGCCGACGCGCATGGATGCTAGCTCCCCTGCGGGCCCCACCAGGATCGTCCTCTACGGCGCCTCCGGGCATGCCGCCGCCGTGGCCGACGCCGTTTCGACCTGCCCCGGCTTCGATCTCGTGGGCTTCTTGGATGACGCCGCCGCGCCGCGCCCCGGCGACCCCCCATTCCTCGAGCCGTTCCTCGGCGGCCGCGAGCAGCTCCCGGCCCTGCGCGAGGCGGGTGTCCGCCATGCGTTCGTGGCCATAGGCAACTGCGCGGTCCGGCTCCGGCTGGCCTCGATGCTCGCCGCCGAGGGCTTTGATCTGGTCACCGTGGTCCACGCCCGTGCGGTTGTCGCCGCCGGCGCGTCGGTCGGGCCGGGCTCCGTGGTCATGGCCGGCGCCGTGGTGGGCGCGCGCTCGTGCGTCGGCGCCGGCGCCATCATCAACACCTGCGCCTCCATCGACCACGACTGCCGCGTCGGCGACTGCGTCCACCTCTGCCCCGGCGTCCACCTGGCCGGCACGGTCGTCGTCGGCCCCAGGACCACCCTGGGCATCGGCGCCGTGGTCTCCAACAACCTGAGCATTGGCTCCGACACCATAGTCGGCGCCGGTGCTGCGGTAGTCACTGACCTGCCCTCCGGCGTAGTGGCCTACGGCGTCCCGGCCAGGGCGATGCGTCCGGCGGGGTAGGGGAGGCCGATGGGCCGGGCGCACATCGCTCGTCTGGCGCCGTACCCGTAGCGCCGAGTCGGGCTTACCCGGTACCATATTGGCTCAGCTCAAGCCAATGACGGAGGGCCATTCGGTGACGTTCAACTCGCTGCTCTTCATGCTGTTCCTTCCGCTGGTGCTTGCGGTGCACTACCTGCCCTTGCCGTGGACGCTCCGCAAGGTGAACCTGATCGGCCTGAGCTACCTGTTCTATGCGGCATGGCACCCGCCGTATGTCGTGCTCCTGTGGGTATGCACGGTGGTGGACTGGTTCATCGCCAAGGGCCTGGCCCGCTCCACGTCCCTGCGTGAGCGACGCGCCATGCTGGCTGCAAGCATCGCGGTCAACCTGGGCATTCTGGTGGTATTCAAGTACGCCGGTATGCTGGTCGAGAGCGCCGGACGGCTGGCCAGGTTCGCAGGCCTCCATGTGCAGTTCGCCGCGCCCGATATCCTGTTGCCCATCGGCATCTCGTTCTTCGTCTTCATGTCCCTCAGCTACACCATCGACCTCTACCGCGGCCACACCGAGCCGTGCAAGTCGTTCACGGACTACGCGCTCTTCATCACCTTCTTCCCGCACCTGGTCTCAGGGCCCATCGTTCGCGCGTCGCACTTCCTGCCCCAGTGCGAGGCGCCGAGGAAGGCCACCGGCCACCAGTTCGGATGGGGCGCCGTTCTCATCCTCTGCGGGCTTTTCCAGAAGGTGGTGCTGGCCGACCAGTTCATGGCGCCCATGGCCGCGAAGCTGTTCGACAAGCCCGTCGTGCCCGACATGCTGAGCGCCTGGATCGGCGCGATGGCCTTCTCCATCCAGATCCTCGCCGACTTCTCGGGATACACGATGTGCGCCGTCGGCATCGCCCTCATGCTGGGCTTCGAGTTCCCGGATAACTTCCGCTATCCCTACGCGGCGATCGGCTTCTCGGACTTCTGGCGCCGCTGGCACATCTCCCTTTCCTCGTGGTTGCGCGACTACCTCTACATCGGCCTGGGCGGCAACCGGCGAGGCACGGTGCGGACGTATGGCAACCTGATGCTGACCATGCTGCTCGGAGGGCTCTGGCACGGCGCGGCCTGGCACTTCGTAGCTTGGGGTGGGTTGCACGGCGCGTACCTGGTGCTTGAGCGTCTGCTGCGCCCACTCTTCCCTTCGCGATGGAAGAACGCGGCCACGCGCCTGATCGCGGCGGTTGCCACCTACGCATGCGTCTGCGTGGCCTGGGTCTTCTTCCGGGCCTCGAGCGTCGCTAGTGCTGTAACGATTTGCCGCTCCCTCTCGCCGATTGGGCCAATGGGATCTATTCGCCTTTTTGGAAAGGATAGCATACCGTTGTTAGGAGTCATATTGAGTGCGCTTCTGTTCCAGTGGCTGATGCGGAACACCTCGTTGGAGGCTGTGGCCCGCCGAGTACCGTGGTGGGGGCGGGCTGTACTTATGGCTGCCATGATGGCCGCCATCGTCATGTCGCCAGGAGAGGACCGTGCGTTCATCTACTTCGCATTCTGATCGATCAGTGGTGTCAGGAGGCACTGCGAGATCGCGGGCCCTGCAGGGCGCCTGGGGGCGCACATGGCTGCTGGCCCTGGCGCTGGGGATCGCGGTGGTAGGTGCCGCAGAGGCGCACTGGCGGGCGATGCGGCTCAGGCCCAGTGTGCTGGATACACAGGGGCTTTGGTGTGTTCACCGTGATACTGCAACAGCCGACTCCCAGGTCATCGCCGTCCTGGGAGGTTCACGAGCCGTCGAAGGATTTGCTGTGCCAAGCTTCAAGGTGGAATATGATAACTATAAGATATCGAACATGGCTCTTGCTGGATTGGGGCCCATGGCGTGTCTTCGCGATCTCGCATATGACCCGAAGTTTAACGGTATCGCCATGGTCGACGCTGATACGGATTGGTTATTCAGTAAATCATTGAGTGACCAGCAGCCGATCGTGGACTATTATCGCAATGTGTGGTGTAACCAGATAAAGACGGAGCAAATCCTGCGAACGTGTCTTCAAAGCACATTTTCTGTGCTTCGCGACGATGTCGGCTTGCGCAACATCCTCCGGGGCGCCGCCTCACGGGCGGGCTATCAGACGGTGGGTGCTGATCGATGGCGGATGACAGATTTCAGCAGGACAGATGTCAAGGAGCGCAGACGGCAACGGGTCGCCAAGCTCATCAGATCTATGCTGCCACCGCAGACATCGCCCAGCTCGTTGGCGTCCTGGCATCGTGATGTCGCTGACATCGACCGCTGGGTCGGGATGATCCAAGCACGCGGAGGCAAAGTGGCGTTTGTGCCGTTTGTGCGCACTGACGAAACCCGGGCCACCGATGAGCGAACGTACCCGCGGAAGCTCTATTGGGATTACTTCGCCGCCCACACATCTGCCGTGTGTATCCACTATCTGGATGTACCGGTCTTGCGTTCGTTCAACTGCCCTGACACAAGCCACCTCGACTACCGCGATGCGCCGCGCTACACGCTGGCGTTGGCCGCCGAGCTGGAGAAGCGTGGCGTGATCCGCAGGTAGCTGGGCCGTGTTCGTCTCGGCGGCTTCTAGACCCGCAGACATGAACCGAGGCGGCCCACCAGAGGGTGAGCCGCCTCGCGCATCATCAGGCAGGAACCAGTCTGCCGCCCTTGGCCTCGGACCTGCCCCTTTGGACTTCCCCTACTTCCCCCACAGTCCCGAGCCCGGCAGCAACCGCCCGCGGTCGAGGAACGTGGTTACCAGGTCCTGGCCGATCTGCAGTTCGCCGCCGGTCTCCTCGAGGAGGTAGAGCGAGTTGTGGTCGCCTTTGATCACTGTCCGAACCGTGTGATCGAGCCGGTCCGCGATGCGTAGCCTGGCGGCTCGCGGTCGGCCGGACTGCGCCCTGGGACCCAGGGGCAGGCTGACCGATATCTGCGCCGTGCGGGTGCGCGTCGTGTCCCGAACGCCGAACCCTACCCGCACATCGCCCCACCACCGCATGAGGTCGAACCCGATGCCACGGTCGTTGGTGATGAACCTCCCGCCGAGCAGGCGCAACTGCATGGAGTGCTCCGGGAACCAGTGCCAGTACTCGCCCAGCATGTAGGCGCGTGAGCCCAGGCGGTCGTTGTCGGCGCGGCCGCCGATCAGGTGCAACAGGCCGCGGTCGGACACGGGGCGAGCCAGCTCCAGCACCGCGCCGTCGCATGACGAGGGGTACCGCCCGCCGGAGAGCTGCGCCAGCCAGCCCTTGGCGGGCCGGAACGCATAGGCCGCGACTGCGCGGTCATTGCTCAGGCGCCTGGGCATCTCGGAGACCTCGCCGCCCACGACCGGGTACGTGTACCGGGCGTTAACGATCAGGCCCCGCGCCACCGGCAGCACGACCTCAGGCAGCGCCAGGGCTCCGCCGCGCAGGGCTCCGTAGTTGGACCCGACCTGCGTCCTGAGCCCGATCCCGACCTGCACGTCGGCGTGGCCGTAGCTCGGGTTCGCCGCGCGTGTTTCCGCCCCGGCGCCGGGCTGAACGGCCTCCAGGGCGATGGGGCCCTCGGCTGCGCCGCCGACCGGGGCCGTCGCCCGAACCGTCGGCACGCCCCGCCGCGTCAGCTGCACCGCCAGGCTGGTCGTGCCGGTCGGTGCGCAGGCCGCCAGCGCCGCCATGCCCGCCCGGATGCCGTCCTGCTCGCTCAGCGTGTACATCCGGTTCTCGTACGAGGCAGCCAGGACGCGGCCGCCCTCCTCGCTCCAGACCCGCACGTCTTCGAACCCGAGGCCCACGAGCGCTTCGACAGCGGCCTCGGTTCCGGCGCCGGTCGTGCCCGCAACGGCCGGAACCCGCAGCTTGGCCGGGTACTCAAACGGCAACTCGACGCCGAGCCCCACCACCTTGCCGCTGTTCAGGTCTGCCACACGGGCGAAGGCGGCGTCGCCGGCGTGCAGCACCAGCGAGCTGTTCAGTCGGCGGGTATCGTACTCGGCTTGCAGCTCCAGCGCCTGGATCGGGCGCCAGCTCACCCCGCCGAAGAGCCCGCTCGTCTCGCCGCCGGCCAGGCCGGCCGACACCGATGCCCGCCCCCCAAGTAGCGGCAGTGTGGCCACGGCGAACTTGGTCCCGTCGGTGTACTGGTCGGATCGTCCGGCATCCACCATGCCCACGGCGAACCCCGGCCGTCCCGCTCGCGGCGGTGCGAGCTGCAGCTTCCCGTGGAAGGTCAGGTCGAAGAACGCCTGGTTCCGCGAGCCCATGGCGAAGGCCATCTCGGTTCGCGGCAAGAAGCTCATGCCCAGCGCGGGACCCGCGGTGGCGCCGGGGTTGCGGTCCCACTTGGTCTGTGGCGAGGTGTAGCTCAGGCGCCAGCGGTCCGCCCGCACCAGTTCGGCCGTCGGCATCCGGATCAGCCCGGAAAGCCCGGTGATCGATGGGGTAGGCGACCAGAGCGGTGCGTCGTCGGCAGCGGCTCCGACTGAAGCCGAGGACATCGCCGCGGCGGCGGCAAGGGCGGAAAACGCCATGATCCGTCGGACCGGTACGGCCCGCGGCGCCGGCGGCACTGCGCAAGAATCAGGGCCCATAGAGCACACTCTCCTCTCGGCTCACGGTCGCTGCCGCATCCTGCCCTCCCCGTCGAGGCAGATCGGCAGCGTATCAGCGAGTCTACCCCTGTTGGCCCTGCGCCGTGGTCCGCCGGGGCGCCGATCTCGGTTCCGATGCCCGTCGAGTTCGCGGCGTTTGTGCTACTACGAGGCGATCGAGGCCGAGTGCCGTCGGGCTCCATGGCCCCTGCGGGGTAGAATATGCCCGGTGCGGAGGCGCTGCGGCCCCGGCTGGGGCGGCGCGACCACCGGCGCCGGTTCCGCCCTGTCGCTAGCGTTGTGTCGCTCTTGCCTACTTCGTTACCTGCTCTCTCGGTGGCTCTGGGCCCGGTTCGGATGCCCGGATGTAACCGAGAGTGCTACGCAATGCCTGCGGCGTCATGTTGTGTGATGCGTAGCCTGCGGTCTGTTCGGCCATCGTCAGGATTCACGTAAGTGCGAGCACGCCGCGGCCTTGGGGGTTGCAGATGACCGGGTTCGTCCGCGCGCTAGAGCAGATCCGCTGGCTACTGGATGATGTCGGGGCGGTAGTGAACGGGCGATGGTGGCGTTGGTACACCTGCTGGTTCTCGAGCGGCATTGGTGTGGTGGTGGCGTACAGGCTGTGTCGTGCCGGCCACCTTGCACTGGGGCCGGTGTGGGCGGCGCTTCGCATCGTCGCCGCTCCCGTAGCGTTGGCGCTGCGGCCCTGGTGGGGCAGGTGCGAAGTGCACTACGGAGCCGAGATCGGACCCGGCCTCCATATTCTGCACCCGGGTCTCGGAGTCGTAGTCTCCAAACACGCTGTGCTGGGTAGCCGCGTGACCCTGACCGGAGGCAATTGTATCGGCGGTCGGCGCAGGCTGGCGCGGGGCGATCTGGTCATCGGCGATCAGGTGATTCTGGGAGCTAACGCGGTGGTCCTCGGTCCTGTCCGTGTCGGCAACCGCGTCTGCATCGGTGCCGGCGCCGTCGTCGTCAGTGACATTCCAGACGACAGTAGTGTCGTAGGCGTCCCGGCCAAGGCTGTCGGTCTGGCCGACGGCCCTGATGACGCGGCGGTAGCTCCATGATGGCGTGTGCCTCGGGGGAGCCGATGAACCCATGTGACGGTGTTGGTCCGCCGAGCCCCTCCAAGCGAGGCGGTCGGATGTCCGCTCGTTGGGGCTGGCTAATGGCTGTCCTACCTGCCGTCCTGGTTTCGGTGGCGGTACAGGCGGTCTTGGCGGGCAGGCTTGGTCAGATGGGCACCG
>CAJBBX010000013.1 GCA_903951425.1 uncultured Chthonomonas sp.
ATGCTCCTGTCGCCCACCGGATAGCGGCAGGGCAGGGAGTAACAGACAACACGGGCGCCGTCGCGACGCGCTATCCTCCGGGCTTCCCACTCATACTGGCCGCAGCCGAGGCCGCGGCGATGCCATTCGGCGTGCCTCTCTCCACTGCCGCCCGATGGCTCAATGTGCTGGGCTACGGTCTGATGTGCGCCGGGGCATACGGCTTGGCGCGTCGCATTTGGTCCGTACGTGCCGCCATCCTGGTAGCAGTGCTGTGTGCCACCTATCCCATCGCAGTGTTCATGAACACGTATCCGAGTTCGGAGATATGGTTTACTGCCTGTCTGTTCGCCGCGCTCGCGCTGTGGCATGGCGGGCTTTCTCCGGAGCGCGGAGCGACGTGGCGCATGCTTGGCGCCGGCGTCTCGGTCGGCTTGGCCATGCTCGTGCGGCCCATTGGCGTAGGCGTCGGGGTGGTCCTTGCGGCTCTGATATGGTGTGCCTTGGCATCTGCGCCGCCGACCAGGCGGCTGTGGCTCGGCGGTGTACTCCTTACGGGTAATGCACTGGTCGTCGCGCCGTGGCAGTGCTACGTTTTGGCCACATCAGGAAAGGCGATCCTACTGAGTACCGCGGCGGTTCCGGGCATACGCGATGGACTCACATTCGGAGTGCGGCTGAAGGGCTACCGTCGACCGCTGGCCCTGCCCGAGGACGTCAGGCGCCTCATGAACTCCATCGCCGACGAAGGCAGTAGTCTGACAACGGTGGGTGCCATCGCCCGGACGGTCGGCAGCCTGGCCTTGCAGCATCCGGTTGCCGCCACCAAGTTATTGGCGATCAAGGCGGCCCGCAGTTGGTATGGAACCGACAGCCAGAGCAACGAGACACCGATCATCGTCATTCAGCTGCTGTACCTGCCCCTCTGCGCTTGGGCGCTGTGGCGCGCGCGACGATCCGAGTCCGGCGTTCGAGTACTCGGAGCAGCACTGGGCTGGCTGGCGGTCTACTTCTGGTGCGCAACGGTCGCCGTGTTGCCTGTGGTCCGGTACTCCGCTACTTCGGTGGTCCTGTTGTTCGCCTTGTGGCCGGTGCTACTGCGAGGCGCGTCAACCGAGCCGGTCATGAGGCCAAGCTGACATGATGACTGACGTTTCAACGGACGGTGACTGGCGGTTGTCGGTCGTTGTTCCGGTCTACAACGAAGTGGGCACCATCCTGGAGTTGCTCAGGCGGGTATGCGACACTCCGTACCGAAAGGAGATCATCGTCGTCGACGATGGTTCTGCTGACGGCACTGCGGACGTCCTTCGCGGACAGGTAGCAGGGGTGCTGCCCGGTGTAGTGGTGCTGTTCCACGAACGCAACCGAGGCAAGGGCGCGGCAGTTCGCACCGGGATTGCCGCCTGTAGCGGCGCGTACGTGCTGATACAGGACGCAGACCTTGAGTACGACCCTGCGGAGTACCCGGCTCTGTTGGCCCCTCTTCTTGATGGCCGCGCCGACGTCGTGTATGGGTCACGGTTTCTGGGTAGCGGCGCCCATCGTGTCCATCTCTTCTGGCACCGAGTGGCGAACGGCCTGTTGACCACACTGTCCAACATGATGACGAACCTGAGTCTGACCGACATGGAGGTCTGCTTCAAGGTTTTCAGGCGTGAGCTCATCCAGACCATCCCGTTGCGGTGCAATCGGTTCGACTTCGAGCCGGAAGTCACGGCCAAGGTCGCGCGTAGGCGATGCCGCGTCTATGAAGTCCCGATCTCCTACTCCGGTCGGGACTACGGTGAGGGTAAGAAGATCGGCTGGAAGGATGGTCTGGCCGCACTCTGGACCATAGCCAAGTACAGGTTCGTGGATTGACGCGCGGCGGCCGCCATCCTCTTCGTGGAGATCGCTCGCGTTGCGTCCGACGGTGGGGCCCGACGGCCATACAACGGGTCCAGGAGACTCAGCAATGGCAGGGCCCGCGCCGGCGTGCTACCGGTGTTTGTCAGCCTCTTGATCAGCCCACCACGATGACGTCGCCGAGCCTCCAATCGGTTCGTTGTCGTGCCAATTCCGGTCTGGTACTCACCGCTCTGCCAGCCCGTTGAAGACGTAAGGAGCTAATGTCCGCAACCGCTACCACCGACACCCAGATCGCCGAGCCCCACTGGATCGCCGAGATCACCCCGCACCGCGGGCTGTTCGACCCGCGTCTGTGCAACCGTACCGGATTCCGCGGCAGTCGGTCATTACGGGTTGCCCTTGAGTTTGCCAGAAAGGCGCCATGTGTCGGGCCATCGCACCGAGGCGCAGCGACGCCGTCCGTCGATGCACCACCATCGGGACGCGTGTGGGGCCGTGGGCGGCACACCGTCCGAACGGGAGTGGACGGCTAGATGCAAGGAGGTGACGAAGGTGGGTCGCCACGCCGCGCTCACGATGTGGGCCGATCGACCCGGGCGGACGCCAGCGTCACCAGTCGCCCCGAGCAGCCATCCGGTGTGACGCCCGTGCGCACGACGGTGGCGATGCGAGCTAGTTACCCCCAGATGGACACTGCGGGGAAGCGGTACATGGCTGGCCTGGGAACTGGCTACGCATATACGATCCTAACAACAGTGATCGGATTGTGGCTAACACCATACACTCTGCGATTCGTCGGTAGGGAAGCCTTCGCCCTGACTACGCTCGCGTCTGATGCTCTCGTATGGCTTGGTCTAATCGATCTAGGTGTCACCGCTGGGCTACAGGTCCAGATATCGCAGATCGCCGGGCAACGCGACAACGACCGCCTGCGTCGGCTCGCAAGCACGGCGTTCTACACTCAGTGCGGGATCGTCAGTGTCTACGTGGGCATTGGCGCGGTGACATCGTCGTTTTACGGGTCATACTTTGAGGTCAGTGCATCGTTGCGGCGCGATGCTGCCACCCTGATGCTGTTGATGGTCGGGTCCACAGGCATCACGCTCGTCACGCAGACCTTTTCTGCACTGCTGGTGGCGCACCAGCAGACCCATGTGGACAACACCGTTAGGCTCGCAGTAGCGTTGCTCCGCACCATGGTGACTGTATGCCTGCTGGGCCTAGGCTGGGGCATCGTTGCGGTTGGCATGGCGGCGCTGCTATCGACCGCGATGGGTGCCGCCATCACCGTTTGGCGTACGTACCGGATTCTGCCAGACCTGCGCCTTCGGCCCGCACTCGTATCGCGCCGTGCGCTGGCTGGGATCGCGAGCCTCGGAATCTGGTTTAGTCTTGGGGGGCTAGCAGGGATCGTCATTGGTTCCCTCGATCGCGTCGTCACCGCGAAGCTCATTTCTGTGGACTCAGTGACGACCCTCATTTTGTCCGCGCGTCTGTTCGCGCTTGGTGGCGGACTGCTCGCACAGATCACGAACACAGCCAGACCAAGACTTGGGCAGATGCTAGGGCAAGGGCGCTCTGGTGACGCGCTGCAAGCGTATCGGCGCATTTTCGGTGTTTCCACCGGGTTGGCCGCCGTAATTGCAGCCTGCCTGTGGGCCGCCAACGGTAGCTTTGTGACACGCTGGGTCGGCGCAGACAACTACGGTGGGATATGGCTTGACACCGCCCTTGCCGCGAACATGCTTGTAGTGAACTGGATCCTACCCAACCGCGCCGTCCTTTCCGCCGGCCTGATCGTCCGCCCGCAGACGATGTGTCGGCTCGTAGAGGGTGCCCTCAACCTGGGGCTCGCCCTGATTTGGGGTCGGATGTTCGGCGTGGTCGGTGTGGTTGCTTCTACCGCAGTCGCTGCAGTGCTGACATCGCTCTGGGTGCTACCGTGGCTGACAGCCCGGATGTTCGCTAGGCCGTTTGTGCGCTTTGTATGGGATGACGCGTCACGCGTCCTGGCTGTGGTTCTTGTACTCATCCCAGTGGCTGTCGTGGCCCGCGCCATGTCTGCATGCGTCGGTGGGTACACCGGGGCCGGCGCAGCACTCTTCGTTGTTGCGGGCGCGGGCTGTTGCATGGTCTGGTGGATCGTCTGCGATGGCGCGACACGTGCCACCATTTGGCGTACTGCTCGCGCGACAATTGGTCGCAATGGCTCGGGCGGCGTGTAGCGTGGTTCGGAGCCTCTCACGCCGACTAGGCCATAGCGGAGCGTTACTGGCTAGGGAGGAGCAAGCGTGGAACTCGATCCAGATCGTGCTGTGTGTGCCGCCCAGCGTTGCATGGATGCTGAGGGACGTGCCATTCTAGATGCACGGACCAAGTTGGGTGGCGCCATCCGGATAGCCATCACGGTGCTCTTCACATGCGGTGCAAAGACAGTGGTAACCGGGATTGGAAAGTCGGGCCTTATTGGCCGGAAGATAGCCGCGACGCTCTGCAGTACAGGCACGCCTGCAGCGTTCATGCATCCCGTTGAGGCGCTGCACGGCGACCTTGGGATGTGTGCGCCAGGTGACCCTGTGATCATGCTGTCAAAGAGCGGCTCGACGCCAGAGCTGCTAGCTTTGGTGCCGTTGCTCAAGCAGAGCGGTTCGAAGATCATCGGCATCCTTGGTTCCACGGAGTCACAACTTGGACGCGTACTTGATGTGGTTCTCGATGCCTCTGTGAGTAGGGAGGCCGACCCGCTAGACATTGCGCCGACGAGTAGCGCAGTCGTTGCGCTGGCGATCGGCGATGCGCTGGCCTCGGCGCTGATGGTCTCGCGTGGCTTCACGTTAGAGGACTACGGACGGTCCCATCCGGGCGGGCAGTTGGGCCGAAGCCTGCTCCTAGCAGTGCAGGATGTGATGCACACAGGGAGCAGGGTCGCATGGGTTGCCCCAGGATCGACGCTGAAGGAGGTGGTGGTCATGATGACTGAGCACCCTCTCGGGGCGGCTTGCGTAGTTGATGAGGCGCGCCGCCTGTTGGGCCTCATCACGGACGGCGACCTCCGGAGAGTGCTGCGACGGGTCGATGACATCAGGTCTCTGTCTGCCGCCGATGCTATGACTCCAGAGCCGACCACGATTGCACCACAAGTGCGTCTGAGGGAGGCGCTTGAGCTGATGGAGAACCGACCGTCGCAGATCGGGGTTCTGCCGGTCGTAGATACCCAAGGCGTTTGTGTGGGCCTTGTACGCGTCCACGACATGTACGGGCGCCCATAGGGCCCGGGCAGCGAAGGGGGGCTGAATGCGTTCTCTAGTCACTGGCGGGGCAGGCTTCATCGGTTCGCACGTTGCGCGCCACTGCGTTGCGCTTGGACATGATGTGGTCGTTCTCGATGATCTGTCGGGCGGGTTCCGCGATCAGGTTCCCGACCGTGCTCAGTTCGTCAACGGCTCGGTGGTTGACCACGTGATGCTGGCTGATCTCTTCGATGAGTACAGGTTTGACTATGTGTACCATCTAGCGGCTTACGCGGCGGAAGGCCTGTCGCATTTTATACGCAGATTCAATTACACTAATAATCTAATAGGTAGTGCAAATCTCATCAATGAATCTGTTAAGCATGAAGTTAGGTGTTTTGTCTTCGCGTCGTCGATCGCGGTCTACGGAGCCCTGCCGCCACCGATGGACGAGACGATGATCCCTCGGCCCGAGGATCCCTATGGTATAAGTAAGTATGCAGTTGAAATGGACCTGCACGCCGCGCGGACGCAGTTTGGCCTTAACTACGTGGTGTTTCGACCACACAATGTGTATGGCGAGGGGCAGAACATTGGGGATAAGTATCGCAACGTGGTTGGTATTTTCATGAATCAGGTCATGCAGGGCCTGCCAATGACGATCTTCGGCGATGGCTCGCAGACCAGGGCATTCAGCTACATTGATGATGTAGCGCCGCATATTGCCCGGGCAACGGCTGTGGAGGCGGCGCGGAACCAGACGTTCAACGTGGGAGCCGACGTGCCGTACACGGTACTCGACATTGCCCATGCCGTAGCCGACGCGTTCGGGGTGCCGACACGGGTGGTCTACCACCCGGCCAGGAACGAAGTGGTCCATGCCCACGCTGTCCACCAGAAGGCGGCCGCGGTCTTGGGTGCGTCGTCTAGCGCGTCCCTTGCCGAAGGGATCGCCAGGATGGCCTTGTGGGCAAAGGGCGTTGGGGCAAGATGCAGCACGGAGTTCTCTCAGATTGAGGTCAGAAAGAGCATGCCAGCTGGCTGGCTCGGCGTGGCGGCGGCAACCTGATGGGTTTCATGGAGCCATGCGCCCCTGATGTACATGGGTCAGACCTCGAGGTGGGTGCCTTAGTAATCGCGGACGATCTGCTCCCACAGCCTGGGATTGGCGGCAGGGCGGCAGGACTACGAGCCTGGTCTATCGGGGAGGGGCTGCGGGCCAATGGCGTAGCCGTTACATACGCTGTCAGGACAACGTGGTGGGACAACGCAGTGCATCTGCCTGAGCCGCGGCCGTTCGAGCGGTACTGGGCCGACGTTAAGGACCTCACACGGCTCATACGTGCCTCGCGCGACCGAGTCCTTGTCAACTGCTCGTATCCCAGCCTGGTGCCAGTCGAGTCGCGTGATCGACTCCTGATCCAAGACTCGCATGGCCCGCGCCTGATGGAGGCAATGTACCGTGCTCCCCATCGCCTGCAACATCTGGCCCTGGGCGAGTGCTTTGCGTACAGCAGCGCGGACTACTTCGTGTGTGCAGGAGAGCGCCAGCTTGCGTACTTCTACCAGTGGTTGGCGCTGTCCGGCTTCGACCTGACGGACACCTCCCGCTGCTTCGCCGTGAGGTTCGGTTATCCGGGCAGACCCCCTGTGCCAATCCCGGAGCAGGGGCGAATGATCTTCGCCGGCACTCTGCTGCCGTGGACCGATCCACGACCAGGCTGGGATGCGGCGCGCGGATTGTTGTCACATCGAAGCGAACTCGTCCTCATGACGGGTCCGGGGGCCGGGCTGGGATCCGTTGAGCACCTCACCACCGCCCTGCATGACCTCGCCGAGCATCCGCGATGCAGTCTGAAGGGGTTGCTGACTCGTGATGAGTACATCGCTGAGCTCTGCCGGGCATCGTCTGCGTTGGATGTGATGGCTCGGAACTGCGAGCGCGAACTTGCATTCGCTACTCGGACAGCGGAGTACCTCTGGATGGGTGTACCCCCAATCACTGCCGGCTTCAGCGAACTAGGTGAGCTCGTGCGCAACTACGATGCGGGTTGGGTGGTGGACCCTCAGGATGCATCAGCCGTGCGCGTGGCTGTTGCCGAGGCTCTGCACGACCCTTCCGCTTGCCACGCGAAGGCGGCAGGTGCAAGGCGCCTGCACGCAGACAAGCTTGCCCCGGCACTCACCGCAGCGCCCCTGGCCGACATCTGCCGGCAGGGCACCAAGCGTACGGCGGGCAGCAAGTGGTCTGCGACTGCCGGCGTGCGCGCCAGGCTGGCGTGTCGCCTGATGCAGGTGGCGAGGACCATACGTCGTGGATAGTAACGGCGTGCTGAGCCATGATCGCGCCGGCGCAGAGGTGGTCCTCGGGTTGTCTCGGGGACAGGAACACCACTTCAGTGAGTTCGCGAATGCTGCGCCCTACCGTGTGGTTTTGGACAGCACCTGGGATCCAGGCATCGTGGACGATCTGAGACCCGTCGTAGTGATTACGCTGGCGGATGGGTGGTACGAATCGGATCGGTGCACTGACCGGGCTGCCGCTTTGGGAATACCTACTCTAATGCTTATGGATGGCATCCTCGAGTGGCGGCACCAGTGGGAGGACCCCTCCATGGGCAACGGGTGCGGCATTCCGTACCTCCTGCCCGTTAGATGCGACCGAGTTGCGTGCCTAGGGCGCCAGAGCGTTCGCCTATTGGAAGCGTGGGGCAATATGCACCGATGCGAACTGGTAGGGGCACCACGCTTCGACCACCTGCTAATGCAGCCATTAAGACCGGCCGCTACGGCCGGGAGGCGGTCGCTGCTTATCGCTACTGCGAACAGACCAGCATACACGGAGGCTCAGTGGCGTCGAGTCGCAGAAAGCCTGACCGATCTTGGTTGTGCACTGAGGAGAAGGCCGGACTGGATGCCGCAGTGGCGGGTGTGCAGGCGCCTTCAGAGCGAGCTGTCTGGCCTGATCGGTACCCCGCAAGCCGTGGTGCCGCCGCTTCGTCTTGCACTCGAGCAGTCCCATGCCGTCATCACCACTCCGTCCACGCTGCAACTGGAGGCGATGCTGGCCGGCAGGCCCACGGCCGTCCTTGACTATACGAACAGCCCGCAATACGTGCAGGCAGCGTGGACCATCTCCGCACCGGATCACCTTGTGCCTGTGCTTGATGACTTGGCCCTCCCTAGTCCGGCACGGATGCTGCACCAACGCGTTCTCCTCAGTGATTGCCTGTCGTGCGAGAGCCCGGCGGCTCCTCGGTTGGCTGCGCTCGTGGAGGCCATGGCCGAAGCTGGCGCAGAATGTCGTCGGCTGGGGGTTCCCCTACACATTCGGTGGCCCATACTACCGCGCGATGTCGTCGGATGTGAGCCTGTCCAGAACCTCCGGTTGGCCGAATTGTTTCCAGGCAATGATGTTCTTCAGTGTGAATCAAGGTTGCGACTGCAGCTCTCAGTCCTGGCAGCCCGCCTGGAGGTGGCCGCGACGCGTCGCACACTGCGTGGCACTTCGCTGCTGCGCCGGGCCATGTGCAGATTAGGAGGACTACGGGACGATCGAGGGGCTGCCGCACGATGAGATCGCACTTCGTCTGCGTTTCGTATCTGCTTGGTCCGTGGCACATAGTTGCCGCATCCGTTCGTAGTCCTGGCTCGGCGCTTGCCCGAGTTGGGCAACCAGTGCCCATTGTCAGCTCCGATGCGGTGCCAAACCGGTGGTCCGACAGCACCGACACCGACGGGCCTCCAAAACGATGCCTCCACCGTTTCATCGGCCTTCTCACCAGCATCTGGGTTGGCCGCGCGAAACTGCGGCCGCATGCAGCAATGCCTTTTGCACGGACCCATGGCATCGTTGAGGTGCCTGATTGGAAGGGCTGGGTGCACCCGGATCTCGATGCTGGCGAAAGCGGGTGTCATCTGCTCCGAGCCGACCGCGGGCTAGGGCGCTAGCGTCGCGGTGAGGTACTGCTTCGTCTGCATGGAGTACCCGACGGTGGTGCCCGATTACGGCGGCATAGGCGTGGCTAATCAGGGGGTCGCCGAGTGGCTGGCAAAGCAGGGGCTAGACGTGCATGTGGTCTGCATAAGCCCAGGAGGTGCATGCGGCGTTCACAACGCCAACGGCGTAACTGTGCATGCTGCCGCTGGTTGCTCAGTTCGGCGCATCGGTGGCCTTGCCACCCGGTTTCACGTCTCCCGCGTGACCGCCCATGTGATGGGTCGGGCAGACGGTGTAGTGATCTGTAGCGACTACGCAGGTCCACTGGTGTGGAAGGGATTTCGTCAGCCGCTTGTAACCGAACTGCATGGATGTGCGACACTGAACGCTGCCGCGACTGGTACGAGGCTTAGTCCGCTTCACCGCTGGTTGGAGCGTCGCACCGTCGCCATGGCGGACAGCATCCGGGCCGTGTCAAGATACACAGGCTCGGTGACACTTCGGCTGATGGGCTTGAACACGGCGTTCAGGGTGGTGCCGAACGCAGTGGACTTGGACGTGTTCCCGTACCGCATCGGGGGCGAGCCGAGTGGCGGCGTGGTCTTCGTGGGTAAGCTCAGTAGCCTAAAGGGCGTCCATGTTCTTGCAGAAGCGGTGGGCGATGTCTTTGCCAGTGTCCGGGGCGCGACGTTGACGTTCGTTGGACACGATACAAACGAGGGCGGATCGCCGGTCGCGCAGCGATTGCTGGCGTCAGTCGGTGCTAGTCACCGTGACCGAGTTCTGTTCACGGGTCGCTTGGCCAGAGACGGCGTCGCGGCTCGGTTGCGGGCGGCTGATGTCTTCGTACTACCGTCGGTTGTTGAGGCCCAACCGATTGCTGTCTTGGAGGCCATGGCAAGCGGGGCGGCTGTAGTGGCCTCTCGGCGCGGGGGCATCCCTGAAGTGGTTGCGGATGGGGTGACGGGTCTTCTGGCAGATCCCGAGTCGCCTCAGACCTTCTCGTCGGCTATCAGGTTGCTACTGGAGGACCACGACCTCCGCCGCGGGCTCGTTGTGTCCGCTCGCAGCCAAGTCGAGGCCGCCTACGCGCCTCATGTTGTTTACACTCAGTTGCGCATGCTGTATGACGGCGCGCGACAGTGCCGGAACTAACAGCGACGGAGGTCATGAACGTGTCAGTGGCCGGATCCCTTAGCGCTTACGACCGCGCGGCAGGATGACCTGCCGGCTCATGTCTCCCGACACTCCGAGCCCCGGATGGATACGACGCATTCAGCCGCGGCGTCGCTTCCTGGCGTGTGACCTGCCTACGTCGTCGCGTGTGGCGCAACCGTGCTTGTGGTTGTCGATCACGATCATTGTTCGATTATCGGAGATACTGATGTGTATCACTGCCGGCTTCGACCGTGCACGGGGGGGCCGGCACGAAACCAATGTAGGAGGTACTGCTCAGGTGCGATGCGGGATTAAGCGTCGGCTTCGATACCTCTTGGCGTCAGCCACAATCGCCTATAGGGTAGTTCACGCCCGCGACCGCTCGTTGTGTCGACGCATGTACCGTTCGCCTGTACCCCGAGTGTGCGCATGACTGATGGAGCGTTGCTTTCATTGCCGGGTTGGCGTGGCAGGGCCTCCCTGCCGGGTGGTATTGCTGGCGCGTCTGTCGTGATACCAACGTTTGAGCGACCCGACCACATTCGCACGCTCCTTGGGCACCTCGCCTCCCTTGAGGACTGTCCGCGTGACGTGGTCATCGTTGATGGATCACGCAATGAATGTACTCAAGCTCTGGTATCAGAGTTCGCTGTTAAACATGAGCTGTCGTTTGATCTTACATATGTGCACAGCCCTGCGGGGCTTACACTGCAGCGCAATGTTGGCATCGATATAAGCCATGGATCTATTGTATTCTACCTGGACGACGACTGCATGCCTGAGCCTGAGTACTTTAGGGCTATCTGCGATGTGTTTGCGGGCGATGACCGGCGACAGGTAGGCGCGGTCTGCGGCACGCTCGTAGGTGACCTCGGCATTGGGCTCAGTCTTCGGTCGCGTCTGCGGTTTGTGCTGCGTCTTGTGCCACGCCTCGTACCGGGCACTTACTACAGGACTTGCACTTCGGTGCCACGTTGTCTGCAGGTCTCGTTTGGTGGTACCCGGCCCACCCAGCTCCTTCCAGGGTGCGCAATGGCGTTCAGGCGACAGGTTCTCGACGAAAATCGATTCTCAATGTTTTTCAAAGGATACTCTCAGGCAGAAGATATTGAGATGTCGTTACGCTTGCGCCATGCATGGGTACTTCTGTGGTGTGGCGATGCCAAGGCCGACCATCGCCACGTCCCAAGCAGTCGGCCCGACCGCCGCGCACAGGGCAGGATGTCGGTAGTGAACAGAGTATTCGTATTGTTAAGATACGATAGTAAACCAATGGTGTCGACTGTAATCATGTTGGTCCTGGACGTTCTGTTTATGGTGATGTATGATGTATTCCATGCGATGCTGCGTGGTGGCAGGTTGGGGTCATTGCGGCATGCGGTAGGCCTGATTGAGGGGGCTGTTCAGTGCTGCGCAAAGCCGCCGAGGTTTGCCGAGCCCGCACCGCGCCGGGAGTATCGGCTAGCCTGTGATACATAAGGCGCCCGCATCGCCCCAGTTCGTGCGGGGCCGCATGGATGCCTGCCGCTGGGGTTGGTGATAGGCGCGGGTCCATGCTCGTCTGGTTCGGCATATGCGCTGCTCGATCGAATGCGCATGCGTGGTGCGCTCCTCGCCTGTGCCGGCGCACGATCGCCCTTCAGGATGCGTGCACGCTGCACGAGACTGACGAGGAAGGGATGCCTGACGACACGCGGCCCCTGCGTAGTGGACGGTCACGATTGGCGTCACTCGGGGGCGCGCGTGCTGGCAGCTAGGTACGTGTAATCAGAGGCAAGCGAGGCAAACTGTAAGGTGGTTCCTGTGGGTCAGCGGTTGGACTTTTTGTGGCGAGGGCGCACGTTAGCCGCCGGGCTACGGCCCTTGCGAGTGCGCGCAACCTATAGGTATCGCTCGTCTGCGGCCGCTACCGACGGTGGTTTGGAGTTCCGCGCTTGCGACCGAGTTCTGTGGACCCAGGCGGCGATCTGCGGTGTGCCATCGTGTCTCTTGATCGGGGTGGGAATGCTGCACCCGGCTGGTCTCTGGTTCTGGTGTGCGTTTGCGGCTTGCGCGGCATGGTCGGCGGTAGCGCAGCGGCCTTGGCAGCCGCTCGTGCTGGCCCTCGTCGTTACTCCGCTTATGTGCCTACTTCGGGAGTTTGCCTTCTTCTCGTCGGTACCGGTTGCCATGGTGGTGCTGCTATCGGCCTTTTGCTGGCGGTCGCGCACCGACCCAGTGTCTCTGATCTGCCGGAGCCCGTTGGCGGGAGCATACATCACCGCGAGCCTTCTGTATTGGCTCGTTAGCGCGATCCTGAGTTCCGACTACTCAAGCAACCTACGGTTTGTGGAGGCAGGCATCTCGGGAATACTGGTGTCGACGGTTGCAGTGCGCTCCCGGCCCATGCTGGCTCAGGCACTGCGTGGCATGCTCCTGGTTTCGGTGTCGGTGTGCTGCGGCATGGCTCCGCACCTTCGCGGTACCATGGCAGACCGGATCGGCGACATCGTGATCAACGGCACTCATATCGGGAACCCCGTGCAGCTGGGCGTACCGCTCTCCCTGGGTGCCCTGTTGCTGATGGCCGACCAGGAGACATCACGTCGGTTATTCGGGCGCATCGCCCATGGGGCAACCCTGGCGGCTACGTTTTTATGCCTCCTGCTCACGGCGTCGCGGGCGACCTGGGTGGTGTGTGCATCTGGTATGTTCCTTCTAGCCGTGGTTGACAGGAGCCGCCGAACTGCGTGTCTGGCCGGGCTGCTTACTGTGGCCTTGTGCGGTGTCTTTCTGGCCATCGGGGTTCAGAACAAGGGCTTCTTGGGGGCCGTCGCTCGCACCACTCTTCGCGACGGTAACTACAGGCATGTTACCAGTGGTAGGACCGACCAGTGGCTTCTTGCCAGCGCGCTTCTGGGTCACTCGGATACAGCGTTGCTGCTGGGTGCCGGACCGGGAAATGCGCGGAAGACGTACTCGCGGGTGTCAACTTCGGCTGTTGGTCCGGTCTACGCCCGTGGCGAAGAGGTGATGTGGCACTCTTTGTACCTCACGATCGCTGTGGAGCTTGGTCTGCCGGGCCTACTCGCCGTTATGGTCTGGCTGCTGCTGCTCATCCGCCACGCGTTGGCAATGACGATGCGTATCCAGTACGTGCTCCCGTTCCTAGCTGCGACGTCGTATGCTCTGCTTGCCTTTTCCGTGACCAATGCAAATGCTTTAGCGGGTGTGTTGCTTGGAATAGCATGGTCGTCCAACTGCACGAAGTCACTAACACATGAATAGTGGGCGGTGCGTACGGGAGTGTCGTCATGTGGTGGGTCGCGGACACCATTGCTGGGCACTGGTCACCAGGGCGTCGGCCCATCGTGGAACGGAGGCGATGCCGTGAGACTGGCGGTGTACTCCCATAAGGCGTGTTGGCGTTGTGCAACCTCGCCGACAGGGTTTGCCACTGACGGCGGCTTCCCGATGCAGATGGCGGCCCTCTCGGAGCTGTTCGACGAAACGGTCCTTGTGGTTCCGTGCTCTGATGAGCACGGTAAGCCTGGCGAACGCCACCTGCAGGGGAGGAATCTGGCGGTCTGCCCTGTTGGCTATCCGCGCGGTGTCGGTTTCGCACGCAAGTGCGATATGGTGGGCTGGACCGCCCGGAACTCGAAGGCGCTTTTCGGTACCCTTCGGTGGGCTGACGCCGTCCATGCACCCATACCAGGTGACGTGGGCACCATCGGGATGTTGCTGGCATGGGCCGCGAGGAAGCCGCTCTTCGTGCGTCACTGTGGCAACTGGATGGCTCAACGCACGCTAGCGGAACGCCTCTGGCGCTGGTTCATGGAGCGGCAGGCTGGTGGTCGGAATGTGATGATGGCCACTGGTGGCGCCGAGACGTCACCGACGGTTCGAAACTCGCATGTGCAGTGGGTCTTCGCGACATCCCTCCGCGAGGAGGAGATGGCGACCCTGGCCCCTCAACGGCGGGCACCCCGGCCGCCGGTGCTGCGGCTTGTCACGGTGGGACGACAGGAGTCCGGTAAGGGCACTGATATCGCGGTTAAGGCGCTCGCGCTCTTGCGTCGTCAGTGGCCGAGCGTCACGCTGCAGGTACTGGGCTCCGGTAGCCAACTTGGTGTGTTGCGTGAGCTCGCGGAAGCGGCAGGCGTTGGGCCGGCAGTACTTCTGAGGGGCTCGGTTTCCCACGAGGCGGTGATGCAGGGGTTGCGCGAGTCCGACGTTTTCACGTTCCCGACCGCCTCAGAGGGTTTCCCCAAGGCCGTACTCGAGGCGATGGCCGCGGGCCTGCCCGTTGTGACCTCGCGTGTCTCGGTGCTTCCGCATCTGGTGAGCCGAGGTGGCGGCATCGCCCTCTCCGACTGCACACCGGAGGCAGTGGCCCAGGCACTGCTTGACATAGCAGGAGACGAGGAGCGGTACCTGGCGGCATCAACGGCCGCTAGAGACACGGCGGCCGTGTACACGCTGGAGGCGTGGCAGGCGTACTTGCGCAAGGCGATGGAAGAGGCATGGCAGAGGCCCCTGCGGCAGGCGTAGAGCTCGCCGGGCTGCGGGTCTCGCTCATCGCCGGTACACTCGGCGTTGGGGGTGCCGAGCGCCAGTTCTACTACATTGCCCGGGCATTGGTCCGGGCAGGCTCTGCCGTCTCCGTCACCTGCCTGACGAGCGGTGAGTACTGGGAGGAGAAGGTCCGCGATCTGGGCGCGGATGTTCTGAGCATACCGCGCGACGGCTCGAGCCTTCGGCGCCTCACCCGCACGGTGGCCACAGCGCGTGCGCATCGGCCTGACGTCGTGCAGAGCATACACTTCTTCACAAACCTCCATGCGACCCTTGCCGGCATCGCGAGCCGGGCGCCGTCGGTCGGCGGGATACGCGGCGATCTGGGTGTTGCCATGGCACAGATGGCCCGCCCAATCGGTGTGATGTGCCTGCGGTGGCCCAGCGTCATCGCAGCCAACTCTATCGTAGCCAGTCAGCAAGCCATGGCCTGTGGAGTACCGGCATGTCGCGTTACCGTGCTAGCCAACGTCGTTGAGTGTGCCGATCCGTTGGAGCCTCCTCGCCAGGCGGTGGCGCGCTGTCGTGTTGCCTTTGTTGGCCGCTTGGTCCATGCAAAGCGCCATGACGTGTTTCTCGACGCCTGCGGTCGGTTGGCAAGGAGTGGCCTTGCGCTGTCGGTGACGGTTGCGGGCGACGGACCCCTCCGTGGAGCGCTGGAGCGTCAAGCAGCAACGCTACCCTCAGGCATGGTGAGGTTCCTGGGTGAGACGCACGACGTCAACGTCCTGCTTGCGGAATCGGACGTGTTGGTGCTCTCTTCGGACCACGAAGGTACACCCAACGTGCTGCTAGAGGCCGCTTGCGCCGGACTGCCTGTCGTGGCCACTGCGGTCGGTGGTGTGCCTGATATCGTGGGTGATGGTACGACAGGTATCCTGGTGCCGCCTGACGATCCGGCTGCACTTGCGTCGGCGCTGGCGCGACTGGCAGGCGATCCCAAGCTGAGACGCAGGATGGGCGATGCGGCGCGGCTCCGCGTTCTGGCCGATCACGGCGCCAATCGCCTGCCGGGCGATCTGGCGGCGCTCTATGCTCGCGCCGGGGTGCAGTGCGCGCGGGTTGCCCGTTGATGATGGATGCGGACCCGTAGTGGATCGCGCAGTCCTCCTCATCGGCAACTTCCTGACGCAGCATGGCGCCGCCAGGCAGGTCTGCGAGGACCTGGCGCCCCGGCTCGAGGCAGACGGATGGCGGGTTATCACCGTCTCCAGCCGAAGCGGCAGGTTGTCGCGCCTTGCGGACATGGTCCTCACTATCACCGCCCGGCGCCGTGACTATGGGGTAGCGCTGGTCGATGTCTTCAGCGGACCCTCCTTCGTCTGGGCGGAGGCGGCTTGTCTTGCGTTGGCGGCCATGCGCAAACCCATTGTGCTGACGATGCATGGAGGCAACCTGCCTACGTTCGCTCGTCGCCATCCGCACCGCGTGCAGCGCCTGCTGGGCATGGCTCGTGCGGTCACCGCACCGTCCGCGTTTCTTGCTGATGCTCTCGCGCCGTACCGAACCGGGATCCAGGTACTGCCCAACGGGATCGATCTGGCCAGTTACCCGTTCCGTGTGCGTCGTGACCCGCAACCCCGCATGGTCTGGGTTCGCTCGATGCACGCGATGTACGATCCGGCGGTAGCCATCCGGGTGCTCAGCCTCGTGAGCCGGCGCCACCCACAGGCTTCCCTGGACATGGTGGGTCCGGACAAGGGCGACGGTAGCCTGGCAGGCTGTCGACGGTTGGCCGAAGACCTAGGGGTATTGGACCTCGTGCGGTTTGTTGGCGGCGTGGCCAAGGATCAGGTGCCTAATTGGCTGAGCCGGAGCGACTTCTTCCTCAACACCACCACCGTTGACAACGCGCCGGTCAGTGTGGTGGAGGCGATGGCGTGTGGACTGATCGTGGTTAGCACCAACGCGGGAGGGCTTCCGAACCTGATCGACCATGGCCGGACCGGGTACCTGTTACCGGTCGGCGACGCCCAGGGCATGGCTGATATCATCATCAAGGCGTGCGGCGGCGAGACCGGCGCCCGCGCCGTATCGGAGGCTGGCCACATGGATGCCAGCAGCAGGGACTGGCCATGCGTCGTCGCTCAGTGGCGCGGCTTGTTGCAGGAGGTCGGTGCGTAGGATGATCCCGATCACTTGCTCTGTGATCCAAACGGCCTGCCGTTCTTCCGCGTCCCGGCACGAGTTCACATCCATGGCAATCGGTTGCGGGCGGGTGACCTGACCATGGCGCATCCGCTTGAGCGCTTCTATCCGTACATGCCGATCTGGCTTCAGAACGCCGCCATCAGCGCGTTCGGGTTCGGGTGGCGGCGCGAGCGGCTCGGTGGAGCATTTCGGCAGGATGTCGTTGCTTTCCATGAACGCGACGGATGGTGCGATGACAGGTTTACTGAACACTTAAATGTCTCATTGCAGCGTGTGCTTGTATATTCAATTCAACATGTCGCCCACTACAGGGAGGCTTGGGCAACCCATGGCCTAACCTGCACTGATCTCAAAGCCCTGGACTGCGCCGGCTTGATGCGTCTCCCTGTCACGCCCAAAGCGGCCGTCCGAGTGGCGCCAGAGCGGTTCCTCGCTGATGGCTTGGCATCTGACCGGACCGTACGCCGCTATCCTACCAGTGGAAGCTCCGGAACCCCAATCGTCTCGATGTGCCGTCCGGATGACCACCGCCGCTTCATGGCTGCGAGAGAGGTTAGATCATTTGGTTGGGCCGGTACAACCATGTTGCGGTCACGCTCGATGATCGGTGGCCGTCTCGTGGTCCCCAAAGGCGCCCACGGGCCGCCGTATTACCGCTTCAATGCCGCAGAGAAGCAGGTGTACTTGTCGGCATACCACATAGGACCGTCAACGGTGCGGCATTATGTTGATGCGCTGAACCGCTTCAAGCCGGAGGTTCTGACGGGATATGCGTACTCGCATGTAACCCTTGCCCGCCTGATGCTTGATAGAGGGCTATCGTTGAACTACCAGCCGGCGGCCCTGGTTCTGGGAAGTGAGAAGCTGACGACAGAGACGAAACTGCAGCTTCAGGCGGCCATCGGTGCGAGAGCCTTCGAGGAGTACGGATCCGTGGAAAACTGCCTCCTCGCGACCGAATGCGAGGCCGGAAGTCTCCATGTGAGCTCTGATTTCGGCATCGTGGAACTGCTAGACGATGTCGGCGCACCGGTGGCACCAGGTCAGCCCGGTCGCGTTGTAGCGACATGCCTCTTGAACTACACGCAGCCGCTGATCAGGTACGAGTTGGGTGACATCGCTTCGTGGTCGCTCGATCCCTGCCGGTGCGGACGCAGTCAGCATCCGGTGCTTCGCGAGGTAGTGGGCCGCGTCGATGACGTGCTGACCGGCCCGGACGGACGTCAGGTTGTCATGTTCCACGGCGTATTCCTCGGACTGCCGAGCGTCCACGAAGGGCAACTGGTGCAGGAGACCACCAGTCGGATTGCTGCTCGCGTAGTGGCTCCCGGTGGCCTTTCGGCTGGCGAGTCTAGCCAGATTGTGGCCCGCATCCGTCAGCGCCTTGGCGACGTGACGGTCCGCGTGGACACAGTGCCACATATCGAGCGCACCGAACGCGGCAAGTTCCGCGCTGTCGTGAGCCTTCTGCCCAAGCCCGGAGCCGCTGGGGAGTGAGCGCTGACGCAGGGCCCAACCACCTGCCCGCTCCTGACGCAGCCTGGTACGCCATCTACACTCGTTCGCGCCACGAGCATGCCGTGGCCAGGTTCCTGGCGCGCGACGGCGTGGAGGTGTACGTTCCCACCCGGCAGCAGTGGAGCCGGCGGGTTGATCGGCGCAAGCTGGTCGAGGTGCCGGCCCTCCCCGGCTACCTGTTCGTGCGGTGCGACCTGACGCCTGAGTTCCGAGCTGAGATCAAGAAGGCTCCCGGCGTGGTGTCGATCATCACCAGCAACGGCCGGCCGGCGCGCATACCGGATGATCAGGTCGCGTCGCTACGCATACTCCTGGGCTCGGGCCGCGAGGTCACGGCATCCGCGGCGTACACTGAGGGCGAGCGAGTGCAGATCGCCGCCGGCCCGCTCAAGGGCGTAGTGGGGGTGCTCGAGCGCGTCGATGCCGGGCAGCGCCGCCTGGTGGTGCGGATCGACCATGTGGGCCTGTCCGTCGCCGTCAGCATCCACACCGGCGATGTGGAACGCGCCTAGCGTGACTCTGGCGGGTACAATAGTGCTGTCGCGCTGGAGTGAGCAGGTACCGTTGCGCTGCAACGTTCAGGTACACCGTTCGCGTCAATGTGAGATCATGTTGGGGGAGCGCCATGCTGATGGCGTCCCAGTGCCGGTGTAGCTCTCCGGCGGCACTCCGTGGGTCTGGCGAACGTGGGCCAGTGCCGAAGCACTGCGCGGGAGTTGAGCCGGAGGTAACCAGAGTGGCGCTGCTATCCCAGGAACAGGTGATCGGCGTCCGCCGTGTCACCGACGACGATGCCCCTCCCGACGCTGAGATGCCGGGCCAGCCGGGCGCCGCGAACGCCTGCGGCGACGGGGGGCAGCGGACGCGGAGCGGGGCGGAGACCTACAAGTTCACCGCGCAGCCGGACCTCGGCGCCACGGTCGTCATACCGTGCCGCAACGAGGCCGCGCACATTGAGAAGTGCCTCCGTAGCGTCCTGGCATGGGACGATATCGCGGGCGGGTTCGAGGTCATTGTCGCCGACGGCATGTCGGACGACGGCACCCGGGATATCCTCGACCGATGGGCCGCGCAGGATGGCCGTCTGCGGGTCATCGATAACACGGACCGCACGACGTCCCACGGACTGAACGCCGCGATCAGGATTGCCAGGGGCCACTTCATCGCTCGCGTCGACGCCCATACGGAGTACTCACCCGACTACCTGCGTCGGTGCGTGGATGCTCAGCGGACTACGGGGGCGTGGAATGTCGGCGGAGCGGCTCGGACCAAACCAAGCGGCTACGCCAGCCGGGCCATTGCCGGAGCCTATGCCTGTCCATTCGCCGTCGGCACGGGCAGCTTCCACCAGGAGCAGTACGAAGGCTCCACGGACACGGTGCCGTACGGGTGCTGGCCGCGATCGACGTTCGAGGCGATCGGGCTCTTCGACACCGAGCTAACGCGCAACCAGGATGATGAGCATAACATGCGCATCCGGAGCGCGGGCGGCGTGGTCTGGCAGTCGCCCTCCATTCGGTCGTGGTACACGACCCGGAGCTCACTCTCGAAGCTCTGGCGCCAGTACTTCCAGTATGGCCTCTACAAGGTGCTCGTGTTTCGGAAGCATGGCCGCCACGCATCATGGAGGCACTTCGTGCCGGGGGCGTTCGTGCTGTCGTTGCCTGTCGCCGTCTTGCCGAGCGTGTTCCATCCTCTCCACCATGTGGCCCAGATGGGGCTGGCCGCCTACGCCGCGGCGATGGGAGTTGCCTGCGTGGCGACCGCCAGGCGGGCAGGGTGGGATCTGCTTCCCCTCTTGCCTGTGGTGTTCGCCACCTACCACCTATCCTACGGCACCGGGTACCTCGCCGGGTTGGTACGTTTCATCATCTGCAGGCGATCAGTCAATGACCCGGGCATCTCCCGGTAGGTAGTAGCGCGAATGCCTTCAGCAGCCGGTACGAGCGACCTTCGCCACATTCCCTTCGCCCTGCCGGATGTGGGCGAGGACGAGATAACGGAGGTGGTCGAGTCCCTCAGGTCAGGTTGGCTGACCACGGGGCCCAAGACCAAGCGGTTTGAGGCCCAGTTCGCCGAGTTCATCGGAGGCGGGGCCGAGGCTATCGCCGTCAGCTCTGCCACGGCTGGGCTCCATCTGGCGCTGGAGGCGCTTGGGATTGCCCCTGGCGATGAGGTCATCGTCCCGACCTTCACCTTCACGGCGACGGCCGAAGTGGTGCGCTACCTGGGCGCCGACCCCGTGTTCGTCGACCTCGATCCCTCCACGCTAAACATGTCGCCTTCCGCCGTGGCCCGCGCCATCACCCCTCGTACCCGCGCCGTCATCCCCGTGCATATTGCAGGACTCGCTTGCGATATGGCCGGCCTAGCGGCGGCCGCCGGCAGTATCCCCATCGTAGAGGACGCTGCCCATGCCCTCCCGTGTACGCACGCCGGGCAGCTGATCGGTGGCTTGGCCAGCGCCGCGACGGTGTTCAGCTTCTACGCTACCAAGACGGTGGCCGTGGGCGAAGGAGGCATGGTGGTTACGCGCGACCACCGGCTGGCCGAACGATGCCGGCGGATGCGGCTGCACGGGATCGACCGGGATGCGTTCGACCGCTACCGGTCTGATCGGCCCGCGTGGTTCTACGAAGTCGTGGCGCCGGGCTACAAGTACAACATGACCGACCTGGCCGCATCCCTTGGCATCCACCAACTGCGCAAGGTCAGAGCGATGCAGGCGCGCCGCGCCGAGATCGGCGCCCGGTACGACCGGGCGTTCCGCGACCTGCCCATAGAGCTGCCTCCCCACAGCGTCGCCGGCGATGAGCATAGCTGGCACCTGTACATTATCAGAATGCGGCCCGACGCTCGGGTCGATCGGGATGCGTTCATCACGGGGATGGCGGACCGCGGCGTCGGGACAAGCGTCCACTTCATTCCGCTGCACATGCATCCCTACTGGCGCGATGCCTACGCGCTGTCCGATGAGCTGTTCCCGAACGCGTCGGCTGCGTACCGCACCGTGGTCTCCTTGCCGATCTACTCGAAGATGACCGATGCCGACGTCTGCCGCGTTATCGCAGCCGTGGTCGATATCCTGGGCGGCGAGCGCGGCAGCGCCTGAGATGCCACATCCGCTGAGCCGCGTTACAGCCGTGGCGCCGATCCGCATCTGCGACAACGGCGGCTGGACAGACACGTGGTTCGCCGAGCACGGGCTCATCTTTAACATCGGCGTCTACCCGTACGCTGAGGTCCAGATCGAGGTCTGGCCTCGCGAACAGCGGCCTGAGCGTGTTCTCCTCTTTGCGGAGAACTACGGCGAGCGCTATGCCGTCCAGCCCGACGCGCCCGGCTGGGACCGCCACCCGCTCCTTGAGGCCGCCATCGGCCGCATGGGGGTGCCCGACGACCTGGCGCTGGGCATCACGGTACACAGCGAGGCTCCGGCCGGAGCCTCGACGGGCACATCGGCTGCCGTCACGGTTGCCTTGATCGGCGCGCTCGATCGCCTCAGCCCGGGGCGGCTTACCCCGCACGAGGTTGCGTACGCCGCTCACGCCGTTGAGACCGAGATGCTCGGACAGCAGTGCGGGATACAGGACCAGCTCTGCTCCGCCTATGGCGGCGTCAATTACATCGAGATGTTCAAGTATCCGCATGCCGCCGTCTCACCGGTGCAGGTGCCCAACTCCATCTGGTGGGAGCTGGAGCGCCGCCTGGTGCTGATCTACCTGGGGCACGCGCACTCCTCTTCGGCCGTGCATCGCCAGGTGATCGCCGAACTCAAGCAGGAGGGCGCGGAGTGCCGCCGACTTGAGGACCTGAGGCAGACGGCGCCGCGGTCGCGCGATGCCTTGAGCGCCGGCGATTTCGACGCCCTCGGCAGGGCGATGGCCGAGAACACGGAGGCACAGCGCCGGCTCCACCCGGCGTTGGTCGGCGACGAGGCGCTTGCGGTCATCGACGTGGCAAGGGCGCATGGCGCCGTCGGCTGGAAGGTCAACGGCGCCGGGGGCGACGGAGGCTCGGTGACGCTACTCGCGGGCCCTGCGTCGCACCAGAAGCGGGCGATGGTCGCGGCGATCGAGGCGTCAAACGCCATGGTTCGAAACATCCCGGTCTATTTGAGCCGGTATGGCCTGCGGGTGTGGGAGACGACATAGGGTCCCGCTCACCGGGGCTTCGACTGCTTCGCACGATTCGGCGCCAGACTACTGGACAGCAGCGAGCAGGCAATGTAGAATAGAAGGATCAACGGCGGCTCTCGCTGCGTTGATGCCTGTTCGAGAGTTGCCGCGGGGCCGTGTTGGCCTCGTGGCTCGTTTCCTATTGCGGTTAGGTGATCGTGAGGGTGGCGCCCTTCTTGGGATCAGAGCCGGTGAGCGCACTGCATTGAGGCGGTGCCGATGGCTATTCGGTGCGGTACCGGGCGGCTGTATGCCGGCCGGGAAAGGAGCAAGCCAGGTCAATGGCATTTAAGTGGACATCAACGAGAGCTCTGCCGGCGTACCTCGGAGTGTGCGCTGCGCTGGGCGGCGGTCTGGCCGGCTTGCCGGGTCTTGCCGCCCCGAGCGCTTCCGGCACGACAATGAACCTTCCGCTGCACTTTGCGCCGGGCCCCGGTGGCGGCTTCGTCGCCCGCGGGCTCGGGTATGGCGTATCCATTGAGCCGGGCGCCGTAACGGTTCGCCTGGCCGCGAAGGGCGGGCCGGAGACCATCACCGAGCGGCTCCTTGGGGCAAGCGCCACGGCGACGGCCTCGGCGGAGCGTCGGCTTCCGGGCGTACACAACGTGCTGGTCGGCAACGACCCCAGCGCGTGGCGCACCAAGCTGCCGACCTACTCGCGCGTTCGGGTCCAGTCAGCCTATCCCGGCGTCGATGTCATCTACTATGGCTCGGGCCGCCGAATCCAGGCCGACTATGTCGTGGCCCCCGGCGCCGACTCCAAGCGGATCCGGTTGGCGTTTGAGGGCGTGACCGGCGCCTCGATCCAGCCCGGCGGCGAGTTGCGCTTGGCCGGTCGGAACGGCAGCCTGACCAAGTCGCGGCCGGTGGCCTACCAGATGGTGGGCGCCCGAAAGGTGCCGGTGCAGGCCGCGTACCGACTCGCTTCTGCGGCGGGCGGCCCTGTCGCCGGATTTGAGGTCGGCGCGTACGACCGATCGCGACCATTGGTGATCGATCCGTACATCTCCCTGGACTGGGAGGGTTTCCTTGGCGGCACCGGCGAGGACTTCATCCAGGGCATCGCCACGGAGTCCGATGGCTACGTCTATGTGATCGGCGCCACCGCATCGACCGCTAGTTTCCCGACGACAGTCGGCGCCTATGATCGCACCTACAACAGCGGCTTCTATGATGTCTTCGTGGCCAAGTACCGCAGCAACGGCGCCGTGGTGGAGTACAGCACGCTGATCGGCGGCTCCGGCACCGACCAGCCTTCAGCCATTGTGGCGTCCGGCGGCGTGGTGACCATCTGCGGTGATACCGATTCGACGAACTGGCCGATCAAGCTGCCCTGCTTCCAGACGTCGAACGGCGGCGGCACCGACGGTTTCGTGACGACGCTGAACTCCACCGGCTCTGCGTTGGTGGCCTCCACCTACGTCGGCGGTAGTTCGTATGACTCGCCCCGCGCCCTCAAGCTCCAGGGCGGCGATGTCTACATCACCGGCTACACCCAGTCGACCAACTATCCGACGGCCGCCCCCTACCAGGGCACCCTCGGCACGGCCAGCGCATCGGCATTCCTGACAAAGCTGACAGGATCCCTCAACGCAGTGGTCTACTCCACCTATCTGCGCGGCTCGGGTACTGCTCCGTTTGTCTCGAGGTCGGCCCAGGGCTTCGCGTTGAGCGTCGACTCGTCTGGACGCGCCACTGTGGCCGGACGGACCAACCATACGGACTTCCCGACGACTGCCGGCGCCTTCCAGACCGCTGCAGGAGGCGGGTATGACGGTTTTGTGACCAAGTTCGACGCCACGGGCTCCGCGCTGGTCTACTCCACGCTCTTCGGCGGAGATGGCCACGACGCCGTTCGCGGCATCGCGGCGGATGCGTCCGGCAACGTCGCACTGGTCGGTCTGACAGAGAGCACGAACTTGCCGGTCACCGGCTCGGCGGTTCAGCCGACGTTTGGCGGTGGCATCACCGATGCCATGGTTGCGAAGCTTGCTGCTTCGGGCGCGTCGGTGCTCTGGTGCACCTATCTGGGCGGGTCCAGCGACGAACTGGGCGAGGCCATCGGTCTCGACAATGCCGGCAACGTCTTCGTTTCGGGTGAAACCTACTCGGCCGACTTTCCGGTTGCTGGGCCAGCGGTACGTGGCACACGCTCGGGCAGTACCGATGCTTTCGTCTCCAAGTTCACGCCCTCGGGGCGCGTTCTCACCTATAGTACCTATCTCGGCGCATCGGGGCGCGACAGCGCGGTGACGCTCGCCAACAACACGGGTGGCGAGACCCTCTACATCGGCGGCTACAGCACGTCGGGTACGTTCTCGATCGGTGAACCAGTTTGGACCGTTCAGGGCGCCTATGGCGGTGGCCTGTCTGACGCTCTGATCGCCAGGCTGAGCCCGCCCAACCAGACCCCAACCGTCGGAGCAACCAACAGGGTGTCCAAGCGGAACGTGAGCGTTGCCCTCACGGCCTATCTCTGGTACGCCTCCGTCGGTGTCGCAGGCAAGAGCCTGGACTTCTCGCTCTCCGGTACGGCGCTCGGCTCGGACGTGACGGATGCGACGGGTCGGGCCGACTATTCGTACGCGGTGCCGGCCGGCGCGACGCTGGGCGATTACACCTACACGGCTGAGTTCCTGGGCGATACGTCCTACGGCGAGGCCGGCGGCTCGGCTACGCTCTCCATCGTGGACCGGCCCACCAGCATCTTCTCGGTGGATCGCACCGCCACCTATGCCGGGCCCGCCTACCTGAAGGCATGGTTGCGCGACTATCTGCTGGCATGGTTCCCGGGTAAGACCGTGACGTTCAAGATCGACGGGACTGCGGTGGGCGCCGGCGTGACCGGGGCCGACGGTCAGGCTCAGTACACCTACACCGTAACCGTCAACGCCGGGACCCACGCCATCGCAGCTGAGTTCGCCGGCGACGCCACGAACAACAGCAGCACCTGCTCCGCCGTGCTGACCGTCAATGGACGAGCCACCACGGTGTTTGTCAGCACTCGGACCGCGAACACGGGCGGCTCATCGGAGCTGAAAGCGCTTCTGCGCACCACGCCCGCGCTGGTTCCCCTCGCCGGGAAGACAATCACGTTCAAGGTCTCGGGTACGACAGTCGGGACGGGAACCACCGATGGCACCGGCTGGGCCGCGTACACCTACTCGGTCGGCGCCACACCGCCCGGCTCCTATCCTGTGACCGCCGAGTTCGCCGCCGAGGCCACCTATGCCGGATCGACCGGCACGGGAACCCTCACGGTTCAGCTCTCACCGACCTACATGTACACCATCAACCGAACGGTGGCGTTCAACGGCGTCACCTACCTGCGTGGCTACCTGCGTGACGCGGCGCTGGCCTGGATGGTAGGGAAGACGATCTCGTTCAAGATTGACGGCACCGACGTCGGTACCGCAGTCACCGACGCCTCGGGCTGTGGCAGCTACCTGTACACCGCTACGGTCGCTGTCGGCCCCCACACCATCAACGCTGCCTACGCCGGTGACGTCAGCAATGCGGCCAGCGCGGCGTCCGCGTCGCTGACCGTGACGCCCTAAGGAGACGACGCATGAACATGAGATTCAGCCTTCGGGCGCTTGCGCCACTTGCCGTCGCCGCTGTGTTGAGCAGCTTTGGGTGCGGCGGCGGCGGTACCAGTCCCGGGTACCGGGTGCTGGGTAAGGTCTCTGATCCCGCGGGGGCGCCTCTGAAGGGCGTAACCGTATCGGCGGCCGGCGCGACTGCGATCACGGACGCCTCCGGCGCCTATGATCTCCGCGTGACATCGGCGACATCCGAACTGGTCGTCACCTACGGGAGCGCCCAGTACAACCAGTGTGTCTCTGTCGTGCCGGTGTCCGAGACATCAAACACCGAGCAGAATGTGATGCTGCTGCCGGTCGGCCGGAAGACCAGCATCGATCCTGTGGCAGCTACCACGGTCAAGGATGCCCGGACCGACGGCAAGAACGGTCAGGTCGCGCTCCCTGCCGGCGGGGTCGTTTCCGCCGCGGGCGGCGCCCTGACGTCTGCCAACGTGAAGATCACCACGTGGGTGCCGGGTGATACCGGCTACCTCGATTCCTTCCCCGCGCAGTACGTGGGTGTCAACAGCCGGGCCGCCGGTGAGAAGGTCCCCCTGATCACCTACGGCGCCGTCAATGTGACGCTCGAGGACGGCGCAGGCCAGCCCGCCAGGCTGTCCGGTACCGCGACCCTTCGTTTCCCGGTTACCGCTGAGAACGACCCCGCAGTGCCGACGATCCCGCTCTGGTACCTGGACACGAACACGGGCATCTGGGTGAGTGACAGCGACGCCGTTCGTGATGAGACTACGACGCCGGTGACCTACAGAGCCGACGTGAACCACTTCTCATGGTGGGTCATTGCGGTCTACCCGTCGTCGACCGTGAAGCTGCGGATCCAGGTCGTGCGCGATCCTGCCAGCGATCCCCTGGTGCCGGTCTTCGGCGCTCAGGTGATGGTGCGGCGCGAGCGTGGCGCCTGGCAAGGACGGGCAGTCACCAATGTGGACGGGCGGGTCAGCATCGTGGCGCCTCCGCCCGGTCCGTTCGACGTTCGTGCCATGAAGATCGAGTACTTCGACGAGGGGCCGACCAGCGTCGTGACCAGCCCCGGTTTCGTCGACATCCAGTACTGGCTACGCCCGCTGGGCACCGGCGCCAGCTAGGCATACCGGATCTAGTCGGACATCGAGTCCAGACGGCCTGCGGCTTCTGCCGTAGGCCGTCTTCCTATGTGTGCGCCTATCTGCCGGCACGCACCCGCTCATCTCCTCACGCCGACGGCCAGCAGACGGCAGATGTGGCCGGGGTAGCCGACCGTGCATCGGGACAGCAGTTCGGCGTCGAGGCGGGCGAGGGCGGGCTCCAGCGTGCTTCGGGTCGCGGCGTCTCCGGCCGGGTTGGCCGCCCAAAGCCACCAGACCGCCCGGTCCAGGTCGTCCATCGTCGTCACTGTGGCCGGAGGGGCAGCGGCGGCCTTGAGGCGGGCGTAGATCTCCGTGTTCCGCTTCGACGGCGGGAGCCAGGCGATGGCCATGAGGTTCGCCATGTGGTCGGGGTACCACTTGGTCAGGCCCTCGGAGACTGCGCCGTTGGGCATGACGCCGACACGGTAGCCGCCCATCGGCTCATTCCACAGGTCGCGGTCGATGGCCTTCAGGATGCCGCTCCGTAGCTCGGCTGCCTCCTTCGCCAGGGCCGCATCGGGGATCGCGGGCGCCGTCGCGGCCAGCGCCTGCAGGCCTCGGGCGACCTCCACGTTGTCCATGCAGTACATCCACTCCCACTTCGGATGTGCCCGGGTCAGGCCGCGGGGATCGAGCGTCAGCCGGATGGCGGCCAGCGCGCGGCGGAGGTACGGCGCACGGGCCTTCAGCCACACCGGATCACGCCGGGCGATGTGCAGGGCCGCGACCAGCTCCATGTAGGTCGAGGCGTACGAGTCGGTAGAATCGTACTTGCCCGTGGATGCCCATGCCTGCGGGCTGCCGTCGTAGTCGTAGACCGTGCCGTCGGCGTTCATATGGGCCTCGTACCAGCCGGCCCACCGTCGCGCAGCGTTCAGGTATCGGGCGTCGCGCGTGACGCGGTAGGCGTCGGCCAGGCCGATGGCCGCCCCGTTGGCGAAGTAGGGCACCACCGCGTTGGTAGCGGCGGAGGCGGGAGACATGGCCAACGCGCCGTCGGGCGTCTGATGCAGCAGGATCTGGTCGGCCGCGCGCCGTAGGCCCGCCTTCATCTCGGCGTCCGTGGCGGCAGGCGGGCCCGCGAGGGGTACGGAGCAGAGCAGGGCGGGAGCGAGCAGTAAGGGTAACATGCGTTTGGCGCCTCCATGGCGGGCCGGCGCCGTCGGGCGTCGATGGGTGAGTGTAGCCGCGGACCGGACGCGTGTCAATCTTGGGCGGCCGATGGGCGTGGCCGCGGAGGTGGGTATGGGCGTGTTGCGCTTGGGTTGGATGGGGCTGATCCTGTTGGCGGTGCAGTCCGTAGGGGCTCTCGGGGCCGGCTCGGTCGGCGCCGGGCTGGTCGCCGTCGATCCCCCGGGCCGTCTGGTAGCGGCCACGGCCTGGGTCGCCGATGGGCCGGCACAGGACGCCGGTGCGGGCGGTCGCGCCACCTTCCGGTTCTCCGCACAGGACCCCGGCCCCGACCTAGACCTGGGCTTCAACGACTACCTCCAGCTTCGCGCATCGGCGCCCGTCGGCAGCGTGGGCGGCATCCGGATCACCTACCGCACCGGGCCCGCGATAGGGCTTGGCCCGCGGTCATTCGAGGTCTCGGCGTCGCGGGTGCGGCGTGACGGCGGGATGCACGCCTACCGGTTCGACCTCGGCCTGGAGGTCCTCTGGCGAGACCGCCTGCGCGGACTGAGTGTGGAGGCGCCCGCCGGAAGCCGCATCGATACCATGGAGGTGGGCGACCTGCCCGGCGACGTCCTGGCGGTGAACGAGGACCTGAACATCTTCGTCGGCGACGACCAGCACAAGGCCGAGACGCGGGCAAACCTGAGCAAGATGGAGTCCAAGCACTTCGTCTTCTGGTGGTCGCCCATGAGCCTGGTCTCCGATAAGGGCTTCGACGCCGCCATCATGCCCCGCCGCGCGCTACGGATGGCCGAGGAGTGCCTCCAGGTCTACTGCAAGCTGGCTGGATACCGGGAGCCCTTCGTGAACCCCACCGCCAAGGAGCCGCAGAGGCGCTGCAAGGTGAACATCACCTCGTGGTACGGCGGCACGTGGATGGGAGGGCAGAACGGCTGGACCTACTTCAACATCCCTGGCTGGGGCCTGCGCGACGAGGGCTGGGGCAACCCGGTGCCGCACGAGCTGGCGCACGCCGTGCAGGGGTTGCAGCCAGGGTTCCTCAACGGGGCCTTCTGGGAGTCCCACGCCAACTACCTGCGCGAGTTGCGCAACCGCCACTACCGGGCGATCCTGCCCGGCTACCGCACATCGCTGGAGCGGGGCATCCTGAGCCAGAGCTGCGTCCTGCAGGACCACCAGCGCTTCATCTACGCCGACTTCCGCATGCACATGGCGCTGGATGAGCTGGGCGACACGGTCGGCCTCGGCCCGCACCCGGCCACGCGCCTCTGGACCGATGGTCCCAAAGAGATGAGTGCGTGGGGTAAGGTGGCACGCCTGCTGCCGAAGGGCCGCTCGGTGAAGGAGGTGGCCTGCCTGGCCCTGCGCCGGTTCGCCATGCTCGACTTCGCCGACGGTGCCGCCTACCGCGCCGCCCTGCGCGGCTCCGGCCGGTCGGCCGAGGAGTATGACCGCGCCGTCGGGTCGGAGCTGGAGCCCGTGGCCGGTCGGCGGGGTTGGTGGCGCGTGCCTCAGGGCCGTGCGCCCATGCGCTATGCCTTCATGATGCACCCGCTCAAGGCCGCCTCGCGCAGGGTCACGGTGGAGGTCTGCGGCCTCGACACGCCCGGCAAGGGCGAGGACTGGCGCTGGTCGCTGGTGGCCTGCGCGCCCGGCGGGCGTCCGCGCTACAGCCAGCCATGGGCGCCGGGCGCGCACAGCTTCGCGCTGAAGCCCGGCGAGACGCAAGTGGCCCTGGTCGTGGTGGCCACGCCGGCCCTGGTCGACGCATCGCCCGCCGGCTTCCAGGATCGCTTCCCGCTGGACCGCCATCCGGCCTTCCTCCGCTACCCCTACGAGGTCCGCCTTACCGGGGCGAGCCCGGCGCCGCTCGGCCGATCGTGGCCCCTGCCCGCCGGACGCAGGCATCCCAACGGGGGCGGCTTCGTGGCGGCCACGGCGCAGGTCGATCCCGGCGCCACCGTGGCGGCGGGCGCGCGCGTGCTGGGCTCGGCACGTGTGTTGGGGGCCGCGCGGGTGCTGGGCCGTGCGGTGGTCTGTGACGAGGCCACCGTGCGCGACCAGGCCGTGGTGGCCGACGACGCCTGGGTCACCGGCTCCTCCGTGGTCCGCGACCGCGCCCGCATCGCCGACCGAGCCACGCTTAAGGGGAAGTGCGACCTCTCCGGCGACGCCCGCGTGCAGGGGCACGCCGCGCTGACCAACGTGACCATGACCGATCTGGCGATCGCCCGCGGCAACGCCACGCCGTGGGACTGCCGCGTCACGGGCCATGCCATCCTGGACTTCGACTACTCCATGCCGTTCCCGCTCTCCGACGGCGTCCACTTCAACCACGTGCCCTGGGGCGGCTGGTTCGAGGCCTACTGGGCGCAGACGCTACGCAAGCCGCGAGGGCTGGTGGCGTCGTATCGCATAGAGCAGCCCGACGGCGCCGTCTGCTGGGACGAGTTCGGCGCGCTGGAAGCCGTGCTGGTCGGAGTTCCGAAGTGCGCCGCCGATCCCCAGCGCCGCGGCCGCGCCCTGACGCTGAACGGCCGCGACCAGTGGATGGAACTGGACCGCGCGGTTTGCGACGGACAGGCGCTCACCTTCTCGCTCTGGTTTGCGTCGCAGACCGGCGGTCCGCTGGTGCATCTGGGCCGCTCCGGCGGACCCACGCTGGCGCTGGAGGCCGATGGCAGCACGGGCGCGCTGAGACTCCGGCGGGGTCGACAGGGCGTGCTGCTGCAGGCTGCGCCAGCGGGCCAGGCCGGCCAGTGGCGCCATGTGGCCGTCAGCCTGGACGGCGCCCTGGCCCGCCTCTTCGTCGATGGCCGCCCGGTCGGTGTGGCCGCCTGTGCGCTGCAGCCTGACGACCTCGTGGCCCCTACCGACGGCTCCTCTGCCTCGCTGAACCTGGTGGGCCGCGACGGCGCGGGGAGGCTCTTCGCAGGCTCCGTGGCCGACGTGCGCTTCTTCAACACGGCGCTCAACGGCGAGGAGGTCGAGGCCGACCGGCTTCGGAGCGGCGACCTGCTGGGGCGGTTCCTCGCGAAGGCCCGGCGCTTCGACGGCTCGGCCGACGACGAGACGGGCATCCGCAACGGTATGGCGCGGACGCTGGCGGTCTGGGTGAAGGACGGCGAGGGGTCGGTCATCGACGCACGTGACGAGCGCGACGGCGGCCTGCACGGCGCAGGTCTCACGCTCCGGGCGGGGCAGGTCGTGGCGCGGCTGGACGGCGTGGGCGAGTGGGCTACCAGTGTTGCCGTGGAGGCTGGCGCGTGGCGGCACCTGGCGCTGGCCTTTGATGGACGCACGGCCCGCCTCTTCGTTGACGGCGCACAAGCCGCCCAGCGCGCCTATCGCTCCGAGGCGGGCCGCCTCTCGCCCAAGAACTACCGCATCGCCGGCTCTCGGAGCAGCGAGGAGGCCGCCGGGCACACCACCTTCCGGGGCGAACTGCGCGACGTGCGCATCTACGACCGCGCACTGGGCGCACCGGAGGTGGCCGCGGCGGCCCATCCGGCGCAGTAGCGGCGCGGGCGTGCGTATGGCATCCCATCATCGCCGCATCTGGAGGTACGCATGCCCGAGCGCCCATCGGCCGAAGAGATACGGAAGTGGCATCGGTGGTTCGCCGTCGAGTGCAACAACGTGGCCTGGACCCTTGCCGAGCGACCCGACCGCTCCGAGGCCGAGGACACGGAGATGCTCTCGGTCGCGCACGCCTCGCTGCACCACTGGCGGCAGGTGGGCACGGAGGAGAACGCAGCGTTGGGCGAGATGCTGGTGGCGCAGGTCTACGCCCTGCTCGGGCATGGCGCCCCCGCCATGCGCTACGCGGTCCGCATGTTCGACTGGGTGACCGCGAATCGGCGCCCCGCCTGGGAGGTCGCCTTCGCCCATGCCGTGCTGGCCAACGCCGCCCGCGCCGCCGGCAAGAGAGCGCTCTATGCCGAGCGCTACCGGAGCGCCGCGGAACTCGGAGCCGGGCTGAAGCCCGAGGACAAGGCGATCTTCGGCGCCACCTTCCGCCTCATCCCGCCCCCGTAGGGCCGCACGGGAACGCCAGGGTCAGCCGCGGCTCGGCTCGACGTCGGCCCGGACCAGGTCCCTCCGCCCGGCACGTCAGCCCACTCGCTGCGGGTTATCTGGTTGATCGGGCAGTCGGTCGGCGACGCGCTGGACCTCCTCGGAGTACCCGGCGGCCCGGACCAGGTTCACCGTATCGCCGCCGCCCGGCTGCGCGGGGCGAACAAGGGTTGCTGCCGGATCGGCCGGGTTGGCGGCGGCCCGGACGAGGCGCGCGGCGTCGGGGTGGCGGCTCGCGAAGCGGCGCATGTCGGGTAGCGACTCGCGTGCGAGGTCGCGGACCTGGATGACGTTGGCCGAAAGCGGCATCGCCGTCGCCATGCCCTCGATGGCGTGCAGGACGCGGGCGTCCTCGATGCGGTGGAGAGGCGGAGGGTCTCCAGGATGAACTGGAGGTGTTCTTCCGGGTTCTCTATCTGGGTAAGCACCACCAGTGCGTTGAGGTGGTCATCAGACAACGCCCCAGCTATGTCACGTGAGACCATCGGGAGCAGTTCGGACATCCGTCGGAGGAGCTGCGCCCTGAGTTTCGGTTTGGACACTATGGGGTCGACTGCCTTGCCTGACGGCTGTACGAAGTGCTCGGATCTCGGTGTGCCTGCAAGCGCCACAGCCAAGGGCCCGACCGACAGAGGATGACCTGATGCGGCCAACTGCGCGGCGCAGCGCCTCGAGCGGAACCGCGCAGTGAAGTGGACACTCCAGGAGCAAATGCCACCTGCGATGACGAGGTTCCCTACTATACGCAGCGCCTCTACCAGTGTGTGCGACTGGGGCGCCCGCCCGTGCGACACTTCCGTGGTGGCAGGGCCAAGCAGGAGCATGGTGGACGGGAACAGATTGGCTACCACCATCGCCCATCGCCCAGACGTCCAGCTCCGCCGAAACGTCTCGATAAGGGCGGTGACGTTGGCCGCCTCTGCTTCGGCGTCCGGAGTATCGGCGCCGGTCTGATCCGTGAGACGTCTTCGATACCAGTTCAGCATGGCCGTGTGGACCGGTGTGGCGTGACCTCAGTGTGCGCCGGCCTCACTTCACCGCCCCGGCCGTTAACCCCTTCACGAACCGCTGCTGCATGGCAAGGTAGAGCAGCGTCACCGGCGCCGAGAGCACCACCACGCCGGCGAAGATCGTGTTCCAGTTCTTCACGTACTTGTCGGAGAGGAACCGCCAGAGCTGCACGAACGCCAGGTCGCCTCGGCTGGCGCCCATGATGATGAAGGCCTGCATGAAGTCGTTCCAGATCCAGAGGCCCCAGAAGATCACCACTG
Organism: uncultured Chthonomonas sp.; assembly: GCA_903951425.1. Lineage (GTDB taxonomy): Bacteria > Armatimonadota > Chthonomonadetes > Chthonomonadales > CAJBBX01 > CAJBBX01. The sequence continues at coordinate 33,759 of CAJBBX010000013.1, forward strand.
TCACGGTGCAGGGCGAGAGGAGCGGGAAGACCACCTGCCAGAAGGTCCGCAGCGGGCTGCAGCCGTCGATGGCGGCCGCCTCCTCGATCTCCTTCGGGATGGTCGCCATGAAGCCGCTGTAGATGAAGATGCAGAGCGGCAGGCCCCAGGAGATGTAGTGAAGCCAGAGCGCGAAGTAGCTGAACTCGATGCCGAGCATGCGGAAGAGCTTCAGCAGCGGCACCATGATGATCTGGAACGGCACCGTGATGCCCGCCAGGAAGAAGACGCGCAGGATCGGCCCGGTCCGCGTCGTGCGCCGGGTGATGGAGTAGGCCGCCATGGGCGCCACGGCCACCAGCCCGCCGATCACCGCCACGCACATGGCCAGGCTGTTCAGCATGGGGCCGGCGATCCGAACCCCGGTGAAGAGGTAGGCGTAGTTCTCCAGGTTGAGCGATCGGGGCAGGGCCAGCGGCGCCTGAATGATCTCCGGCAGCGTCTTGAACGAGTTGAGCAGGGCCAGCGCGCAGGGTGAGACGAACGCCAGCCCGCTCACCAGCATCGCGATCTCCAGCATGGGTAGCCGCCGCTTCACAGGTTCACCTGCCTTCGCCGGAGCAGCGCCACCTGTAGGCCCGCCACCACCACCAGCGCCGCGAAGGCGACGAACGAGATGGCGGCCGCATAGCCCTGCCGGTTGTTCAGCACGCCCAGCCAGTAGATGTGGTAGCCGATGGTGAAGGTCCGGTACCCGGGCCCGCCCTGCGTGGTCACCACGATCTGCGGGAAGAGATTGATGCCCGTGATGAGGGCCAGCACGGAGTTGGTCGTCAGCGTGGGCATCAGCATGGGCAACTGGATGCGTCGGAACACGGTGAGCGGGCCCGCGCCGTCCATGTGCGCCGCCTCGTAGAGGTCCGACGGGATGGTCTGCAGGTTGGCCAGGTAGAGCGTGGTGAAGAAGCCCAGCCCGCTCCACGCCACCAGCGCGAAGACGAACCAGGGTGTCAGGGCCGGGTCGCCCATCCAGTCCTGCGCCCAGTGGCCCAGGCCGAGCGCCCGTAGCGCCCCGTTGATGGCCCCCTCGCGGTAGTTGGCCAGGTACTGGAAGAGTAGCGCGCTCACCAGGATGCTCAGCACGTAGGGATAGAAGAAGAGCCCTCGGATGAGCCCCTTCATGCTCCGCAGCCGGTCCAGCAGCACGGCCAGGGCCAGCGAGGCGAAGGTGAAGAAGACCAGAATGAGGCCCGTCTCGAAGAGCGTGAACCGGGCCGCGGAGAAGAAGCGCTGGTCGCCGGCGATCTCCCGGAAGTTGGCCAGGCCCACGAAGCCGGGCGTGGAGTTCCAGCCGGTCCAGTCCGTCAGGCTGTAGGCGAACCCCATGAGGGCGGGCAACGCAATGAAGCCGCCGTAGAGCAACACGGCAGGCCCGGTGAAGACGAGTGTGGCGCACACATCTGAGAATCGTCGGCGCTTCATGCTCCCGCTGCCCCCCGGTCCGCCGCCTGGCGCACCGTGGCCTTCCGCCGCGATTCTACCCGGCTGCACGACGCTCGCGCCCGTACGGTATGCTTGCGTAGAGAAGCGCCGGGGAGGCTCTCCGGCCAGGGGGTGCGAACATGGGGCAGCGTGACCTGAGCAGGCGTGAACTGGCCGCGTTGGCCGGAGTCGCCGCATTGGCGGCCAGTTCGGGCGGCGCCGAGGGTGCGCCCGCGCTATCCGACCCGCGCGATGAGTTCATCCGCGTGGCCCGGGACCGCTGGACCTTCGAGACCGACCGCTCGCGCCGCCGCTTCGTGCCCTTCGGCGCGAACCTGGTCCTTACCGACAAGGCCGACCTCGACTGCTTCGGCCCGCGCTATGCGTCGGATCGGTACCGCCACATCCTGGAGGCCTCCGCTCGCCAGGGAGTGAACACGCTGAAGGTCTTCCTTCCCATCGGCTCGCTCCTGCCCGATCCGCAGCAGGCCGGCGAGGCCCGGCCCGCGCCGGGCTACTTCGAGAACCTGGACGATTTCCTGGGCCTCTGCCGCACCCACGGCATACGCGCCGTGATTTGTCTCTCGGAGTGGGGCGTCCACGGCTGCCGCTGGTGGCAGGAGGGCGGCCAGTACTTCGGGCGGCGGCCCTGGCGCACCGATCCCGGCGTGGACTCCATCGGCATCCTCTGCGAGTTTTGGCGCGTTCTGGCCACCCGGCTGCGCCGCAACCCGCAGGTCTTCTCCTACACGCTCTGCGCCGAGTGGAGCATGCCCAGCGGCAACATGACGCCGCCCTGGGCGCCGCCCGACGCCGAGGTTGGGTTGGTCCAGGGGGCCGTGGCGCTCTGGCACTGGCGGCACTGGCTGCTGGCCAAGTACGGCTCCATGGATCGGCTCAACAAGGCCTGGGGCACTCAGCATTCGACGCCGGAGGACGTGTCCATCGTCGACTACACCTGGGACGGGGCCGCCAAGCGATACAGGGATCCCGTGGCCAAGGTGCTCGACTACCAGAACTTCCGCGAGTGGGTCACCATGCGGTACTTCCGGCCGCAGATCGCGGCCATCCGCTCCGTGGACGCCAACCACATGGTGACCATCAGCAACCACATGCGCTCGTGGAACCTTTGGGAGGGCGCGGCCAAGCACTTCCTGGGCTACACCCCGGCCGAAGAAGCGCCCCACATCGACTACATGACCCTCCACGCCAACTACGCCGAGGGCGAGATATCTAACAACCGCACGCCCGAGCAGGTGGTTCGCGAGATCGAAGTGCTGGCCCGCTTCTCCAGCGCCGGCCGCCGAATGCCCCTCTTCCTGGAGGAGTTCACCTACGCCACGCCGGACCCGGTCCGCACCGCCTGCGCCCAGGAGGCGCTCGTGCGCGGCACACTTGGCCATGTCTCGGCCTGGACCTCCTGGTACCTGCAGTTCCCCGACGGCGCAGGCGGGGCCGCCACAGCCGATACGCCCCACCGCATGGCCTGGCTCAACGCGGACCTGACGCCCACGCCCTGGGGCGAGGCGGCCCGCGCGCTGGCCTCAGAGTTGCGAGCCGCCGACCTGCGCCGCAAGGTCCCGCGCCGTGTGGTGCGGCTGGACCGCGCCGTGGAGCTCACGCCGACCAAGCTGGGCGTCCTTGCGTCGGCCTACCTGCAGTACAAGCCCGAGGAGCACCCCATGGACTACACCGTGCGCCACGAGCCCGATCTGGACCTTCGCCTGGAGGGCGACGTTGCCCGCGGTCCCGCGCCCCTGAGGTGCCGCCCCGTCATCTCCGGCAACCTCCGCCCGTATGACCCATCCATCACCTCGCGGCTGGGGCGCGCGGGCTGGGAGCGGGAGATTAGCGACGAGCGCGCCATCGGTTTCGACCTGCTCTGGCTTTCGCATATCGCGCCGGCCTGGAGCGGATCGAGCGGCGACCCGGTGCGCGACATCCTCGACATCTGCGCCGAGCGCAAGACGCAGGTGATCCTCGACATCGGCTCGTCGCCCGATTGGTACGGCGTACTGGACGCCAGGGCCGAACGGAAGCTGGTCGGCGAGACGATCCGGCAGATCGCCAGGCGCTACGGCGGCCACCCCGCGTTCCACGCGTGGTACATCCCGCATGAGATCTACCAGGCTTGGGACCGCATGGGCGCCTATATGGATGAGCTCTATCCGGCGCTGGTGGCCGACTGCAAGAAGGCCGCGCCCGGCAAGCCCGTGACCCTGTCGCCCTTCTTCATCTTGGACCGTGACCAGATATTCGGTGCATTCCGCACCTCCGAGCCGGAGGAGTACGGCGACTACTGGGCCGGCCTGATCCGCCGCAGCGGGTTCGACATCATCATGCTGCAGGACAGCGGCGAGCACTTCTCCTATGTCACCAACGACCAGCGCAGGCCCTTCTTCGAGGCCATGCAGCGGGCATGCCGGACGGGCGGCGCCAGGCTCTGGGGCAACGTGGAGACCGCGGAGTTCGAGTGCCCCGGCATCGAGGAGTACGTGAAGCGCTACGGCCGCGTACACCACTCCACCGTGGCAAACGCCCCCTGGCGAGCGGTGCCGGTCCCGCGCCTGCAGAGCAAGCTCCGGCTTGCCGCCGAGTACTGCGAGCGGCTGGTGGCGTGGGGCTACTGCCAGTTCGGCCGCCCAACGCTGGGTCCAACCGCCGCGGCCTGGCACCGCGAGTACCAGCGCTACGTGCAGGACCAGCGAGGGTAGCGGCGCGCGGTCCGATTTCCCGTTGCACCTCCGGTTGTTGGTGTTAGAATCGGCTACCACCTCGATGTGGGTCTCTGCCCACACGGTCGCCGGTGGCGGAGAGGGAGCAGTTGGACCCTCTCTATCGTGGCTCTGGCACGACAAACGGAGAGGAGACGCGAAATGGCAAGGACGTTGACACACGTACTCGCAGTTGCCGGGTGTGTGCTGGTGGTGGGCGCTGCATGCGCTGAACAGGGCAGTGGCGGAGGGCTCCACCCGACGCTCTGGCTGGGAGCGCCGCTGGTGGTCCACATGCCCGCCGACCGCGACGGCAAGCTCTCGATCGGGCTCGGCAGCGGCATGGTGTTCCGGAACCATTCGGACAGCCCTGCGTTCTCCGACATTGACGTGATCCGATCCGGCTTCATCGCCGAGGCCGTGGCGACCCCACAAGGCGAGAACGCCGGCCTCGCCTACAACCTCCGGATCGGCACCGGCTCAGGCACCTACTTCGCGCCGGGCGTCTTCTACGTGTCGCGCCCAAAGAACGGCATCTCGGGCCGCTTCGGCGTCATGGTCCCCATGGGTGGCGACGACGTGGCGCCCTTCTTGCCCGAAGTGAGCGTGGGCTTCCGCTTCTGAAGCGATGCCCTGCCGGCGCAAACCGGCGCGGGGTGACGGGGCGGTCGGTACGGCAGGCGCCGAACCACTCCCCCGTGGCCCCGCGCTCATGTCATGGTACGGTCTTCGCCTTGCCCACGGGCATCGCGTAGACTGCGCGCACCCCCTCGGGCAGCTTCAGAGCCTCCCCGGCTTTCGCCTCGTCGACGCCTCCTACCGGGACGCTCGCCAGGCCCAGGGCCGTCACCTGCAGAAGGATGTTCTGGGTCACGTGTCCGGCCTCCAGCAGCGCGAAGCGTTCGGCCTTGGCGCCTGCCCGGGCCTGCAACACGGCGAGGTCGACACAGAGCAGCAACACGACGGGCGGCTCGCCCGAGGTCGCCGGGTTCAGCGCCAGGGCACGGGCCGCGGGCAGCAGATCGCCTTCACGAGCGGTGCGCAGCGCGTGCTCCTTCGGCAGGTACTCAGCCAAGCCGGTCCGATCCACCACGAAGAGCCGCACGGCGTAGAGCGCCATGGCGGCCGGGGCCGTGCGAAGGCCCTTCACCGTCTCGGTGACGCCCTGCGCGGCCCAGCAGATCTGGCTGAGCTGTTGGAGCGTCACCGGCGTGTCGGCGAACGACCGGCAGGAGCGCCGCTTCGCCAGTGCCTCGTTCAGGGGCATCCCGCCGGTCGTGATCGGCTTCGGCAGGAGCCGGACCGCAGGCTGGGGCGTGCCGGCCTGACAAAGCGCTGCGGCTGCGCCGAGCGCCGCGAGCAGGGCAGGGAATCGATGCATGGTGTCTCCTCCGCAGCATTGTAGCCGTGCGCCACGCGACGGCGAGGGATCGACCAACGATAGCGGGCCGTGCAGAAGCGTTCGGGGTCCTACGCCACGTACTGTGAAGCGTCGATACCCTTGCGCACAAGGAGGCCTTGCCCCATGTCCACCGCTCTCGGCCGCACGATCGCCTGTCTGCTGGCCGCGCTCGCGCTGCTGCCGATCCGCGCCCAGGCCTACGATGCCGCCGCCGACTTCGTGGTCGGCTCGCCGAACCCCAACGGCGTCTGGAGCTACGGCTACACGGCGACGCCGGGCAGCGCCTTCACAATCTTTGACGAATACTCCGATAGCCCCTACGGGCCGGTCTGGCTTCACAACCTGTCGCTTGGCACGCCTTCATGCTGGAAGAACACCTCGTCGGACTCGGCCTACGGAATCGGGGCCGGCCAGGCCTCGCTGCACCCTGGGCCGGGCGGGGAGTACGCGACGATCCGCTTCACCGCGCCGATCGACGGGGCCTACGATGCCGTCATGGAGTGGGGACCCGGCGACGGCGGGGACACTGACGCTTGGTTGCTGCTCAACTCCGCCACGTCGCTCCAGTACATCGCCTCCACCGCGTCGACCGGTTCGTACACGGAGTACTCCATCACCATGAAGGCCGGCGACACGCTGGACCTATCAGTAGGTGCGCTGGGGAGCTTCTACTACGACAATACGCAGGTGAACCTCCGCGTGATGCCGTCATCGCGCATTGCGACTGCGCTGTGGACCGCCAACAGCCGCGGCATCATCACGCGGCCGGTCTATCTGCGTGCCTATGACCTGCGACGGCTCACGGACAACGCCTTCCTCAGCGGCCGGAGCATCACGTTCCGCGTCGACGGCACCGACGTGGGGAGCGCCGTGGCCGATTCGCGCGGCGATGCGGCACTGGCCTGGACCATCACTGACGGCGCCGCATCTCGCGCCATGAAGGTGGAGTACGCAGGCGATACCGAGTACGACTCCTGCTCGGCCTCTGCCGTGGTCACAGCGGACACCGTGGCCACGAAGACCTATGTGCCCGACCGCAGCGGCAAGGTCAAGACCTATACGGTGCCCAAAGCCTTCCTGTTCCAGACCGACAACTCGCCGGTCGAGGGCAAGGTGATGACGATCAAGGTGGACGGCGCCTCCATCGGAACCGATACCACCCGTGCCAACGGTTGCGCCCAGTTGGGCTACACGGTGCCGGAGGGTTCCGGCGCGGGAACTCGCGTGATCAGGTGCGAGTTCGCGGGCGACGGTGGGTTCGTCTCCTCGGCGAACGTGGGCAAGCTGGCCGTCCTCAAGGGCAACCTCTACGTCTGGGCCTATGTCCGGTCGGGCAAGGCGGGCACGAGCCATCCGCTGAAAGCCTACGTCCGCAGCCTACCGGACTATGTGATCCAGCCCGGCAAGCAGATCACGTTCAGCGTCAACGGCACGGAGGTGCAGGCAGCCTCGGTGGCCGCCGACGGCTGGGCCACCGCCACATGGGCCATTCCGGCTGGCGAACCCACCGGCTCCCACACGGCGACGGCCGCCTTCGCAGGCGACGCCTGGTACGAGCCCGTCACCGCAAGTACCGCGTTCAACGTGGTTCCGTAGCAGCCGCTGAGCCGATGGAGTAGGGGGCGGTTTGTTCCTGCCGCCCCTACTTCAGCACCAGGGCTCTCCTGAGACGGCCACCACCCGAACCCCGTCGCGCACCGCCAATGGTCTATGGTAGGATGGTAGTAGGAGGATAGTAGCAACCATGGCCACGAGCGTTAAGATCAGCATCAGCTTGCCCGACTGCACTCTGCGTGAGGTGGAGGAGCGCCGAACAGCCTCCAACGAGACCCGAAGCGACTACTTCCGCCGAGCCGTCGAGGCGTTGCTCCGAGAGGAGCGGGAACGGTACGACGTGGCGCGGACGGTTGCCGGCTACACGGCTCAGCCGGAGACAGACGCCGAAGTGGCATGGGGCGCCCTCGGCGGCTCGGCGGTTGGGGCGTCGGAGTGGTGATCCGCCGTGGCGAGGCCTGGTGGGCGGACCTGCCTGAGCCCGTCGGGAGGCGTCCGGTGCTCGTGCTGACCCGAGACGCAGTCGTGGCCGTCCGGGCGAACGTGATGGTGGCGCCGATCACCACACGGATGCGCGGCATACCCACGGAGGTGCCTCTCGGTCCTGAGGATGGCCTGCCGAAGCCGTGCGTCGTGGACCTGGACTCCCTTCAAACCCTGAGCAAAGCAACGCTCTGCGAACGCATCGCGCCACTGAGCCGGCAGAAGATGAACGAAGTCGAGGCCGCCGTTCGGTTCGCGCTGAGCTTGGGGTAGCGGAGCCCAGGCAGCGACGGCCCTGTCGCTTGACAGCTTGGCCTTGGTGGCTTACACTCGCAGGAGGAGGAGGCACCCATGGTCATGGCGGCTGGTGCGTTGCGTCTCCGCCCGCGCGCCTACGTGGTCGGCGTCGGGGCGATTGCGTTGAACCAGATGTGGCTGGTGCAGGTCGAGCTGGTGCGCTGGTCGCTCTTCACCAACGTCGTGCCCTTCTGCAACGCGCTCTTCACGCTGGCGGCGCTGCTCGGGCTCAACACCGCCGTGGGCCGCCTCTCGCCGTCGCGCCGGACGCCTCTGCACAGGGGCGAACTGCTGGCCATCTTCGCCATGGTCTGCATCGGCTCGGCCCTGGGCGCGCAGCAGATGGGGCAGTTGCTCGTCTCGTTCCTCCCGTACCCCGCGCGGTTCGCCGACGGCCGCAACCGTTGGGCCGGCTCGTTCGTGCCGCACCTGCCGCACTGGCTCACCGTGTCGGATCCCACCGCCGTGCGCAACTTCTACGACGGCTGGTCGTCGCTCTACCGGCCCGAGAACTGGCGCCCCTGGGTCGTGCCCTGCCTGGCGTGGGTCCTGTTCACCGTGGTCTTGCTCTGGACCATGCTCTGCATCAGCGCGCTCATGCGGCGGCAATGGACCAGCGCCGAGCGGCTTAACTACCCGACGGCGCACCTGCCCATCGAGATGACCTCCGGCGCGGCGTTCTGGCGCAGCAGGCCGCTGGCGTTCGGCCTCGCCCTTGCCGCCCTGCTGGGGCTCTACAACGGCGCCGCGTATCTGATGCCCTGGATCCCCATGATCCCCATCAAGCGGCAGGAGGTCCAGAGCGTCTTCGTCTCGGCTCCCTGGACCGGGATCGGCGTGGTTAAGATCAGCTTCTACCCCTTCGCGGCGGGGTTGGCGTTCCTCATGCCCTTCGAGTTATCGCTCTCACTCTGGGTCTTCTACCTGCTCTACAAGCTGGAGCTGGTCGCCGTTGCGGCGCTGGGGCAGGAGCAGGTCTTCTCGTCCGGCGCGGGCTTCGACGCGGTGGCGCCCTACGAGAGCGCGCAGGCGTTCGGGGCCTACATGGTGGTCTGCATCATGGCGCTCTGGTCTGCCCGGGGCCACCTGCGGGAGGCCTGGGCCTCCGCCTGGTGCCGGCGGCCGGGCGCTCGAGGCGATGAGCAGGAGCCTATGGCCTACCGAACAGCATTCGTCGGCGGCGGCATGGGCCTGCTGCTGCTATGCGCGTTCCTCGTGGCCGCGGGGATGCCGGCCTGGGTCGCGCTGATTTTCTTCGTGGTCTACCTGGCCCTGACGCTGGTGATCGGCCGCCTCCGCGCGGAGTTCGGCCTGCCGATCCACGATATGCATAACGTGGGCCCGGCCAACCTGCTGCTCGCCTCCTTCGGGCCGGCGGCGCTGGGGCCGAGGGCGCTGGTTCTGTTCGGCCTCACCTACTGGTTCAACCGGACCTACTTCGCTAACCCGCTGCCGCACCAGCTTGAGGGCATGAAGATGGCGGATGTGTCCGGCCTGTCGCAGCGCGACCTGGCGCGGGCCATGATGCTTGCGGCGGTGGTGGGGGCCGTGGGCATGTTCTGGACCTACCTGCACGGCATATACCAGTACGGCGCGGCCACCGCCGCAGTGGAGCAGTGGCCGCGCGAGTTCCCGCGGGAGAACTTCAGCCGCGTCCACGAGTGGCTCCAACTGGGCGGCCGCCGCAACGAGCCCGCCATGACCGCCGCCGGCGCCGGGATGGGCATCGCGCTGGCGCTGAGCCTCCTCCGGTCGCGGTTCGCGTGGTTCCCGTTCCATCCGCTGGGCTATGCCGTGGCTAACTCCTGGGGCCTCACGCAGATCTGGCTCCCGATCATGATCGGCAGCATCCTGAAGGGCATCGTCATGCGCTACGGCGGTCTGCGGCTCTACCGGTCAGCCGCCCCATTTGCGCTGGGCGTCATCCTCGGCGACATGCTCGTGGGAGCCGCTTGGACCCTGGTGGGCATCGCGCGCGGGTTCCGGGCCTACGAGTTCTGGCCCTGACCCGGCGCGGAACGGCCGCCCTTGGGTATGCTCGGGGCACACCTGAGCCCGGGAGGCCACCGATGCCCGATCTGAGCCTGACCACCGCCTGCGACGTGCTGCGCTTTGAGCCGGAGACGGGCCGCCTGGCCTCCATGCGGACACTCACCAACCCCGAGGTCGAGTTGCTATCACCACCGGACGACCTGCCCGCCTTCGCCCTGAACCTGCTCACGAGCGCGGGCGAGACCGTCTATGCCGACTCGCGTCAGTGCGGCCCGCCCGAGATGCGCCTTGAGTGTGACGAGGCCGGGGGAGCGATCGCCCTCTCGATGGCCTTCTCGCGGGTCGACGGCCTGGACCTAGATGTGACCCTCCGCGTGGCCGCGTCGCTCCGTGATCGCTTTTTACGCTGGAGCGCCGAGGTGCGCAACGGGACCGGCATGGACATGGTCGACCTGCAGTTCCCGTTTGTGGTCTGTGCGTCCCGGCCGGACCTGTCCGTGCTGGACCCCTCGGCCTTCGGGTCGCTCCTGCGGGGCCCGGCGTTGGAGGGCCTGCCGCAGGATGCGCATGAGCTCTGGCGCCTCTCGGTCGCCAACGGCAGCTCTCCCCACTACCCCGGCCGAAGCTTCGCGCAGTTCATGGCCGCCTACGCCCAGGGCGCCGGGATCTACCTGGCCTGCGACGACGCCGAGGCCAACGTGAAGCTCTTCCGGCCGGTTCGCTCGGGCCAGGGCGTGCGGTTGGGGATCGCCCACATCGGCGACTGGCCCGCCGGCGCCCGGACGCTGGAGTACCAGGTGCTGTTGGGCAGCTTCGAGGGCGACTGGTACGACGCGGCCGAACTCTACCGCGGTTGGGCGCTCCAGCAGGAGTGGGCCACGCCGCTGACCGCCCGCACCGATGTGCCCGAGTGGCTGCTCGACTCGCCGCCGCACATCACCATCCGTCTGCAGGGATACGTCGACGACGGGGTGGCGCCGCCCATCGAGGCGTTCCTGCCCTATGAGAAGTGCATCCCACTGCTGGACGCCGTGGCGACCCGCGTGGATGCGCCGCTGGTGGCCGTGCTCATGTCATGGGAGCGGGGCGGACCGTGGGTCTATCCCGACTGCTTCCCGCCCATCGGCGGCGATGAGTCGATGGCCCGCTTCGCCGCCATGGCCCGGGAGCGCGGCTGGCACGTGGGCTCCTTCTGCAACGGCACGCGATGGGTCACGCGGCACCTCTTCAACGGCTACGAGGGCGAGGCCTTCTTCCGTGAGAACGGAGGCGAGCGGAGCGTGTCGCGGCAATCCGACGGCTCGCTCTGGCCCGAGTCGTGGGATCAGGGCTGGCGGCCCAGCTACGTCCAGTGCATGGACAACGACATGACGCGCCATATCGCCACTGAGTTCGTGGAGCGGCTGGTGGGGTGGGGGATGGAGTCGATCCAGTTCTTCGACCAGAACTGCAACGCGGCCACGTTCCCCTGCTTCGCTACAGATCACGGCCACCCCCGCATCCCCGGCAAGTGGATGGCCCGGGCCATGCGCCGCATGATGCGCGAGTTCCGTCAGGTGGACGCCCGCGCCGGCGAGGCGGGGGTGATCCACTCCACGGAGATGCCCTGCAACGAGACCTGCCTGCCCCTCTTCCAGCAGAGCGACGTTCGCGTGAGCCCGCCCACCTCGGGCCTGGCCGACTTCGTGCCCGTCTACCAGTACCTCTACCACGAGTGCGCCATCCTGCACGGGATGATGAGCTTCGGCCCCGAGCCCGTCTCCATGGCCGTCCGTAGCGCATGGAACCTGGTATTGGGAGAGATCACCGGCGGCGTGCTGACAGGCGACGGCACGCTGCTGAACCGCGACACCATCAACTGGGCTGAGTGGGAACCCAAGGTGGGGAGCGACGAGGACTCGCTGGAGATGATGCGCACCGTCACGGCGCTGCGCCGAGGCGCCGCGCGGCCCTTCCTGGTCTACGGTCGGATGCAGCGTCCGGCGGACATGCAGGGCATCGAGGTCCGCCGCTGGGAGCGCCCGGGCCGCAAGCACGAGCTACCGGTCGTGGCCCACTCCGCATGGACAGACCCGGAGGGCAGGCACGGCGTGGTTCTGGCAAATTGGACCAACGAGCCCCAGACGGTCCGCCTCACCGACCCGCGCCTGCCGAAGGGCGCCGTGGTGACCGCCGTGGGCCGGGAGACGACCCAGGCGCCCCTGCCGCCCGCCACCGGCGAGGTGACGATCCCGGCGCTGGGCTGCGTCCTGGTGGCATCGGGCGTACACCACTGAGGGGGCGAGCGCCCTGCCGGCGGCGGGCTTCGACCGGTGCGTTGGCCGCTGGGCCGCACCGGTTGGTGCGGCCCAGTTGCGCGGTGTCGCCCTGATCGGTCTACGGGATGCAGGTGATCGTGGCGCTGTTGGAGGTGGGTTGGTACAGCGCGTCGCCGGCGAATCCGCAGACCAATGTGTGGTCTCCCAGCGCCCAGCCCGCGGGCACCTGGTACAGGTTCGAGGCCCGGCCGCCTGCGTCGGTCGTCTCCCATCCCAGCGACGTGCCGTCAAGCACGAAGCTGACGGGTAGGCCTGGCATCCAGCTGTAGGTCGGAAGGCTTCGCACGTAGGCCCGGAGATAGTTCGAGGTGCCCTGCCGCACATCGCGGGGCGCCACCCAGATGTAGAGCCTGCCCCTCGGCGCCGTGATCTCCACGGGGATGCTCTCCACCAGCCAGACGCCGTCCTGGTTGGTCGGCGTGAACGTCGCCAACTGCGCCACGGTGCAGCGGCCGGCGGTGCCTTCGGGGCCCATTCCCGCCTCGACCCGTAGGGGGCCTACGGCGTCGGACATGAATGCCAGGGACTTCATCTCAAAGCCTGCCGGCCTGATGCCCAGGACCATGGCCTCGACGATGTTGGGCAATGGAGCGCCTACCGCCGTGTTCTTGAACACAAGCTGCAGGTAGCTGGAGCCGATGGCCGGCGTTGCGCCTCCGACGACCTCCGGGGCAAGGTGTCCGAACCAGAGCGTGCCCCACGGATCGATCGCGCTGGCGAAGCTCATCGCCGCCGTCGTGGTCATCGTCACGGTCACCTCGGCTCGGCCGTCGGTGAGCGCCTCCTCGATGATTGTGCCTGTGATCTGCGTGCCCAGATCTGGGCCGCCGTTCGCCTTGAGCCAGTCGTTGGCCACACCGGCGTAGTCCACCAGGGCGAAGATGTTCCCCCTGGGCGCGGTCCAGCCGAGGTAGTCAGGGACGGGCGGCCACCAGTTCACGGTAGTGCCTTGCTGCGAGACGAAGTCAGAGATAAGCCTCTGCGACAGTTGGGCGTTGGTGCGGCCCGCGGTGAGCATCACAAGCCCGAGAACTACCGCCGCTGCGACGGCGGCGCGCGCCCGAACCCGGATGCCGGTGCTTACCAGGTGCATGAGAGTGCCCTCCCTTGTCACCGGCCATCGGGAGTGCGCGGCAATGTGCCGGCTGTCCAAAGGCACGGTGACGCATCGGCATTCTCGGGCTGTCTTTTCGGCGGCACAAGGCGCTTTGGTGCCCGCCGTCGGTCAGGCTTGGGCGAAGGATCTGTAGGCGCAGCAGTCCGTCGCCAAGCCGCCCGCGTAGGCCACAGCATCGCCGGAGTCGGGGCCCTTCGGCGCTGCCTCTAGGAAAGCTCGGCGCAGTCGGGCCACTCTCTTGCGCTCCGTCGGCGCGTCGGCGCCTGATCGTGCAGGGCGGCGTCAAGGGCGGTGCGGCGGCGAGCACGGGCGCGCCGCCAGGAGGCCAAGGGACTCACTTATCTATGGTAGAGAAGTGAGTCCCTTGAACCCTTGACCTCGTCGTTGCCCTTGCCGGTCGTCCTGAACGAAGTGAAGGACCCCGACTCCCTCGGTAGGGTGGATTGCCCGCGGCCGTTGGGCCCGCCGGGGCACGAAGGTGCGGCGCAGGAGTCGGGACCCTTCGGCGTCGCCTCAGGGCGACGTCAAGAGCATCCCCATGCGCGGTTCGGTGGCTCGGGCCTCCGTGCCGAAGTCATCCGGGCGCCGGGTCGACGCTGGGGCGAAGGCGGCTCGGCGAGGCCTTTCACCTCCTCACCTCCTCACCCCTTCACCCCCTCAGCCGGTACGCCGCCACTACCTCCGCGCCAAGGGCTGCGTGCCAGGCGATGCGCTGGTTGTCGTCTCCGAAGGCGGGGTTCGGGGCTCCCGTTGCGTCGACGAATCCGGGGCGGTTGTGGCGCTGGAGGTAGGTGTGCGCGACCATGACGCAGGCGCCCTCCCAGAAGAGGTCGGCCACGTCATCCGGGATGGCCGCTCCGGCCTTGCAGGCGGGCTCGATGGCGATGAGGTCGCGGGTGTTGTGCTCGGTGCCTGCAGTGACCACCAGACCCGCGCTGCGCATGGCGTGGGCGTAGGCGGATAGCGTCTCGGGGCTGTTGCGGTCCGGGATGAACTCGGTGCAGTGGACGCCCATCTCGCGCACGGCCTCGGCCAGCCTGGCGGGGTCTTCCTCGAAGGGGCAGACCGGCTTGGCGCCGTCAGCCACGATGGGGTAGCAGGGAATGCCGCCCAGGGCGAGGATGAGGCGCCGGGCGTGGTCGAAATCGACGAAGGTCTCGGCGACGTAGGCCGGTTTGCCCGCCTTGAGGAGCTGCGAGCGGATCTCGTTCTGCTCGGCCACAGGCTCGGCGATGGAGGCCTTGGGCGGGACGCCGTAGGCTGCGGTGAGTAGCTCGACGTGGGCGTCAGGCTCCAGCGCTTCGGCCAGCGCCTCCTGGAAGGCCTGGCAGACGTGGCGCTCCTGCAGGGTGACGCTCTCCAGCGCGCAGCCGTGGCGCTTGACGACGCCGGCCTTCACGGCGGCCTCGTCGGGCGAGCCGTCGAACCCGGCCTCGGCAAGAACAGCGCCCAGCCGCTCGACCAGCGCGGCCATGCGGGTGGAGTCCTTCTGCCGGATCACCTGCAGCAGCTCGGTCGCCTCCGGCGAGAGGGGCTCGAAGGCCGCCGCCGCCTTGCCGCAGAGGTACATCTTGCCGGGGTTGCCCGGGTCGTTGATGCGCACACCGGCCTGCACCAGTTCGTCGACCAGGGCGATGATCTCGGTGCCGAAGACGGGCAGGATGCCCGCGGCGCGGGTGCGTTCGGCGAAGTCGGCGTAGACGCCGTAGTCGTAGTAGTTGCTCACGCCCACCACGGCGACGCCCTCGGCCGCAGCCTTATCGACGGCCTGCCCCACGGTGTCGAAGGCCGAGAAGTTGGGCGGCAGGTGGATGTGCGAGTTCGTCTTCAGGCGTGGGCCGCGGCCCTGGCGGGAGGCGGCGCGGGCAATCAGCTCGTCGGGGCCGGGAAGGCCTGCGAGGGCGGACGCGAGAACGGGGTTGGGCATGGGTTGGGGCCTCCCGGGGCGGCGGGTTGGTGCGGACCCCGGCGAAGGTGCGTTGCCGGGGCCCGCATGGCGGATCAGTACTTGCGGTCGGCGATCAGCTCTTTCGCCTGGGTCTGGTCGTAGACGCCTTCCTTGGTGACGATGCGCTTGGGCACGGTCTTTCCGGCGGCCACGGCCTCGGCGGCGTCGAAGAGCGTCGGGCCGAGCAACGGGTTGCACTCCACCGTGCAATTGAGCTTGCCGGCCACCATGGCCTCGAAGGCGCCCTTGACGCCGTCGACCGAGACGATGGTGATGTCGGTTCCGGGCTTCTTGCCGGCGGCCTCGATGGCCTGGATGGCGCCCAGGGCCATATCGTCGTTGTGCGCGTAGAGGGCGGTGATGCCCGCGCCCTCAGGCGACTTCAGGAAGGCCTCCATGACCTCTTTGCCCTTGGCGCGGGTGAAGTCGCCGGTCTGGGAGATGACGATCTTCATGCCGGGGTACTTCTTCATCTCTTCCTCGAACCCGCGCTTCCGGTCGATGGCCGGCGCCGAACCGGGGGTGCCCTGTAGCTCGGCGATGACGGCCTTGCCGTTCATCTTCTTGGCCATCCACTCGGCGGCGCGGCGGCCCTCCTCGACGAAGTCGGAGCCGATGAAGGTGACGTACAGCGACTCATCGCTCACGTCCACGGCGCGGTCGGCGAGGATGACGGGAATGCCCGCCTTCTTGGCCTCCTGCAGAACCGGCTCCCAGCCCGGCTCGACCACCGGCGAGAACATGATGACGTCGACGCCCTGGGCGATGAATGTGCGGATGGCCTTGATCTGGTTCTCTTGCTTCTGCTGTGCGTCGGCGAAGCGGAGGTCGATGCCCCGCTTCTCGGCCTCGGAGCGGATCGACTGGGTGTTGGCCGTGCGCCAGCCGCTCTCGGCTCCCACCTGGGAGAAGCCTACTACGATCTTCTTCTTGGCGCCGGCCGCGGCGGGCGTGTCGGTGGTCTTCTTCTCGGCGCTGGGCGCGCAGCCGGCGAGGGCGGCGGCAACTAGCGCTGCCAGGGGCAGTGCGATGCGCAGGTTTCGGTTCATCATCGGTCCTCCTTGGAGCCGGCGATGCCGGCTAGGGCTCCACCACGGCGCGCAGGTTCCGGCCCGGCCGGCCCGTCATCTCCATGGCTTCAGTGGTCTGGTCCAGGGCGAAGCGCTGCAGGGGCAGGTCGCGCAGCCGCAGGGCGCCCGACGCCAGCAGGGCCAACCCCTCCTCCACCATCCCGAACGAGCGGCGGGAGAAGGTGATGGTCAGCTCATGCCGGCGGGCGGTGGCGATGTCGAAGGTGATCTCCTCGCAGCGCGGGATGCCTATGACGACGATGCGGCCGCCGGGCCGGGCCAGCCGGATGCACTGGTCCAGCGCGGGGATGTCGCCGCTGCACTCGAAGACGACGTCGGCCTCCACGCCCGCTGCCGTCGCCTCATTCAGCGAGGCGAAGACCTGGGCCGCGCCCAGTTCCTGCGGCAGGGCGCAACGCTCGGCCACGGGCTCGATGACGGCCGTGGGGCCAACGCCCTCGGCCAGCGCCATCTGCAGCGTTGAGACACCGATGACGCCTGCGCCCAGCAGGACCACGCTCTCGCCGGGCCGCAGCTGCGCCAGCCTGGTGGCGTGGAGAGCCACGCAGAGCGGCTCGCTCAGGGCTCCCGCCACGTAGTCCAGCGCGTCGGGCAGCGGGAAGAGGGCGTCGTGCGGGACCACCACGTACTGGGCCAGCGCCCCGCCGTGGGGCGGGAAGCTGGCAAAGCGCACATGGCGGCAGATGTGGTGCTTGCCCTCGCGGCACATGTCGCAGGAGCCGCATGGCCACGAAGGCTCCACGGCCACCCGCGTTCCGGGCGCAGGACCGGCGACGTCGGACCCGAGGGCCACGACGTCGCCGGCGAACTCATGCCCCTGCACGAAGGGCCACTCGGGCTCCTTGCCGCCGGCGTGGCCGTCGACGTAGAGCCGCCAGTCCGAGGGGCAGATCGAGACGGCCCGCACGCGCACCAACGCCTCACCCGGACCGGCGGTCGGTACTGCGACCTCGTCGACCCGCACGTCGGAGGCGCCGTAGAGGCGCGCGGCCCGCATGGCGGCATCAGCCATGCAGGTAGACGTCCCAGCCCAGGTAGTTGCTCATGGCGTCGTGCAGCGCCTCCGCTACGGGCGCGTGGGCCACGGCGACGTGGTGCTCGTAGCCGTTCTCGCAGATGTAGCGGAGGAGGCCCTGCAGGTCGGGGATGTAGGCAACGCCTGCGCCGCCGAAGGTCTCCAGCGGGTCGTCGGTGAACTCGCCCTCGCCGGTGTAGACGTCGATGGTGCCCATCTCGTCATTGGTCGAGACGCGGCAGTAGGTGAACTCGCCGGACTTGATGCGGCCCACCACGGTGCCCTGGGCGTTCTCGTCGCCCACCGCGCCGCCGATGATGTCCTGCTGGCTCATGCAGCAGTGCGACATGCAGCCCTTGGGCAGGTTGCTGCAGTGGAAGAGGACGCACTTGTCGGGGTCGTCGTCGTAGTTGTTGTTCCAGTCGACCAGCGCTGCGGGCTCGCCGGAGGCCAGCGTCAGGGCGTACATGCCGAGCGCGCCGGTGATGTCGACCTCGCAGGCGCTGGGCATGAGCTTGTTGCTGAGCATGCTCATGACGGTGCAGGGCACCACGCCGAAGAACTCCTCCATGCTGGTCCAGCACTGCACGGCGGTGGCGACGACCTCGTTCTCCTCGATCCAGTCGCCCACTACGGCGCCGAGCTTGGCCATGCGGATGAGGGCCTTCTCGGGCACGCGGCCGACGTCGATGTAGTCCTTGATCTCGGCCAGCTTGGCCTGCACGGTGGCGGCGTTGTCGTCCAGCTTGCCGATGCGGCCGAAGATCTCGGAAAGGTCCACTACCTCCACGGTGATGCCGTTGGCCTGGAGCAGCTTCTCGCTGTAGCGCACGGTGTTGAAGGCCGCCGGGCGGGCGCCGATGGCCCCGAAGCGGGCTCCGCGCAGGCCGCGCACCACGCGGCACGTGGCGGCGAATCGGCTCAGGTCGGCCGCGAAGGCGGGCGTCTCAGGGTCGATGGTGTGCCGCTCGGTGAGCGAGAAGGGGATGCCGTACTGGGTCAGGTTGTTGCAGGTGGACATCTTGCCGCAGAAGCTGTCGCGGCGGTCCTTGATGCTCATGAGGCCCGCGGTGTCGGGCGTGGCCTGCACCAGAATGGGCACGCGCAGGTCGGCCATCTGGATCGCCTCGACGATGCCGCGCTCCTCGCCGAAGTTGGGCAGCGTGATGATGATGCCGTCGATGTCGGCCTTGTGCGCCTGCATCAGCGCCGCCCACTTGCGGGCGTGGTCACGGGTGACGACGGAGCCGTAGGGCGTGTCGTTGGGCGTCAGGCAGACGGCGCCGTAGCCCTGCTCATCGAGCACGCGCAGGATGGTCTTTCGGCCCTCCTCGCAGAGGTGGCCCGGAAAGAACCCGCGGTTGCCCACGAGTACAGCGAATGTGGTCTTCTTAGCCATGGAATGCCTCCTTGCAGCCCGCGGCTAGCCGCCGCCGTGGCCGTCGCCGGTCTGCCCGTAGTAGGCGCCCGGTCCGTGCTTCCTCACGAAGTGCTTGTCGCGCAGGTCGTTGCCGATGGGATCGATGCGCGGCTCGATCTGCTCGGTGAGCAGGGCCATGCGGGCCGTCTGCTCCAGGATGATGCTGTTCTCCACCGCGTCAGCCGCCGAGCGTCCCCAGGTGAAGGGGCCGTGGCCCCAGACCAGCGCGGCGGGCATCTCGGAGCAGGGCCGCCCCTCGAAGGCGCGGATGATGGCCGTGCCGGTCTCGGCCTCGTAGTCGCCGGCAAGCGCCTCCGGGCTGAGCGGGGCCGTCACGGGGACCGCGCCACGGAAGCTGTCGGCGTGCGTGGTGCCGTAGCAGGGGAGCGGCCTGCGGGCCTGCGCCCATGCGGTGGCGTAGGTCGAATGCGTGTGCGCCACGCCCCGGATGCCGGCGAAGGCGCGGTAGAGGGCCAGATGCGTGGGTGTGTCGGAGGAGGGGCGCAGGCCGCCCTCGACCACGGCGCCCTCCAGGTCCACGAGGGTCATATGCTCGGGGCGCATGGCCTCGTAGCTCACCCCGCTGGGCTTGATGGCGAAGACGCCCGCGTCGGCGTCCAGCCCGCTCACGTTGCCCCAGGTGAGGATGACCAGCCCTGCGTCGCGCAGGGCCAGGTTCGCGCGCCAGACCTCCTCCTTCAGCGCTTCCAGCATGGCCGCGCCTACGCCGAGCGCTGCTGGATGTCCAGCAGCGTCTTCATCACGTCGTACAGCGGGTCGGCAGTGCCGGCCACGCCGAACGCGTCGTGCAGGCGGCGGTAGAGGCTGTATAGCTCGTCGTAGACCGCCTTGCGCCCCTCGTCGGGCGTGTAGGTGGCCGAGGTGGGGCTGGCCATGGCGGCCTGGGCGGCTGCAGCGTCAGGGTAGACGCCGGCGGCCACGGCGCCGAAGATCGCCGCACCCAGCGCACAGGTCTGGCTTGACTTGGCGACGGAGATCGTCTGGCCCGTGATGTCGGCGTAGGTCTGCATCATGAAGGGGTTCTTCTCGGCGATGCCTCCGCAGGCCACCATCCGCTCCAGCGGCACGCCGTACTCGGCCATGCGCTCCAGGATCGCGCGGGCGCCGAAGGCCGTGGCCTCGATGAGCGCGCGGTAGATCTCGGCGCGCGTGGTGCGGAGCGTCTGGCCGATGAGCAGGCCCGTCAGCCGCGCATCCACCAGCACGCATCGGTTGCCGTTGTTCCAGTCCAGGGCCAGCAGGCCTGACTGGCCGGGCTTCAGCGCGGCGGCCTCGGCGGTGAGCAGGTTGTGGAGGTCGTTGTCGCCCTGGCAGACCTGCAGGACGTACCAGTTGAAGATATCGCCCACGGCGCTCTGGCCGGCCTCGACGCCCAGCATTCCGGGCAGAACCGATCCATCCACGATTCCGCAGACGCCGGGGATCTCCGCCGCCGCCTCGCCCCGGGCGCCCACGGTGATGTCGCAGGTCGAGGTGCCCATGATCTTGACCATGCAGCCCGGCTTCACGCCCGATCCCACTGCGCCCATGTGCGCGTCGAAGGCGCCCACGGCGATGGCGATGCCGGGCGTCAGGCCCAGCTTCGCGGCCCACTCGGGGCAGAGCTTGCCGGCAGGGGTGTCGGCGGCGTAGGCCTTGGAGTAGAGCCGATCGCGCAGGTCGGCCAGCTTGGGGTCGAGCATCGACAGGAATCCCCTGTCCGGCAGTCCGCCCCAGTCGTCGGCGTACATGGCTTTGTGGCCCGCCGAGCAGACGCCGCGGAGTAGCCGGTCCGGGTTCGTGTCGCCGGCGAGCAGGGCCGGGATGTAGTCGCAGAACTCCACCCAGCTGTAGGCGGCATCGAAAACGTCGGCGCCCACGTGCAGGCAGTGGAGGATCTTGGCGAAGAACCACTCGGAGGAGTAGGTCCCGCCGCAGCGAGCCAGGTACTGGGGGCGGTGCTCGGCGGCCAGTGCGGTGATGCGCTCGGCCTCGGCCATGGAGGAGTGGTCCTTCCAGAGCCATGCCAGGGCGTTCGGGTTGTCATGGAAGTCGGGCACCAGGGCCAATGGCGTGCCGTCTTCGTCCACGGGGATGGGCGTGGAGCCGGTGGTATCGACGCCGATGCCGACCACGTCGGCCGGGTCGAAGGCGGGATCGGCGGCCTCTGCGGCGGCCAGCGCGCCCGTGGCGGCGGCAACCAACCCCTCGTGGTAGTCCAGCGGGTGCTGTCGGGCTACGTGCGGGTTGGCAGGATCGGTGATGACGCCCATCTCGCCCCGCGTGTAGCTATGGACGCAGGAGGCCAACTCGCGGCCATCCTCCACGGCGACGACGAGGGCGCGCACCGAGTTGGTGCCGTAGTCCAGCCCCAGGGAATATCTACCCATAATATCTCCGGTCCTCCATGAGTAGTTCGCACGCCGCCGCGGTGACCACCTAGGGTGGGCGCCGGCCAGTGCAGACGTGGCACCATTATGGACCGTCCGGAGGGCCAAAAGCGAGGGTGCGGCCACGGCGTCGGGCGCCGCGATGCTCCTCAGCCGCTCGGGACGGTTGCATCGAGCGCCGTTCGCACCGCACGAGCCAGCTCGTCGCGCGTAAAGGGCTTGGGGAGCAACGTCGCGTTGTCCCGAAGGAGGCGGCTACCGAGCGCCTCGGCGGTGTAGCCGGACATGAAGAGGCGCCTGAGGCCCGGCCTCGCCGCCACCAGGCGATCGGCCAGTTCGGCGCCGTCCATCTCGGGCATCACGACGTCGGTGAGAAGCAGGTCGATGGACCCGCCGTACGCCTCGGAGAGCGCCAACGCCTCGGCGGGCGATGAGGCCGACATGACATCGTAGCCCAGCGGCGTCAGGAACCTGCGGCACGTGGTGAGCAGGCCTTTCTCGTCCTCGACCAGCAGCACCGTTTCACCGCGTCCCAGCGGCCGCTCCGACGGCTCAGGCGCGGCAACCGGCGTGGCCTCGCCGACGGCTCGGGGCAGGAAGACATGCACGGTGGTGCCCTTGCCTTCGACGCTCTCGGCCCGGACGATGCCGCCGCTCTGGGTGGCGGCGCCGTAGACCTGGGCCAGCCCGAGGCCCGTCCCTTCGCCGACGCCCTTCGTGGTGAAGAAGGGCTCGAACATGCGCGCCAGGGCCTCGGGGGCGATGCCGCATCCGGTGTCACGCACCGTCAGCGCCGCATGCTCCCCCGGTGTGTGGCCGGGCGTTCCGGCGCAGTCGGCCTCGGTAAGGATGACGTTGCTTGTCTCAATGGTGATCGCGCCCACGCCCTTGATGGCATCCCTGCCGTTGATGCAGAGGTTCATCAGCACCTGGGACATCTGCGTAAGGTCCACCCGCACCGGCCACGGCTCAGTTGCGGGTCGGATCTCCAGGGCAATCTGCTCACCGAGCATCGACCGCAGCATGTCGGCCATCCCTGCAGTGATCTCATTCAGATCGGTCACCTGGGGCGCCACCGCCTCCTGCCGGGCGAACGCCAGCAGGTCCCGCGTGAGCGTCGCGGAGTGTCGTGCCGCCTGCTGGGCCTGGAGGAGGTCGCGTACGATGGGCTGGTCGGCCGGCAGTTGCTCAATGGCGAGCTCCAGCCGGCCGAGGATGATCCCCAGCATGTTGTTGAAGTCGTGGGCGACCCCCTCCGGCGAGCCTGCCGATCGACTCCAGCCTCCGACCGTCGCTCCGCAGGGCGTCGAGGCGCTTGCGCTCCGTGACGTCGTGGATGAAGCCCACCAGCCGGCCCCCGCCCACGGCTTCATACTGGAGGCTCGCCTCGACATCGACGAGTGAGCCGTCCTTGCGCCTGAACGTGGCCTCGAACCTCTCGCCGGCCTTCCGCGCCATGCGCCTGAGTAGTTCCGCGCCGTCCGAGTCATTCGGCAGGAGGTCCCTGTAGCGCATGGTGAGCAGCTCATGGCGGCCGTAGCCGGTCATCTGCTCCAGGGCGCGGTTAACCTTCATCAGCCGTCCTGCATGGTCGGTCTGCAGGAACCCGTCCAGCGCCGCCTCCAACACCGTCCGGTGCCACTCCTCGCTTCTCCGCAGGGCGTCGAGGGCGCCGTACTGCTCTGCCATATCGGTGATCGCCACATGGTAGCTGATGCCGTTGATGATGTCTTCTGCCCGAACGGTGTCGAGCCGCACCGGCGTATGGCCGCCGCCCGGCGTGCGCAACCGGAGCTCAGTGACATGCTGCGACATCGCGCCGGCGAACGAACGGCGGTGCAGGTGGAACGCGTCCTGGTCGTCGGCTACCACCAAGCTCGTGACGGGTCGGCCGATCAGGGAATCCCTGTCGATGCCAAGCATATCGGCCGCGATGCTGTTGGCCTCCCGGATCGCCCACTCGGCATCGAGGCAGAGGTAGCCGATGGGGGCCGACTCGAAGAGGCTCTGGAACCGCGCCTGCACCTCCTCTACGCGCTCCAGGGCGGCCCGCAACTCGTCGTTCTGCATCTCCAGTTCGATCCGATGGACCCGGAGCTCATGCAGCAGCACGGACTCGCCGTCCGCATCGACCGGCCAAAGCCCGTCCCCTGCCTGCGCCTCGGCAAGGCCACGCAGTCGCATCTCGGCAGGCGTGAGTCCCGTGTCCTCGCTCATGGCTCCAGCCTCCTTTCGGTGGATGCCACCCCATAGACCTCGCCGTCGTCCTTCACCAGCGCGGTGGCTGTGACCAGGACGCGGATTGTGGAGCCGTCCTTGCAGAGCCGTTCTGCACCATACGGGTCGAGCGCCGCGCCCTGGCTCAGCCCGAGCAACGACTGCAGCTCGGACTGGACGGCGGCGTCAGGGATGCGGTCGCAAGCCTTGATCTCCAGGGCCTCGGCCTCCGTCCAGCCGTACATGGAGCAGGCAGCCGGGTTCCAGGCCAGCACCTGGCCCGACAGGTCCTGCAGGATCACCGGGTCGCGGGAGTCGATGATCGCGGCGGCCATCCGGCGCAGGATCTGCGTTTCCCGAAGCGCCTCGCGGGCCTTGCGCATCTCCGAGATCTCGTCGAAGGTGACCACGGCGCCCTCGATGGCGTTCTCCAGCGTGCGGTAGGGCCGGATGTGCATCAGGTACCAGGCGCCGTTCGCGGTCTGGACCTCGATGTGCTTGGAAACGAGTGTGTCGAGCACAGACTTGATGTCGGCCTCAAGACTCGAGTAGTCCATCAGTTTGGAGGCGATATGCCCGATGGGCCGGCCCACATCGGCGGGGATCAGGTTGATCACCTTGGCTGCCGGCGGCGTGAACCGCAGGATGCGCAGGTCGTGGTCGGTGAAGAGCGTGCCGATGCCCGTGCCGGCCAGCAGGTTGTTCATGTCGTTGTTGGCCCGCGACAGCTCCACGATACTCGAGTGGAGCTCGGCGTTGATGGTGGTCAGCTCCTCGTTGAGCGCCTGCAGCTCCTCCTTGGAGGTCTCCAGCTCCTCGTTCGTGGACTGCAACTCCTCGTTTACCGACTGGAGCTCCTCGTTGGCCGATTGCAGCTCCTCGCACGAGGTTTCCATCTCCTCCTGCAGCGTTCGGATGCGGTCTTCCTTGGCCATGACGTCGCGACGTAGGGCGTCCACGCGCTCGTCGGTGGCCGCCGCGTCCATCGGGGCCGTCGCGGACTCCGCCGGAGCATGCGCATCGGCGCCGGGGTCCCGGATCTCGTCGAATGCGACTACGAAGAGATCGGCTCCGTGCGATCCGACGCGGTCCTGGCGCACCGGTCGCACGGTAACGCGGACATCGGTCCACGAGCCGTTGGTCCGGACGCGCACGGGGTTGCGTGACGCGATCTCCTGTGTGGCGGCGGCGGACTCCAGGGCGCCCGCAAGGCTGGGGCGCAAGCCGTCCCTAGCCATCCTGAGGACGTTGAGACCCGCGGCTCCAGCCGTGGGCTCAAGGAACTGGCCCGTCCTGCCGTGCAGGTATAGGATATCGCCGCGGGGGTTCACCAGAACCCCCACGGGTGACGTGTGCCGTAGTAGTTCACGCTCAATGATTTCGCGCAATGACGAGTCCACCTCATGTTTTGGCCGCGTCTGTGCTCGAACAGGCGTCGCAGGCCCGGAGGAAGAGCCTGACACGCCGATGGGGCCGGCGGCTCGGCCGGGCATGGGGCTGATGTTGCGGCGGTAGAGCCTTGCCTTGCGGTCGACGGCCGTGTATTCGTTGGCGAACTCGCCCACGGTCTCAGACATTCCGAGAAGCAGGAAGCCGTTGGGCTTGAGGGCGTAGTGGAAGAGCGGTATGAGGCGCTTCTGCAGGTCGGCGCCCATGTAGATGAGCACGTTCCGGCACGCTATGAGGTCGAGGCGGGAGAAGGGCGGGTCCCGCGTGACATCCTGCTTGGAGAAGACCACAGAGCTTCGTATGCTCTTGCTGATGCGGTAGGCGCCGCCGGGCTCCCGCGTGAAGTGGCGCGCCAGCCGCTCCGGAGGGACATCGGCCGTGATGCTGGCCGGGTAGATGCCGGCCCGGGCGTGCTGGATGGCCCGCGTATCGATATCGGTGGCGAAAATGAGCATCCCCGGCCCGCGCCGGCGCTCCTCGAGCCGCTCCTGCACCAGGATGGCCAGCGAGTAGGCCTCCTCGCCTGTGGCGCACCCGGGGACCCAGATGCGGATCATCGAGTCCTCATCGTGGCCGTCGAAGAGCGCGGGGAGCACGTACTCCTGAAGCGCCGCGAATGCCGGGGCGTCGCGGAAGAAGCTCGTGACGCCGATGAGGAGGTCGTAGAAGAGCGCATCGAGTTCTGACGGCGCTCCGCACAGGAACCGCGCGTAGGCCTCCATCGTTTCGATCTGGAGGACGGCCATGCGCCGGCGAACACGCCTGACGATGGTGCTGGGCTTGTAGGGCGACAGGTCGTGCCCGGTATGCGTCTTCACCAATGCGAGCACGGTCCGCAGGCCGGCCTCACCCCCTCCGCCTGCCATGGCGCTGGGCTGCGCGGCGTTCCACCAGGCGCGCTCAACGTAGGCGATCAACCTGGCAGGCATCTCGTTGGGGGGCACCACCATGTCGACCATGCCGGTGTCGATGGCGCTCTGCGGCATGCCGCTGAACTCCGTGGTGTCCGGGGTCTGGGCCAGTGTCAGGCCGCCCTCGCCCTTGATCGCACGGGTGCCCAGCGTCCCGTCGCTGCCGGTGCCCGAGAGCACGATGGAGATGGCGCGCTCGTGCTGGTCCTCGGCCAGCGACCGGAACAGATAGTCGATGGGCAGGCGAACACCGTGCTGCCTATCCTGCTCCACAAGGTAGAGGGCGCCGTCGCGCACCGACATGTTGCGGCTGGGCGGGATGATGTAGGCGCAGTCCGGACGGATCGGCATTCCGTCCTCGGCCTCCTGGACCCGCATGCGCGTGTAGCGGCTCACCAGGCTGGAGAGCATGCTCTTGTGGTCGGGGGCCAGGTGCTGCACTAGCACGAAGGCCATGCCCGTGTCGGAGTCCGGCGGCATACCGGAGAAGAAGGCCTCAAAAGCCGCCAGTCCGCCCGCGGAGGCGCCGATGCCGACGATGGGGAACGTCTCCGGTTTGGGCGTGGGGGCTTCAGGCGTGCCGTTGCCCGGAGTGGCGCTGTCGTTCACGGTCGGTTTCATGGCGGCCTCCTGCCTGCGCCATCGTTGGCGCAGCGCGGCATCTGGGCCTGGAGTCTGCGGCGTCATGCGACCCATGGGGCACGGCGCCACCGCAGCGATGACCTGTCATCGGCGACCAATAGAGTTTGACTGCTGTGGGCATCACGACGTACCGCAATGGTACCCCTGATCGCCGCATTTGGGCCCGAGCAATGACACATCCGATAACTGCCGGTCCGGTCATGGGCTGCGGGTGGACAGGTCGGACACGTCTGACTTGTCTGGTCATGGATCTCGGGCGGGCCCGCGACCCATAGCGTCGTGCAAAGGGGCGAAGCGACTGGTCGATCGTCCAGGTTTCGGCAGAGGTCGACCGGCCGGCGCTTCGGCTACGGCCGTCTGCCATGAGCCCTGTTCGCGATACACTATCTCGTGCCACGCCGCCGACGACGAAGGGGGAGCCATGGAACAACCGAGCGTAGCCGAACCGACCGCCCCGCGCCGCTTCGGCACGGTGGGCCTGTACGTGCAGCCCCCGATGGCCGCGCGGGCGCACTACCTCGACTTCTACAAGGCGTGCGCCTACGACTACCTTGAGTTCTGCGAGGGCGGCTTCGCGCACCGGACCGACCTGCTGCCCGCCTACCACGCCGAGGTGGCCGACGCCATCCGCCAGGCCCAGCGCAAGGGCTTCAAGGTCTGGATGCTGCTTCTCGCGGGCATGAAGCAGTGGAAGGGCCCCGATGCCTCCGGCGGAGCGGGCACCTTCAGCGCGCTGGATGCGGCGGAACTCGAGGAGCGGCTGGGCTACATCGAGCAGGCCGTGAAGGCGCTGCGCGGCGCCGACGGCTTCGAGTTCTTCGCGGGCGATCCCGGCGGCGACCCCCAGGGGCGCAGCACCGTGAAGGACTGCATCGCCTTCTCGCAACGCGTCAAGCAGATCGTCGGCAGGCGCGCCCCCGGCGCGGGCTTCGGGCTGAACCTCTGGGCCATCGCCGAGTGGTCGGGCTTCCCGTCGCCCTTTTCGCTGGCCTTCTGGCAGAAGCAGGTGGAGCTCTCCCGCGCTGTGGCCGCCGAGCCGGGCCTCCTGGGTCCCGACTGCGGCGTCCTCTTCTCCATGGACAACACCTACCGCTCGCTGACTCTGACGGCGCTGGCCGACTTCGGCGTGGAGCCGGAGACCTACCCCAAAGCCGCCGACGTGGAGGCCCTGCGCCGCCGCAAGGTGAAGCCGCTGCTGGGCTGGCCCTACTTCCTGGTGGACGAGTGCGACGACGGCTTCATCACGCCCAACAACGTGGTGACCGGCGGCCAGTCGCAGTCCGAGACACGCTACATCCGCGCCATCGTCGACCATGGCCATGAGGTGGGGCTCGATGGTCTGGTCGCCAACGCCTCCTTCGTGGCGGCCGAGGCGCTGAATATCTACGCCTTCGGGCGCATGTGCCGCGAACCGGGGCTGTCGCCCGGCGCCTTTCTGGACGACTGGGCAGGCATGATTGCCGACAAGGCCACGGCGCCCGCGCTGGGTCGCGTGCTGCGCTTCATCGAGAACCGCTGCAACTGGCAGAACAGCCTGCCCGCCCGGTTCCGCCTGCCGGACTTCCAGGACTTCGGCCTGGCGGACACCGCCGAGGCTATGGCCCTGCTGGAGACCGTCCGGCCGCGGGCCAAGGCTCCCATCCCGTTGCCCGAGCCCCCGCCGCAGGTCCTTGCGCGTTACCGCCAGCGGCTGCAGAGGATCGCCGCGGGCGACGTCGGCGGTCCCAACCCCCACTACAAGCCGCAGCGCTAGCCGCTGCCCCCGGAGACGAGAGATGAACCTGTGGCCGCTCTGTCTGACGCTCTGTGCGTTGCTGCCCGCCGCCGGATGCGCCGCCCAGTCGGCGCCGAAGGTCCGTCCGCTCCCGGCGGGTTGGGCCGATGCCGATATTTGGGTTTGCGCTGGGCAGTCCAACATGGCCGGCGCGGGGATCATTGCCGGCCAGCCGAAGCCCGAGCCGGGCGTCGTGATGTACAACATGGACGGACGCTGGATGCCCGCCGTGGAGCCGCTGCACCGCATCTTCGCCTCCGACGCGTCGGCGATCCGCGACACGCTCATTAAGAACTGGGGGCGGCCCGGTTACGACGCGGCGCGCAAGCAGGAGGCGAAGCAGCCCTACGGCGGCGTGGGCCCCGGCATGCCCTTCGCGCGGCACATCGTGCGGCAGACCGGACGCAAAGTGGCGCTCGTGCCCTGCGCGCTGGGAGCCACATCCATGGCCGACTGGAGCCCGCGGCGCAAGGGCGAGGGCGACGGCTCGCTCTACGGCAACATGCTCCAGCGCATCGCCGAGGTCGGCGGCAAGGTGAAGGGCCTCATCTGGTACCAGGGCGAGGGCGAGACCATGGCCGGTCTGCAGGCGCCCTTCACGGTCACCTGGCTCGAGTTCGTCGACAGCATCCGGCGCGATACGGGCATCGCGGATCTGCCCATCATCACCGTGCAGATCGCCCGCTACTGCCTCGATACCGACCCAGCCTACGGTCTCGCCTGGGAGTCGATCCGCGACCAGCAGCGCACCGTCGTCGCCAGGCGGGTGAACCTCTTCGTCGTGCCCGCCATCGACCTGCCCACCGACGACCTGATCCACATCGGCACGACGGGCCACAAGCGCCTCGGCGTCCGCATGGCCGAGGTCGCGCTGGACAAGGTCTACCACCGTCCGGGCCGCGCCTCCACCATTGACTATGCGTCCTACGAGATTGTGCCGGACCCGAACCCGCTTCACAATCGCCTGAAGGTCCGGTTCACCGGCGTCAACGGCCGCCTGCAGGCGGAAGGGCGGGCCTCGGGATTCTCGTTGCGGTCCGACGAGCCGCTGAAGGACGGGCCCATGGTCTTCAAGGTGGAGTTCGACGCGAAGGAGCCGTCGACGGCCATACTCTGGACGACCAAGGCCATCGAGAAGCCCGTCTCGCTCTACTACGGTGCGGGCCTCGACCCCTACGCCAACATCGCCGATAGCAGGGACATGGCCGTGCCGGCCTTTGGGCCGATCCGCGTCCTGCCCGTAGCCAAGTAGCCCACACAGGAGGAAGCGCCCATGGAGACGGCATCCCACAACGTAGCGCCTCGGCTGGAGCGCGCCGACATCGGCGGCGAGCCGCACCTGCGCATCACCGACGTCGACCGCATGCCGCCCTTCTTCATGAACATCGTGGGGGCGGGCGATATGTGGCTCTTCGCCGGGAGCAACGGCCCCTTCACGGCCGGGCGCTCGGAGCCCGACCATGCTGCCTTCCCCTACCAGACCGTGGACAAGATTCTCGACAACCCGCGCTCCAGCGGCTGCCTCACGCTCATGCGCGTGGAGACGCCGTCGGGAGAGCAACTCTGGGAGCCCTGGGCCGCGGGCCGCGCGCCGTCGGGCGTCCGGCGCTCGCTGGCCAAGCACCTGACCGGCTGCTCGGTGGCCTTCGAGGAGGCGCACGAGGCCCTTGGCCTTGAGTTCACCTGGGAGTTGGCCACGGGCGCGCGGTTCGGGCTGGTGCGCCGATGCCGCTTGCGCAACACCGGGGCCTCCACGGTCCGGCTACGGTTGCTGGACGGCTGGAACCGGGTCATCGCGCCGGGCGTGACGCAGGAGCTCTGGTCGCGCTACAGCTACCTTGCCGCGGGCTACATGCGGCACGAGGCGCTGCCCTGCGGGACGGGGGCGCTGCAGGCGGTCTACACGCTGAACGCGGCTCTGGCCGACAAGCCCGAGCCCGCCGAGTCGCTCCGATGCACAGGCGCCTGGGCGCTTGGGCACGGCGAGGCCGCCCTGCTTCTGTCGGGCCGTCAGGTCGAGGCCTTCCGGCTGGGCGGCGAGCCCTCCGCCGAGGCCGAGGTCCGGGGCGAAGTCGGCGCCTTCCTGGCCTGCGAGACGCTCACGCTGGAGCCGGGAGCCGAGCGCATGTGGCTGCACGGCATCGACACGCGCCTCGATCCTGCGGCCGTGGTGGGCCTCCGCGGCTTGCTGCGCGAACCGGAGCGCATGGCCGCCGAGGTGGAGGCCGATCTGGCGGCGTCTCGTCGTCGTCTCCGCACCCTTGTGGGCGGCGCCGACGGCCTGCAATGCACGGCGGACGATGCGCTGGACGCCCACCACTTCGCCAACGCGCTCTTCAACAGCATGCGAGGCGGCGTCTTCGAGCCCGGCGCGGCGATCCCCGCCGACGACGTGCGCGCGTTCGTCCGGTCGCGATCCAAGCAGGTCGCTCGACGCCACGCCGCCGCGCTGGATGCGCTGCCCGCGGAACTCCTCGCCGCCGATATCGAGGCGCTGGCCGCAGCGTGTGGCGACCCGCAGTTGCGGCGGCTCTTGGGCGAGTACATGCCCCTGACCATGGCTCGCCGCCACGGCGACCCCAGCCGCCCCTGGAACCAGTTCCGTATCAAGGTGCGGGACGAGCGGGGGAGACCGGTCTACGGCTACGAGGGCAACTGGCGCGATATCTTCCAGAACTGGGAGGCGCTGGGCTGCGCCTACCCCCAGGCGCTGGAGCGCATGGTGGCGGTCTTCCTCAACGCCTCCACGGCCGACGGCTATAACCCCTACCGGGTCACCCGAGACGGCGTCGATTGGGAGGCGCCCAGCCCCGGCGACCCCTGGGGCCACCTGGGCTACTGGGGCGACCACCAGATCGTCTACCTGCTCCGCCTGCTGCAGGCGCTGGATGCCGCCTCGCCCGGATGGGCCTCCGGCGACAACCTTCGCGAGCCCCGCTTCGCGAGCGCCGACGTGCCCTACGAGCTGGTCGGCTTCGAGGAGATGCTCCGCGACCCGCGCCACACGATCCGGTTTAATCAGGAGCGCCACCGCGAACTCATGCGGCGCGCCGCCGAGGAGGGCGGTGACGGCAAGCTGCTCCGCGGGCCCGATGGCGAGGTTCGCCTGGCCTCAACGGCTGAGAAGTTGCTGGCTCCGCTACTGGCCAAGCTGAGCAGCCTGGTTCCCGGCGGCGGCGTCTGGCTCAACACCCAGCGCCCCGAGTGGAATGACGCCAACAACGCGCTTGCCGGCTGGGGCCTCTCCGTGGTTACCACCTGCTACCTGCGCGGCTACCTTGTCTTCCTGCGCGGCCTGCTGGCGGAGGCCGGAGCCCAGCCGTTGCCCGTGTCGGCCGCCATGGCGCGCTGGGTGCGCGAGGTCGCCGACGCCCTGCAGGCTCCCTGCTGCGCCGCCTGCGGCTCCGACGCGGACCGGCTGTCGGCCCTCCGCGCCCTTGGCCTGACCGGGCAACGTTACCGCGACACGCTCACTTCCGGCGGACCCGGGGCCGACGAGCCGCTACCGGTGGCCGAGATGCTGCGGCTCGTCGACGCCGCGCTGGCTGTCGTCGAAGCGACGATCCGCGCCAACCTGCGGACCGACGGGCTGATCCACAGCTACAACATCCTCAAGGTCGGACCGGACGGCGCCGCAGTGGGTCCTCTCTCCGCCATGCTGGAGGGGCAGGTTGCGGTCCTGAGCAGCGGCCTCCTGGGCAGCGGGGAGGTCCTCCGCGCCCTGGACGCCCTGGAGGGCGCCGGCCTCTACCGCCGCGACCAGCATAGCTACATCCTATACCCCGACCGCGAGCTGGAGCGCTACCTTGATCGTGGTCTGCTGCCGGCCGACGCCGCCGAGCGGGCGCCGCTGCTGGCCCGGGCCGCACAGGGCGACCTGCCTGAACTGGCCGTGCGGGATGCCGAGGGCGTCCTCCGCTTCAGCGCCGACCTGCGCAACGCCGCCGACCTGGAGGGTGTGCTGGCGGGCCTGCAAGCGCGACCGGAACTGGCCGCCGACGTGGAGCGCGACCGCCCGGGCATCCTCGGATTCTGGGAGGAAGCCTTCCGCCACAGCGAGTTCACCGGCCGTAGCGGCACATTCTTCATGTTCGAGGGCCTGGGTAGCATCTACTGGCACATGGTGGCCAAGCTGCTGCTGGCCGTGCAGGAGTGTGCCCACCGCGCCGCCGACGCCGGCGAGCCCGGCGAGGTCGTGGCCGCGCTGGCGGAGCGGTACCACCGCATCCGCGACGGCCTGGGCTTCCGCAAGTCGCCGGCCGAGTACGGCGCCTTCCCCACGGACCCCTACTCGCACACGCCGGCCCACCTCGGGGCGCAGCAGCCGGGCATGACGGGCCAGGTGAAGGAGGAGCTGCTCACCCGGCGCGGCGAGCTGGGCCTGCGGTTGCGGGGCGGGAGGCTCATCTTCCGTCCGAGGCTGCTCCGGCGCGATGAGTTCCTGCGAGAGCCGGCCCGGTTCCAGTACGTCGATGCGGCGGGGAGCGATGCGGCGTTCGACCTTCCGGCCGGGAGCCTGGGCTTCACCTGCTGCGGCACGCTGGTGGTCTACGCCCTGGCGCAGGAGGCCGCCATCGCCCTGGTGCGGGCCGACGGCGGCGTGGAGCGCGTGCCGGGCGCAGGGCTGGACGAGGTGCAAACCGCCCGAATCCTCGGGCGAACGGGCGAGATCACGCGAGTCGAGGTGCGCGTGCCCGAGGGCGTTCCGATCGGGTAGGGGACCGGACCGGGCCGGCTACCAGTCGGCCCGGCGGCCTATGATGCTGAAGAACTCGGCCCTCGTGGCCGGGTCGTGGTGGAAGCAGCCCAGCACCGACGAGGTCTGCATGACGCAGCTCTGCTTCTCGACGCCGCGCATCATCATGCACATGTGGCGGCACTCGATGACCACGCCCACGCCCGCCGCATTGGTCGCCTCGCGGATCTCCCGTGCGATGTCGTGCGTCAGCCGCTCCTGGATCTGCAGCCGCCGCGCGTGGACCTCCACCAGCCGGGCCAGCTTGCTGACGCCCAGCACCTTGTCGTTGGAGATATAGCCGATGTGGCACCGGCCGTAGAAGGGGAGCATATGGTGCTCGCAGAGGCTGTAGACCTCGATGTCCCGAGCGATCACCATGTTGTTGGCCGCGGTCTCGAAGAGCGCCTCGTTGATCACCTCGCGGGGTTCAGCGTGGTAGCCGCTGCAGAGGTACTCGTAGGCCCGGGCCACGCGCGCAGGGGTCTTGCGCAGCCCCTCGCGGTCGGGGTCCTCTCCGATCTCTTTGAGCAGTTCTCGCACCAACGCCTCGACGCGCTCCAGGTTCACGCTTGCACTCCCTCGGTTCGCCGCTCAGCCATAGACCGAGCCGCGCAGATTGCGCCCGCCATCCACGTAGATCGTCTGCCCCGTGATGAAGCCGCTTCGGAGCAGGAATAGCACGGCCTCGGCCACATCCCCGGTCGATCCCGTCCGCTGCAGCGGGTTCGTATGCGCCAGCGACAGCGCGGCTTCCCTGGCCTGCCCATCCGGCGGGGCGATGAGGCCCGGCGCCACCCCGTTCACCCGGATGCCCGGCGCCAGCTCCAGGGCCAGCATGCGCGTCAGGTCGCGGAGCATCCGCTTGCTCAGGTGGTAGGCGGCGTGCTCGCGGTCGTAGTCGCCCATCCGCGCGTCGAGCAGGTTAACGATGCTGCCTGGCCGGCCCTGCGCCGCCATGGCCCGGCAGAGCAGCAGCGGCGCCAGGGCGTTCACCTGCACGTTGGCCGCGAGCTCTTCCGGGCCGAAGTCGAGCACGCGGCTCGTCTCGTAGACCGAGGCCGAGTTAACCAGGATGCCGACCGGCCGGCCGCACGCCTCCGCAGCGCGGCCGACCAGCGCCAACGCCTCTCCGGGGTCGGAGAGGTCGGCGCGGAGGCTCCATGCCTCGCCCCCGGCCGCGTGGATCGCCTCGACGACCTCCGCTGCCCCGTCGGCAGACGTATGGTAATGCGCCGCCACGGCAACTCCGGACGTGCCGAGCGCCAGCGCCACGGCACGCCCCAGGCTACGGCCCGCGCCGGTCACAAGTGCCGCCAATCCGGCCGGGGCGATCCCTTCGGCTTCGGTCACCGGTCTACGCCTCAGACCTCCACGGCCACGCGGCGGCCGCTCCGCGAGCTCTCCATAGCCGCGAAGACCATGGCCAGGCTCTTGATGTTGTCGTGGCACTCGCCCATGGGCGTGGCGCCGGTCTCCAGTGCGGCTAGGAACTCGCGCAACGACCCGGCGATGCCGCCCGGCACGCCCTCGGCCACCTCGATCGTCTCCGGCGCCACCTCGGCGTGGAAGCCGCCGTGCTTCGCCACTCGGTCGCCCACCGGGGCCCCGTTCCCGTCCCACAGAGCGGTGCCGCCGGGGCCTACGGCCCGCCAGTCGGCCTCCCAGCTCGTGTGCTTGCCTTCGGCGCACCAGGAGCCGCGGTAGGTGTAGCGGAGGCCGCCGGTCATCTCGAAGATGGCCGTCGCACAGACGTCGCCCTTGTACCAGCTCCAGGGCGGGTTGAACTCGTCGCAATAGACCGCCACCGGATCGGCGCCGCAGAGGTATCGGGCAGCGTCGAAGGTATGGATGGCCATGTCCAGGATGAGCGGGCTGGGCATCTCGTCGCGGAAGCCTCCGAAGTGGGCGCCGATGTAGAAGTCGGAGTTCAGGATGCCCAGCGGCCCGGTGAAGCGGTCGATGAGGGCCTTGTAGGCATGGATGCGCGCGTCATAGCGGCGGCTCTGGCTCACCATGTAGAGGAGGCCAGCCTTCTCGGAGGCGGCCACCATGGCCCGGGCCTGGTCCATGGAGGCGGCCATGGGCTTCTCGCCGATGACCGGGTAGCCGCGGCCGAGCGACGTAACGGTGACGTTGCAGTGGGCCTCCGGCACGGTGACGTCGACCACGAAGTCGGGCCTCACGGCATCAAGCGCGCGCTCAAGCTCGGTGTCGGCGTGGACGCCGGCGATCTTCAGCTCGTCGGCCGCCTGTGCCGCGCGGCCCGGCTCGATATCGACCCAGCCCGCGACCTCGGTCTGATCGCACTCGGTCAGGTTCCTGCCCCAGCCCCGGCCCATGCCGCCCGCCCCGACGATCAGCGCACGATAGCTCTTCATGCTCAGTTCTCCCCTAGTGCCCCTTGCCTAACCCTCGCCCGAGACGGCGGCGATGGCGCGGCAGATGGCCTGGATGTTCTGCTCGTTCATGCCCGCCACACAGACGCGGGAGCTGTCTACCGCGTAGATGCCGAACTCGGAGCGGAGGCGATGGACGGCTTCGACCGGGAGGCCCAGAAAACTGAACATGCCCTTCTGCCGCGTGACGAAGCTGTAGTCCTTCTGGATGCCCGCGTCGGCCAGGGAGCGGGCGAAGAGCTTGCGCATCCAGGCGATGCGCTCGCGCATGAGCCCCACTTCCTTGGTCCACATGGGCCGCAACTGCGGGTCGGCCAGCACCGTGGCCACGATCTGCGCGCCGTGCGATGCCGGGTTGGAGTAGTTCGTGCGGATGATGCGCTTGATCTGGCTCAGGGTGCGCTTGGCCTCGTCGGCGCTTGCCGTGACGACCGTGAGGCCGCCCACGCGCTCGCGGTAGAGCGAGAAGTTCTTGGAGAAGCTGTTGGCCACGATGAAGGGCTGACCCGATGCGGCGAAGGAGCGCACGGCCAGCGCGTCCTGGTCGAGCCCGGCGGCGAAGCCCTGGTAGGCGAAGTCGAGGAACGGCAGCAGGCCCTGCTCACCGCACACCTCCACCACGGTCGCCCACTGCGCAGCCGAGAGGTCGACGCCGGAGGGGTTGTGGCAGCAGGCGTGGAGGATGACGGCGTCGCCGGCGGGGGCGGCCTTGAGGCCCGTCACCATGGCATCGAAGTCGAGGCCGCGCTTGGCGGGATCGTAATAGGGGTACGACTGCACCTTGAGGCCGGCTGCCTCGAAAACGCCGCGGTGGTTCTCCCAACTGGGCGTGCTGATCCAGACGCCGGGAGCGTCCAGATGCCGGACCAGCAGGTCGGCTCCCACCCGTAGGGCGCCGGTGCCGCCCAGGCACTGCACGGTGACGGCCCGGCCCTCCGCGATGACCGGCGAGCCCTCGCCCAGCAGGAGTTGCTGCACCTGGCGATTGTACGCCGGGGCGCCGTCGATGGGCAGGTAGGTCTTGGTTTCCTCGCTCTCCAGGAGGCGGCGGGCTGCCTCGCGGACGCAGTGGAGTACCGGCACCTTGCCCGAGCCGTCCAGGTAGACGCCGACGCCCAGGTTCACCTTGTCGGGGTTGGGATCGGCGTTGTACGCCTCGGTCAGGCCAAGGATCGGGTCGGGAGGGGCCATCTGGATCGATGCGAAGGGCGATGCGGCGCCTGGCATGGTGATGCTTCCTTTCTTGCGGGCCTCAGACTTCGTCGTCTGCGCCGTCATCCTCGGGGATGACGACGCCGCCGAACATCATCTCCACCTCGTCGCGGGAGATGCGGATCTCGCGGGGCTTGGCCCCGTCCTGCGGGCCGACGATGCCGCGCTGCTCCATGATATCCACCAGGCGGGCGCTGCGGGCGTAGCCGATGCCGAAGCGGCGCTGCAGCATGGAGGCCGATGCGTGGCCCGTGGCCACCACCAGCCGCACCGCCCGCTCGAAGTACTCGTCGTCTTCGCCCGCCCCGCCGGACACGGCCTTGGATGCGGCCTCCACGGGCTTCAGCGAGTACTGCGGCGCCTCCTGGGTTCGCAGGTAGGCCACCAGGTCGTTGGTCTCGGCCTCGGAGAGGTAGCATCCCTGGATGCGGATGGGCTTGGTGGTGTCGATGGGCATGTAGAGCATATCGCCGCGGCCGATGAGCTTCTCCGCGCCGTTCTGGTCCAGCACGATGCGGCTTTCCAGCTGGCTCGAGACCATGAAGGCGATGCGGCTGGAGATGTTGGCCTTGATGAGGCCCGTGAGTACGTCAGCCGAGGGGCGTTGCGTGGCGATGACCAGGTGGATGCCCGTGGCGCGGGCCACGGCGGCGATGCGGGCGATGCAGTGCTCCACGTCACCGGATTCCTGGGTCATCATCAGGTCGGCCAACTCGTCGACGATGACGACGATGTAGGGCAGCTTGTCGTTCTGCTGGGCCTTGGCGTTGTAGCTATCGATGTTCCGCACGCCCAGCCGCGAGAAGGTCTCGTACCGCTGCTCCATCTCGCGGAGGACGCTGTTGAGGATGGCCGGAGCGGCCTTCACGTTGCGGACGACCGGGTGGATCAGGTGCGGAATGCCGTCCCAGAGCGACAGCTCAACCATCTTCGGGTCGATCATCACGAACTTGACCTCGGACGGGAGCGCGCGGTAGACGATGGAGGCGATGAGCGCGTTGAGGCAGACCGACTTGCCCGAGTTAGTAGTGCCTCCCACCAGCAGGTGCGGCATGGTGGAGAGGTCGGCGATCTTCACCTGTCCCTCGACGGTCTTGCCCAGGGCGAAGAGGAGCTTCTTGGGGCTGTTACGGAAGTCGGGCGTCTCCAAGCACTCGCGGAGGCTCACCACGCCGGCGTTGCTGTTGGGCACCTCGATGCCGATGGCGTCCTTGCCGGGGATCGGGGCCTCCACGCGTACCTGGATGGCCTTGAGCTTCATGGCGATGTTATCGGCCAGCGAGACGATCTTGGCCACCTTGATGCCCGGCGCCAACTGCACCTCGTAGCGGGTGAAGGTTGGGCCGTGGGCGATCTCTGCCACATTGGCGCCGATGCCGAACTCGTCCAGCGTCTGCTCGATGCGCTGGATCTTGTCGGCCAGCTCGGACTGCCCCTTGCGTGTGTCGATGGGCTGTGCCTTGCGCAGCAGGTCCAGCGGCGGCGGACTGTAGGCGTCGGTGCGCGGCGCGGCGGCCGCCGGCGCGGAGGCGGGGCTCACAGGCGCGCCCGGGGCTGCATCCGTCTCGAATGGCGCGTCGTCCTGCGCCGGGTCCTGGTTCTTGCGCCGCACGCGGGGCGCCGCAGGCTTCTTGGGAGCCGCCTCCGGTTCGGGCAGGTCCAGCGCCGGGACGGGGGTTTCCTGCTCATGGCGATGGAAGTCGAACAGAGGGCGCTTGCGCGGCGCGGCGGGGGGCGGCGCGGGCGTCTGGCGGACCGGAGGAGTGGGGCGGGCCTCGGCCTGCCGTGCGCGGAGGGCGGCGGCTCCCGACTGAACGGCGGCCGCGCCGGATTGCACCGGGCGGCGGACCGAATGGAGCAACTCCAGCACCGAGCGGTCCAGGATCAGCATGATAGCGGTGCAGGAGGCGAAGGCGAATACCAGGTGGCTTCCCGCCGCGCCGAGGGCGTACAGGAGCGCGGAGCCGACCGAGGCGCCTACCACGCCGCCATGCGACATGAGGTAGTCCACCGACCAGCGCAGGTCGGCTGCGTCGTTCCCGTACAACCCCGGGTAGATGACGCCCGGCTGGCGCACCGGCGGATGGCCGGCCACGTGGACCCATCCCACCAACGTCAGGTAGGCCAGCACGACGCCCGCCACGGCATGCATTCGGCCGACGCCGGGGCGCCCGACGATGAACATGACGCCGAAGGCCATGAGAAGCAGCGGCATGGCGTAAGAGCCGACGCCGGCGGTCTCGCGGAGCAGTGTGACGATGACGTTCGCAACCGGCCCATCGGGACGCCAGATGAGCCAGACGAGCGAAGCCAGCCCGAAGAAGAAGAGAGCCAGGCCTATCGTATCATCCACCCGGCGGCTTCTGGCGGGCGGCGGTTCCTCGGTGCGGCGGGCAGCTGCCATGTGGTCCTCTGGCCGGGAGGAGACGCCCCGGTCCTTTCCCGATTATAGCAGACGTATGGAAACCGATTCCGGTGCTGTGGCGGTAAGCTGTGCCGTCAGCGCATCGGCGGGACGGAGGAAGCGATGGGGACAGCGCGCGGATGATAGGCCAGTGGCGCCCGGCAACCTGGTCAATCGCGGTGGCTGCTGCCGGGCTGTTGATTACGTCGGCATCGGCGGTCGGCGCGGAGCCCGCATCGCAGGCCTGGCCCTCATTCCGTGGTCCGAACGGCTCAGGCTCCGTGGAGCGGCCGTTGTTTGATCCGAGCCGATCCTCATTGCGGGTGGCCTGGTCGACGCCCGTGCCGGGCTCCGGGCACTCCTCGCCCATCACCGACGGCAAGCTGGTCTACGTCACGACAGCCACGCCGCGGTCCGACGGCCGGCTTCCGGCCGCGGCGGCGCACTGGGTGGCGGCCGCGTCGCTCATCGCGCTCTCGTGGCTGGGGCTGCTGCGGGCCGCCACAGCCGGGTTGACCGGGGCCTCCGTGGCAGGTACCGCCCTGCGGATCGGGCTCCTCTTTGTCCTGGCGCTCATGGGCGAGGACCTTTTCGCGTGCCGCAACGACGGCTTCAGGACCGCCGCGCTGCGCATCCTGCTCACCTGGTGCGCGCTAGAGACGGCCCGGGCGCTGGCCGTAGACCGACGATGGGCGCGCCTGGCGATCGCCGCGCTGGGCATGGCATCGGCTTGGGCCGCGAACCACGCGCTGGTCGCCATGCCGGGCCTGCGCCAACCCGACTTCATGGCGGGCCTCTGCCTGCTTCCGCTTCTCCCGGCGGCGCTGGCGGCCACCCATGCGGACGCGCGCTTCCCCGGCGTGGCCCTAGCCCGGCGCATCCTGCCGTTGGTCATCGTGGGGGCGCCTGTGGCCTTTCTGGTCCGTGAGACCTACCTGATGCAGCTGATCCGCGACGCCGTCTTCTGGCGCACCCAGCCCATGGCCGAGTTGCCGTCAGGCTGGCCCGCCGCCGTGGCCGCGGTGGCGCTGGCCGGAGCGGGCGGGCGGCTCCTTCGGCGGAGCTGCGACGGTCGCCCGTGGGCCGCGGCCGGGCTGATCCTGCTCTCCTGGGCGGCGCTTGCCTGCCTGCCCGCGCTGACGGCCCCGGCGGTGAACGGCCTCGTCTACCTGAAGTACCAGCTTGCCCGCGGCCGCGTGGAAAGCGCCCTGGGACTGCCCGCGCTGGCCATCGTGGGCACGCTGGCTGGGCTCTCCTGCCTGGCGCCCTTCGCGCCTCGGCGTCTCGCGGCGCGGCTGACGCAGGGGCGGCTGGGCCGGGCATCTCTCCTGGCGCTGCCGCTGCTGGTGGGCGTGGCGCCCATGGCCGGCTCCCGGATGGAGGCCGCCGACGGCACGCAGTACGCCATTGTGGCCATGGACGCCGCCACCGGTCGTACGCGCTGGACCACCGCTGGCCTCGTGGGCAAGCCCGCCCACGGCAGCGCGTTCAACACGCAAGCCACTCCAACTCCTGCGCTGGCGGGCGAGCTGGTGGCGGGCTACTTCGGCGCGGCCGGGGCCTTCGCTTGCAACGCCGAGACCGGCGCACTGCTCTGGACCTACACCGACCTGCCCTACTTCTCCACCTATGGCGCGGCAAGCTCCCTGGCCGCCTCGCGCTCGGCCGTGATCGTGCAGTCGGACTCCGAGAAGCAAGCCTCGTACGTCGTCGCGCTCTCCCCGGCGAACGGACGTCCGGTCTGGCGCCACGCCCGCGAAGAGGTGCAGACGTGGCGGTCGCCGATGGTCTTCTCGTATCGCGGCCGGGAGATCGTCTGCGCCTGGGCCAAGCACACCTGTGACCTGCTCGATGCCGAGACCGGCGCGGTCGTCACCCGCGTACAGGGCATCGACGTCAGCGATCGAGACCCCGTGGCCAGCCCGGTGATCGACCACGGGCGGCTGACGCTGGCCCTCCCGGAGCATCTCCTGGGCCTATCGCTGGACGGCCTGCTGGCCAAGCCGCGCCCGGCGGTGCAGGTTGCCGCCGCCGGCGGTGGGGGAGCGCTGGGGCCCGGATTGCCCGTCGTGCGGCCCGACGTGCGGCTGGCGCTCGGCGCCGACGGCCCCACGTGCAGCACCCCGACGGCCGGGCGAGACGGGCTCTGCGTGGTGAGCGACACCGGCGTGGTGCAGTGGTTCGCACGGGGCGCGAGCCGGAGCGCGTGGCGCGCCGAGGTGGGCGAGTGCCTCTCGTCGCCGTCGCTGGCGGGCGACCAGGTCTACGTGGTGAACGGCGCCGGGGTGCTGCACGTCTTCCGCGCGGGAGGCTCCCGGTCCGAGCCGCTCTGCCGAGTAGGGCTGGGCGAGGAGGTCCGCGCCTCGCCGGCTGTCTGCGGCGGCTCGCTGTTTGTCCGAACGCGCACGCGGCTGGTCTGCCTGCGGCCCTCACCGAGGCCCTGAGGGCGGTATCCTGACGAGGGCCGCACGCCCGTGCTCCGCAACCGACTGGAGGCAAGACCGCACCATGATGCTTAACTCCCTACCGGCCGCACTGCTGGCCGCACTGCTGGCCGTGGCGGCCCTGCCCGGCTGTGCCCAGACCGCCCAGCCCGCGCTTGCGACCTACGCCGACAGGCTGGCGCCGTTGCCTGCGGCTCCGAAGGTGGAGATCGATGTGACGGCCGCGCCTGCCGCCAAGCCCTGGGCCGAGCGCGCGTCCAGGCTTGCCGCCGACTGGTTCCCGCACATCTGCCAGTTGCTCGCCACCGACGGTTTTCGCCCGCCCAAGGCCCTGAAGCTCACCTTCAAGCCAAAGATCGGGGCGCCGGCCTATGCGTCAGGCTCCGAGATCACCATCGACTCCGAGTGGATCGCGGCGCACCCCGACGACTTCGGCGTGGTCATCCACGAGATGACGCACCTGATTCAGTGCTATCCCGGCAGCCGAAGCACGCCCGGCTGGCTGGTCGAGGGTATCGCCGACTACATCCGCTGGTGGCGCTACGAGCCCGAGGCCCCGCGCACGCCCGTGGACCCGGACCGCGCCAAGGTGACCGACAGCTACCGCACCACCGCCTCCTTCCTGGCCTGGACCTCGGGGTGCTACCACCGTGGGTTGGTCCGCACGTTGGACAAGGCCTGCCGCGATCGGTCATACAAGCCCGAGATCTTTGAGCAGGCCACGGGCAAGACGCTCGAGACGCTCTGGACCGAGTACACCGACGGCCTCCGCAGGGCCAGGGGCAGGTAGCAACCCGGTAGGGGCGCCCTCATTGGCGGAACCAGACCACCGACCTGAATGATGCCGACGCCGACCGCCGAAGACAACCGGTTCCATGTCACCCGCCGGGCCTGGGCCATCGGCCTGGCCTGCGTCGTCGTCACGTGCCTGACGGTCTCCTACTCCGAGTTGGTCGTCCAGCGTGTGCATGTGGGGGCCATGCAGTTACCGCCCATCGCGGTGGGCCTCGTCTTCGGCCTGGCCTGCGTGGGCGCGTTGACACGGCGGCTGGGCAGGCCTGCCCTGGCTCCCCACGAGATGGCCGTGGTCACCATCATGGCGTCGCTGGCGGCCATGTTCTCGTCGCGCGGGGTGGTGCAGCGCGTCATCCCCCTGTTGGTCTCGACCAACTTCAGGGCCGGAGACGGCGGCGGCTGGCGTGAGGCGTTCTTCGCGCATATCCCGCGGTGGGCTGTGGCCTGGGATCCGGCCGGCCCGGCCAGGCAACCGGTCTCCTCGGGCTTCTACAACGGGCTCAAGCCCGGCGAGGCCGTGCCCTGGGGCGCGTGGATCGTCCCGCTACTGATGTGGGGCCTCTTCGTGGGTTGCGTCTGCTTCGCATTCCTCTGCTTGGCCGCGCTGCTGCGGAAGCCCTGGGCGGACCACGAGCGGCTTTCGTTCCCGCTGGCGCAGCTACCCATCGAACTGGCGCAAGCGGGCGCTCCGGGGTCCGCGGGGCTGGGCGGCGCGCCGCTCTGGGCGGGATTCGCCGTGCCGGCGGTGGTCTACACGCTGAAGGGGCTGCACCGGGTGATCCCTGACGTTCCCGACGTGGTGACGCACCTGGACCTTCAGACCGTCCTGGCCGGTCCGCCGTGGGATGGCTGGCGCTGTTGGGGCTGGAGGTCTGGCTTGCTGCGGCGGCCTTCGGGCTCTTCCTCTTCGTCGTGGCCGTCGTCATGGCTCGCAGCACGGCCGAGGCGGGCATGCTGATGACGGAGACCTCATTCCTGCCGATGGACCTCTTCCGCCTCATGGGCAACCCGCAGAACCTGGGCGCGGCCAACCTGACTGCCATAGCGCAGTTCGACACCGCCTGGTGCCGCGACCAGCGCGGGTTGGTCCTCTGCACCTTCCTGGACGGCATGGCCCTGGCGGACAAGGTGCGCCTCTCGCGGCGCTCGCTGGTGGCGGTCTTCGCGGTGGCGCTGGGCGCGGCGGCGGTCGTCTCGGGCGTGGTGCAGGTCTGGCTGCCCTATCACGTCGGCGCACTGAAGATGTACGACTACGCCTACCTGGGGCCGACCGTCTGGACCTTCGACGAGGCCAAGCGGATGCTGGCCGGCGAGCGAGAGGCGCTCCCGTGGCACGCGCTACCCAACGCCCTGGCGGGCCTGGCGCTCACCGCGGCGATGATAGCCGCCCGAGCCCGCACGCTCGCCTTCCCGCTGCATCCCCTGGCCTACGCGCTCTGCGGTTCCTGGACCATGATGGTGCTATGGTTCCCCTGCGTGGCAGCGTGGTTGGCCAAGGTCATCGTGCTGCGCTGGGGCGGCATGGAAGCCTACCGCGTGGCCCGGCACGCGGCCCTGGGCATGGTGCTGGGCGAGTGCGCCATGGCCGTGCTCTGGAGTGTGCCGGGCATGGTCTGGAACCTGCCTGCGCCCTCGTTCCCCTGGGCTTGACGCAAAAAGGCGGGCGCCCGGTTGGCTTTGACGGGCGCCCGAAAGCTCCAGTGGCTGTCTGGAGCGCTGCACCTGCAGCAGGAGGTCCGCTGGGAGCGTACACCTGCCGAGCATGCGGCCAGCACGGTTGTGCTCCCTCCATTATGAGGGTCTATCGTGAAAGCATCGTGAGAGATGGCCTCGTTACGGCGCCAGTCCGTAGAGTTCGGCGGCATTTCTCCAAAGAATCCGCTCGGCCCACATCCGCGCCCGCATG
The DNA here is from genome assembly GCA_903951425.1 of uncultured Chthonomonas sp. Classification (GTDB taxonomy): domain Bacteria; phylum Armatimonadota; class Chthonomonadetes; order Chthonomonadales; family CAJBBX01; genus CAJBBX01. Next base: position 77,849 of record CAJBBX010000013.1, read on the forward strand.
GGCGTGAGGTATCCGTCCTCCATCTTCTGCGTCAGGGCGACCTTCAGCGCGTAGCGCATGGCTAGCGAGGCGGCGTAGGTCTCGGTCACCATCCAGGCATCGCCGCCCCAGCAGGCGCGGGAGGCGTCGCGCCCGGTCTCGATCAGCGAGTGGAGCGCCCGCACCGTCGCCGTGGTGCCGATGGAGGGGAGCCAGCAGAGGTCCGCGTAGACGTTGGCGTAGTTGTGGCTCAGGGCGCAGACCTCCTCGATCCACGGGTAGCCCATGTGGAAGAGGACGAAGCGTGTCTCGGGGTGCCGCTCGATCATGGGCTGTAGGTTCATGGGGTTCGAGCCGCCCAGCTTCCCCAGTCCCACGTGGTTCTGGAAGGGCAGTCCCGCCTGGGCGGCCGAAGCGCAGAGATGGTCGTAGATGTAGTCGCCGAAGACCCGATCGGCGTCGGGCCCCGCGTCGAGGTTGTTGAAGACCCGAGCCGCGTCGCGCTTGTCCACCGGGCGGAAGTCCAGCGGGCGGTCGTAGGCCAGCGCGGACTTGAGGGCCACGGCGCCCCGGGCCTTGTGCTCGGCGATCACACGGTCGGCCATGGCCAGGTACTCGTCCAGGTCGGAGCAGGCGCCGTAGAGCCGCTGTGCGTTGTTGCCGTTGTGGTCGCTCGTCTCCGACGTCCGCCCGTAGACGAAGCTGTTGACGCGGAGCGTGGGCGAGTAGAGGTCCGGCAGGCCGTTGTCGCTGCCCGGCGCCCAGTAGGCGTCGAGGACCGCTCGTCGGCACTTGGTGTAGTCGCGGAGGATCGCCTCGTGGCTCACATCCAGCGCCAGCGTGGCGGCGGTGGCCTCCGACAGGCTCTCCCAGTTGCCGGTGGTGATCTCATCCACGCCGAAGAGGGAACCCAGCCCCCGCTCGTACCAGTGGAAGTAGCTGTTGCCGCACATCAGCTCGAGGAAGGCGCGCCGGTCTTCCGGCCCGTTCAGCGGGACGCCGCTCCAGCCGACGTAGCTGTGGCTGAAGAGCGCCTCCAGCGTGCAGGGCTCGTCGGGCGGGAAGGGGCGGTGGTGCTCATGGGTGCTGATGACGGGTAGGCTGTCGATGTAGTCGTGCAGTGCGGCGACGTCGGAGGACATGGCAGGCGGCTCCCGGGTGGCGATGGTCCGGGGCATTATACAACGGCGGCCACGGCGCGGGCCTGGGAGGGATGCGATGAGCCGGCTTCGATGGGCAGCCGTAGCAGTAGCCTGGCTGGCTGCTGGATCGGCTTCGGCGGGCGAGATTACGGGGACCGTGACGATCCTCGGCCGCCGACCCGCGGAGCTTCGCGCCGGGTACGTGGGCCTGACGGCGGCAGGCGAGAAGCATACGTGCTTCGCCGGCGCCACGCTCTCGTCCACGCGCGGCTCCGTGACCTGCACCACCTACAAGCCGCGCATCAGCGTGATGGAGTTCGACATAGCGGGCATCCGGTTCCGCCACGAGAAGGTCGAGCCGGGGACCTACTTCGTCTACGTTCGTGCAGGCGACACCGCCACGTTCGGCCGCCGCGTGACCGTGGCCTCGGGCCAGGCGCAGGTCAGCGTGCCGATCCAGGTCGACCTGCGCCGCCTGGGCGCCCTGAAGGTGGCCGTCGCGCGCACAGGCAACCCGACCAACGTGATGGTCTGCCCGGCGCAGGCCAGGGGCGTGCCGCATAGCCCCGACGCATGGACCTCGCTGGGGCAGGACAAGGACGTCGGCAAGGGCCCGGTGCTCTTCTCCGGGCTGGCGCCTGGCTGGTACGCCGTGTCGCTGCGGACCGTTCACCGGGAGACCTCCCAGGGCGGCTCTTGGGCCACCTTCGAGGATCTTGGCGCGTGGTCGGTGGAGATCAAGCCCGGCAGACTTCAGACGATCCGGGTGCCGTAGGAGCAAGGCCGTTGTTTGGGCCATACTCGCTTGTGCACGATCCTTTGAGGGGCAGGAGGGAAGGCCATGGTAAAGCAGACGCGGCGCGAGGCGCTGGCGGCGGCGTCAGCGGTAGTGGCGGGACTGGCCGCCGGGGCTTCAGCCCAGGGCGCGGGCGATGATGACGCCGTGGTGATCCCGGCGGGACCATTCCTCTTCGGCTCTCCGCCCGAGGAGGCGGCAGCGGCGGCCCGGCGCTACGGCTTCCACCGTTCGTGGACCGAATCGGAGGCGCCCCGGCTCACCATCGTCCTGCCCGCTTTTGCCATCGACCGCTACCCGGTAACCAACGCCCAGTTCCACTCCTTCTGCCGTGCCACCGGCTACGCCCCACGGGGCCACTGGCAGGGGCCGGAGCCGCGCAAGGGCACGGAGCGCCACCCCGTCGTCATGGTCAACCGCGCCGACGCCCAGGCCTACGCCGCATGGGCCGGTAAGCGGCTCCCGACCGAGGAGGAGTGGGAGAAGGCGGCACGGGGCCGCGACGGCCGTGCCTTCCCCTGGGGCGACCGCTTCCTGCCGGACCGTTGCTGCTGGAACCGCGACCGCGCGGGCGCCTTCGTGGAGACGCTCCCGGTGGACGCATTCCCCAAGGGTGCGAGCCCCTACGGCGTCATGGACATGGCCGGCAACGTGGCCGAGTGGACCGCCTCCTCGCCGGGACCCGGCAGCGGCATCCTCAAGGGAGGGTGTTGGATGACCCAGTCGCCGCTGAATCTCCGCGTTGCCGCACGGGGCATGAGCGGCTTCGACAACAACCAGAGCCTCTTCATCGGCTTCCGCTGCGTTCGGGAGGTTAAGTGATGGCAGCTATCCGTGTGACGGGAATGCCAGGCAGCATGGGGATGACGCTCAGCCAGGTGCCCGCATTCCCCGGTGCGTCGTTCGGCGCCTCCATGCCCGAGGCCATCGGCAACTCGGCTGCGCCCTTCTGGTTCGGCAGCATCAAGCCCACCTGGGGCGTGGGGGCGGCGGGCGAGGCGACCAGTTCCGGTGAGCAGCCCGGCGAGCTGGACTACACCGCGTACTTCACCAGCACGGAGGATACGGTCGACATCCGCATCCGGGTCACGAACCGTAGCCGCACGCCCTGGGCGCAGAGCCTGGCCTTCAACTGCTTCAGCCCCATCGGCGTGCCGGACGTGCGCGACCACGAGTGCCTGCGCCACTGGGTCGGCGTTCGCGGCAAACCCACGCTGCTGCGGCGCCTGCCCCGGCGCTTCGGTCCGCGCCCGGCCATCCAGCTCTACCCCGTCGAGGGCGGCCCCGGCTGGCGCGACATCCCCTTCGTCCGCAACTTCGCCTGCAGCCCCGACGACGTTGCGCTGGAGCCGTGGATGGCTATCGTCGCGCCGGACGGGCAGAGGCTGGTTGCGGCGGTCTCCAAGCCGGGCCTTTTCCTGTTCCAGAACCGCGAGTACTCCTGTATCCACTGCGGGCCCTCGTTCGGCGCACTACAGCCCGGCGAGACAGGCTGGGGCCTCACGCGGCTCTACCTCGTCCGGCAGCCACTGGCGGACTGGTACGCCCGCATGAAGCGAGAGATGGCCGAAGCCCAGGCCGCCCCGTGACGGCCGATTCGGCGCAGGGGCAGGCTCCCTCACGCCGCGAGGCGCTTGCCCTGGCGGCCGCACTGGGCGCGCCCCTTGCGCCGCCCGCCCGACGCACCGGAGGACGAACCATGAGCGACGCTGCGGCCCGGCTGGACCTCTCACGTCTGCCCAACTTCTGTGCCCACGAGCACTGGGGCAGCATCAACTCCATCGGGATGTCGCCCGAGAGCTTCCGCGGCGACACGGAGCAGGGAGCCACGCCCAACCGCGCAACGCGGCTCACTGACCTGCTGCTGGATCCCTACCTGGGCGGCTTCATCTGGATGGCGGGAAGCGACCCGGAGCGGCTGGCGCGCGAGGCCGGCGGCAAGGACCTGGCCCAGCTCCAGGAGCGCTCCGCCGCCGAGGCGTTCCGCGCGTTGCGTCCCGCCCTGGCCCGGCAGCGCCTCGCGGGCACCTACGCCTGCCTGCGCCGCGGTCTGCGCCTCCTGTACGATGTCGACCCGGAGACGGCGTCGCCGGCGGCGCTGGCGAAGCTCGACCTGACCATCGGGGAGCGCTACGGCGACCTCTTCGGCTGGTACCGCAAGGCCATGGAGCGGGCGCACTTCTCCGCGTTGATCCGCCCGGTGCATCCGGTCTACTACGGCCGCAAGCAGTCCGCCGAGACCGCCGCCGCCGAGGCCGCCTTCACGCGGACCATGCTGCGGATCGACCCCATCCTGGGCCTCTGGCGGCGCGACGCACCGGGCCGCGCCGACCTCGTGCGGATGACCGGCGAAGACCCCGGCGACCCGGCAGGCTGGAGGCGCTTCATCGCCGGGCTGTGCGACCTGGCGGCAGCAGGCGGCGGCGTGGGCATCAAGCAGCTCCAGGCCTATACGCGGTCGCTGGAGTTCACCCGCCCCTCCGATGCCGAGGTGGCCTGGTCCGGCGACCTGACCGAGGCGCAGCGGCGCACCTTCGAGGACTGGGTGGTCCACGAGTGCTGCACGCAGGCCCACGACAGGGGCTGGCCGCATCAGGTCCACGTGGGCACGCACAACCTGCCGAACTCCTCGCCGCTGCCGCTTGCCGCCCTGGCCGAGCGCTACCGCCGCATGAAGATCGTCCAGATCCACGCTTGGCCCTTCCTCAACGAGGCCGCCTGGCTGGCCAAGATGCACCCCAACGTATACGTCGACACCAACTGGCTGCCGGTCCTGAGCCCGGCCTTCTACCGCGACGCCGTGCGGAGCTATCTGGGCTTCGTGCCGACGCACAAGATCATGGCGGCGCACGACTCGACGTCGGTGGAGATGGCGGCAGGCTCCTCACTGGTGGTCCGCGAGGTTCTGGCGGAGGAGCTGGTCGCCGCAGGCCGGAGCGCACAGCTACCCACAGCGGACCTCCAGCAGATTGCCGCCGACATCCTGCACAACAACGCGGTGGAGGTCTACGGCAAGGGGTGCGCAGGCTGACAACCGGCTACGGTGGCGCCGGGAGGTGAAGGGCCACGCCCCGGGGCCTTGGTGGCTCAGCCCTCCGTGCCGTCCCAGTTCGGGGGGCATGCGGCCCAGCGTACCAGGCTCCCGGTACTGGAGAAGTGGCAACCTTGGGCCGGATCGAGTGGTCGCGGCCCAAGGTCTCGTCGGTACCGAGCACGCCCGCCATGGGGTAGGCTGACGCATGTTCACCGCCATCGTCGTATCGCTTTCCGTCGTTCTGGGGGGCGCCTGGGCGCTGTTCCATCCACGCGCGCTCTGGTCCGTGCGCGGCGTGCTGGGGCGCTGGTCGTTTGTCCTGACGCTCGGCCTGATACTCCCCCTGGCCGTCGTGTTACCGGATCTCTTCGCCATGATGTCCGGGCCGGTGGCCGACGGGCTCCTCTTCCTGACCACGCTCATCCTGACGCCGTTCCTCTTTGGGTTGCTTCTCTCCGCCGGCGTTTGCGCCGCCGGGTTGGGCGGTCTGGTCGGCGGCAAGGGGCCTGCGGCGGCCCGCTCGGCGGCCTCTTCGGCCGGGGCGCTCTGGCCCGTGCTGGCCCTCCTCGCGGGTGGCGACCTCCTGATCTCGTCCCACGGCGGGGCGACGCCGCGCGAGTGGCTCTATGGCCTCGCACCGATCCTGGTGGCGCTGGCCGGGCGCCTGCAGAGGACCGAGGCCGGCTCGCTGCTCCACCCGCTGGGCCTGATCACCGCCGCGCTAGGGCGTCGCCTTGTGTTCAGCCGGAAGCGTGGCGGCGTGACCCGCCGCACCGACCTGCGGGGCGCGGTCCTGGGCGGCATCGTCGGCGCTGCCTGCTACTGGCTGGGCGCACTCGGGATGTTCGCGCCCCTGCAGCGGATCGCCACGGCCGCAGGCGCCGCAGCGGGTCCCATGACGCACGTGGCTTCGGACGACCCCAGCCATGGCACGCGCGGGCGCATCCTCCTCATGCACGCCGATGCCCCGGTCCTGAAGCGGACGTTCAGCGGCGGCTCGGTCAGCGCGACCCAGGCGGCGATGGTGGCCGACCTCACGCGCCTGGGCGCCGCGGCGATCGTGCTTCCGCTACCCGATATGTCGCCGCCGTCGGATGCGGCCGTCAGCGGCCTGCTGGGGCGCGCCGACCGGCCATCCATGCTGGATGCGGATGCCACCCGGAACCGCCGCGATGCGCAGCGGCTGGCCGAGGCCGTGCGGCGTTCGGGGCGCGTGGTGCTGACGGTGCAGCCGCCCACGCTCCTGGACTCCGGCATGAATGTGGGGATTGCACTCCGTGGCGCCCGCGCATCGCTGGCCAACAGGCAGGACGCCGAGGCGCGGAGCGCCGGGCTGGCGCCGGCCTCGGCCGCGGCGGCCGTGGGTGTGGAGCGGACCCACCTCTGGACCCCGGCTCGGCTCGATGCCGCGCAACCGTCGTCTCTGGGCAGGCGGTACGTGCCCGCTCCGGCGCAGGTTGCCGCGGCGCTGCTGCAGGCATCTGGGGCCAGACGCCGAATACCGCGCGAGGCGGCCCTGCCTGCCATGGCTTCGCCGCCCGGACAGGCAGGCTTCGCCGAGATGGACTACTCCGACATCGCCGCCCCGCAGGCCGTGCAGTACGCGCCGGCGCCGGCCAAGGGCGACGCTCCGCCGGTCCGCCGGTGGCGCCAGGCCTCCGACTTCGTGCGCGGCAAGGTGGTGATCCTCGACAGCTTCCGGCCGCGGACCGTGAACACGCCGCTGGGCCCGATGGCGCTCCAAGAGGCCATGGCCAACGAGGCAGTCGCCCTGGCGTCGGGCGCCGTCTCGCAGCAGCTGCCCTGGTGGCTGACCTGGCTGCTGGTGGTCCTTCCCGCGGCCTTCGTGGGGCATCTCGGATTGCGGCGGGGACCTGCTGAGGCGGGCTGGGCGGCAGGCGGGCTGGTCGCCTCGTTGCTCCTCGTCGGCCTGGCCGTCACATCGTTGAGCCGCGTGGTGGCCGACCCCGTGACCCCTTCCATGGCCACGGTCGTCTCGCTGCTCGTGGCGACGCGTTTCTCGTTCGGCGAGGAACGGAAGCGGCGCGACCGAAACCGCCAGCTACTGGAGCGTTTCGTCTCGGCAGATCTGGTCGGGCAGTACGTAGATGACCCCGAGCAGGCGCTGGGCCTTCGGGGGCAGCGTGGCTTCGTGGCGGTGCTGTTCGCAGATGCGCGCAACTTCTCGGGCTACGCCGAGCGCCATTCGCCGGAGGCGGTAATCGCCACGGTGAACCGGTACATGTCAGTCATGACGGAGCGGCTCCACAGCCACGGCGGCATCCTGGACAAGTTCACCGGCGACGGCCTGATGGCGCTGTTCCGCTCTACGGGCGACCCGAAAGGCGCCGCAGCCGCGTGCATACGGGCTGCGCTGGCCATGAGCGAGGCGGCGGTGCAGCTTTCTCGACGGCTCGAGGCGGAGGGACAGACGCCGCTGCAGTTCGGCTTCGGCGTCCACTGCGGCGACGCCGTGGTGGGGCTGGTGGGGGACCCGGAGCGCCAGGTGAACTACACCGCCCTGGGCCTGACGGTGGTGGTGAGCGCCCGACTGCAGGGCCTGGCCTCGGGCGGCGAGGTGGTGGTGAGCGAGGACGCGAGGACGCTGACCGGCGACCTCTTCACCTTCGCGCCGCGCGAGCCGGTAGAGGTGAAGGGCCTGACCGGCGCCATGCAGACCTACGTCGCCGGATCCGACACGGCTAGTGGCGGGGCGTGAACGCGGGGAGCCGCTGGATGTGCGGCGCGGCGCGGCCGTGCGACCGGTACGCCTGCCCGCCTGGCGGCGGACAGCGTCCGTGTTTGTCCGTGTCCGTGCAGGGACTCGCGACCCCGACGGCGCATCTATAGGCCGACAACGCCGGGCCTCGGCGCCGACAGGCACGACGGCACGGTACGAAAGGACTAAGAATGAACTACAGGAACTGGACGCGCGGGGCTCTGGCAGCGGTCGGCTGCCTGATGGCCGTCGGTGCGGCGGGCGCTCAGGATGCCGCCAAGCCCAAGGTGGCTAAGCTACCCACCAAGGCCCCCAGGGGCGCCGTCGTGCTGCTGGGCAAGAACCCCACCGATGTCGCCGCCAACTGGTATCAGCGGCGCACGACCAATGACGCCGGCTGGACCATTGACGCCGCCGGCGTGGTAACGCACCCGAAGCACGCCTACGACATCACCAGCAAGAAGGAGTTCGGCGACTGCTTCATCCACGTCGAGTTCCAGTGCAGCGCCGATGCCGACGGTAAGCCGCTCGACGGCGGCAACTCGGGCGTGGGTCTGCAGGGCCGCTACGAGATCCAGATCAACAACTCCTTCGGCAAGCCCGCCGAGATGCATGAGTGCGGCGCCGTCTACGACCGTGTGGCGCCCGTCGTCATCGCCTCCAAGAAGGCCGGTGAGTGGCAGACGTACGACATCAAGTTCACCGCGCCCAAGGTGGCGGCCGACGGCAGCGTCAGCGCCCGGCCGCGCGTCACCGTCTGGCAGAATGGCATCCTGATCCACGACGACACCGAAATCCCAAGCCCGACCGGCATCCAGTACGGCGACTTCAAGGGCGAGGTAGCTGTGGGCCCCATCGTGCTGCAAGGCGACCATGATGTTGTCAACTTTCGCAATATCTGGGTGAAGACCAAATAGCTCGCACCGGTGCGCGGGATTGGGTTGCCCTTCCCGCGCGCCACCTGACGGGCGCCAGGAGGCAGGCATGAGCGATTCGGGTATTACGCGGCGCGGTTTCCTGGCCGCCTCCGCGGTGGCCTCGTCGGCAATCGGGCGTGGCGCTCCTGCGGCGGCCGCGCCTCCGTTGGAGCGCCTGCGGCTCTGGTACGAGGCCCCCGCGGAGCGCTGGCAGGACGCCGTCCCGCTGGGCAACGGCCGCCTGGGCGCCATGGTCTTCGGCGGCGTCGAGCGTGAGCGGGTCGCGCTTAACGAGAGCTCGGTCTGGTCCGGCTCGCCGGAGGAGAACGACCGCCCGGCCGCCCACGAGGCCCTCCCCGAGATCCGCCGCCTGCTGGCCGAGGGCAAGAACGCCGAAGCCGCCGACCTGATGATGGCGCACTTCACCTGCAAGGGGCTGGGCTCCGGCAACGGCAACGGCGCCAACGTCCCCTTCGGCTGCTACCAGGCGCTGGGCGACCTGACGCTCGACTTTGCGGTCGCCTCGGGCGCCGTCTCAGGCTACGTGCGCGAGCTGGACCTCGCCACGGCCACCGCCTCGGTAACCTTCACGCGGAGCGGCGTACGCCACACGCGCACGGTCATCACCTCGGCGCGTGACGAGGTGATCGCCATCCGTCTGGCGGCCGACAAGCCGGGCTGCATCTCCTTCCGGGCCGGCATGACGCGGGCCGAGAGGCGACGCACAACGGCGCCGGGGCCTTCGGAGTTGCTCATGACCGGCACGCTGAACGACGGGCGCGGCGGCGCCGGCCTCAGCTACGCCGTCCGCCTTCGCGCCGTGGCCCAGGGCGGCTCAGTGCGCACCGAGGGTGAGACGCTCATCGTGGAGCAGTCCGACTCGGTTCTGCTCCTGCTGGCGGCCGCCACCAACTACCAGGGCTTCGCCGGGCGCCGCACCGCCGATCCTGTCGCCGCCACCCGGGAGGATGCGGCGGCCGCCGCGCTCAAGGGCTTCGACTCCCTCCAGCGCCGCCAGAGGACTGAGCACTCCCGCTGGTTCGACCGCTGCTCCGTTCGCCTCGGTCCGGAGGCGCCCACGCCCAACGCGCTGCTCCCCACGGACAAGCGGCTGGCCGGCTTCGCCCGCGGCGCAGACGACCCGGGCCTGGCCGCGCTCTACTTCGCCATGGGCCGCTACCTGCTCATCGGCTCATCGCGCCCCGGCGGCCTTCCCGCCAACCTGCAGGGGCTCTGGGCTGAGGAGATCCAGACGCCATGGAACGGCGACTGGCACCTCGACATCAACGTGCAGATGAACTACTGGCCCGCCCAGGTATGCGGACTGGCCGAGCTCCAGGAGCCGCTTAACAAGCTGATCGCCTCGCTCGTGGCGCCGGGCCGCAGGACCGCCGCGGCCTACTACGCCGCCCGGGGCTGGGTGGCTCATGTCATCACCAACCCGTGGGGCTTTACCGCGCCTGGCGAGCATGCCTCCTGGGGCGCCACGGTCAGCGGCTCGGCGTGGCTCTGCCAGCACCTCTGGACCCAGTACGCCTACACCCGCGACCGTGCATTCCTCGCTTGGGCCTACCCGGTCATGAAGGAGTCGGCGCTCTTCTACCTGGATAACCTCTGGGAGGAGCCGAAGCGCAAGTGGCTCGTCACGGGCCCCTCCAACTCGCCAGAGAATAGCTTCCGCCTGCCCGACGGGCGCACCGCAGCCGTCTGCATGGGCCCGACCATCGACATGCAGCTCCTGCGGGAGCTATTCGGCAACACCGCCCAAGCCGCCGCCGTGCTGAAGGTCGACCCCGACCTGCGGGCCGAGCTGATCCTGAAGGCTGCCCGGCTGGCACCCAACCAGGTCGGTCCCGACGGCCGCCTGCAAGAGTGGCTGGAGCCCTACCCCGAGCCGGAGCCGCACCACCGCCATGTCTCGCCGCTCTACGGCCTGCACCCCGGCGAGGAGATCACGCCCTGGACGACGCCCGACCTCGCGGCCGCCTCGCGCAAGCTGCTGGAGGGCCGCGGCGACGAGGGCACCGGCTGGTCGCTTGCCTGGAAGGTGAACTTCTGGGCCCGGCTGGGTGAGGGTGACCGCGCGCACCAACTCCTGCGCATGCTCCTCAGGCCCGTGGCATCCACCGAGATGAACTACATGGGCGGCGGCGGCTCCTCGAACAACCTCTTCTGCTTCCACCCGCCCTTCCAGATCGACGGTAACTTCGGCGGCTGCGCGGGGATCGCCGAGATGCTGCTGCAGAGCCACGGCGGGCGGGTGAGCTTGCTCCCCGCGCTGCCCGCGGCATGGCATACGGGTTCGTTCCGTGGCCTGCGGGCGCAGGGCGGCGCGGCGATCGATCTGGAGTGGAAGGATCGGACGGCGACGATCGCCCGCGTCAAGGCGCTGCATGGCAGCGTGGTCAACCTGGCGCCGCCGGCCGGGCAGGAGATCGTCCGGGTCTCCGCTGACGGTGTCGAGGTGCCGACCAGCGCCGACGGCGACGTTCGAACTTGGACCACGCGGTCGCGCAAGACCTACACAGTAACCTTCAGGAAGAACCCTGCTTGAGGCGGAACGGGCCGGGTTATCTGGCACCCCGGCCCGCGCTTGCCTGAGGCGGCCTACTTCAGCATCACCGGGCGGGCGCTCTCCAGCTTCACCGGGCCGAGGAGGCCCGACTCCAGGAGCGGACTATCCTTGCGGTAGAAGCGCCAACTGGTGAAGGCCACCCGCTCCGTAGCCGGGCGCGTGCCGCCGCCGTAGAGCCAGGCGGGCCATCGGGCGATGGTGTCGCCCTGCCACTCCACCTCATCGGGCAGCTGCTCGTCGCCGATGAGGCGGTTCGGCCAGAGGTTGGTCACCTTCACGGTCAGCGTGTTGGCGCCGGGTTTCACCAGCCCGGTCACGTCGACGACGAAGGGCTCCTTCCAGAGGGTGCCCGCGGGCTTGCCGTTCACTTCCACCTCGGCCAGGTTCTTCACGCGGCCCAGGTCCAGGCGCAGCACGGAGCCGGGGGCGACCTGTGCCGGCGCCACGCGGAAGCCGGTGGTGTACGTCGCCGTGCCGGAGAAGTAGCGCACCCCGGCATCGGCATGGTCGGGCCACGAGATGAGGGCGGGCAGCGACAGGCTGGGCGGAGCGCCCAGGCCGGGCGGGAATCTGACGGACCATGGCCCGCGAACGGCCACCGATGAGGCGCCGGTCGTCTTGACCATCACCGCCTTGCCGGCGGGCAGCTGCAGCGTGTAGGTTCCCGCGGCCCAGGTGGTGAGGCTCAGCCCGGCAGGCCCGGCGGCGAGTGCGTAGCGCGGCTTCACGACGCCTCCTCCCGGCCCCAGCGCGGCGATGCCGTTCTCAGGCGTCACCACGGTGGCCTCTTTGCCGTTCAGCCGGTACGTGACCGTGAGCTGCTTCACCACCAGCGGCGTGGGATCGCCGAAGGCGGCGTTGCTCGCGGTGATCTCGGTCTGGCCGGCGGCGACCATGCGGGTCACGCGGTCGGTGACGTCGGCGCCGGGGCGTCCGTCGGCCGGGCCGTAGGTGGCGCGGACGACCTGCAGTCGGGGCGCGGCGGCCTTCGGCTCCGACGTGGCGAAGCGCACCGAAGTGACGGCCGGCTTGCCCGAGGGCTTGCGGAAGACGACGAAGACGGAGCCCGCCGGGTCGAGGTCCAGCTGCACCTCGGTGCGGCCGGCGGCGGCGCTCCAAGCTGCGGCCGGGGCCATGCGGCCGCTGTCGGGCCACCATAGCTCGGGCTGGACGCCGGTCACGCGGAACGAGCAGCGCACCGAGACGGCCCGCCTCTGCTGGTTGGAGACGAACCACCAGTCGCTCCGGGGCGTCACCGTCCGCTTGCCGTCCTTGCTCATGACGGGGTCCTGCGTGCGGTGGATCGACATGAGGCGCGCCGCGGCGGGGTCGCCCAGCGTCTGGAAGTCCGGGCCTACCTTCAGACCATTCAGCACCAGGCCCGGCTCAATGCCCCAGATCACTTGCCCCTTGCCGTAGAGGTGCGCCTTGGTCGCCGTGCCGTCGGCGGTTCCCCATATCTGGTCGGCGAGCTGCTTCACGGCGTCGTCGCAGGCGGGATATCCGCCCAGGCCCGGCGCGAAGGCAGGCTTGGGACCCAGCACGGTGGCGCCCAGGGCTACTATCTCGCCGATGCGCTTCAGCGTCTCGGGACGCATGCAGGGGCTGTCCGGCAAGACGAGCAGGCGGTAGACCATGCCCGACGGCAGCACGATGCGGCCGTCCTGAACGGTGGCGCGGGAGAGGACCGAGGTGTCGCAGCAGTCATAGTCGTATCCTGCGGGCAGCGAGGGTGGCAGCAGGTCGTTGGGCGCGTCATCTCCCACCCAGGCCAATACGTCGGCGGAGAAGCGGCCCGCCTGCAGCATCTGCTGGCACCGCGTGACGTAGCGGATCCACTCGGAGGCCGGCCGCCACCAGGTGACGGTCCGCTCGAAGTGGGTGCCCCAGGGGCCCATGGTGAGTCCCGGCACGAGGCCGGTCCAGGGCTGGTGCGCATAGCGGTGGAAGATGTACCGGTTGACGCCCTCGCAGAAGACGGCGTCGCCCAGCGCCTTGATGGAGTAGGGGTCCACCAGCCAGCGGCCCTGGCGGTCGTCGGCCGTGAAGGACTCGGCCCCGATGACCTGGCGGCCGTAGACGTGCCCGACGGAGGCTGCCAGCTTGGAGTTGCCCGTACCGCCGCCGACCCAGAACTCGGACATGGGGATGTCGGCGTAGCCGCCCGCCTGGATGTTGTCGAAGATGCCGTTGCCGTAGGGCTCCGAAGAGGACTTGAGCCCGGTCCGCTTGCCAATGTCGGCCATGTAGCTGTAGTAGCTCTCGCCCCAGAGGTCGGCGATCACCCGCCGGAAGTCCCACAGGAACCGCTCGCTCTCGGGCAGGCTCTCCACCACGCGGCCGGAGACCACCGGGAGCCAGGTGAGGAGGTCGTAGCCGGTGCGGGTGCGGAACTCCTGGCGCATGCGGCCGGTCCAGTTCTGGCACCCGGTCTCGTAGCTGTCGATGAGGACGTTGTTCAGCACCTTGGGGGAGAGCGGCCCCAGCGTCTTCAGCAGGTCCGCCATCATGCCCGTGCGCCAGAAGGTCTCCACGGATTCGCGGTCCAGCTTGTCCACCTCCAGGCCTCGGGCCTCCTCGGTGGCCGGGGCATTCTGGGCTCCGGTGAGGGTGTAGCCGAAGCGCATAACGGTCCAGTCCCCTTCGGGCGCATCCCAGAAGAGCTGGCCGTCGAGGTGCGTCTTGCCGCCCAGGTCCACGATGGATGCCCTCGGCGTGACGGAGCCCTCGGCCTTGCCCGCGAAGTTGGGTCGGAGCCGGTCGGCACGATCGAACCCGGCCTTCACGCGGATGTCGGCGATGCGGGCCGGCTCGCCCTGCGCTGTTGGGAAGGCCAGCACCGCTATATCCTTATAGTAGCCGAGCCGCGAGGGCGGTACTCGGAGCGAGCCGGCGAAGCGCTTGCCGCCCGACACCTGCGTCTCGGACCAGGTGAGCATCTTCATGGCGTTGTCGGGCTTCACCCAGGGGCCGCCGCTGCTCGACCAGCCGCCGCAGTTGTGGGCGCATATCTCGATGCCCCGCTTGCCGGCCTCCTCGACGGCGAACTTCATGAGCTCGCGCCACTTGTCCGACATGAAGGGCACCGGGCCCGACGGGAGGCCGCAGTCGACGTTGAAGATCTGCGCGCCGCCCAGGCCCACCTTCTGCATGGCGGCCAGGTCGGCGGCGATGCCTTCCTTGGTGATGTTGCCGTTCACCCAGTGCCACCAGGTGTGCGGGCGCGCCGAGGCGGGCGGGGCCTTGAAGCCGGCTTCCAGCGCGTCGGGCGCGGCGTGGGCCAGATTGGCGGCGAGGGCCAGTGCGGCCAGCGCCGCGGCCACGGTCGTTCTCATGGGCTGCATCCTCCCGTGCGGGTGTTACCCGGTTAGTCTAGCCCACGGGAGGATGCGGCCGCGACCCTCAGCGCACCGGCACGATGTAGAGCATGAAGACCCAGTGGCAGACGCTGCCGCCCAGCACGAAGAGGTGCCAGAGGTCGTGCGAGCCGAACACGCCCGGCCAGAGCCGCGGCCTGCCGCTGGCATAGACAACCGCGCCCAACGTGTAGGTGATGCCGCCCGCCAGTAGCCAGCCGATGGCCTCCGGTGGCAGTTTGGCGCGCAAGCTTGGCACCATGGCGGACGCCATCCAGCCGAGCCCGATGTAGAGCACCAGGCGGACCCAGTGCGGCGTGCGGGGCACGAAGAGCACCACCGCCGAGCCGGCCAGCGCGATGCCCACCACGACCCCGAAGAGCGACCACCCCAGCGCCCCACGCAGGGTCACCAGGCACATGGGGATGAAGCTCCCCGCGATGAGTAGCGTGATGGCCGCGTGGTCCAGCCGCATCAGCCACTCCTGCGCACGCGGAGAGACGGGCAAGCCGTGGTAGATGCCGCTGGCCATATAGAGCATGATAAGCGTGGCGCCGTAGAGCGAGAAGCTCACCACCCGCCAGGGCTCACCGTGGGACCAGACGATGAGCAGCACCATCCCCGCCACCGACAGCGCCGCTCCCGCGAAGTGCGATATGGCGCTGAAGGGCTCCCGAAGGCCCCGGCGCCGACGATCCGTCGTTGTATGGCTCAACGGAACACTACCCCTTGCTGCCGGAAAGGACCGGCGTCTGCATATGCTACCACTGTGCGGGCGGCAGGAGTTCCGGTGGGCGCCGTCGAACAGAACTTGACGATCGTAACGGGTGAGGTGAGAGACCATGAGCGCCGACAGTAAGCAGCAGTCCCTGAGCCGCCGGGCCTTCGTCGGAGGCGCGGCGGGAGCCGCGTGCATGATCGGCGTGCCGGCATCGGCAGCCCGAACCTACCGCGCCAACGAGAAGCTGCGCATCGGCGTCATCGGCGTGGCCAATCGCGGTTGGGCCAACTTCGAGGGCGTCATGGGAGAGGAGATACGCGCCGTCTGCGATGTGGACGACAGCTACCTCTACTCCGTGGCGCAGCAGTTCCCCGACGCCGCCCAGTTCCGCGACTTCCGCAAGCTGCTGGAGATGCCGGGGTTGGACGCCGTGGTCGTGAGCACACCGGACCACACTCATGCACCCGCCACTGCCGCGGCCCTCCGCGCGGGGCTCCACGTCTACTGCGAGAAGCCGCTGACCCATACCGTTCAGGAGGCGCGCATCGTGGCCGAACTGGCCGCCAAGCACAAGCGGGCCACACAGATGGGGACGCAGATCCACGCCGAGCCCAACTACCGCCGTGTGGTAGAGCTGGTGCAGTCCGGTGCAGTCGGCGCGGTGCGCGAGGTCCACGTCTGGTGCGGCGGCGCCTACAGCGGCGGGGCCCTTCCTACCGACCAGCCGCCCGTGCCCGTGGGTCTCGACTGGGACCTCTGGCTCGGCCCGGCGCAGCCCATCGCCTACCACCCCCGGTTCGCGCCCTTCGTCTGGCGCAGTTGGTGGGCCTTCGGCAACGGGCGCCTGGGCGACATGGCCTGCCATCACATGGACCTCTCCTTCTGGGCGCTGGGCCTGCGCCACCCGTCCACCGTGGAGGCCCAGGGCCCGCCCGTGGACGCCTACTCCTGCCCCGAGTGGCTGGAGGTGCGCTACGCCTTCCCGGCCATCAACAAGCGTCCCGCCGTGGAGCTCACCTGGTATGACGGTGACCGCCGGCCCGCCAAGCTCCCCGAACCGTACCGCAGCGAGTGGGGCGCCGGCACGCTCTTCGTCGGTGACAAGGGCATGCTCCTGGCGGACTACGGCCGGCGCATCCTGCTGCCCGAGAAGCAGTTCGAGGGCTACCAGGCCCCGGCGCCCACCATCCCGGATAGCGTCGGCCACCACCAGGAGTGGATCAACGCCTGCAAGACCGGATCGCTCACCACCTGCAACTTCGACTACGCCGGCGCCCTCACCGAAGCCGTGTTGCTAGGCTGCGCCGCCTACCGCGCCGGCGCCAAGCTGGAGTGGGACGCCGCCAAGCTCGCCGCCCGCGGATGCCCCGCTGCCGATAAGCTGATCCGCGGCGCACACCGCCGAGGCTGGGAAGTCTAGACCGACGACGCAAGGAGACGACGATGACACGAACCGTACGCCTGGCCCTCTGGGCGATGATGCCCGCGGCCCTGCTGACGATGACCGCCGCGCTGGAGTCCGGCATCTGGGCGCAGGGCAAGGCGAAGCCCGCCGCCAAGCCCGCGCAGAAGGCCGCCCAGAAGCCCGCCGCCGAACCCGCCGGTCCGCCCGTCTCGGCCGAAGGCAAGCGCTGTCTCGGCTGCCACAACCAGGTGACGCCCGGCATCGTGAAGGACTGGCAGGGCAGCAAGCACTACGCCATGGGGATCGACTGCGCCTCCTGCCACGTCGAGGCCGGCAAGGCCGACAGGCCCGACGCCAAGAACCACCACGGCTTCAAGATCGCCGTCATCGTCACTCCCAAGACCTGCCAGAGCTGCCACGAGGCCGAGGCCACCGAGTTCCAGGCCAGCCGCCACGCCGACGCCGCCAAGTTCATCGGCAGCCTCGACAACGTGCTGGGCGAGGCCGTGGGCGGCGGGCCTGTGGCCGACGCGGGCTGCAAGCAGTGCCACGGCTCCACCGTCGCCATGAAGGACGGGAAGATCGACCCGGCCACCTGGCCCAACACCGGCATCGGGCGCATCAACCCCGACGGCAGCAAGGGCGCCTGCACCTCCTGCCACTCGCGGCACGCCTTCAGCGTGGCGCAGGCCCGCACGCCCGAGGCCTGCGGCAAGTGCCACCTCGGCCCGGACCACCCGCAGAAGGAGGTCTGGGAGGAGTCGAAGCACGGCAGCCGCTACCATCAGGCCTTGGCCCTTGGCGGCAAGCAGGGGCTCCATGATCCGGCAGGGAAATGGCTACCCGGCAAGAGCTACTCCGCGGGCCCCACCTGCGCAAGCTGCCACATGAGCGCCACGCCCAACATCCCGGTGACCCATGATGTGGGCAAGCGCATCAGCTGGACGCTCCGCCCGGCCATCAGCGCCAAGCTGCCCGAATGGGAAGCCAGGCGCAAGGACATGCAGGACGTCTGCACCCAGTGCCACAGCCGCAGCACCGTGAACGGCTTCTACACGCAGTTTGACCGCGTGGTCGATCTGTACAACAACAAGTTCGCCGCGCCGGCCAAGGCGATCATGGACGGCCTCGCCGCTTCCGGCAAGCTCACCGGCCAGCCCTTCGACCACAAGATCAAGTGGACCTACTACGAGCTCTGGCACCACGAAGGCCGCCGGGCGCGCCACGGCGCCGCCATGGCCGGACCGGACTACGCCTGGTGGCACGGCATGTACGAGGTCGCCAAGAAGTTCTACACCGAGTTCATCCCCGAAGCCCGCGAGCTGGACCCGGCGCTGGTGGAGAAGGCCATCAAGGATATGCCCGAGCACGACTGGTTCACCAAGGGCATGTCCAAGCAGGACCTGGAGGGGGTCATCAAGTTCTACCAGGGCCGCTACGCCCAGTAGCGCCGCCGTCACTCCGCGCCCCGAGGGCCCCGAATCCGGCAAGGATGGCGGGGCCCTCTTGCTTGTGTGGCCTCACTCCTTGGCCAGGGCGGCCACCTCCGGAGAGCGTGCCAGCAGCACGTCAAGGATGCGCGCCAGGCACGCGTCGGGCTTGGCCTCCCACTTCAGATCGGACCCGGAGGCCTGCGCTGGAAGCTGCATCTGGCGCGCGCCGCCCCGCCCGGAGCTGTGTCCGGGGATCAGGAGGCGTCCGCGCCGGACATCGTAGGGCGCGGTCAGGACCGTCAGCGTCTCGATCGCCTGGCCGGCCTTCAGCAACATGCGGGCGTACTTCCACTGGCCGAATCTGGGGTGGTCTGCATCAACCCGGCAGTACTCCGCGTTCGGTGGCCCGCCCCACGACGCGCCCCAGCCCCACCGGTCCGAGCTATCGCCGTAACGCGCACGGCTCACGATCAGGTACCCGATTTGCGGCGTGTGGGCCCGGTCGCGGACAACCAGGGCCAACGCCGTGATGCCGCGATGCTGAACCTGGGCGAGGACCGCCGTCTTGGAGAGGCGCACCACACGGCCCTGCGAGCGTACGGAGCCGGATCGGACCGGCATCTCGTGACCCAGTGCGGCCTCCCTGCGGACCCGCCTGAGCGAGCCACCCGCCACCCGTGCGGTCGCGGCGTCCTTGGAGCGCGACAGTGCGGCCAGGGCGGCCAGGGCGCTCGGGCTTCGAATCTCGCCGAGCGCGTAGATGGCCGAGTCGCGCCACATGGGGTCGACCTCCGCCAGACGCGCAATGCCTTCGATGTCGTTCGCCTTCTTCAGCGCCTCCAGGCCCAGGTCCACCACGCGGAGGGTCCGGACGACCTCGGCGGCGTTGGGCGTTCGCCGCGCCGCCTCGGCGTCGGGCTCCGGAAGGTTGCGCCCGGTTGTGGGCTGCGGCGCCACGGCGCCGCGGGCGCCGTACCGGTACTGCCGGCCGAGGACCGCATTGCGCCGGGCCTCGACAACCTCCTTGGACCGCGCCATGGAGGCCAGCGCCGCGTCGAATCGCCCGTCGCCCGTCGCGAGGACCACCATGGCGAGCGCAACGGCGGCCCGGTACCGGTCGCGATGGCCGGCTGAGCCCGCGATGGCGGCGAGCGGCCGCGCATGCCGGGCGTCGGCTTGCATCCCGGCGGCGTCGATGGCGGCCTGCAGCACGAGGTCGGGCTGGTGTGGCCCAAGGAGCCGGGGCCCCGGGTCCGACAGCACGCAGCCGACCGCCTCCACCGCGCCGCCCTTGCGAAAGCCGCCCAGGGCGTGGATCAAGCGCGCCTTGTCGATCCGATCGCCGAAGGTGTAGGGCTCCCGCAACGCGTTGGGGTCGGTGGCGGCCCTGATCAGGAGCGGCAGCACCCGTGCGTCCCCCCGCTCGCCCAGCACGGTGGCCGCGCGGTAGCAGGTCTCCTCATCCTGGCTTTTGAGCGCCGCCTGCGGGTCCAGGAAGGCGTAGGCCTGCGAGGCCCGCTGCCTCTCGTAGGGCGACCCAAGCGGGTCGGAGACGACCGTCTGCAGCGCGGCGACGTCGCCCGACGCCTCCAGTTGGCTGACCGCGAGGACGCGGCCGCGGAGCGATGGGCCGCAGGCGACCCCGCCGATGAGTAGCGCCACCAGTGCCGCGACGGCAAGGGCGGCGGCGCTGCGCATGGCTTCGGGGCGCCCTTGCAGCGACCGCGCCAACGCCAGTCCGGCCGCGCCGAGCAGGACGCCCACGACAAAGAGCGCGTAGACCGCCGTGGCCACACCCATGGACGAGCGCGGCAGGAGCAAGATCACCGGCCAACCGGCGACGGGCCCCGAGGCGATCCCGGCCAGCGCCCAGCGCCGGATGGAGGGCTCATCGGCCCACCGGGCCATCGCCCGTCCGGCGAAGATGCCGCCTGCCACGGCGCCGACAGGGAACCCCACGATGAACCCGAGCATCAGGCCGATCGGCAGGTCGGCGTGGCGGCTGAAGCCTGTAGACTCCAGCGCCAAGCCGAGCCCGCCGCCCAGCGCCGGACCCAACGCGATGGACCCAGCAACGGACCCAGCGGCCGCCGCCGGGACGTGCGCACCCCGCTTCCGCCAGTAGAGCGACACCACCAGGGCCGTGACGCCGACGGGGACCAGCAGCACCAGCAACCCGAAGAGCACACTCGAATCCATGGCCCGCCTCCTTGCCGACCCCCGCCGCCCGCCTCCTCAGCCGGGGTAGATGCCCTCCAGTTGCCACAGGTCCAGCGAGAGCAGGGCCGCATCGGACCCCTGCGCCCGCAACGAGAGGCCTGTGCTGTCCGTCCGGCCGGGGTAGACGCGGATGCTCAGGCACTGGCGCCCGTTGACGAAGACCTCGACCACACTACGGTCGATGAAGACCCGCAGCTTCAGCGTCTCCCCCGGCTCCAGGTAGAACGGCGCGATCTCCGGTGCGCGGCATTCGGCGTCGGGCAGTTCCGATGAGTAGGCCGTATCGACCAGCAGCACGCTGTCGCGCGACTCGTTGAACCGCGTCCAGCCGTCACTGCGGTCCCAGTCCACATAGCCGCGGTGGCGGTAGAAGGCGATCCGTGTGAACTCGGCCCGGTCCGGCGAGCGCAGCACGGTCAGCTCCACCCACTGCGCCGCCATGGGATCGATCTCCGCCGCGACCTCCGCCACGCTGCCCTGCAACCCCTCCAGCGTCACCTCGCGGTTGGCAGGCAGGGCCATGGGCGGCGCCTGCGCGTGGGCCCGGCGGAGCGACGCCAGGTCGCCGGCCGGCTCCATCCGCAAGTCGTCGCGCCCGGCAAGCGTCAGCCGCCGGGGCAGGCTCATGATCTGGTTCCATCCCGGCGTGGGCCTGGCCGCGTTGATATTGAAGATCGCGATCACGCCGCCGCGCCCGTCCGGCGTGGCCGTTGGGGCGTGGACGCCGCCGGGGTACCAGGGGCCGAAGGTGAAGCGCCCCCCGCTGGTGACCACGAGCTTCTGCCGCTCCGTGTCGTAGTCGCCCAGCAGGTAGTGCGCGCCGCTCATGTGGCTGTAGTGGAGCAGGATGTGCCGGTCGCCGATGGGCCAGAAGTAGGGACAGCCGCCGTCGTCGCCGGGCAGGCCGAAGATGTCGTCCTCCAGCAGTGGGTGGAGGTACTCCCACCTCTCCAGGTCCGGCGAACGGAAGAGGAACTCGGCCCGTGTGCGCTTGCCGCTGGGGCCGTGGGGCAGCGTGCCGCCGGACACAGAGTAATAGGACGCGCCCTGCTTCCAGATGCAGGGGTCATACATGAAGTTGATGGCTCCCGGCGGCACGGGCGCCCCGCCCACGCCGGGCATGGCCTCCCCGCCGGCGGTGGGTGTCCAGATCGGGCAGGGGTTCGGCAGCACGGCGCCGCCGGTCACCTTGCGCCAGTTGAGCAGCATCGGGTCCTCGGAGACGGCCACCATGTTGCCCAACTGGCGCCCGTGGTACATAGCGATGACGCGCTCCGCCTCTACCAGCGTGGAGCCCGACCAGCAGGACTCCTCCGGCCCGGGCGCGATCGCGTAGGGCAGGTCGCTCCAGTGGGCCAGATCCGGGCTCACGGCGTGCCCCCAATGCGGGCGCGGGTCGGCGGGCGGGAAGGCCTGGTAGAAGAGGTGCCAACGGCCGTGCCGGAAGCAGAGCCCATTGGGGTCGTTCAGCCCGCCCTCGGGGCTGACGAAGTGGTAGAGCGGGCGGTAGCGGTCCGCGGCGAGGGCCTCGCGTGATCGTGCGAAACGGTCCAGCTCGGCGCGTCCCTCGGGGCCCATGTCATCCAGCATGGTTGGTCCCTCCTCACGCGCATAGGTTCGACGGAGGCGCGGTCCCGTTCCTGCCCGCGGCCCGAGGCATCGACCGCCCGAGTCGGCCCTTGACAAGCCAGATGCAACCCGCTATCATGTGTGTGCGTCAAGTACCTAAAGTCTTCAGCAGGTCAGTGACGGGCTGGTTCGTGGTTCTCGTGGGATGAGCAGAGATGCAAAC